>JBGAGM010000009.1:0-272086 GCA_044226725.1 Ferruginibacter sp. | reverse complement strand
GTTGACAGAAATGGCAACAGGCTGACCATGTGCAGGGTGGTGATACAGTAGTGATGAACTAATCAGAACAACCTGATCATACTAATCCCCCGGTAATCACCGGGGGATTTTTTTATGAAAGGGCTGGCTGAACTTATGAGCATTATTATAACAAAGCCGGCTCAGAGTAAGGTAGCAGCCTGTATGCTGGTAAATGAGGGGTTTCTGTATAGTTACTACGGCGTAACTCTACTATAACTCTTCTATATGTCTGCTATAGCTCTGCTATAAGTAAACAGAAAACAGTTTTTTATATTTGATATATTTGAAAAAACCTGAACTAATGGCAAAAAAGAAAAAAGTGCCAAAGAAGCCGCCGCATAATCCGGACCCGAACCAATATGCAGCTGTAAAAACGAAAGAAGGCTGGTACCTGAGACGAAAAAGGGGAAGTGTAAACGGAGCTGAGTTAAACAGAAGCTTTTCAATAAATGCTTCTGTTACCAAAGTAGTGAGCCCTGCCAATAAACGCATAAGAGAAAAGCTGGAAGAGTTTACCAGGTCACTTTCTACAGGCAGGTTGCATGCAAGGCTAAACCGGATGCTTATTCCTGAATATAAACAAACAGGGATAATTAAGTTTTTACAGTTTAAAGGATTTGATTTTCAGGAGGATTATCCATTTGAAAAAATAATGCAGGCCAATTATAAGATACAAAAGGACCATGGCTTTATTGAAATACAAATACCAGTGACGAAAAATGCGGTACGGCAAAACAACAGGCTGGTAACCCATTTTTATTTTGAAGGAATATTGCTGTACGGAGATGCATTGCAGGAAGCATCTTTGAAAACCGCGTTTATATTATCAAACCCCTACAGCTTTACCGGCGAATACCATGATGACTGTAAGCTGGTGTTGCAGCTACCAAAAAAGGATGACTCCTGGATGCTGATGCTAAGGGTTAGCTGCCTGGAGGGGAATGAGATGGCTGAGCATCCCAGGCATTATGGGATGAAGGTCGTGGAGGTGTGTGGGTGAGCGCAACGCTTTTATAATTTGCAGGCATCCAGGATCGTGATAGCAACGGAGCCTGGTTGCAGAAATAACGACGAACAAATAGTATCAATTCTTTAATAAAATTTCAACGAACAGCATTTAATTACTGCTTCGTTAGCTGGAATAAAAAGCCTGCGAAAAAAATCACACCCGACGCAACAGGGAAACAGGACAATTATTTTTCACCAAACTGCCTAAAACAAAGACCATTTGCCACCCGCCGCTGTTCTTTTGGCGCCTGCAGGCCTGAGATTATAAGTGAATGTTGCCAAAAAATATTGCGCCAGCACATCTCCCTTAGAAAAGAATGCAGTATTTTGATTAGGTGACATGTACACGTTCTTCCCCTGGTTCAATATATCATTTGCACTTATCCTTAATACTGCTCTTTCGTCTTTAAAGAAAGTAAAATTTACTGCAGCATTCCACAGATACATCTTTTTCAGTGCAGGATCATCAAAAACATCATTCGTGATCAAACGCAATCTTGTATCAAATATTACATGTTTTATGTAGCGGGCTATTATCTCTGTGCCGATCGTTTGGCTAAATGACCTGGTACCTTCAAAAGCAGCATTACTATTCTTTACAAACCGGTAGCCAAAGGAATATTCCTGGTTCAATTCCAGCTTATCATCCCAGTTTAATCCGATGCCACTCCAGAAATTACAATTCAACCTGTTTTGCCTGCTCCGAACTCCATTATAGTAAAAGTAATTTTCAACATATTCAGTCCAGGTACCAAAATACCATGGGATCATAAAATTCTTTGCATTCCTTTTATTCTGGTACAATCCGAAATTAGTTGCAACACGCTTATACCCATTTGCATTTACCGGGTATATTGTTTGTATACCCCCCTGATCTAACACAATACTATCTACTATAACATTTTTTGATTGCGAAGCTTCAAACCATGACCATACACCCAGGGTATTTTTTGGGTTATAAGTGTTCAGGTTAATACGTACCCTGTCCTGTAATGCCGGCTGAAGATCAGGATTGCCCATCCTGGCCATATAAGGGTTACTATTGTTCAATACCGGTATCAGGTTGGTGTAATATGGTAATACTACATCCCGGTTATAGGAAAGTGTTAATTTTTTATATACAAAATCGAACTGCGGCAAAACATTATTCTGCTCTTGTTTGATTGACTGATTCAATGAGTATATATTGGTAAAAAATTTTTGCGATTGATATCGTATGCCCGGCCGGAAAGTAAAGTCTTTGTACCTGTATTCAATTCCTGCAGTAATGCTGTACTTGCTGCTTTCCCTGGTAAACCCGCTGCTCAGGGCTTTTACAGGGTCGCCAGAGTTATTTGCTAATGTGGCAACCCTGTCATCCATTTTTTCATAATCATAGCGTGCACCCAGCCTGAAGAAGAAGTTCCTGATCAGTGGCTCACTGAAGTTACCGGCCACGTTAGCTGTCAACGTTGGAACCCATTCATTGCGCAATTGGTTATAAGAGGTGTCTTTTCTAACTGGCTGCTGATATGCAATGCCGGCATTAGTATAGTCATCTTTGTCCCGTTTGCTCCATGCCAGGTAGTGCGTAATGTTGAATCGCCGTCCTTTTTTGCCCCTGGATAGTTTGGTGAACATTATATTATGGCTATACATGTTGGTTTTCAGATCGCCTGTATTATTTACAAGACCGTTATTTAAGTTTCCCAGAAAATTATTGACACCAATCCTGTTGTCATTTTTTTCGGACCTGGTTCGGGACATTACATAGTTTAAACCAATGATGAGGTTTATTGTTGAGTCGGGTTTCAACCTTGCACCAGCCCCAAACACATGTGAATTTCCGGTCTCGGTATAGTGCTGATTTGAAAAATTACTTATTACAGTATCCTCTTTGTAGATATCGGTTCTGTTCTCATTTTGTACATCTGTAGAAACACGCCCCAAAAAATATTGACCGTAAACAGATCGCTTATTGTTAGGAGAATGATTGATGTTGATGCCTGCGCCATCACTTTTTGTGATACCGCCGCTCCGTGATTCTCCTCCAAAATTGATATCATTGATGCTGAAGGAAGAGCCGAAGTTGCTGTTATTATTATTGTTGTTGGAATTACCACCCATCGTTTCGATAGAACGGTTGAGACCCATTGTTTGCCGAATATCATTGATGTTGAAACCCGGGCGGTTAAGATTATTGGAATAGCCCATTACGCTTACCTGCAGTGTGTCTCTGAAAACATTTGCTATAGCCCCCATTTCATACCGGCCACCCTGCGGCCCGGCACCGCCGCCTGCATAGGCTTTACCAAACATGCTTTTCTTTATCCTCTTTTTCAAAGTAAGATTAACCACTTTGCCTGCGTTGTTCGGATTATCATCTCCATTGCGCATCATTTCTTCTTTATCATCTGTTACCTGTACTTTATCGATTACCTGTGACGGCAAATTGCGGGAGGCCATCTTTGGGTCATCTCCAAAAAATGATTTGCCATCAACCAATATCCTGTTAACAGGTTTCCCGTTAACCATGATGTTTCCATCTTTATCTACCTGCACCCCGGGTAATTTTTTTAGGAGATCTTCTACCAATGCATTGGGTAATGTTTTAAAAGACGAGGCATTGAATTCAACCGTATCCTTTTTAATGATGACCGGTGGCCGTTCTGCGGATACGACAACTTCCTGCATTGCTGTTGTAGCAGGCGACATGTAAACATTACCAAGATCTAAAACCGGCTGATCGCTTTTAACGGTAAATTCTTTCCTGTATCCGCTGTATCCACTATACGAAACCACAACCCTGCAGTTCACATCAAATGGCAACCCCGGGATTTTAAAATCACCATCGGGATTGCTTAACCTGTAAGTAATAATGGCCGTATCAGCTGCTTTAAAAACTGTTACAGTAGCTAAGCTGAGGGGTGTTTTTGCTGTACTGTCTATCAATTTTCCCTTAAGTGTTGCTTGCGAAAAGGCTGTAGTGCATATGGCTACGCACATAAAAACCAATAAAATGTTTTTCATGTTCTGATTTAGTTGATTAATGGCTATACTATGATTGCTATACTTATTGACTTATAGAGACAGGAGGATATGATGTATGTTGCATGAAATTCAGATCTCTTTGAAATGAGACCCATTGGTTGGAGCCAGTCCTTTTATATCGTGGTTTGGCTGTATTGACCATTAAAAAAGGGTCATACTATCAAAGTATAACCCTTTTGCTTTTAAATCTGCTCCCCTAAGTAGGGTAGAATTGAACCAGGTTATTGAAGATCTGAGAGTTATTTATAGACTTAGTGCTTTATTTTCAGGGTCAGAAAATGTTTACTATTAGAAAACTTTTATTATCTTTACACCGTGTTTAATATTATAACCAGAAATACTTTAATGGAATATTGCAAGAAGTATCCTGCTGCTGCAACAGCTTTACAGGAGTGGTACCATGAACTGGTGAAAAGTGATTTTAAAAACTTTAATGAATTAAAAAAAGTGTATGGAAATGCAAGCCTTGTTGCAGATGACAGGGTGGTTTTTAATATCATGGGAAATAAATACAGGCTGGTAGTGAGAATAGTGTTTGCGTTTAAAGCCATACAGGTAAAATGGTTCGGAACACATGCAGAATATGATAAAATAGATGTTACTACTATTCAGTATAAAAAGAAATAATTATGGAACTCAAAATAATAAAAACAAAGAAACAATATCAGGAATACCTGGATTGGGTTGACAAACAATTCGACAGCCATGTTAAACCCGATAGCCCGCAAGGTGAAAAGGTACAGGTAGCACTTTTGCTCATAAAGCAATATGAAGATATTCATTACCCTGTCCCTGTTCCTGATCCTATTGAAGTAATTAAATTGAAGATGCAGGACTTGGGTTTAAAAAACAAGGATTTAGTGGGAAAGGTGGGCAGTAAAGGGTATGTGTCAGCGTTGTTAAATAAGCGTAAACCACTCACACTGGAGCTGGCAAAATTGTTTCACAGGGAGTTAAGTATTCCTGCAGAAGTGCTTTTAGCGTAACAGCATCATGGTTCAATAATCCGGTAAGGGATCAATTAAAAAAGCCTTGTAAATATTTGATTTACAAGGCTTCATTTTTTTCGCTCCTCTTATCGACGAAAGATGCAGCTATGAGAAATTACAGGAGCTATTAACTTTTTATAAGTCAATTTTTTAATTTAAGTAATATTTAAAGGAAGTATATAATTGTAGATTTAGTTAAACTCCATCCGTTTAGGTTTCCCCTGTAATTTTATTTATTTTGGCTCTAATCATCTCATTTCGCATCGATTATTGATATTTTTAAAGAAAACGCCCATAATCATCTCATTTCGTATTGAATCGTCTCAATATCGGTAACATGTTCATACATACATTCCAATTTAATCCAGCTAACTGGATGATCTTATTGCAGGAGTTGAATCAACTCGATCGTTTTGATGCATCTTGGCAGGCGATCGAAAGACGTGAACAAAAGACATTGAAAGAATTAAAATCAATGGCTACAGTTCGCAGCATAGGTGCGTCGACCAGAATAGAAGGTTCACATCTAAGCGACAAAGAAGTTGAAATACTAATCGAAAACCTTGATATAACCAACCTAAGTAAAAGAGACCAGCAAGAGGTAGCCGGATATTATGAAACACTCAATTTAATTGGAGAGTCTTATCGCGATATCAATATAGCAAAAACAGCATCAGGCATCTTCACAATAGTTTAATGCGTTTTAGTCAAAAGGACGCCTATCATAAAGGGAATTATAAGGTAAATACTAATAGAGTGGAGCGAACAGAAATTGACGGAACAAAGACACCTATTTTTGAAACTACTGCACCTGGATGGGCAACACAGGATGCAATGGCTGCCTTAATTGATTGGTATAATAAAGATACCTCCACACATCCGCTCATCAAAGCTGCCATTTTTGTGTATGAATTTCTGAGCATACATCCGTTTCAGGATGGTAATGGTCGATTAAGTCGCTTGCTTGCCACTCTTTTGTTGCTGAAAAGTGGGTATGCATGGATCGAGTATGTAAGTTTTGAGCATGAAATAGAACACCGAAAGAAGGAGTACTATAAAAATCTGATGGATGCCCAACGCAACCGGCCGGGCGAAGATGTAAAGGATTGGGTACATTTTTTTCTAGACTGCTTGAAAAATATACAACAACAATTGTTAGGAAAGGTCAAGCAAAAAGAAAAAAGAGAGGCAGCCGGTGTGCGTGAACAGGGAATCTATGCCTTGGTGGAAAATAATCCTGCAATCAGTAGTGGGGAAATTGCAGAAAAATTAAAAATCCCGAACTCAACAGTTAAACGGATCCTTTCAGACTTGGTTTCAATGAGAAATCTTATTGTGCATGGAGCAGGTAGAGGCACCAGCTATAGTATAGCAGCGACAGATCTGATTAAGCGAGATGTAACAATACGCTTAACTAATAAAGAAAGAATGAAAGAAATTACACTTGGCCAACTTGGATCTTTTTTACAAATTAAAAAAATTGTTTTTACCCCATTATTCGAGTGGACCCACCCCGATGAGTGGGCTACAAAACTGTCAATGAATGGACTTTATTTAATAATAAATGCGATAACAAGTAAAGGCATAGCGTTCAGGCAACCTTATTCAATAGTTAGCTATAACAGACCATCTTACTTTCAGCCGGTACTGTTAGTAGAACCCAATATTGTATTGCCTGATCAATTGAGATCAAACGGAGCTTTGCGGATTGATTATCCCATTCGCTGCTCGATTGAGCTTTCGGGAAGCGTCAATCAATTCGATTTTGATGTAATGTTGATCACAGATGAAGGTTAATAACCTCCTGCTTCTTTTCCTAACGAAAGTTGCAACATTTTCCTCAAATTCTTATTGGAATAGAAAAACATATTCGGCGTTTAAAGACATTCCTGCGCCATTATGTATTTTAGAGAAAATGTATAAACATTTAGAATATACGGATGGAAGAAATATCAGCGATAATCCCTTCAGAAATCGCTGTCCATATTGTAATAGCATACTTGTAATAACGGAAATTGAAGACTGTTGGGATATTTCGAATGAAGAAATAATTGATGCTCATAGTCAAACTATCCAAGTGTATAAAGAAATTCATGATTTAGAAGATTGTTGTCTCGAACTTGAGCTGCCATCTGAAGACATAGATGTTGAAGTATACTATTGTTGGGCTTGTGGGTGGTGGCGATTAATAAAAAATATTTGTATTTCGGCACGAGAATGGCAAATATGGGATATTAAGTTTGGTTGCGCTGCTATTTTAAAGAAATTAGATGAACCTGATATCAATGAACCATTGAGCGAAGTAAGAGATTTTTTAAGTAGAAGTTTTGAGCAACGGTTTAACATAAATCCAAAGTTATTTCAAGATGTTGTTGCAGATGTTTTTAAATCTTTAGGATATTTTACTCAAGCCAGAAGTTTTACCAATGATGGTGGTATTGATATTGTTCTGACAAATGCCAGCAACCAGCAGATTGGAGTTCAAGTAAAACGTTCGAAAAATACTATAGTATTGGAACAAATAAGAGCATTTGTAGGAGCGCTGTTATTGGGGAATATGACAGCGGGTATTTATGTTACTACTTCATCCTTTACCACCGGATCGAAAAAGGTTATTCAACAATCTGCCAATGTAGGTATGCCTATTGCACTATTAGACGCATCTTCTTTTTATGATGCATTAAAAATAGCTCAAATAAAAGATCGCTTTAAACAACAGGTTCCTTTTGAGATGAATGCACTTACTATTCCGAGAATCAATTATTACGGCTGGGATACACCTAAAAACAGTTTGTGATTTTTAAATGTAAAAATCTACAGCGTTAATTACATGTGTTCTGCGAATGTAATAAATGGGAATGCCAATAATCAATTGCTGAGTAATCTTATTCAAATCAGAAGAATCAATCAAAATAGCCTGAACTCCACATTCTAAAATCTTACTCATCATTTTATTTAATTGCCTGATACAGACAGGAGATAAATTGCAAATATCCGATTCAAGCTCTAAAGCTCTCTTTATTTTCTCTCTATCTTGTATATTTAACACATAAAAATTGACCTTTTCTTTTATCAAATCTTTTAGAAAAAAGTATAGGTCTTCAGACAGCGACAAATCAAATACCAGGCATTTTTCAATGTTGGATTGTTTAATCTTATCGGCAATAATTCCAGTAGCACTTAATACAGATGGTTTATGGAGGAAATTTAAGTAATGACTTAACATTTCTAACTTGTAATTGGCAAAAATTAGTGCTTGAGCCCCATTTCCCATCATGTAAAAATAAACCTGACAAAGCCGGGCTATAAGATGATTTTCTTCAGGGTGGTTTCTAATAGAATATACAAGGATGTCATATTTCAAACTATTGTTAGCTAAATTAATTGTGTTGATTATCTCCTGATAATATTCAACTACCGATGTGTCGTGGCTAAATCCAATAAGTCCAATGCTTTTCACTATGCTAATTTCGAAATAGTATATAACAACATAGAAAGTTTACTTAAGTACAAAGTTCGCACCTATTAAATAAAAAAGGGCTATACTATCAAAGTATAACCCTTTTACTTTTATATCTGCTCCCCTAAGTAGGGTAGAATTGAACCAGGTTATTGAAGATCTGAGAGTTATTTATAGACTTAGTGCTTTATTTTCAGGGTCAGAAAATGTTTACTATTAGAAAACTTTTATTATCTTTACACCGTGTTTAATATTATAACCAGAAATACTTTAATGGAATATTGCAAGAAGTATCCTGCTGCTGCAACAGCTTTACAGGAGTGGTACCATGAACTGGTGAAAAGTGATTTTAAAAACTTTAATGAATTAAAAAAAGTGTATGGAAATGCAAGCCTTGTTGCAGATGACAGGGTGGTTTTTAATATCATGGGAAATAAATACAGGCTGGTAGTGAGAATAGTGTTTGCGTTTAAAGCCATACAGGTAAAATGGTTCGGAACACATGCAGAATATGATAAAATAGATGTTACTACTATTCAGTATAAAAAGAAATAATTATGGAACTCAAAATAATAAAAACAAAGAAACAATATCAGGAATACCTGGATTGGGTTGACAAACAATTCGACAGCCATGTTAAACCCGATAGCCCGCAAGGTGAAAAGGTACAGGTAGCACTTTTGCTCATAAAGCAATATGAAGATATTCATTACCCTGTCCCTGTTCCTGATCCTATTGAAGTAATTAAATTGAAGATGCAGGACTTGGGTTTAAAAAACAAGGATTTAGTGGGAAAGGTGGGCAGTAAAGGGTATGTGTCAGCGTTGTTAAATAAGCGTAAACCACTCACACTGGAGCTGGCAAAATTGTTTCACAGGGAGTTAAGTATTCCTGCAGAAGTGCTTTTAGCGTAACAGCATCATGGTTCAATAATCCGGTAAGGGATCAATTAAAAAAGCCTTGTAAATATTTGATTTACAAGGCTTCATTTTTTCGCTCCCCTAAGTGAGATAACTATGAACCAGGTTATTGAGGATCTGAGAGTTATGTACAGATTGATGCCATATTTAAACAAACCCAAAAGAGAATACTAATGGAAAATATAGAGTGATAAAAGACCTTTTAGTAGTAACTATTCAGCATTTTCCGGCATTAATATTAATTGGTATCATTCTATCAAATAACTAAACCCACTTTGCCAACTATGAAGAAGTTTAGTAAATAAAAATGGGCTTGTAATATTGCCTTCAAAAAAAATTTTACTACCTTTCATAAAAGAAATTAACGTTTTTAGTAGACTTTGAATATCATCCATCTGACTAATTATTAAAAATATATTTATGAAAAAGTCAAAGGCGAAAATTGTTATCAAATCTGATATTGATGAATATATTAAAAAGGCTAATAGGTCTTCAGGTAAAAACATGAATCAGAAAAAGGAGGGAATCTCATTCAAAGAAGGAAATCAGAGAATGTACGATAGCTTTTATGATAAAAAACCGAGATAATACTAACTATTGCAAATTAGTTTCGGCAATAATTTCATTCGCAACTTTAAAGAGTGGTTTTTCTCGGGTATAAACAATTTTTTTAGCTAACTGATAATTGTCGCTATCTATTATCCAATGTAAGAGGAGATCGTAACCTTCAAACACCCAGTCTTTTTTTCTTATTGCGAGATTCCTATTTCTTAAAATAGTTAGAGCACCAGATTGTTCTGATGGTAATATCAAAAAAATATTAGAAAAAGGTTTGAGTAAAATTTGTACCTCTTTAGTATGTTCTTTATTCAAATAGTGACTGTGTCCTGCACCGAAATCAATTACTGCCCCAGCTTGTTCGGCTAGAACTCTTTTTACTGCATAAACTCTTGCAGGTTCCCATTTTTTGTACGCTTGCAAATAGCCTTCTGATTCTTCAATTAGGGAAAAGTCCTTTTTTGTAAAACCAAAATCTAAGTAGTAGCTTTTTGCTACATTATCCAGACTAACATGTTTCCTTTCAAGTTGGCCAGCTACAATATTAGCAAGTGTTGTTTTGCCCGTGCAAGCAGGCCCTATAAGTATTATTGTATTATCAATAAGTGCACTCATTTAAGACCAAAATATTAATGGTCGTCTTTTACTTATAAATCCAATAAAGCTGGTGACAGTGATTCTTGGACAATTTCTATCAGGATTTTTTTTAATCTTATGATAGTTAGAACTTTTGAATAAAACAAAGCGTCCCAGTTTTGGAAGAATTGCGTATTTGGAACAATTTTGAACTATCTGCTTCTTGTATCCAAATCCATTTTTTTGTTTAAGTATTCTATCAGTTTCACTAAACTCCTTATCAAATATTTCTAAAGCTCCGAATGTATTACCTGGTTCTGTTAAGTAAATATTCCAACTCATTTGTTTTTTAATTTGGCCCAAAACGCCAGATTTAATGTTTCTTGTTACAACGTCAGTATGCAAGCCAGCATTATTAATTATACGTATATCCCCTGCATAAAAACTTTTACTACCTTCGCTAGGAATCACTGCTCCACTACTCCAAATAAAATTAAAAGTGTTTATTACTAACTCCAGCGGGTTTTCTATCTTCAGATTTCTATATATATTGTATACTTGATTTTTACAAATTTCAGAGGCATCTAAATATTGATTGAACGTATTCCCATCCCAGAATAATGGATTCCCTAATACTTTTGCATCAATATTATTGTATGTTTTGAAGAGATTCGGTTTGGACTGTAAATATTCTGCCAACACCTTGCAAGAGTCTGGTGAGTAAAAGTCTTCAATAATTATACATGACACCTTACCGTTCAGTAAGTTATTGATGTGATCAGAATTAAGTAAATTTTTGGTGCTTAAAATAAGGGGTTCAAACATATTTAATTTTGAAAAATGAGGTTATAAATTTTACGAATAGATAAATCAAAATTCTGTGCATCCAACACCCTATTTTTAAAAATGGATTTTATTATCTTAAGTTCCCTTTCAACTTCAGGATAGGTTTTAATTAATATCTTATAGCACTCGGTAACGTCACGTACAAAAACTTGCTTTTCCTTTATCAAAATAAAAGTTCCAGAACGAAGAATTCCTTTAGCAATTGATTTCATATATTGAAAATCCTTGCTTTTTAAGTCAGTATTATTAAAATTTTTTACCTTAATTTTTATGTAATGGTTATACAGAAAGTGTTTTGTTATATTCTTAACCAACTCTGCAGTTTTTTCATTTAATAAAGGTTGTGGTATATTCTTTTTTATGTCCAGGCCCTTTACAAGTATCGCATCATGGTGTAACAATAGTCTTTTTAACGTGTATTTGGAGCTGTTACGCAGTTTTCCTATTGGCAATATAGAAAGGTCAATTCTGGGTAGTTCTGGATATTTATTTTCAAGAGTTGTACAGATATGATGTACTTTATCAGACAGATTGTCTTCTTCTTCAACAACTGCATACAAGTCAATATCCCAAGGATCATGTTTTGGATTAATTTCTTTAAAGGAACCTCGCACATATAGAGATAATGGACAAGAGTAATTCTCTAAAATTTCCCAAACATCTCCATAAAATTGATTAAACGATTTTGCATCTGTGAAAGCACCATTATCTATCCCTTGTTCTATCGTACTTGAATTTTCTATTTTTGATTTAGCTACAAATTCAGAAACCTGATTTTTTAGATAATTAATTAAACTTAATGCGTCTTTTTCATTTGGCACATATCTGCAAATTCCATTTGATATTTCTAACGGTAAATGTGTCCGATAAATTGGATGTCTTTCAGATGAATATTTCAAAATCTGCGATAAGTAATCATTCCATCTAGGAGGGTGGATACCAATAGTAATATGTAGAGATTTTTTAGGAGTAGAAGCTTGATGCCATAAACCAGGGGGGATGTAAAGAACTTCGCCCCTTTTTAATATTACTTCATTCTTTATTTGGACTGCACTATTAAGCTTAGGCATGAATTGATGCGATGGCGTGTCAATAACAATGTCACCTAATTTCCAAACTTTTTGGCCTTGTAGTTGAAGAGCAAATAGGTGATGTGGGTCATAATGTGCTTCTAATCCTTTAAACCTTCCATTTGTATAGTACGCATTGATATGAATATCACAACCAAAAACTTTTTGTAATTCTTTAGCCCAGCTATCCATAATCGGGCTATACTTAGTAAGATTAGAAATTCTAATGGTTAATTTGTTCTGTTGAAGTTGGCTAATTTTATTTTTGTTGGCTCTTTGGTTTCCTGTACGATTACTACAATATAATTGTGGAGAAATTTCTCCCTTATCAGAATAACATTGAATATCTGGATAAGAAAGATTTTGTGAATCTAAAAGCAACTGAAATTGCTTTAGTGAAAATGGTAAATTAAATATGTGTTTATAAACCATAGTTTTTTTCGCCCAAGTGCTTTGAAAAAATGTATTTATGCTAATTGGGTTTAAAAAATCACTAATAGATTTAATTGTCTTCAATTTTAAATTGTGTTTTTGATACTTAAAACAGAGTATAAATTAATAAAGATCATTAGCCTTACTCTCTATCGGCGAAAAAGAAATTATCGAAGTCATTTTGATAATTCCTAATTTATAATTCCGGTTTTGTAAAGATATTGATTTCTCCTCCCTGATTAAACCTCCCCATCTGCACTGCCTTTCCTCTTTCCGGCACTTCAATAACCACGTCTACATCATGCTGGAAGGTATTGGCTCCCCGGAATGCCCCCGTTTTGGTAGTTTGAAATACGAAAATGAACGACTTAGATGGGTTATTGGCTTTTAGCCTGCTTAAATCTTCAGGCGTCAGTCCCAGCTTATTAACGCTGTCCAGGAAGATAAAATCATAGGGTGCAAGGTTCTCAGGCAGTACTGAGGCCACATAAAGGTTCGGATGCGCCACATCCTTATCGTTGAGCTTCTTTTGGAGGGTCATATCCAGCCCTTCTTCTTTGGCTACGTAAAGCACCTTTCCATGATTACGAGCCAGGTATCCGGCAAAATCAATGCACAGGTAGGATTTACCGTGCTTTGGTCTTCCAAAAACCATAACGCTAAAATTTGGTGGCGGATCTCCAATCAAATCCAGCCATTTACCTTTCAGGCCAATAGTCTCAAACTGCAGGTTGGCAAAATCAATACTGTTCATGATGGCCGGCTTTTCATCAAACCCGTTCAGTTGGTTATATGTACAGCCTAAAATTCCTTCAAGGCCGTTCAGTTCGTTCCTTTCAATGGAAAGTGCTTTTTGGGCGGGATCATCCAGAAAGCTCTCCAGGTTTTTAGTAATGCTGATCAGCTCATTCATGTATGGATCATTTGCCGATATCAGCTTTTTATCTACCATCCGGGTAATCCGTTTCAGTAAGCTGTCTGCTTTTTTCTTCATGCCCGGTTTACCGTTCATGTTGATATACGCCTTAATAAAATTCACAGATGGCATTACTTTTTCTTCTTTCACCAAAGCCTTCATTTTCTCTAAAGTATCAGGCTTTAACTCCAGATGAATTTTGCCCTTCATGCTGTTATACACTTCTATCAGCTTTCCCTGGATATAGCGTATCTGTTCGGCATAGGTGGAAGTTTTACGGATGCGTTTTTCCACTATGGCTTTTTGCAGCGAGTTTATAAACCGCAGTATATCTTCCTTCGTTTTGGTCTTGTCATTGAGGTTCACAAAACGGCGGATAAAACGCAGTTCTTCGGGAATGCGTTCTACCATTTGAGGCTGTGGCATCGGTTGTTTATCCTTTGCTTTTGGAGCAGGCTTTTCTTTGGGTGTAATGCCCTGTCTGCGCATGGTCTCCTGAATAATTTCATCATGCTCCTGCCGCTGCCTTTCTTTTTTGGTTTGTTTCTTTTCAGCCTTGGCATTGCTGTTTAAATATTCATTGAGCTTTTCAAGGTATATGTCAATCGTTTTTTTGATTGCATCACTGGAATGATAAGATACCCAGCTCGATCCATGTGCCGTGGCTTTACTTACAAACCCGTGGCCTTTTCTTAATGCTTCGGGGAAGGATGAAAAATCAAGTTCTTTTTCTTTATTGAAGTAGTTATCTATTGTAATCATAGGATGAATTTTTATGCGGCTAATAATTCAAGTTCAAGGGCGAGTGCTTCGGCTTCCAGTTCCAGCATGGCTACCTCGTTTTGCGGTTCTTCATCATCCGGCGGCAGTTCAATTCGCTTTCTGTTGGAGTAGGTGATCGCATCATCTTTCAGGTCTTTCAACTGGTAGGGTTGCAGTGTTACAGAACAACCATGCCGGGATTGCAGTATCTCCAGCAGCTTTTCGATATTTTTATCTGGCAGCATGGCCACCATTTTATCCGATACTTTCTCGAAGTTGTTTTTCTCTACCAGTTCCAGGATTTCTTTGTCCAGGTATATATCACCGCCCCGTGAACGGGATGCCGAAATAATCAGTTTAAAGTAATTCCCGGTTCTGAAAAACGATAAGCCGTTATTGGTAACGATATAGCTGTTCTGGGTTATGGACTTAATAATGGGTGAAGCTTTTAAAATGGGTACTACCACTTTATCCTGCACCTGCTCGCCAGGATTCCAGTTTTCGGGCATAAGGATGCCTTTTTTAGTTTCACCGTTCATGGTAGTATAGCTCACCAGTTTGCCTTTGAAGTCGGAAAATGCCTGCAACAGGTTTCCGGTAATAATATGCCTAATGCGCCGGTCGGTATTGTTTTCCTTGGTGTATTTTTCCCACTCATGCAGCAGCACATTCATGCTGGGCTGCGACACATCTGCGCTGGCTCCGATGATGGTCATAATGTCTTCAGAATAAGAGGCCGGGATAGCCAGGTATTTGGAGCTGTTCCCTATGGCTATCCGTAACTTTATAGCTGAAGGTGCGTAGGGATTCTTCTTTTTCCGGTCAATTACAAAGCCTAAGAAAACCGCAGGCACCAGCTCATTACCGCCATTATAGGTTTCAATGGGGTAGCGGATATTGCGGCTGATATAAAAGAACCGGAATGCCTTTTCCAGGTATTGCTTGCGGTTTGAATAAGTCTTTTGCAGATTTTGAAGTTGTAAATCTCTTGCCCCTGTCAGCTCCTTTTCCCTTTCTATGATTGCCTGCCTCCAGGCTCCTTCGCCTTGTTTAGAAAGTATCTTTTGTATCTTCTTTTCACTCTCAATATTGCGGATCAGTTCCTCATATTTGGCATTTGTTTCTGTTTCTTCCAGTTTCAGACGGTCCGCTACTGATGCCTCGTATTCTTCCACCATCTCATCTTGCAATTTGTGCGGGTCTTTGCCTTTCAGGGATTCGTTAATCAGGTTTTCCAGTTCCGTTTTAGTGAAAGGCTTTTTCAACACATTTGCACGAACGGTTTCCAGGGTGCTGTCTTCCCCAAAGGCACTGTCGCTACCCTTACCCATTTTTATCACTTTTGCTGAAACAGTTTCCGCTTCCAGGTTCATGGCTTCCACTTCCAGGTCATAGTCACCGATTTGTTTCAGGTACTCTACATAGTCGTTATATCGTTCTGCGATCTCATTGTAAAAGTCCTGCTGCATTTTGGTAGATAGCACGGCCACCCGGCCTGATACTTTATGAGCTGCATCTTCCAGGGTTTGCGATTCATTGCTGCCGCTGTCAGCCTTCGAGTTTTTCAAATGCAAGGGATCATCAAGCAGGTCATTCACTTCTTTATTTTCCTGGAGGTAGTCTTTTACAATCTTATCGCCGTACTTATTCAGAAAATCCGGTACATCCAAAATCTTGGTGGATTGTTTCTGATTGGAAGTCGTGTTTGCATCAAGTGATTTCAGCTTTTTTTGAAGCATCATCATGAGCCGCTTTTCAGCAGGGATCGCAGAAGTCACATAATCGTAAATGGGTTTCAGGATTTGGCCAGTACGGTTAATGCGGCCTCGTTTCTGTACTTCGGTATTAATATCCAGTTCGGCCTGCAGCACAATCATCACCCGTTGCTTCACTTCCTCTTTGGGTACTTTGGCCGTTGGGATAGCGTGGGCAGATGCGCCGGTGCTGCCCGATTGGTTAATCATCAGCACATCCACTTCATTGTTATTAAACTGACGGAAAGCATCATTGGTGTTTAGCTGCATTTCAAATTTTCGGCCTGTTACTTCCGCAACGCTATAACCGGCAGCTTTGATTTTTTTTATGATTACATCAATCGGCGAAATTGTAATACCGGTTGATACGGCGTTTATCTTTTCCAGTATGCGATGGTATTCGGTTTGTGCATCGGGAGGAAATTCACTGATCTCAAATTTTTTATGAATGGAATTGCCATCCACATCTTTTTCAGAATAGCGCAGCACACCTTCCAGCCCACGTTTCAATACCTCACTAAAATCTGCATTGATGGTATCTCCATCTCCAACCGGCGTGCCATGCTCATTTTCCATTGATTCAATGAAGCTGCCCATTGTGGAGGCAAAGGCAATCACCGGTTTCTTTCCCTCTTTCAGCCGCTTGATGGCCTGCTCTGCCACAGCTTCTGCTTTGAGGGAGAAAAGCATCTGATTAATTACCTGGAATACTTTTGAAAAATAGGGCTGATTATCTACGCCTGCCTGCGAAGTGCCTTCCCGCAGCTCTACTTCTTTTCCTTCGGCTACGGCAATCTTATCGAGTTCCTCTACCTGGCTGTCCACGAAGTTTGACTGAAAAGCGATAATATCCCGAAGGATCTCCGTGATATTGTCGGCAATAGCCCGGTGTTCTTCGGTCTTGGTATCAAGAGAAAGATAATTAACCTCTACGCCTTCAAAACTTCTTTCACGGCGTACCATTTGGCCTTCAGCCACCAACTGTGAAGACAATACTTCCTGCAAGGCCACGCCACCTCTGGTGATGGCTTCTACCAAATCTTCCTTACTCATATTGCAGTCAGCGATGGAGGTTTTCATGGCATAGATGGGCATGTTATCCGGTCGCTTGGCAAAAGTGGCTGATAAGAAAACCACGCCCTTTGTTTTGGCAACAACCCCTTGCAGAAATTCTCCGGTATTAGAGGAACCGCTGGAGTTATGTGCTTCATCCAGGATGAAAATATTTCCTTCCGCAATAGCACGAAGGAAGTTGGGCTTCTCCGGTTTCTTTTCCGGCGAATTAAACTGCGAATAGGTTGCCACTACGAATTGATAACCTGCCGGAATCTCTCTTGATTCAATGATACGTTCCTGTTCGGGCGCAGCAGGTGCCTGGTAGATCACTTCGCCATCTTCATCTTTAATATCAGTTTTGGATTCTCTGCCATTTACAATGAAGGGTTTTAAATGCCCTGAACCGATGGCAGATAAATCCCGGTAGATGTCGGAAAACAGGTTTGCTTTCTCAGTAAGAAATACTGGCTTTACACCCTGGTTCACTGCATAGCGGATCATGGCTGCCGCTACACGGCCTTTACCAATACCAGTCTGATCGCCGATAATCATACCCTGTCCCCTGGCTTCGATATTGTAGATTGCCATTGCCACTGCATCAATCTGTTCAGCAGATAATACTTTACATAAAGCCGCTTTGTTGGGGTATTTCAACCTGTGGCGGACAAAATTATCAATGTCGCCACCCACTTCTCCCTTAATACTCAGCAAGGCTTCCCTGGTTTCAAAAGCCATGCTATCGGGAACCTGGGTATTCAGTACTACACAACTTTCCGATGCAGGTTCATAGGGTGCCGCCAGCGTTTCATCCTGGAATAGTTTCATCAGTGCCGCAGCTTCTTTTTCCAAATGCTGTTTTATCGTTACAATTTTCATAGCTGGATTTTGATTTATTTCCATTGCATCCATCACCCGGTCAAATAAATCCTCGAAGGTCTTTACCACAATATCCTTATCCGGATTAAAGACCGGGGCTGCGCCCGATGCTTCCGGCTTTCTGCCGTTAATCAGGATAAACCGCACATCAAAAGAAGTTCCCTGCCGGGAATAAAGTTTGTGACCGTCAATATTGATAACATCCGCTACATGATAGCGGCTGTAGAGATAATTAAAGAAAATGCGGTTCTTCCCCGAAGTGATTCTACCCTTGGCATCCCAGGTGGTATGACCGCCAATAATAATAGCAGCTCTGCCATCATCAGACATACAATCGAGTGCCCGCAGGGCCATCACATGCTCCAGTGACTTAATAGGGAAAGTATCGAACATGACTTCGGTTTCCATTTTGCCAAAAGGAGGGTTGGTCATTACGGCTTTGAAATTCCGCTCAACATCAAAGAACGGCTTGGTCGCATCCCGGTTCCATACGTTTGCAAAGCCTTGCGTTTTCAGGTTGTGGTTTCTGAAACTGTCCAGTTCATTTACATACACTCTTTCAGGTTTGGCTGCAATGGTTAGCAGTCCATTTCCGGCAGAAGGCTCCAGGGCAAAGCCACCGTTGAATTGCAGCTTATCTATTTCACAGAAAACACCCGCCAAATAACCAATCGGTGCCGGAGTGGAATATTGTTGCAGCAGGATACTTTGAGAGGTACGATGAGATAAGTTCACTTGGGCGTAGTACAGTTCCACTATCCGCTGGAATCGTTCTTTGACAGTTCCTTCGCTATGCGCCAGCAGTCTTGCCCTGTTTACGATAGCGAGTTCAGTCAACTCCTTCACCTGCGTTTTATCGATGATCCCAAAAGAAGCAGCCAGTTTTTCTAATGAGAGTTTGTTATGCTCTTTTTTCGTGGCTAAATCCCTTTCAACGGCTGTCACAAAAAACTGTTCCTTATTGTTCAGTCCATCAAGCCCCAGCAGTCCTTCATCAGCGAAGGAGTAATAGCCATCCCTGGTAACGATAATATGATCGAGCAGTTTCACATCCATAAGAGTAGAGCTTTGCTTGATCTTATCGGTCAGTTGCTCATCTGCCCTGGAGGGCTTTAAATTGCCCGAAGGATGGTTGTGGGCAATTACCATTGAAACAGCGAGCGCCTTCAAAGCTGTGGCCAGCACAATCCTTATATCAGCCACCGTTGCATTGATGGCTCCCTTGGAGTGCTTATAATATCCAATGATCTCGTTTGCCTGGTTCAGGTAAAGCACGATGAATTGCTCCTGTAGCTCCACCTGTCCCTCTCCAAAAGTTTCACGAATAAAATCAGCGGCATCTTTGGAACTGGTGATTTTTCCAAACTGCCGTTTGCCGCTGCGGGTGTATGAAACGGCTAACTCCGGAACATCAATTTCCGGAGTTTCGCCAAGCACTATTTCTGGTACGGTAGAATAGTTCATGTCTGTATTAGTTATTTATCTTGCCGGTCCGACCAATTCCAGGTAATTAAGCTCAAGGCGTTGATCCCAGATATTATCAAATAATTGGTTTCCATCAGCCCACTCCACAACTACAATATCGTTGGTAACAAATCTTCTTGTTCGCTGAATCTGCCAAACCGCATCACCGGGTAGTGATCCCATATTGGCATAGCCAACATAAGTAACCAGGGGATTGGATTCATCAATCCGCATGATCTGACCTTTGCAGCCGCATTTCAGGTTGCTGATTGCTATTTTTATTTCCGTGAGTGCAGACAGGATGCCGCTCAGTAACTCAATCTGAACATCCTGTTTCGCTTCTGTTGCCAGACCGGTGCCAGTAGTTTGCAACATGGCGTTAATAGCATCCCGCAATGCGTACACGTCAGGTAATGCAGCCGGAATAGTTACTTCCTGGAATTTGATAAACACATTTTTCAACGCACCAGAACCGATGTCCAGGCGTATGGTATTATCCCGGACGGTATCAATGGTTTTGATATGCGATTTATTAATCAGCAGTACGCTGGCAGCATTCACAATCCGAATGGATGCGCCGTCATTGAATATTTGAATTGCCATTAGTTTTATTGTTGTTTTTGATTAATTCAGCGATGCCTTCGCCGATGATTGATCCGATAAAACCTCCCACCATCACAAAGGGAACGGCATCTTTTCCAGTTTCCTTTGCATAGGCATAAGAGAGAAGGGAGGTAATCAGTGTAGCCGAAGCCACAATGCTTTTTTCTTTCATGCCTTTTATTGGTTTGGTTAGTGTAGTAATTGTTTGGCAGCAAGGCCGGAGATAATGAGTAAGCCTGCGTTTTTCATCTTGCCCCAGAATCGCTGCCGTTTGAATTTCTTTCGTAGCTGCTTCACTTCCTTTTCAAGTGCCTGTTGCTGCGAAAGGTTTTGCGATAGTGTTGCTTTGAGCGACTGGTATTGCGAGAGCTTTAACACAATGGCAGAATCCCTATTTTGTACCTGCGCCCCCAGAGTTTGTATGCTGATCTGGCTCAGGCTGTCTTGTTCAGCGGAAAAAACAATTAACTGGTTGGTAAGCCGGGCAAGTGAATCGCAGTTGCTGTAATAACTGGCAGTATCGTGTTCCTGTTTGAAAATGCTTTGCCGGTCAATTAAAGTGTACACCTGTTGTTGCAGTTCGCCGTTCTTTCTTTTGGCCTTGTTTAATGCCGTTTCTGTTTGTTTAAGGCGGCTGTCCAGGCTGTCATTATGCTCATTCAGGGAATCTTCTTTTTCACGGTATTGCTTTTCCACCTGGGCCACCTGCGCTTTAATTGTTTCGGCTCTGGCCTGCACTGTCGCAGCCGGTATATCGCTGTCATCAGCATTTCGGTGAAAGAGCTGGCAAAAGGAAAAGCCAATGGTAATGCCGATCAGGAGGGTAATAATGGTTTTAAAGTTTTTCATCTTATTGGTTTTGATTATTGTCAATGGTTGTTTTCTTTTCAAGGGAATAGCCGAAACATCCGGCACCGATCAAGCTGGCAAAAGCGTAGAACATAAATTCCGGCATCGTTTTGCCAAAGAACTGCTGTGCCACCCAGCTAATCATCAGGGCGAGAATGAGTAAGGCGATGGCTACCTCACGAAGTGAATAGCATCCATTTTTATCCTTGAACAGTTGTGTGAAAAATGTTTTCATCAGGTTTCTTTTACAATTTGATAAGTAATTAACCCAAAGGCTGCGGCGATACCCAGCCCCACCAGGTCAAACACTAATTTTTTTTTGCTTCACGGACTAATGCCCTCTCGTCAATCAATGTGTAGGTAAAATCATTGCCGTAAAGGGTTTTGTGCCTTTGGGCGAGCTGCATGAACAGATTGAAGTCATCAATATTGGCAAATACCTGACAGCCTGCGGAGTATTTTTCTACAAACTTGGTTGTGCCGTTAACCGAGGCATGGTGAATGTTTACGCCGAACATCCCGGTTTGTTCTTTGCCATTGTTGAAATCAAGTACGGCATCCCGGTTATAATCACGGATCACCGTAATAGGCCGCTTCTGTGTCAGGGCCAGGTACTTGCCCCGGTGCATCCCGATGCCATGAGAGCCGATGTACTGACCATGCTTTACAATAGCTGTGCCTTGCGGGTTCATCAGGTTGCGCAGCCAGAAAGTGCCGGGATCAGTGGTAGCCGGGAACTGGTGGTATTGCCAGTCGCCTGCATTGTTTTTGTAAAATACATTGATGGTATCATCAAAGCGGTTCGGTTCTGTGCTGTTGGCACGAACGCCCACAATATTCAGTTCAAAGGGACGGGAGTAAATCTTGTATGCTTTTGCAAGCATCGTATTCAGAATTGCAAGTAACATAGGTTGGGATTTTATTGTTTGTTTGAGGTAATTGTTTATCCGGCTTTGGACAGGTTCAGATCGGGTTCGTAGTTTTTGATCCAGTCCTTCACATTAAAGCCTGGAGAGATAGAACCCGGTTCCAGCTCGTCATGGCCTACAATGGCGGCACTGGGATATTTGATAGACAGTGCCACGATTTTATTGAACAATGCTTCTTCCTGGTTGGGTGTTTTGGTATCACCCAGGGTGCCGGATTTATTTCTGCCACCAGCGTAGGCAATGTGGATGGCTTCGTTATCCACCTTCTCGACGTTTTTGATAATGGTGGAATCGGGATGAACTCTTTTGATCTCACCTGTGCGCTCCACCACATAGTGATAGTTTCCATAGAACTGTGAAACTTTCGGGTCAAATGTGGCGGTGCTGTGAACTACGATGTAGCGGATATGTCTTTTCATGTGCTTATTTTAAAGAGATTGAATTGATTTTGTTTGTACCAAAAAGTGTTTGCCGTTGTTTTCAAAAAGAGTGTAGTCGAGCCTCTTGCTGACTTCATTTCCCAGTACCATTTTAGCAGGCACCTGGATGGTTTCAGATGAGTTGACCCAAACCGTTGCGGGTTCAATGGTGACAATACTCACCCCGTCAAATCCACTAAGCGACCACTTGTTTCCGTCAAACTGCAGACCCATACGCAGGAACTCAAAACGGATGGCCTGTTTCTGATCTTCTTTTGTAAATGTGTTCAGCAGTCCGTTTACCAGGGTTTGCCGTACACCGCCACCGAGGCGATAGTTTTTAAATTCACCACTGGCTGTTCGGTAATCATCTTTGTTTTTTAACTGCTTGAGCAGTTTGATAGTTCCTGTAAAATCTCCTTTGGATGCAGCCGCAAATATTTGCTGGGCAAGTGAAGTGCTGGTTACTTTATGACCCTGCATCAGCACATTGTAAGTACTCTCATCAATGCTTGCTGGCATTTTGAGTTTCTTCAGTGCGGCAGACATTTCAGGGCCAAAGTCACCGTCTGCGCCGTAGCGTGGTAAAATCTGCTTACCAAACTTCGCTATCAGCATTTCCTGCATAGCCCTTACCTTATCCCCCTTGCTGCCCCGCTTCAGTGGAAAGCCATCCTTGCTTGCAGGGGTTACATCCACATAGGGATTTTCATAAACCGGTCTGGACTTTGGTTTTAGTTTTGGCTTTATGATCGGCTGGTAAACCGGCGTGTCTGTTATTACCGGAATTGGATCAGCAACGGTTTTGCGTTTAAAGCTGATATCCGCATCCGGCTCTTTATTAACGGCTTTTTTCTTTTTGTAATACTGCCAGCCAAAATATCCCAGTATTCCCGCTGCGCCGACTGCCAGTGTGGTAATCACAATTTTTTTCTTCTGGCTTTTCTTATTGGTGGATTTTGATTTCATAGTTGGATTATACTTTGGGTTTCTTGGCAATGATGTCCAGCATCGGGCCGATCTCATAAAACTCCAGTTCACTTTGCAGGTCTTTCATCAGATCATCATTGTACTCTTTCTTGTAAGCAAGTGCCACTTGTCCAAATGCCGCCTGCGTGGGAATCTCCATGAATACGGCTTTGATAGCATCTTCATCGGTTCCCGGAAAAGGGCCGTATGTGATATTGAAAGCGGCCCTTAATCGTTTTGCCCAAGAGAGATACTGATTGGCAGATAATACCGGAGCCAGCAGTTTATTACCTCTGTCCGGTTTTGCAGCGATGATTGCCAGCATCTCATTATACTCTGTGGAAGTCAGCTCGTCCTGCATATCCTTCATCAGGCTGCGGGCATATAATTTTTGATACGAGTTGATGACCTTACGAAATACTTCCTTACTCGGAACGGCCTGTAATGTTTTGCGAATCGCTTCCTCATCTGTTCCCCAGCCAAACCACATATCATTGTCAAATGCCATTTTCAGTTGCTTGGCCATTGTGGCTTCATTGCCTTCTTCGTAGGTTTTCTTTTCCTCACTGTCAGAACGGGCTTTGCGTACCAGGCGGCGGCCAATAAAAAAACTACCACCCAAAACAACCACACCCAGTAAGCTGTATGTGATTATTTCCTTTGGAGTAAACCCCTCATGGTTATGGGTAGTAGTTTCTGAGTTCATAGGATACGGATTTCTAAAATATAAATCATGAAAACAACTAAACGCCGAGATACTTTTTAGCCAGTGCTGTTTTTACTGGATCGTTCACAATCGTGTGGGCCAGTTTGGTCAGTTCTTTTTGACTGAGCTTTGATGCCAGTGTAGTTAAGGCTGTCATCTTTGCATCAGCCTCGGTTTCTGTTTTTGCTTCAATGGTTATTTCATACTGATATTTACTCATGGTTACGGATTTTTAATGTTCAATAATTCTGCGACCGGTGTTACCTGCGAAGGATCAGCCATCAGCTCATTCAGGATGCCGATAACAGCAATCAACTGCGGCTCATCAAAGCGGCTTTGCAGTTGCCTTAATGTAGCGAGGTATTGTTGTTCTTCTTCGCTGACTGCATTTGCTTCAGCAGACTTTTTCTGAAAACTTGCTTCGCCGTGTGGCTGTGGCGGTTCCAGTTGTTTGGCTTCTTTGTTGCCTACACCACCAAGCCCAAGTCCACTCAGCACATCTGCATTCTTTTCTGCCAGTCGCCCCAGTACCGCAGACCCCAGTTCTACCAGGTCAATATTTTTTAGCTTGTGCTTATCGTTACCCGCCTGCTCCAGCTTTTCTTCCAGTTCTTCGATATAGTCTTCGGCATCATCAAGTTTCTTTTTGGTTTCTTCCAGTTCTTCCTGCATCCGCTTCACTTCATGTTCCCGGTCACGGGCCTGCAGTTTTTCCTGGATAATGTTTTCAATATCTCCGAGGCCGTTTAAGCCTTTGTCCTGTTTAAGCTGTTTTACATAAAAGCAATACTGATCGTTGCGTGGTGAAAGATTTGAGTTATAGATAACGATGCGGACTTTTTCTGTGTCCTCATTCATGTAGTATTCATAATTGTCAAAATCCTTCGGGTCTTCAGTCTTGGGAACAACCTTCAGACTGTCCACAAATATTTCATAGGGCTTGGCATGACCTTTTGCCGTCATATCCTCCAAGTAATGCCGCAGCTTGTCAATCTTTAGTTGGTCGTAATTGTCGTGTGTTATGGGCATTGTCCTATATTGTTTGGTATTACCTGAATAAATCTTGCATGTTGGGTAATGACAGAATAATTGCGAATCCTTATTTCTCCCTGGTGTTCATACTGCAATTCATTTACGTTGTCTGTGCTGACATCAAATATTCCCGTGTCACTTTTTACGGCTATACACTCGGACGGTTCAACCAGTATGAACAACTGATTCTGGCCGTACACTTTAATCTTCGATTTTGATCTCAGTACAAAATGTCTGAACTGGGTACTGTAATTATTGCCATGCCCCAGCTCCCTCATTCGTCTTGCTATATAATCAAGTGCCAAGTTTGTTGTCATTGTTAGTAAGTTGTCGTTCAATCCAGATATAGAGCATCACTTTGTAACTCAGGTCATACCCCATAATGTCACCGATGCTGTCTTTGAAATATCCATTGATGACAGTGCATCCGCAGATATTCAAGGGGTCTTCCTCCCTTTTAGTGCCGTGAGTGCAGGAAGGAGAAAAGCCAAAGCTGTTGCCATCCGGGGGAATACGTGGCCGCAGTAGCAATAGCCTTCGTTCATTTGGCTGGTCATTCGGAAATATTCTTAATTCACCTGCTCCAATGTTCAGGTCTCTTTCAAAAATCTCCTTGGCATAAAATATATCCGGCCTGCCGTTGGTTTTGAGTTGCATTACTCCCATCAGGTTGTTTCGCTCTGTTACGCCAGGATTAGCCAATAGGGTTGAAAAGGCATAAGGCGGTGAATCCTGGATAATAAGACCAGTTTCAACACCAATGATCTTACCCGTATCTCTTGGCAGTTTTACCTGAAAGAAGTTTTGCTGACTTCTCCGGGTAATACTGATCGCTTGTATAATTACCTGCTCCTTCATCATTGCAACACACATTCTACATACAGTGAAACACGGTAGGGTACAAATGCGGCACGGGTATCTTCAGTGTCTTTGTATTCTACTTTGATTGTTCCATTGCCTGCGGGTTGGCTACCCAGGTCATAATACCGGTTATTGGGAGAAACATTGATACCCGATAAAAGCAGTTTGCTTTCATAGTTTTCAGGGAATATTTCCTCCTTATTGATCTCTACCTTCTGTGAACCCCGGTAATACAGCAGATCATCTTTGTCGGAAGTAAACAGGATTCCTTTTACGGAAATAATATTTTTATCCAGCTCAAATGATTTGCTGAAAATCTTATCCGGTTCAGTTACGGAAATATCAAAACGCTTCTTTACAGTCTGCATAGGGTACGGATTAATCGGATTCATTTATCAAAGCAGTTACTACCGGCAGGGAGTTATTACCCATCCCTCCCCGCCGTTTTCATCGGGAGCTTGCGCCCCCGACTTTGTAGCAACTAAGTTTGTATTACGGTGTGGTGATGGTGCCGTGCATGGCCGCATAGATGTAGGTGTTCTGCGGGATACCTTCCATGCTTCCCAGCTCCACGGTCATTTCAATCAGCACATCATCCTGGATCAGGCGTGGGTTGGAAAGTTTATAGTACCCCAGCGGCACATTGCGGTAGTTGCTGGTTTTGAAAACCGTGTTACTGGTTTCCGGCACAATCTGTTTTTTATTGCTTTTGAGGTTGAACTCACCGTTGGCAATGGCCGGAAATTCTTCCAGTCCTTTGTAGTTGGTGGCAATCACTTTGTCCTTGGTGGCATCGGCAGCCGTGCCTGCCAGCAGGATGATTCCGCTCACCAGGAAAGCCTGGTTTTTGGGCAGTTTGGAGTTGCTGATATTGCGCAGACCGATCTCTTTGTCATCCTGCGTTTCAAACAGCTTGATGGTTTTGGAGGTTACCGGTTTGATGGAGTAGATGATACTGTCTGCCAAACGCAGCTCTCCTTTTACCAGTGCTTCTTTGATATGCACCGGCAGTTCGCCAAAGAACTTTTCCATTTCCGCCCTGGAGCCTTTGCTCGGAGAGCCGGTATTGGAAAGTTTGGACACCATCCGCAAACGCTGAACGGGGTTCATTTTGCGCAAAGCACCCAGCAGTTCGCCGTCCTCCACGCCTTCAAGGCCCAGTAAGGCACCCTGGTTATTGTATTCTTCAATTCCTTCTAAAAGTCCTAACATGATAATTGGATTTATTCGTTTAAAATTTGTTTTGAAAAAGTTGAGGAATTAGTAAAGCCTTTCTTCCCACTGGTCATCTTCCTCCATTTCAGGAAGTGCGGCTCCGCTCATCTGCTGAAACTGCATTCCGCTTTCAATCAACTGATCCTCGATAGCGTTTAGGGCATTCAGACCGCCGTTCAGGTCATTGTTGTAGTTGAAGTATTGCAGTTCTCCAAAGCCGTTGGTGGCAGCAGCGGCTGCAGCCGATTTTTGTTTGATGATCTTGTCCAGGTAGAGTTTTTCAGAGAAATTCTCTTTGTAAGCCATCAACCTTTCTTTTACACCGTCCAAACCTTCCAGGCCATTTACAGCTTTGCTCTTTTGAAAGCCATTGGCGGCCATCATACCAATGCCCAGCAAGGTGAGCAGGCGGTTTTGGGTGTAGTGGCCAGTGCCGGTGGTTACCAGTCCAATAGCCAGTGATGGCCTTCCGATGGCTGAACCGATCAGCCCGCCACCGAGTACCGCTACCAGCAGATCCTTACCGGTTTCCAGTACCGTGTTTTTTACATTGCCCTTGGTAGGAAGTTCTTCATTCATGCCCTTCAGGAAATTTTTCTTGCGGGCATTTTGCTTGTATTGATTGTTTTGTTTTGCCATTTTTAGTTTTTTAGCGTACGGAATATGTTAGAGCAGGGCTACTGCTTTTTTCTTTTGATGTTTGCCTTTGCCCCGCTGGTGATTCTTTCTTTTTTTGTAGTTGGGAGCGCCGGACAAATTATTGGGTGGCGGTGATGATTTGTTTTGTGTTTTGCCTCCCTTCATCAGCGAGTAGCCGATGCCAATGATGGTCAGTCCTCCCACACCGATGGCTACAGGTTTGAGCCATTTTTTATTCTTTTCCCAAAAGCCAGGATTATCACTATTATCCGCCGGGTTATCCTTTGCATTTATATTAGTGACTGGTGCATCCGGATTGGCAGCATCGTTTTTAATCGTCACCACCGGTTCGCTTCCTGATTTTACAATCACATTATTGGCGGGTTCTTCCGTTGGTACGGGCAATTGTTTATCCGGAATATCTGCGTTCTCAGTATTGGTTTTGGTAACTACCGTTGGCACAATACCAGGTGTAGCGGTTGGCGGCGGTACAGGAACAGGATTTTCTTTATCTGCTTCTTCATTTTTCTTTTCATCAAAATCCTCAGCCTCTTTTGTTTTCTTCTGGAAAATATTACCCACATCTTTGAGCATCGCAACGATACCGGCTATCACACCTGCTGCGGCTGCAATGCTCGACAAAGTGATGGGTTCACCGAGCTGCCCCAGACCTTCCATGCCGTTTACATTTTCATCGTAGTAAATGTCAGTACCCAAAAGCTCAGTCATGGGTGTGTAGGCAGTCATGTATTCCACGCCTACAAGGTCAAGCATCCCAAAGCCATCAAAACCATTCACAGCTTTATCCTTATTGCCTTTACCACCCAGGATGGCTTTTTTCAGGTTCTTGGGATTGCCACCTGCACCGTAGAATATCTTTTCCAGTTTCTGCCTTGCTGCAATCAGCTTTTGAAACTTCACCGGATCAATACTCTTAGCCGATGCCTGCTGTGGTGTAAGGTAACTCCAGCGTAGACGGCCTGCCGCATTACGGATATTGAGTTTCATACTGGCAAGGATGCCATTGCGCAGCAGTACCGTGGCCGGGTTAGCCTTATTCACCACATTGAGCATCTTACCCAGGAATTTTTTCTTCTTGGGCTTTGGGTTTCCATCGGGGATCGGATTTTGGTTTTCGATGGGATTGGATGCAGCGGTCTGTTTTTTCTTTTTCAAAAGGCCGGGCATAGATTTTTTGGGCGAAAGCATTTTGGGGCTTTTCATCGGAAGGGATTTCTTGCCACCGCCGCCCATGCGCTTTTGAATGATGCGGCCCAGTTCTTCCATGCCATCACCAGGACCATTTATTTCCAGGCCATCATCAAAGCCACTGAGATATTGTAAATCCATAGGATAATCTTTTTTTTCACTAAAGGGTACTTCATAATTAAATTGGTCAGTCACGCAATCAATGGTGATATAACCATTTTGAAAAGGCACGATGGGGTAGATGTGCTGAAAGTAATCACGCTGATATTTAGTGATGCGGAGCGTGTGCGCAATGCCAAGATTGGACAGGATACTAGATATGAAGACAGAATAACAGTCACAATCTACCCCGGAGAATCGGTCGTGCCAGGCTCTTGCCGGGCTTCTTATTTGTTCATAGCCCTCAGCATCTTTTTTGTAGTTGATATGCTCATAGACAAAATGCCAGATATTTTTACAGGTTTCATAGGTGTTGTTAGCTTTAAGCAGGTTCGATAATTCTTTGGTCTGGTACAGTGTTTCATTCACCACTTTGGGAATAAAGTCCACCGTATGATACACATTCGCATTGCTGCGGATGGTAGCGTTATTGCCATCGGCCACAGGGAACAGGTGATCGTACTGTTTGCCGCTTTTGATATTTCTTTTTTTGCCTGCTTCCACTGATAGTTATTTTTTCAAAGTGATCTCGTCATTGCTTTCATAGGGAAGCTGCGTCCATCCCAGGTTTACGGTTGTCATTACCTTGATGGTGAGCTTCACCGGCTTTTTGTTTTGCAGACTTTTTAGTACATCACTGGCTACTGAAAAGAAACTGGTCACTGGTATTGTCACCAGCATTTTGCTGATCACCACTTCACCGTAGGGTGGAATTTTAATGTCTTTATTCACCGCCTGGCTGCTGCCGAGTGTAGTGCCGCCTGAGATGATTTTAACAAAGGGGAACTTTATCGAGAAAGTCCCCTTTGTTGGGTTTTTCAACAGGACATCAACTCTCACTACAATGGCGTTCCAGGTGATTTCATAGAGACTAGCGGTAGGAATGATTTCCAATTCAGCCTGTGTTTTTTTCAGACCTTTCACATAGCCTACCACCGCTATTACTCCAGCCCCCAGCAGTGTACCAGTTAATATTTTTGAGACGGCGCTCATGGTTTGCTTTTCCTTTTTCGGTCAATGTAATCAGCGGTAAGTTTGTAGCCCAGCCAGATCGCACCACCGATTCCGGCTTTCAGTGCATAGTCCAGCAGTCCTACAAAATCCAGGTTGGCCAGGAAAACCACCCCGGTGAGCAGGATACTGCTCGATGTGTTTTCAGTTGATGTTTTAGTGTCCATAGTTGGATTTTTAAACAGCTTGTTTTAGAGGCTGGAGCATCGGTATTACCACGGCTATCTTTTGAGGTACGCCCAGAGCAGTAACAATACCCTGCACCTGATCCACTGTGAAATATTTTTTCTTTTTCTTGCCCAACTCGGGAGCTTTGGCATCAATCCACCTGCGAATGGTTCGGGGGCTTACCTCGTAGATTGCTGCCAAATCCATCAGCCGGTAGGGCCGGATAATCAGGTTGCCCTGTTCGTCAAATAATTGTTTCGTTGTTTTTTGCATGGCTTTATTCGTTGCACAGTTGCTGAATAGCTACTACCTGGAACAGGGTCAACAGGCCGGGCGTTTCTTTTTCAATGAAATACTTTCTCCAGTACTGGTAGTTCTGAATGGTGGGTTCCTGGCTGAATTCCAGCACCGCCTCTGCCATTGCTTTCAGTTCCTTTTTGTAGTTGGGAAGCGATTCACGGATAGCTTTGATTTCGGCATACCAGGCTTTTGTTCCGGCGAAACCGGTGGCGTTGGTACGATCCAGCCATACAGAAGGCAGTGGGATATAGCGGCCAGGTGCTTTGCTCACATAGTAACGGGCAAGTAGTACCCGCTGGCAAAAGATCGAAAAAGCTCTTTCAGGATGTTTGGCAAGCCGGAAGTATTCCGTGATTTTTTCTTTGGCCACTTCGATTTCTTTACCGGAAAACTGCACATGATTCCAGAGGCTGCTGTAAGCGAAATTCCATGCTGTGTTTACCAGGGGAGCCAGTTCAGTTTGTGTTTCTTTCAGCCCTTTTACAACCCTCATAACGGGTCTGTTTGTTCTTTCTTTGCGTAATGCCTGTTGTCTCATCTTTATTATTTTTTAGTTCGTTAATTGCGATTGACAACACAAACATACTATGGGGCAAAAGGGTCACTTTCCACTTTGGGTAAGTTTGTAACAGTTATTGAAAGAAGTTGTGAGAAGTTGTAAGTTCAGGCTCGTATTGTCCTGTATTGTCGTGTGAAAGTTTTCCGTGGAACAGGGTTGGAAAAAAAGAGATTGTCTAAATTGGCCATTGTATCTTGTTATAATCATCAAAATACCTTTGTCCAACTTCTTTCTCAACAGAAAAGACGTAGGCTATATTGCCTAACAACCAGTCTTTATAATTCCTATTTGTTATTTTTGAAGAGGCCAAGTGGCTTTGAACTCCATTTTTTATGCAGTAAAACAAGTGGTGCTCTATGTTTTTTTTGAACCTCTTTGGGATTGAAACAACTTCATTATTTACAGAAAGCCCTGTAACAAAAAAGCGGCCACCTTTTTTAATAAATTTTGTCTTGGCATGATTGACAAAGAGGTTTTCCTGAACAATTGCCTTATAAACGATTTTTTTTACTTTCACTAAAACATCAAACTCCCCAGAGAAAGTAATATCATCAGCATATCTGGAATATTTGAGATTATGCTTTTTTGCAATTCCAGAGAGCCTTATATCTAAACGTCGTGCTATCAGATTTGACAACTTAGGGCTTGTGGGTGCGCCTTGAGGTAATATGCCCTCCCCATGATTTGTGATAATATTTTTAAGTGATTGTTCATGTTTTTTAAACGAATTCAAGAAATCGTTGTCTGGCTCAACAGTGCAAATTTTGGCTAAATAGACAGCTAAATTCGGATGATATCCGATTGCCTTAAATATTCCATATATCCTTCTTTCATTAACAGAATCATAAAAGCGACATAAATCAATCTTCAAAATTGCCTTCTGGCCAAGATGTGCTTCGGCATTTACCTTAGTACAAGCGCCTTTGTCAAATCCTTTTGAACAGTCATGAGAAGCAATTTTATCAAGAATGTTTATTAATATCCATTTCTGTATATACTTCAATGAATCTTCCGGGCATTGTATTATCCTATAGCCACCTCTTCTTTTTTTAATTTTAAACCTCTTATAGTATTTCATCCTGCCCGAATCGCACACATTTTCTATCATATCAATATTAACATGAGCTAGTAAGCACAAATGGTGAAGAGAAAATATTACAGGCAGCCCCTTTTGAGTTAAGTTAGAAATATATCTGGAAGTGTCCTCGATATATTCAGGGGAATGATTTGCTGCTTTAGCTTGTTCAATAAAATTATCCAATGGAAAAGTCATAACGGCAACTCATTTTTGAATAATGCGAAGCATTTCCTACACAAGCCTTACGAAGGAAGGTGTTGTGTAGGGAAAGTTGAAAAGTAGCTTCAGCCCTGCGTGAGCAACTGCTCAGGCATTCTTGCCCTTTAAACGCTGTTAGCGCAAATTGACTCGAAATAGCTTGCCAATTATGACCTTCCATTGAATTTCTTTGGTATATAATTAATTGCATTAAGAATATAATTTTCTTTGGAATCAATCTCAAGGCTTCTCCTTCTTCTCTCGATACATTTTTTAGCCTCGTAATATAGCTCTAAGCCGAACTGCGTCATTTTATTTTGTTCTGTAAATACACCTCGTTCTCTGCCGATACTTATATACCTTTCGTAATCATCATGCAATATCCCCAACTTTTGACAAATACTGACTGAGTTAAACCCATTTCGTACCATTTTGATAATCGCATAAATTGAAAAATCAATATGGTTTACAGAGGAAAATGTTTTTCTGCCTTTGTTTATTTTAAGAGAGAAGAATGATTTTCGTACATTATCGCTTCCAAACTCTTTCAGAATAGCAAGTTCATGCAGGATATTTTTTCTAAACGACTTCGCTGTGTTTACTTTGTCTTCAGAAAAGCGAGGGATCAATGGCTTCCATTCAATATCGTCATTTCCATTTGAAAAAATAATTGGAAGAGTATTATTAGGCGAACCGTATGAAAAGCAAACTAAAGCTTGTGAATTTTCGTATCCCAATGCGTGGACATGCTTTTCATTTCCATTTTTTAGCTTTTTTGCTTTTGTTAGAAGAGAGCCATATTTGTAAGCCAAATCCCGATGATCATAAAACTTTCTATATCCAAAATAACTTGCTTCATTTGAAAATGCCTTCAAGAAAATATTTGATTTAGGAATAATTGTTTCAGAAAAGCAATGTTTTATTTTTTGCACTCCAACTTTCATTCCCGCAATACCAATGAAGACTATTTCAGAAAACTTATCCGCCCCGTTGGCAATTTTCTCTAAAAAATAACCTTCAATTGTTTTGCCAGTTCCGACAAAATCATCTAACAAAACCAATATATCTTGGGTTTTATCATTCTTAAAAAAAGATTTCAAGTCTGGCGTTAATATTATCCGCTTCCTGTGCTTTCGATAAAATTCGGTCTTTTGAAAGAAATAACTAATCATGCTTCCGCTTTTACCAAACCTACCAACTGGATGGACTATTATTCGTTGTTCCTCTTTAAGTCGAGTGTTCAAACGAAGAAAACCAGCGTTCAATATTTCTTCAATTTCATTAGTTGTATAAACAGTTAGGTTAGTCAAAAAATCAATGGCCATATTAACTTCCTCTTTTTCAAAATTGCCTAACCATGTAAGAATATCCAGAGGGCTAACAACATTTTTCAATCTAGTTGACAGCACATCAAGTGTAAGATTATCTATGGCAATGTTAAGTGGCATTTGAAGCGTATGTCTATCACTAATTTATAGGTTAACCATGAATTATTCTTCCACCCTCCCCGGCAACCCCAGTTTCTCAAAGATAATCTTTACCTGCAAGGCTGTATATAACCTGCCTACTTTTTCACCTACAGCTTCGTTGTGCTTTACTATCCAGTTTTTCATGGTGCGGTTGGTTACACCGTAAATACCGGCCAGCTCAGTCAGGCTGTAGGGTTTAATTTCAATTGTGTTGTCTGTGATACTCATTTCAATTTCGTTTAAGCTGTTAAGTAAATCCGGGTCAGTAGTATTTATCCTTTCTATCCATAATAGGCTATATAATCATCGTGTTCAATGGCAAGCAACGTACACAATTGAAAAATATTCAACCTGGCTTTTTGCATCAGTTCAGTGATTAACTGCCGTATGCGTTGAGGGTTTTCTTTGGGTACATCTAACTGTGGTGGTTCACGCCTGCGGATTTTCTGATCGTTGAATTGCTGCACCAGGTAACGTTTTTGGTTTGGAGTAAGCAAGCCCAAGTCATCAGCCCGATATAAAAGGGAAATCATACTCACTTTCCATTTTCGTTTCAACTCACCTAATAAAGACAGTGTTATTCCATCTTTATAATCCGGCAGAATATCCTTTGAAGGCATTAAAAATTCAGCAGCGAAAAGATTGGCTTCATGGTTAATATCCCTGTCGTGGGCAACGGTACAGTAGGTGTGCATGATTAAATGCCCCAGTTCAAAGGCAAGGGAAAACCGTTGACGGTCACCCAATAAATTACGGTTCAGGAAAATGATGGGCTTGTTGTCATCTGTAAGCATAGAACGGCTATCTACCCGGTCTGTTCCAAAGTCAAAGCTGCTAATCAGGATGCCCTTGTCTTCCAGTAAGCGGCTCAGGTTCTCAATGGGGCCAGCAGGAACTCTCCAGGATTTACGCACCAGATTTGCTATCTGTTCAGGCGTGCTTTTCTCCGTTACCTCAAAGACGGGTAATGTGGTATCAGCACTTCCTATTCCATTGATTATCAACTGTACATGATTCCTGATGATATTCATTTGTGCCTCAATCGGGGTCAGCAACTTAGCCGGAACCTGTTTTCTTTTACGATAACTGAGGTTTACTGGTAATATCTCGCCCTTTTGCATGAAGAACTGTGGAGGATAATGGGTGGCTTCCGCAAGAGCTATCAGGGTATTTTCATCTACCGGGCCATCCCCATGCTCCAGCCTGGAAACACTGGCTTTATAGCTGTTTAAACGCTCTGCAAGATCGCTTTGTGACATTCCCCTGGCTTCTCTTGCCAGCAGGATCATTTGGGGGTTAATCGTCGCTTGTGTCATATTGCCTTTCATTTAATTGGACAACAAACATAAAAACTGAATTTGTAATTTCATAAAAAATGTATCAAAATGTGGATAATTTTACTAAATTTTGTAGATATTTGAGTTCTACTTCTTTCCATTTCAGCACTTTACCATGCTGGAATAAATAAGGATTATTACTTTTTAGAATAAAAGTTGTAGAAATTTGAATTGCATTAAAGACAATATGACTAATATATGTTAACCAGAATCACTGTTATTAATTCTCATAATTACGGAAAAGCGCAAATAAAACTGGATGATTGTAATTCCTTGCAATTAGTAGGTCCAAATAACATTGGCAAAAGCACACTCATTTATACGCTTAACTTTCTATTTATTATTGATGGTCACAAAATGACATTCAGTGGCCATCGTAAAGGTGATAAGGATACAATTCACCATTACCTTCCTTCGCCAACGCAAAGTTTTATCATTTTTGAAATCAAGAAAAATGGCTATTACTGTATCTTATTAAAACGAGATGTTGATGGAGAACTCGAATATTATAAGATAAATAATGCCTACGATGATACTTTCTTTTTTGAAACAGCAAATGGGAAATCCATTTTTTTGCCATTTGATAAAGTCAAAGAGAAATTAATTACTTCTGGAATTAACATTTCCACCTATAAGAATAAGTCAGAAATATTTGCAGATGTTTATCAAAGAGGTAAACGTAACAATGGAGTGGTATGGCTTGAAGACACTGTTAAAACTGACGGATTGAGTAATAACTTCTCCAAGGTTTATAGATATTTAATTAACTCCAAGCTTATTGATAACCGGGCACTCAAAGATGCGCTTATAGTTGCAGACAACAGGGAAAACGATGCCGTGAATTTTTCCCAGAAGAACAAAAAGGATATTACAGACCTGCTCAGAATAAATGATGAAATCAAAAATGTAAAATCAATTCAAAAAGATTTTTCAAACTTTAGAGAGATTGTTAATCAATACCGTGCTAAGACTACATTACTTGCCCAGTGGATATATGTATTCAATCAACAATACTTACCTACTATAACAGATCTTGAAATAAGAAGTGGTCAGAAAAAAAACGAAATTGATAAAACCCGAACTGAAGTAAATGAAATATTAAAACCTAAAAGAGATACGCTTAATCAGCAGCTTGGAAAGTTAGCTGGGGATATTGAGAATAAACGCACTCTGCAAAGCAAAAAGCAAAATGAACTTAACCAAATAAAAGGGTTTGAATCCCTGGAATTTATCAAACAAGCTATAAGTAATTTGAATACCGAGCGCAAGCAAATTGAATTAAGACTTACTTCCATAGAAAATCGAGGGCTAAAAAGGACAGATATTGAAAATAAAATAAAGTCTTTGAAGTCAGATATTGAAAAGCTCGGTCTTCAAATCAAGAATTATAGTAGTCTATTAATTCATAAAATATCAAAAGATAGCCAGTCACGTAAATTAATAAATACAATACTTTCTGGCCAATTACGTAATCTTTCAAGTGAAAGAATCAAAAAAACAATAAGCAACACCTCAGATAATTTGCGTTTGTTTGACGGGGAAATAGACATTAGCAATCTCCATCTTGAAGAAATAGAATCTGTAGATGATCTTGAAAAGAAATTAGGTGATCTTGAATTGCAGTTAAAAGAATATGAAGGGCTGCTTCCTATAGTCATAAATTATGAAGAATACCAGGGAAAGTTAAGTGAAATAGAAACGAAAATTAAATCTTATGAAAATAAACTTTCGCTGATAGAGGGCATACCAAATCTTGAAAAGGAATTACAAATTATAACAAGTGATATCAAGACCTGTTCAAACGACAAAGAATTGAAGGAAAAAGAATTGAATACTCTAAATGAGGATATTTATCGAAAGGAAGAAAGCTTGACAGTGCTGGCTGATTCTAAGCGTGAAATAGATAGAAGGTACAGTGAAATAAAGAATCAGAAAAACGAGGTAGATCAAATTGTAATCGAGCCTATGCCTTTTGAATCTAATGAAGGAATGGGAGTAATCTTTAACAAAATCAAGATTCATGATAGAGACAGATCAGAACTGAAAGAAAGAAAAGATAGACAATTTGATGCGCTAAAAAATAAACTAAACAGTACAATTGCGGAAGAAGAAGCATTTATTGAATTTGTAGAAGATGAAATTGCTTGCTTAAATGATAAGGAAAATAGTATAGACGGCTTACTAAAAAGTATCTCAACACACTTTTCCAATCCTGCACATACTTTACTGGCAAGATATGAAGACTTTAAACAGTTTGTCACTAATAAAATAAATAGCAAACTACAGAAAACCAGGATTTCAGACATCGAGTCATTAAAAATAATAATCAATGACTCCAAGAAAGTAATTAGTGATTTGAAGAAGATAAGTGAGATTCAGGATTTTTCAGGGCAATTATTTGCTGATTTAAGCCAGCAAACCAATCTTTCCCTGCTTAACGCATACCTGGACAATGGAAAGAGAATTGCTTTTGAGGATTTATTTGAAATAGAACTGTTACTTACAGTTAAAGGGAAAGAAAAAAGAGTTGATCTTGCAAAACAAGTTGAATCAGATGGTACAGACAGGATGATCCGGTTGATTATAATTATGTCAATTATCAATCGAATGGTGATTTCCAGCGATGAAAATAAAATCACAATCTTTATTGATGAGATTGCAACAATAGATGAACAGAACAGGCCAGAATTGGTTAAATTTTGTAATGATCATTTTTTCATACCAATCTTTGCTGCTCCATCTTCATATCCGGAATTTAATAAGTATTATTTTATAACATCATCAAAAGGGAAGATTAACATTAGCGAACAACATGCAGCATGGAATGAACCAAACTGATTATAAATACTTCACAGATTTGTTAAGTGAGGATATTTCCCTCAGTAAACTGCCAGTAAGGTTGGTAAAGGAAAGTGCATTTCAAAATCTAAAAGACGCAGGGATACTTGAAATTGTAAAAGCCGGAAGGGGTAAAACTGTAAGAGTTATTAACCACGAAGCATTTGCCAAGTTTCTTCAGGTAAATTTTCCTGATGCTACTGAAAATAATAACAGGGCCTCAAATATTGCAAAATTCAGGAACTCAAAAGCCACCAGCAATCAAGGATATGATGTTTGTTTCCTAAGAGGAGATCAACTAATTAGGATAAATGATACTGAGATTGATATTAAAGCTTATACAGAAAACTACGGGCTGTTCGCAGTTGCTAACAGTAATATATCGGTAAATAAACTTTGTATTGTTGAAAATCTGGAAGCGTTTATGAACGCTGAACTCATATTTGATAATGGCTTCGTTTTTCTTCATAAATACGGCAGATTAGGAACGGGAATATTGAGTAGAATTACTGCAAAAGAAGTAGTTGTTTTTTCGGATTATGATCTTATTGGACTAAACGAATATCTATTAATTAAAAAATCATTCCCATCTGCAAATTTGTATATTCCCAATGATTTTGATTATTTATTTTCCAAATACTCCGCTGTGCTTCCTGAAAAGCAAACTGCTTCAACTGCGGTAAAAAACAGCTTAGAGGAAGTAGTCATAAAACTAAGAGATAAAATTTTAAAAACTAACCGCTTCTTAGAACAGGAAATCCTGCTACACAAAAATGAGAGCTGAACCAAAAACCATATTGCGTTTTCTTTTTGAGTACTTTGAACCTCTCCGAGATTTACTTGAAGCACAGACTGCTGATGGGCTGATAAGGAAAGAGATTCTCAAGGCTGTTTGCGAAAGCCGTAGTGTCAGTATTCAGAATCAATTAATGGATTATAAAATACTTCGCTCAATAAATGATGACTTTGAATTTCATTCGGTTTACAAAAACCTTATCGAATTTATTATTAGTGAATTCCGGCCTTTGCTCCCAGAAACGATAGAAAAATATAACTCGTCAATTTATAAATTATTTCAGAAAATTCGTGATGATGCAGACGGGGATAAGGAAATACTAAAGCAAAGAATAACAGATTTGGGTTCAGAGATCAGAACTTTTGCCGAATTAGTAGAAAGAAACACTATTGGGCTTCTTAAGGAAACGAGGAACATTAAAGCTAATATTGAAAAGGTTGATTATAAGGAAAAAATTATCAGAGCTTCCAGGTGGATTGATGAATATATAGTGCCGCTTAATAAAATTCTTGATGCCAACCATTCAGAGTCAGTTACAAATAAACTGAATGATGTTGGACAATACGTAAATATTAAACGCCTGGGGCTGGAAGATGAACAGTTGAGGCTTCAGTTTGAACAGTTATACCAATTAGTAATTAGTACAAACGATACCCTTTTAAAACAATCAAGAATTCTAACAACGGAACTGTTGCCACTAATTGACAGGATACGGACTGAATCCATCATTTTAACTGGATGGATTGAATTTCTGGAGAAACCAGAAAAGTATTCAACACCATCAATACTAAAATCGGCAAAAGTGTTTGCTTATTCAGAGGATATCTTTTTGAATACAAAAGAATTTTTTGAGCAGTTTTCTAAAGAAGAGACTATTTTTTTGGATGAGGCTGAGCTGCCCGGAGAAAAATGGATTTTCAATAAAAAGTACTATAAGAACCGGTTAAAAGAGAGCTTACCTGTAAATGACTTTTTTAGCTGGTGTGGTCAAACACTTGCTGCCGAATATGGTAGAACAGAAACTCATAAGTTTTTTGAACTAATAAATTTAATATTTGAAAACGACCTCGAACTGACGTTTGGGGAAAACACTGAAGCTATAAAGTTAACAATGGACAAAACGACAATTAAGTTTCCAAAAATCTCAATTATAAAAAATGGCTGAATATCCAATACACCATAGAGAAATTGTTGATGACCTTCTTAGTGGGCGATTCATTCTGCAAAGTGATAAACTATTTGATGAAATCAAAGAAAGGGAAGATTTCTATAAATCATTCTTTTTACAGTCTTTTGGTTACACACTTATAATCACCCAGCAATATGCTTATGTGTCTTCTGATGAATCTAATGAAACATTATCAAGGGACATTAGTATCTTCTTTGCAATTCTTTGCTATGAACTTGACAAAAGCGGGAAAAATTTCCTGGATGAGCTTGAATATGGATATTTTGAATACTCGCAAATTGATTCACTTTTTGAAAATTCCTCATACTCGGAGTTAATAGCAACAAACAATAAATTGAAAGATAGTAATGCCAGAAAAAACCTACTAAATGATATGAGCAGAAGGAATATAATTGAAAAGGAAAGTGATGACACATTTACCATTACTCCTGCCTATAAAGTATTTACAGAATTCGCCGAAGAGATAGCTAAAAGCAGAACCAAGGATAACCTACAAAAGCAATGAGAGACGACTTTTCAGAATCTGTAAAGCGCAGCCTTGGGGGACGAGTTGCATGGAAATGCAGCTATCCAGGTTGCCCTGAAATTACTGTTGGGCCTGGGAATAGAGATGATGCACACGTATTAAACCTCGGCGTGGCAGCACATATAACTGCAGCATCTCCGGGTGGACCAAGGTATGATCCTGATATAAGTTCGGAAGAAAGAGCTTCAATTCAAAATGGTATTTGGTTGTGCAAAAAGCACTCAGAACTTATAGATAAAGATTTTACTCAATTTTCGGCTGATACTTTACGCCAATGGAAAGCACAAGCAGAGAAGAAAGCGTTGAAGAATCTAACATCAAATTATACCTATGATAATTATGTTTCTACACTTATAAGCATTGGCCCTTCCTTAGTATGTGAGGCCGAATGGCTATCTATTAATCTTAATGAGTGGAAATTTAAAATTGGAGACTTTGTTTTAGGTAGTAATGAAACCCTTATTAATTATGCTCTTAACTTTAATGAAATAAATGTTTTAGACAAGTATCTGATTTTTGAAAAACAGGGAGATGGAAGGATTCTTGATTTGCTAAAAATTGATAATAAACCAGATGGGTTGGAAGCAATCTTTCATGTGAGAGATAAATTTCCAGCCCAAGATCCAAATCAAGTTTCTGGCGATATTGCTATCGGCGATGATTTCGATATTTCCTTTGAAGATGGAGATTTCAAGTTGGTTACAGGTAAAGAAGCTGCAAGGCAAAGTATGCGATTAATTCTCAGTTCAAATTTTGGAGATTTGCCATACGCTCCTTCAATCGGCTCCTTTTTTTCAAAATACTATCAGGAATTTCGATTTGACAAAATAAAGCTTGGAAGAATGCTTAAACTGGAAATTACCAGGCTGTTGGCTATACCAGTACACGGAGGATACCCCCCTTCATTTGAGCCAGTTTTGCCTTTTATTAAGCGGGTTGTTTCAGTAGAAATTATTGATAAGGAAATGCCACATAACCAAACTCCTGTTTTAATTAAAGGAGAATGGGGAAATGGAGAGCAGTTTGAGGAAGAACTTGGGCTTTTTTTAGATAGGTAGCTAAACTAACAATAAGTCCGCAGACATTAGCATACATACTTGACTACTCCCCAATTGCTCCGCTATAAGTCCGCAATGCTATATGCCTCACAGCTAAACGGTTATATAGCAATTAACACCAGCATTTTGAAGTATATTTACATATATATAATACGACAATGCCGCTAAGTTGGAATGAAATAAAAAGTCGGGCCACCACCTTTGCCAAAGAATGGGAAAATGAGACCAGCGAAGATGCCGAAGCGAAGTCATTTTGGGATAACTTCTTTAATGTGTTTGGTATAAGCCGCAGGCGGGTAGCCAGTTTTGAGCAGCAAGTAAAGAAAATTGATGACAAAACCGGGTTTATTGACCTCCTTTGGAAAGGGGTTATTTTGATAGAACACAAAAGCCGGGGAAGAGATTTAGACAGAGCTTACCAACAAGCCAAAGATTATTTCCCTGGCCTGAAAGACAAAGAACTACCCCGATATATTTTGGTGAGTGACTTTGAACGCTTCCGGTTGTACGACTTGGAAGAAAACCAACATACAGAATTTAAGCTAACCGATTTTGTAAATCATGTTCACCTCTTTGGTTTTATTGCTGGTTACCAAAAGCGCAGTTATAAAGAACAAGACCCCGTAAATATCGAGGCTGCGGAGCTGATGGGTCAACTGCATGATAAACTAAAGGCCATTGGTTATGATGGTCATCAATTAGAGCTTTACCTGGTGCGGTTGCTTTTTTTGTTGTTTGCGGATGATACCAACATTTTTGAGCGAGGTATATTTAATGATTACCTGGAACTGAAAACTAATGAAGATGGCAGTGATCTGGCTGCACACCTGTCGCAATTATTTGAAATACTAAACTCACCTAAAGATAAAAGGCTTAAAAATCTGGATGAGAGCCTGGCGGCCTTTCCTTATGTAAACGGTAAATTGTTTGAAGAACATCTGCCATTGGCCAGCTTCGACAGCGAAATGCGCCGCATTTTACTGGATTGCTGTTTGCTGGACTGGGGTAAAATATCACCTGCCATATTCGGAAGTCTGTTTCAAAGTGTAATGGATTCCAAAGCACGCCGTAACCTTGGCGCACACTACACCAGTGAAAAGAATATCCTGAAACTAATTAAACCTCTTTTCCTGGATGATCTTTGGAAAGAGTTTGAGGCTGTTAAAGACAGTAAAGCTAAACTTCAGAAATTTCATGATAAGTTAAGTAAGCTCCGTTTTTTAGACCCTGCTTGTGGCTGTGGAAACTTCTTAATTATCGCCTACCGGGAAATACGACTGCTCGAAATAGAAATTATCAAAACCCTGTTGTTCAAGCATGAGAAATTAAGGGTAGAAGTTGCGGCAGATGCTGGTATTGATGTTGGCCAGCTAATTAAATGCGATGTGGATCGCTTTTATGGGATAGAGTATGAGGAATTTCCGGCGCAGATAGCCCAGGTGGCTATGTGGCTGATAGACCACCAGATGAACCAAATGGTGAGCAATACATTTGGTGAGTATTATGTTCGTCTCCCCCTAAGGAAAAGTGCAACAATAAAGCATGGAAATGCGCTGCGAATAGACTGGCAGAGTTTAATTGACCCGATGCCTTGGGAGAAAGAACAAATTCGTTATCACTTTATTTTAGGGAACCCTCCTTTTATTGGAAAAACATGGCAAAATGATGAACAACGAAAAGATATTGATACAATATTTATAGGTGTAAATGGAAGTGGAGTTTTAGACTATGTTACTTGCTGGTATTTAAAAGCCGCAAAGTATTTAACTAACGCTAACTCAATCGTAGAAAAAGATTTGCCAAGAACAACCGTGGCCTTTGTAAGTACTAACTCTATTTCACAAGGGGAGCAAGTTGCAATTTTGTGGAATGAACTTCTAAGAAAGTATAATGTGAAAATTCATTTCGCACATCGAACTTTCAAATGGACAAATGAGGCCAAGGGAAAAGCCGCTGTACATTGCGTTATTATTGGATACAGCAATTTTGATATTCAAGAAAAGTTGATTTATGATTATGACAATGTTAATTCAGAGCCTCAAGAAATAAAATGCAAAAATATAAATCCATATTTAGTTGATTCAAGTGATGTACTTATTAGCAGGCGAAGCAAGCCTATTTGTAGTGTGCCTCAAATGATTTGGGGTAATAAACCAGTTGATGGAGGATATTTGATCTTCTCCCCTGAAGAGAAAGAGGACTTTATTCGAAAAGAACCACTTTCCAGTAAATATTTTAAACGTTTTTTAGGGGGGCAAGAGTTTATTCAGGGAAAGGAAAGATGGTGTTTATGGTTAGTTGAAATAGAGCCTTCGGATTTAAAAAAGATGAAGCATGTACTAGACCGCATAGAGTCTGTGAGAGAGCTACGGCTTAGAAGTACAGATATAGGTGCTAGGAAATTGGCTGATAGACCATCTCAATTTAGAGATATACTAAACCCAGATAGCTTCATCGCTATACCTGAAGTATCTTCTGAAAGAAGAAAATATATTCCAATCGGATTTTTGGATAAGTCCTCAATAGCTTCCAATAAACTTCAAATGATTCCAGAAGCTAAAATGTGGCATTTTGGAGTTTTAACCTCTATAATGCACATGAGTTGGACAAAAAGTGTATGTGGACGTATGAAAAGTGATTTTAGTTATTCTAACTCGATTGTGTATAATAATTTCCCTTGGCCGGAAAACCCCACCGACAAACAAAAAGAAGCGGCAGAAAAAGCTGCACAGGCTGTATTGGATACAAGGGCGCAATTTCCCAACAGCAGCCTGGCTGATTTATATGACCCGAATACCATGCCGCCGGCATTGGTAAAGGCGCATCAAGCCTTGGATAAAGCCGTTGATCTGTGTTACCGCAGTCAGCCCTTTCCGAATGAGACCAAACGTATTGAGTTTCTGTTTGAGTTATATGATAAATATACTGCTGGGTTGTTTGTGAAAGAGAAAGTTAAAAAAACAAAAAAATCAAAATAAAACAAGATGGACGTTCAACCCCAAAACCAGAATATCGATAAGCTGTTTTCAAACACCACTTTTTATATTGATTTTTACCAGCGTCAGTATAAATGGAGTGACGAGCCTGTTAAGCGATTGCTCGATGATATTTTTTATAAGTTCAATGAAGAATATAAAAAGTATAGAGAAATAAGCCTTCCGCTAGATCAGACAATCAGTAAATACGGATGGTACTATTTGAATACTTATGTAACAAATAGCGTTGATGGGAAGCTCTATGTTGTTGACGGACAACAGCGGTTAACAACGCTTACTCTGCTGCTAATAAAATCCAGGCATCTTGCAAAAAGCTTCAATTCAAAGTTAGAAGGTTGGATCAGTAGCAAAATAGTTGGACTTTCTGGTTACAAAACAGACTTTTGGATGAACCACGAAGCCCATAAAAATGCGATGCAAGGATTATATGATGGAGTCGATCTAGAAGATATAGATGTTAGTAGTGGTCTCACTGCACAAAATATGGTAAGTAATTACGCTGTTATTTCTTCACGTTTAGAATTGGAGCTGACTAATCTACATAGATTTGAAAGCTTTATATTCTACTTTATGCATAGGCTTGTTCTAATAAATTTGAATGTAGAACAAACTGATGTGCCTATGGTTTTTGAGGTTATAAATGATAGAGGAGTTAAACTAAAGCCCTATGAAATATTGAAAGGAAAGTTACTTGGCCAAATTGCCAAAGAGGAGCTAGATGGGTTAAAACTAAATGAACTCTGGGAAGAGCAAGTTCGTGCAATTAATGCTTTTAGAGAGGATGAAATCGATCAGTTTTTTACTTATTACTTGAAAGCAAAATTTGCGGACACAATTGGAGAAGGTAGAAAATATGATCGTGATTACCATCGGGTTCTTTTCTCTGAAAACAAATTGAAACTTGACCATAACCCACCTGAGGTTAAGCACTTCCTGCTAAATGATTTTAAATATTACACAAACCTTTATGCAAAAGTATATGGGTACTACAGAAATGCAGGATCGAGTAATGGCTTTGAAAGCGTGTATTATAACAGTTTGACAGAAATGGATAATCAATTTCTGTTAATATTATCTGCTTGCTCAATCAATGACCCGCAAGAAGATGAAAAAATCAAAGCCATTGCCTATGAACTTGATCGTCTTTTCTGTCTGCTTCAAATTCAAAGAAGTTATGGAAGTAATGCTCTGGCAGTTGCTATATATAAGATAAGTGTTGAGATAAGAAATAAAGATGTCTCTCTTATAAGAACTGCTTTCGATAAAACCCTTATGGATTTATTAACAGAAGCAAGAGGGGTAGCAGCTACTACACCGTTTTCGTATGGCTTTTTTAAGGAAACAGGAATTGAATTAGATAAGCGATTTAAGCGATATTTTTTTGCTAGAATAGAAAAGTTTTTAGCAGAAAATACTAAAATGAATGTCAAGCACTCGCTTTATGATCTTGTTCAAAATACTGGCTCAGTAAATGGCTTTCATATTGAACACATACTGGCAGACAATGATGAGAATCTTTCTTTGTTTGAAGGTGATGAGGAAAAATTCAAAAGTGAACGAAATCGCTTGGGTGGCCTTTTATTATTAAAAGGAAAAGACAACATTTCGAGTAATAACGAGCCTTATAAAAATAAACTCAAAACTTATGCAAACACTCTTTATTGGAACGAAACTTTGAGAGAAGACACTTATACAAAAAAACTTGACTTTACTAACATGATAAATCAATACAACTTAAAATTTCGTCCAATGCCTGAATTTGGCCCTTTAGAATTGGAGGAACGACATAAATTACTCTTTGATATGGCTTCATATATCTGGAAATAGCTAAAAATGAATAGAAAAGACTACATTGATAAAATAGCAAAGTACTTGGCAAGATTTGTTGAAGAAGTTAAGTCATATAATGACATGAATTTGTATGATTACAATATTCATGCTGAGAATGCATTGATTCCAATTCTTAATGCTGTGTATGACTTAAAAATGGTAAATGCCAATTCTATTAAAAAGAAAAATTTTCCTTCAATTGATTTAATTGATGAAGAGAATAAAGTGGCGTTTCAAATTACTTCAACAAGTAGTCAAGAAAAGATTAAGTCAACTTTGATTAAGTTTGGTGAGAACAATTTTCAAAGTCAGTATGATAGTTTGTATATATACATCCTAACTGAGAAAGAAAAGTATTCTGAAAAAGTTATCAATGAAAATATACCAGTGGGTTTAGATTTTAATATAGAAACTCACATAGTAGATACAGGAGACGTTAGAAAACGTATTGCATATATCCAATCGCTGGAAAAGTTAGAATACATTTCCCGCTTATGTGAACATGAATTTTCAGATATTCAGATTGAATCAAGGGTAAAAAAATTTCAATCTGGTTTTTTACTAAATGAATCTGAAAAGCTTCACCTTAATTTTCTCCCAATAAGTTTTTCTGAGAAAATGTATATAGCTGATCTGAATATAGATATTGACAGTATAAAAGATAAAATTAACGCCTGGCGAACAGAAAAGGGCTACAGAAAGAGGAAAAACTTCACAACCGAGGAACTGTTACGTTATGAAATGAGAAACAAAGAAATTTACTTACAAGATTTTATTCTTCGAGAAAATAAATTGTTGACTTTAAGAGACTTATTTGATAACAAGGAGCCATTGTTGCAATTTGTCGACAGAGGGACTATTACGCAAATCTCACCTGATGAATATTATTTAAATGACAATATTAGCTTGCGAAATTTCAAAAACCTTCTTCGACAGCATCTAATTGAAAAATGTAAGTCAAGGGGGATGGAATGGGTTACAATGAAAGGAGTATTGCGATTTAGAAATAGAAAGGAGAATCCCTCAGAATGGAGAGTGAAATGGAAAGGTAAGAATCAATCTACAAAGACTGCAATTTTTAAGATGGTAAATAAAAAGGAAGGCCATGTTATTTGTTTTAGAAGCATGGCATTTAGGCCTTCCTTTGAACTCTTCGGAACACAATGGTTTCTGGTCATTAATCCCACGTGGAGTTTTACTAATCCAGGTGGCTTTAAGCCTAGTAGGTTCGAGAAAGGATACTTGATGGGGCTAAAAAGGCAAGAAAGTAATAACGCAGTGTACTATCAATACCGTTTTTTTGGTTACTATCTAGCGTATAAAGATTTATTTACAAAAGAATATCCTTTTATAAGAATTTACCAGGGTACACCTCTTGACTTTTCGCCTAAAATGGATGATACCAAATGGCTGCCGCCAAAAGAGTTTATACCTACAAATGAATTGGAAGCTAATTTGAAAGAAGACAAAGAATTAAATAACTCACTTTTTGATTAATGAAATTAAGATACATTGAGGAGCCATCGCTGCAATTCGGTTTTAATCAGCATATATGCCCCAAAGGCGGTATACATTCTTTTAATCCATTTGATATAAGTAATGTACGACCGGAAAAAATTGTTATAGGGATGATAGGGAAAAGTGAGAGCATAGATATTGTAGCGCAATGGGTCAAGTCTTGTAAATATGAAATACAAGGAAAGCAACCCAAAAAGGGCAAAAAATTAAATTCAAATCTTTTTCCCGGCTTTTGTGGTTTCAATATTAGTACGGGATTTAAAAGTGAAATAGCCTTTGATGATACATACCTGCGAAAAATTAATAATTCTGACATTGATGATATCTTGAATAAAAATCAAAATTTAGATGATGTTATTAGGCTTGTTGCAGAACTTTATCTATCTGAAATTAAATACCTGTCAAAAAATAAAAATCCTGACGTAATTCTTTGTGTAATAACTGAAGATTTAATAAAGCACTTAATTGAGGCTACTCTTGAACCACAATCAGATGAGGAATTAATAATAGTTAAAGATGACGAGACAGACGATGAAGCAAGTGAAAAAGAAAAGAATTTCAGAAGATTCCTTAAAGCGAAGGCAATGAAATACAATATTCCAATTCAGATAGTAAGGGATAGGATAGCAGAACCGACAGGAGAAATGCAAGATCCGGCCACAATAGCATGGAATTTTTTCACTGCCCTCTATTATAAGGCATCTGGAACTCCGTGGGCACTTATCAGAAAGGATATGTCCGAAACAACTTGTTACGCTGGCTTGAGTTTTTATAAAAGTCGTGACAAGAAAACAACACAAACTAGCATTGCTCAAATATTTAATGAACTTGGCAGAGGAGTTATTTTACGGGGCGAGGAGATTGTAAAGCCGAAAAATGATAATATACCACATTTGAAAGCTGAGCAAGCATTTAATCTTTTGGATTTATCACTAGGTGAATATCATGATGCAGTAAAGCAAACACCTAAAAGATTGGTTCTTCACAAAACCTCCAATTACAACGAAGCTGAAATAGAAGGATTTAAACAGGCGGCCAAAAAATACTTTATTCATCAAGTTGATTTAGTAACAATAATTGACTCTGACTTTAGATTATACCGAGAAAACTCATACCCTCCTTTGCGAGGTACACATCTCTCATTTGATGATAAACGGCACTTACTTTATACAAGGGGTTCAGTACCCTACTACGAGACTTACACAGGAAAGTACATCCCAAGTCCACTGGATGTAAGACTATTCGAGTATGACGAATCTCCAAATTTAATTTGCGAGGAAATTTTGGCTTTGACAAAAATGAATTGGAATAACACACAATTTGATAGAAGGCTTCCAATAACAATTGAGTGTGCAAGAAATGTAGGTGATATACTTAAGTATTTGGATGAGGATGATATTATGCAATTAAAATATAGTTTTTACATGTAAGGAACTCCAAAACATGCCAGCAAACAATGTATATATAAATCAACTTTAGTAATCGAATCCAGTAATCTGATTATACTTTCTTTAAGTTGTCATGATATTAATTGTAAGACATTACAAGCAAAAACCTTCAATTTCTCTTAACTAATCCCTCAAACTGGAAAGCACTTTAGTTTGCCTACTTAGATTTGCCTAAAAAACAATGGCAAACAACGAAGAACAAGACTTTTTTGATGTTCCCAAGCTGAATTACCTAACCCCGGAACAGGTGAGGGCATACCCCCAATTTGCAAATGCTACCGATGAGGAGGTAGAGAATATTATTCATAGTCTCTACGAGCTGGGACAAATAGCCAGTGCAATAATTAGCCGGGAGTTAAAATCCCAGGAACCTAATCAAGAAGGCGAAAAAGAGTAAAAAATATTTCGTAAAGTGTTGATTATCAATATATTTGTGTTCTAAAAGGAAGGTAATCCCCTAATCCGTATATCAAAAATCCAATCCAATGAAAACAAAAAGTCCTAAAGTAATTCCTATTGAAACCCATGACAAATTTGAAGGCAGAACTCCGCTTAAAGAATGCAGAAAGCTCCTGAAAGCGGATGAACGAAATCTCACGGATGAAGAAGTACTGGCGATAAGAGATTTTATACACTGCCTGGCCAAAATGTATCATGACTACTACATGCGTTGTAAAAGGGGATTGCACAAAAGCAGAGTAATAACATTTGATAATCAGAATAACGATGAAAAAGAGAGCCATTCTTTATGTGCGGGTGAGCACAGACGAGCAAGCTGACAGAGGGTATAGCTTACAACACCAGGAAGACCGGTTACGCAATTACTGCTCAATTAATAATATTGAAGTGGTTGCCTTTTTCCGGGAAGATCACTCGGCTAAAACTTTTGAACGACCAGAGTTTAATAACCTGCTTGAATTTGTGCGCAGAAATAAACGGGTGGCTGATGTGCTGCTGTTTCTGAAATGGGACCGTTTTTCACGTAATGCCGGCGATGCCTACTACATGATTAATACGCTCAATCGTTTGGGTATAGAACCACAAGCGATTGAACAACCGCTTGATTTATCTATTCCTGAAAATAAAATCATGCTTGCTTTTTATCTGGCAGCACCTGAAGTGGAAAACGACAGGCGTTCGCTGAATACGATTGCAGGTATGAGAAGGGCAAAGAAGGAAGGCCGTTGGATTGCCAAAGCTCCTGCCGGTTATAAAATGTCCAGGAATGAACGGAACCAGCCTGTTGTTGTTAAAGACCCTTTAACCGCACCGATAGTTCGCTGGGTATTTGATGAAATTGCCAATGCCGTGTACAGTGCCGAAATGATATACAAGAAGGCGCTGGAAAAGGGATTGAAAGTAAAACGGTCTAACTTCTTTGAAATGATTAAAAACCCTTTTTACTTCGGAAGGATTTACATACCTGCATATAAAGACGAAGATGAACAATATGTAACAGGTATTCATGAGCCGTTAATCAGTGAACAGCTTTTTAACGAGGTTCAGGATATATTAACCGGCAGGCGCAGAAAGTTTCCTACCAAACAAACGGCGATTGATGAACTGCCACTCAGGGGCTTTTTGAAGTGCAGCCGTTGTGGTGCCAATCTTACCGGAAGTAAATCAAAAGGAAGACATCAGTACTATTATTACTACCACTGTACTCCCCAATGCGGCGAACGCATCAAAGCTCCTGATGCCAATGCGGCAATATGTGCCGAAATTCAGCGGGTCGCCCAAATTCATAAAGTAAACTGTTCTGTATTTGAAAAGGAGGTATTGAGCCTTTTAGGGAGAGAATTAAAGGAAACAGCGGCTTCAAGAGGAAAGATGCAGGAGGAACTTCAGAAACTCAATGACAGGCTTAACAATGCCCAGCAGTTGCTGCTGGATGGAAACCTGGATTCGGCAGACTATAAGGGAATAAAGGCACGCTATGAGCCTCAAATACGAAATCTGGAGATGAGGCTTAGCCAAACCAATGAGGCCAACTCAGAGCTTGAAAAATACCTTACGTTCGGAACCTATTTCTTTAAGAATCTTGACAGGCTTTATTATGAGGGTGATCTGGCCATTAAGCAACAGATCATCGGTTCAATATTCCCTGAAAAAATTGTTTTTGAAAATTTGCGACCTCGAACCGCTCGTATCAACTCACTGGTTCGGCTGATATGCAGTCCTGTAGCGGATTCCAGCCGTTCTAAAAAAGACAAAACCCGCAAAAATGCGGGTTTGTCCACTATGGCTCCCCCCACTGGACTTGAACCAGTGACCCTCAAGGATGAAAATCAGCGTGTTATGAGATGTTGTGTTCATATAGTTACCTTTTTGGAAACCTCTTTTGAGTAGAAATATCATCGGGTTTCTTTAGCTAGTGTTAATATTAATGTTATTGGTTAATTACTTTATCAGGTTAAAATAGTCATATACTAGTATACTTAAAACATTACCGTTAAGGTTAAACCAATTATTAGGAAAATCACTTTAAGTCTATTTGGCCTTTTCCTTTCTAATCCAATTTACTTCTTTGCTTGTTGCTTGGATGACCACCGAAGATAAAGCACTAATAAAATAAGGAACGAGTAAGCTAAGAATTCCGAAGCATCATATTGAAAGAAAATCCCGTTGAATTTTGAAAAATCAAATCTAGTATTATTATCAGGGTTATATGATCTGTTTGACTTTCGGAACGGAACGATGGGCCAGAACTGTGAGGAAGGCTTTTTATCTTTATCGTTTCCACTAAAGTTACTAGTTGTTGTAAATAAGTGGAATTTAGTATAATCATTAAGTTCTCCCTTAACAGTAGCTGCAAGAGGTTTTGACATATCCCCCTCTATATCAAAAATATTTACAAATAATGCAAAGCCGTGAAGGAGAAAGTAGAAGATAAGAAACGATTGTTTTGATTTTACATAATTAGTGAATGTCATAAAAATACACTTTAACTGTGTTTAAGGTTGGTATTACAGGTTTCATATAAGGAGCAGGTAAATACAAAATAACGCAAATTTGCTCTAATCTACTAACGCAGGATAAGTTCATTTTGTCCTGTGTATTACAGGGACGATAAATTCATAAAAAAATTCGGGCTAAAGCTAAGGGAACTCAGGAAAGCCAAAGGAATCAGTCAGGAACAGTTGGCTGGAGATACAGGCTTTGAGTTAAGTCAGATAGGCCGTATTGAGAGAGGTGAGATTAACACATCCATAAGCCATATAGCAGCAATTGCCAAAGCACTTAAAGTAAAGCCAGAAGAACTCTTTCAGTTTTAATTCAGAAAGAGGTAATAATTCCATCGTAGATCTTTAGAGGATAGCAAATGTTAGCCACTAAGCAGTGCAGCTAGATCAATATTGCTTAAGTAAATATCCAGTCTTTCCACATCATCAAAGCCCTCTATTGCACATAACCACCTCTCTCCTGAACTATAAATTTCAACGTAAAAAGAAAACAGTTGAAAGAGAGTAATTTGATATTCTGATGTAATCCTTTGGGCTATATCTGTACCGTAATTAAAGACCATGTTAAGTTGGTCAGCATTATCCAGTGCATTAAAATTTTCTGCTGTCATATTTTTAGATTTAGTGATTATCAATTTTAATAAGTAGGTGTATTTCTGTATTGCGAGCCGCCCATGACAAAGGAGTGAGGAACGAACGGATTTGTCTGGCGAGCGTCACTGCTGGGGTGGCCAGTAAAACGACCAACGGGAGTGATGGACACACAGTGTAGATGCGTAGCGTGGCATAACGAAGTTATAAGCAAGATTTTGTGCCAGTGAAGCATCGTAACGCAGCAAGTGACACGCAAGGCGAGCGTAATAAGCATTGACAGCGGGTGGATTGAATAATCCTGAAATGAATGAATGACGAAGGAAGTAATGAATGAAGGTTTATTCAAGACACAGTAGCTGTCCGAGATAAGGATAGGTGAGCTGCAATAAGTATGACAATCTGCAGAGCAGCTTTGCCATTGCAGCTGCAACCTACCCTAATTAATAGATACTTGTTGCTGCTGCAATGGATTGGCATACCTTATTGCCGAACCTGTGCTTATCGAGACCTTTTAACCTAAGATTGGATGCGGCAATGCAATGAGAGCATCCAAATACAGAACATGGCGTAGCCATACAGCTTATTGCCGGCATCAGTAAAACGATCCAAAGAATGGTTCTGGCGTATTTACAACGCAACAGATACCATAAACGGTGCAATGAATAAACTTGCCGGATGAGGGAATGAAATAAACTGATACCTGTAAATTCCCATACAGGTAACCTGAATGATAGTTGAACATGGTTTATAAAATTTAGGATGAGAAATAAAATCCTAGCAACCTGCCCAATGGCCTTCTTTCAGAAAGCCAAAAGGAAGCTGCGTAAATGCGTGGTTGATGAAGCTGGGTTTAGTTATATAGCTGATGCAGGATATGCCGTTGATTGGCTTGCAAATGCTTTAAGAGCAGTCTCTTTTGGTGTCTGGAAGATGGCCGTTAATTTTGCTTTTAGATTTTATTTCTGAAACCATCATCCATTAGTTTTTCTTATAGTTGATTTTGAAAAACAGTTTATGCAAGTGAGGATTTTTTCAGTAACCTAATTACCGATACCGGGGGATATCGGCAGGCTTCTTAATGAGTGGGGGTATATTCTAGAAGAGCTCCCCATTCTTCTGTACATAATTTTTCAGGAAAAATAAACATTGCCATACTAGTTAATATTCTTATTACACCCAACCTCAGAAAATCAAATCATTTGACAAATATTTGCAATTAGTTGTTATATTAGTATTCTAGCATAGATGTCACAAAAAAGCAGCGTATGAAAAAAAGGACAATTTTATATTACCCAACAATCGATGTTCCATCAAATAGTTGGCTTAGAAATTCACTTCTTTATTGGGATGAAGTGAGCTCAATTGTTCCACAAAGTTGGAATGGTAATTTTCTACATAGATTATCACCTGATATTAACTATCTAATAGATGAAGGGCAGTTCAGGCCAATAAGTCCAGATGAACTTATAGCGAAGCCAGACAATTGGAACCGGTTATCTGAATTTGAAAAAGAGTTGATAGACGTATATGAATCACCGCATTTTAAAAACTTCATTCAACGTAAATCTTTTCGGCAATCAAGAATTCATATTGATAAAGTCAATTCTGAATTATTATCTAGAATCCATCAAAATAAAACATCTGGAAATCTTTATCACTTTTTAAGAGACCGAGGATTAGCAAAACAAGATAGACATAATGACGAATGGTTCTTATTTGAGAATCACGCTGCTTTAATCTATATGTCAGTTTTAGCTAAGTATTTGGCTGATGTAGATAGTCAGCAAACAACCATAGGTACGGACTATAATATTTACGAACGGTTCAATTTCAAAAGAGTAAATAACGCAGAAGCATTTCCCGTTGTGAACCTCAATCTCGTTAATATTTTGCCAAGCCCTAGGCCAAACGTGCCATTAGAGAAGATAATCGATTTTAAGAGAGAAAGAAAAGATGAACTCATTTACTTTAGAAAAACATTACTAGACCTGCAAAATAAGATTTCTAAAGCTAAGTCACAACAAGAATTAAACGACATTGTCGTTTCGTTCCAAGAGAATATTAAAGTTGGAGTTAAAGGCCTTAGAGCCACTCTTAAAGATTACAGAATGGAATTTATCAGTAAAACACTAAAGTCCCTTATTGGAATAAAATCACCTTCTACGTGGCTTGCTGCCGCTTCTGTCGCTGACCAATACCATCCATTTTTGAATAATCACTCAATATCAGTACCAATAAAAGTTGGAGCAACTTTAGTAGCCGGAGGAATAGAAGTATTTTCAAATTATATTGAGGTTCGTAATAAATTATTTGCAAAAACAAGAGACTCATCATTTTCATATGTGCTACAAGCTCAAAAAGCAAACATTCTAAGACCATTTCAATGATAATGAATATTAACAGAGGAATAATTGACCTATGACAGATAAGGAAAAAATAGCTGACCTTTTTAGTTCACAACCTTTATATAAAAAGGTAGTGGTTGACCGTAATTTTTTTGATCATCCTACAAGTATTGATGAGTTAACCTTTTCTTTCTATTGTCCTAATGAAAAGAGCAATCAAACTTTTAAACTTACGCTTGAACCGGAACGAATTATAAAGGAACTGTGGGGTGCAACTTCAAGTAGCAAGAATTATTTCGATACATTCGATCATTCCGATAGTAAATATAAATTTACTCAGCATTATTCAGCAACCTGCCAGTATTGTCAAAAATATAAAGCTGACTTTTTGATTCAAGTTGAGACAAATAAATCGGTACCAGTAAATAGAGTATCTACTGAAGATTTTCAAGAACCATTACAAATTGTCAAGAAGATAGGGCAGTTCCCGGCCTTTGAAATAAAACCTGACAAGGATTTAATTGGCTTTTTGACAGAAGAAGATAAGGGTAATTATAAAAAGGCACTAATATGCCGTTCACAGGATTATGGCGTTGCAGCATTTGCTTACTTAAGAAGAATTGTTGAAAATGAAATGATACGTATTGTTGAAGACTTAAGCAAAATAGATAAACCTGAAAGTATACAAATTAAGGCTCTTTTGAAAACATTTAAGTCTAATCATATAATGACGAACTTGATAGATGGTCTATATACATACCTGCCAGCCTCACTGCAAAGTTTGGGTGACAACCCTTTAAAGGTTCTTTATTCTCAGCTCTCCGGAGGTATTCATGAATTTTCTGAAGAAGAATGCTCCCAGAAGGCTTCAACTATTGATACCTTGTTAAAGTTTATTGTTAAAAAAATCAATGAAGAAAATTCTGAAGTTAGAGGAGCAAGGGATGCTATTAAAAATCTTAAGATGTAGTTAATGATTTAATCAACGGAGTTCAATAATGCCGAAAAATGAAGATACCATAGATATTTTAGCAGAGTGGGCAATTTGGGCCACATTGGATTCGAAAACTGATATTGAATTGATTTTATTGAAAGGACATTTATTGCTTGAACTTGTTTTAGATATAGCTCTTGGACGTAAAAATATTAAAGGGTACAATAACTATTCTTTCTATAAAAAAGTTTGCACACTGGAAAAAATCGATGCTAAAGACAAACCTACTTTAACTATAATTATTACTGCTTTAAAGGATCTAAATCAACTTAGAAATAAATTGGCACATGAACCCCATTTTGACATTGGAAACGGTCAATTTGAAACTTGGTCTACAAATGTATTAGAGAGATTTAAAGGTGAAAAATTTACAAAATATACTTACAGAACAAAAATTGTGCATTCCTTTTCAGCTTTAGCAAGTAATTTATTAAAAATTGTTTAGGCAAATCGCACTACCCATAAATCTCTTAATAATTTTTATTTTTTATGGTAAGCTTAGGATCTCATATTATTGAATCATACGCCCATCTATTAAACGTAGACAAGTCAATCTTAAAACTGAATGGCAAACTAAATGAATTCGGATATGAATTCCTTTGCGTAGATGCAACAGAAATCGAGAAAAACTATTCAGATCTTTTAAGTATTCCTAAAAGTAATGAACGTCTACTTACAATTCATATAGGTCGAAATGACCACACAATATCACATGAGCTACATAATTCGATGGTTCATAATCCAGCATTCGGAGATAGATTTATGCACTTAGAATTTCCGGAGATTATTCTCCTAAGAAAGAAGTCTGGATTTGTTTACGATGGAGGTGTTAATGACATAGTTGAAGAAAACAAAGAATTTGCTTCTTTCGACTCATTTTTGAAAAGTCTCCTATTGCAATTGAGATTATACAAAAGAGGAGAAATAAGATGTTCTCAATACTTTCAAATGACAACAGAAACCAGAGAGGTATCAATGAGGATGCATTCAATTTCTCCTACATCAAGGGGTGACTATGTTTTATCTGATACTGAAGCTGAAGAATTGTCTCAAACATTGGCATATAATTTTGAGATAAACGAGCTGACAGAATTAGCTATAAAAAACTTTAGTTTGGTTTACGACATACCTGATGGAAGGATACGCATAATTACTTTGATGACCTGCTTGGAGAGTCTGTTTAACCTCGGTAAAGACCAAATTGCCCATACAATAGCACGGCATCTAGGTATTATTCTTTCGGGCAATAGAGAGGAGTTTAAAGAAAACTATGCAAGAGTCAAAAAGTTGTATAACATCAGAAATGCAATAGTCCATGGTAGTGAATATAAAGGTGATTTAATGGAAGATTATCTAGACCTTTCAGATAAGGTGAAGAAGGCGATAATGCATTGTAACAAGCAAGGTTTAACGAAGCAAATATTATTTGATGAATTAAATATTAAAGGGTATTTATAACAATGAAGCAACTTACTAAAGAAGATAGAGTACATATACAGAATTTAACAGAAAAATTCATAGCTAATACTCTTGGAGACGTATTACCAGCAGGTATGTGCTTTGTCGTTTGCTATCCACTGCACATACATCTTACAAATAACGGCATTCCAAATTCTATAAGAGCGGGTTACGTTCCTAAGTTAGATACCCGGGAACTTACTGAACACTATTGGTTAAATCTCGAGGACCAAGAAGATACAATTCTCGACCCAACAATACAGCAATTCAAAGGCGATTTACCACCTGCATTTACTGAGGAGAAAATATTTATTTGTAAAAAACCAAAAGAATTTTTGGAGACCCCTAACTACATCAATTTAAAGTTTGATGAAACTTACCAGATATGGAAAGGGTTATTTGATAAAGAGTTTGAATTAGGAGTTACATCAAGTGTTAACTTTAAAGCAGCAGAGATTCTTAGAGCAGAAACCGAACAACTAAGTCTAAAAAGGGATTCCACACAATCAGGTATAATAAAAAAATACTTTGATTATATCACCATGTTAGCGGCGGCAGAATATGTTCAAGATTGTTTACTACAATTTGAAGATGAGTTTGGTACGGGTAAACCAAAATGTGATTTTGATGGACGGTATATAAAGCTAAAATATAATACCGACCGTTCAAAAGAAATGAACTTGTCTATCAGGACTTCAGTAGGGTTAAAAAGACGCCTATACATTGGAAGCTTAGTTCTTGTTTCATCCTATACAAACTATGATTCGTTGGATTTAGAGTATTGTGTAAAGGATTTTCAATTGATGTAATATCTACTCCATAGTAAAGAATTAACATACAGAATTAAGTCTTTTTGCTTGGAAAACACCTCCAAATTTCGTATATTTGTATTAGAATTTTAAACTCCAAGTGCCCCTTTAGCTTAACGTTAAAGGCTCGCCTCGAAAGTCCTGATTTCCTCGAAAGAGACATCAGGCAAATCAATAAAAAAGTGAAGTTAAAAATTAAGGGAATAATCAGCTGTAGGCATGCTGTCCCCTTGTCTCCATCAGGAGAGTAGTTCTTTATAGAGTTTCTACGGTCAAGGAGTTTTGAAAACGAAAGTTAGGTTCTCCAATGCCCCGTAGATAGTTTGGGAATAAATCAGTTTGGTCTCCCCTTCGTGTGAACTGGCTCTTTGAAGTCAATGTTATCCTCAGGCAAAGCCGTAAGAGAGACTCATAACCTAGGTTATGGATAACCCACAAAGACCTTGGCAACTTTTCTAAGTTATGCTGTGGTTTTTGTGGTAGGATTCTGAAAATACCAGATGGGCTACAATTGATACTTAAGGATGGCAGGACATCATTCTTATTTTATTTGGAAGGAGAAATCCTTCTTTTTTAGGCAAAGCATAGGCTTTAGCCTAAAACCTTTTATGTCCTAGAGTTACTGGTTAGATGGTTTGATTAGATTAATAATTCACTACTCTGTAAGTAATGAAATTAGGGGGCCTATGTCAGTCGGTTAACACCGCTTCCTATAATAAAATAATTACAGGAAGCAGTCTACCGGTATTACAGGAATGCTATCTCTTTTGAGGAAAGGTGATATTTTGGTATGAAATGAAATTTGCTTTGAAAATATGAAGGTGCAGAAGTTCAGCATCATATTTAATTAACGGTTTTAACTTTTGCTTTTCCGCTGCAATGTTTCCTTTAAACTGTTCATATCCTCACTGATTTTGTGATCTGTTACAATGGCATAAATTGAAGTTATTTTTGTGCTGGTGTGCCCAAGGATTTTACTGATCGTTTCCAAACCAATACCGTTTCCAAGAGCAATTGTAGTTGCAAAGGTTCTTCTACCTACATGGCTGGTCAGATTCTTACTAATACCACATAAATCAGCAATTTCATGCAGGTATGAATTAAACTTCTGGATAACGTAAAAAGGAAACAACGCTCTGTTAATGTCGTTACTTCCATTATCATATTTTGCCAGCAATTCTTCTGCTTTTGGTAGCAAGGGAATTGCAGCTCTTACATCTGTTTTCTTTCTCCGGGTAATTATCCATTTGTTACCATCTATTCCGGGCGATATATGGCCTGCTGTTAGTTTTGCCATATCACTATAAGCTAAGCCTGTGTAGCATTGAAATAAAAACATATCCCTTACCAACTCCAATCGGTTAAGCTTAAAAACTTTGCTTTCTATTTTATCCAGTTCAGTCTGCGTTAGATATACCCTGTCTACATCTTTATAGGTAGCCTTATAACCTTTGAACGGATTATCATCGAGCCATCCATTTACTATTGCCATGGAAACGATCTTTTTTAGATTTTTCAGATATTTGGTGGCAGTATTATGCTGATTTTTATCGTGGTTCTTTAAGTAAAAATCAAAATCAGCCAAAAACTTGTTGCTAATATCCTTTAGCCGGATGTCTGTTTTGTTATACTTGTAGGGAATAAAGGCACAAAGCTTACGATGTAAAATATCATACTTCTCAAAAGTGCTAAAAGTATAATCGGTTCCAATCCGTACTTTAAAATCACTATTGTGATATTTTACCATTTCCAGTAAGCTCATATTATTTACATCCCTTCCAAAGAAATGGTCAACCAGTATATCCAAATTAATGTCCCGGTCTTTTAGCATTTTATTGAAGGATTCCATTAGCGTAGCCTTAGTTTGAGTTATGTAGGAATTGATTTGCATTGCATCATCTTTTGTTCCTTTAACCATGCTTTTGCTTTTATCCCAACGGGCAGCATTGATGTAAAAGCCGGTAGAAATATTTTTTCTTTCCTGATTATAAGTAATACGCAGATAAATGGGTACTTCATCCTGACTGTTCTTTTTTGACCTGTATAGCCAGAATAATATTCTTAAGTTATTTGTTGCCATAATTGCATGATTTAACTGATTTCCTCGAGAGGGAAACCGGGTTTGATACCTAATAAAATGGAGTTAAAATGAAAACCCTTTTCTGTATTGGGTTTTAGCGGAAAAGTAGGATACCTTTTTTCAAAGGCATGGTTACCGAATTGGAAACCTTTCCGTCATTAAATGGGCTTTTTAGGGAGGTCTGCAAATAAAAAACCACCTACAATTTAATTTGTAAGTGGTTCTTTTGCTCCCCCCACTGGACTTGAACCAGTGACCCTCTGATTAACAGTCAATAGATTTCTGTTTTCAAATGAATTACAATGGTCTGAAACCCTATACAGATAGCACTTTCACAAAAATATGAGTTCATACAACATCAATCAGATACATGTTCCGTGTGCAAATTGTGTGCAAATGTTTGGGAATTTTAAACCGTCAAATTTTACTGAAAATGAACACAAATGTTGTCATCACACTAGACACCCGGCGGCAGAAAAAGGATCAAACCTATCCTCTCATCATGCGGTTGGGGCATAATGGGAGGACAACGTCAATTCCGCTCGGGATTAATTTATTGGAAAAGGATTGGGATACCAATACGAAGCAGGTTAAGAAAACGTATGTAGGCGTAAACACAGTTTCAAGGCTGAATAATCAGATTCAAAAGAGGAAGGCCGATGCCATGGATGTTATTTTCAAGCTGAATGAATCCAAACAGCTTATATCCATGTCAGTCACGACGCTTCGTGATCGAATAACGCAGCAGGGAGCAACACAATCGGTGTTTAAATACACTGAGCAAGTAATTGCAGACCTTTTGAGTTCGAAACGGATCGGGACAGCACGCTCATATAAAGGGGTGCTGAACATTCTGCGATCATTTACTCATGGGAAAGATTTATCATTTACGGACATAACGTTCCCATTCTTGCAATCCTTAGAAGTTGATCACCTAGGGAAAGGCAACGGGTTAAACGGTCTTGCAGTATACCTCCGTACGATAAAAGCTCTGTACAATAGGGCAATTAAGGAAGGTATTGTAGAGAAAGAGTTTTATCCATTCTCGGCATACAAGATCAAAACGGCCCCCACGGCAAAACGATCCCTTCCAGGGTCACAGCTTGCGAAGATAATTACATACGTGTTAGAGGAATCTCATCCGCTCTTCCACGCCCGCAATTACTTCGTTGCCAGTTACCTCATGTACGGGATGAATTTCGCCGACATGGCGTATTTGAAAAAAACCGACCTCGTTGAAGGTCGAGTCCAATATCGCAGAAAGAAGACAGCCAAACTGTACGATATTAAAATCACCGACAGTCTTGGCCGCATTCTTTCATATTACCTCGACCGCTTTTCCGATAGTGAGTACGTGTTCCCGATCCTTAAACGTGCAACGGTTGAAATGCAGGCTAAGGACATCCTTTGGGCCCGAAAGCGATACAATACTCGTCTCAAGAAGTTAGGGGCCTTATGTGGTATTTTAACGCCTTTAACGAGTTACGTGAGCCGACACTCCTTCGCTACCCAGGCTATGATGCTTGAAGTGCCGGTAAAGGCCATTAGTACCATGCTCGGTCATAGCTCGATCAAAACAACCGAGGTATACCTTAACAGTCTACCTAGCAACATGCTTGATTCGTACAATGCAAAAATTACAGGAATAGAAGAAAACACCAATTCGCCAGAGACATGATCTCTGGCTTTTTTTATTCCAGCTCACGATCTAAATCTTTCGTGTTTGAGTTCCGCAACGCTTCTAATTCTTCAAGGTCTTTGTTGATCTGTTGATCTCGATAATAGTTTTTAAAGTCAAAAAAACCTGTGAAGTAATCATTATCCAAATTGTTTTCTGGAACTATTTCAGAAAGCATTTCTGGATAATGATCGGCCAATATTGAGGCGTGGTTGAAGCCTTGGGTATAGTCCTCGGAGTAATGTTCAAAAAATTGTTCGTCTATTTCCATGATTAAAAGATTTTTTGTGCATGTTTTTCTAGATAGTTGTTTATTGAAAAGGCGTCGTATAGGATGATTTTTTGTTGCGGCTGGGTGAAGCGAATTTTGCCCTCATCCCGCAATTTCTGCAGCGACGTTTTACTCTTGATACCAAGGCGGCGCATTGCTTCATAGCCAGTGATCCAACGGTCTTCAGTAATTCCTTGTTCTTCTTTGATGCGCTCGACAACTTTTTTGACGAGCTGATAGAAGGCTTCTTCTTCAAGCATAATAACGTTCATTTGCAAATGAGTTTAATAGTTAATAGGTTTGTATCGCAGGAATGCATTTACACGGGTAAACGCTTATGGGGGAAGCCCCCATGCCCACTCGTCTTCATCCTTTATTCGTTCTAAACCTTCGAGGTCTTTGCCAAGATCCCGGAGGTTGCGCAAGGTTTCGAGTTCTGCTTGAAGTGAGATGTCTTCTTTGAAAAATAATGAGGGTTTCAATGATTTTTCATTTCTGGTTATTGTTTCATCCGATATTGTTTCTTGTAGTTGGAGTTCTCTGATGTTTTCGAGTTCTATGCCGATACTGGAGAAGCGGTATTTGGTGTTGTCGACGATGACTCCTTGAACCTTGCCTTTTCGGTAATAAAGTTCATAGTTGTGGTCTGATACTTTCTGTTGGAAGATGTCAAAGGTATTGGTCTGCGAAAGAATTGTATGAATGTCCTGATACAACTTAAGCTTTGTCGTCTTTCTTCGATCAGTAACATGTCGTATTATTTCTTCTTTATTCTGTTTAGGTGTTCCGTGTGTATTGATTGAATGGGAAAGAGATGGATAGTATTGTTGTTGGTAGGTTTCAAGTTCTGAGAGAAGATTTCTGAACTCGGTTTTGTTCAATCTGTTGCTGTATCCGTTCGTCTGTACAGAGCTGCTTATGATATGGGCATGCGCATGACAAACATCAAAATGCCCGATCGCGAGGTGCAGGCTTGATAGGCCACGAAGTTCTATAAACTTCTGTACAAGAGCAGTGAGAACAGGAACTGTGACCTTTGATTTGTCTTCTGGAGCAAACGAGAGGATAGTATGAAATAAGATAGGATTGTCTTTTCTTGGGTGAAGCCGATATGCTTCATTTTCCTTGAACGCAGCGATATAACCCTCTACAGAATGTGTTCGCAGGTTATGCTCAACAAGTACTTTCATTGCTTCCTTCCCATGGGAATGCTTGCCCTCTTTAAGAACATAGCGAGTTGCATAGGCAATCAACTGGCCAGGGTTTGATTTTCGTGAAAGTGTTTTAATAATCACTTGATATTGTTTAGTATGGTTCGTTCCAGTTCAATCAAAGAAGTGAGAATCTTGGTATCATTCGTCAGTCCTTCAATAACTGCATAGTTTATAAATAGTAGTTCTCGTATTTGACCTACCATTTCTTTGGTTAGGCTGTTTTTATTGTTCGCCGCATTGAGAGCAGCTTGCTTTACGAAACCCGCAAGCTTCTGTCTGTTAGTAAATGCTTTTGCGACTGTTTTGTATTCAATAGGAGTAAAGTAAACAGTACAGCATTTAGATGTGGCTCGTTGCTTCTTTCTCCATTCTTTGCGGAACTGCTTCCAATAATCAGCTTTAACGGCACGTATTGCTTCTGGTGATCCGTGTTCCAGGATACCGGATTGTTCTAGATAATCATGCAGTGTCTTTTGCTTTTTCATTGGTAAATTTCAAAAAGTATTGGTGAGCTATGCGGTATTTTGCCTTTTGGTTGATAGGGTGGTAATTCCGTTTGCTTCAATAAATGTTGCTGTTTGAAATACGGCACAGGCTTCGTCTTTATAGCTCTGCGATTTCCCAGCAGGATAATGTTTTCCTCCAATTCATGGATTTCGCTAGCTGTTAATAAGGAGCGGATTTGCCTAGCACCCTTTTCATCCACATATTCAAATTTCCCCAAAGTCGCTTCCAGTTCCTGTGATACTTGGATGCTTTGCCCTCCCATGTATACGGTTGCGTAGCTGTTATCAAGTATGGCCCGCGCAACGGCTTGGCCATAGAGATCAACCAACTGGCTTTTGCTTTGGTATACTTGCAGTATTGAGCAAAAGTGCTTTCTGCAGTTTGCCAGGGTTATCTGCAATGAATTGAATCGAATAGAGCTGGCTTCTTCACACAGAAAAAAAACGGGCAACTCTCCTTTTGTAGGAAGTTTACGCATCAATTCCGCAAAGAATTGTTGAAGGAAAATACTGGTAAGCACCGAATAATATTTTTGATCCTGGATGCTCGTATTGATGAAGATGGCTGTTCGTTGTTTTCTGCAATCAGAAAACTCCAAGGTATCGTGGCTCGTTATCAATGCAACTGTCGGGTCGGTTCCGAATATCGACAATGCAGTTCTGCATGTTGCGACGATCGAGGCCAATGTTTTGCTGCCATAGGATAGAAAACTTTTGTATTCTCCGATCAATTTTCGGTCTTTCGTATTGATGATAAGGCGGTCAATCTTTTCCGGTGAATGCAACAGGGAAGACAGAAAATGATACACGTTGAAAAGATTGTGATGTTCTTTGGAAGTGAATACGGTGATGTATCTGATACAAAAGGTTATCAGGCTTTCGCTTGCGATGTTCCAAAACGGATCTTTTGATTCTTCCCCGAGCGAACTGACAATAAGCAGTTTGGAGATTTTCTGAATATCCGATACGTTCTGTATTCTTTGTAAAGGATTGTATCCCTCCGAGAACTCTGGTTTTGCCCAGTTTACGGTCTTAACTTCCACTTGTTTTTCCTTGAGGATAGCGGCACATTTGATTCGCAATTCATGGGAAGGATCATGAATGATCAGTGAGGCATGTTTATACATTTTCAGAATGCATGGAATTATGACGGAAGCGGATTTGAAATTACCTGTACTTCCAAATACGATTGCATTCTTCAGGCTATCTTGTATCGTTTCGCAATGCTTTCCGTTCAAGCAAAACCCTTTATTAAAGACAGAAAGATGCTCACCGACCGGCATGAAATCCGCATCATATGTCGTTTTCTTTTGATCACCTGTATGCGCAGCGGCAATCAGTACAATTCCTATGCATATCAAAATAAAGAGTGTCATTTTCCTAAAGTTTGAATTTCCTGTCCTAGCTTGTCCAGTGTTTTACCAAGTAATTGACATGCTGTTCCAATAAGGAATAGGACGACACGCATAAGAAGTTGAGCGCATCTGCCCAAAAATTTCAATAGCCAGTTTCCAATAGCTTTCATTCTAAGTTTGGTTTGATAAATACTTGCGCCCCTTTACTTTCGAGGTAGTGCTTGTACCCATTTGCGATAGTGTAAAATGCATTGTCCTCAGACGGATTTCGGGACATGAACACAAACAGTACCGTGATGCCTTCAAGCGAAGGCAACTCTGATTGCAGCGTTGCAAGCCAGGAAGTAACCATATCGCTCGTAAGGCTATCAATTGCATACATGTTGAAGCTGCTAAATTCCCGCAAATCTGAGGCAACAACCAAATTTCGTTGACCCGTGGCATGTTCGGCCAAATACTGAAGCTCGGAGAGTATAGGCAACGCACACACAGAGTGCTGTAGGGCACTTGAAGTATCGTTGCGGCTATAGAAATCCTCCATGTCCTTCCTAACGGCGCTGTAGAGCCGTAAGATCGCTTGAGAGCGCTTTTGACGTGAGACTGAGGCCAGGGTAAAGCGTTCATGTTCTGCAGCTGGGAGCGTGCGGATGATGCGTTTGTTCTGCACGACATCCGAAATGGCTGAGAGCCGGAATGAAAACGCCGCATCTAGTTTCTGCTCACAATGAAAAAGTGAGAGCAGCTGCGATGCGGACGGCCAATATAGCCTTGGGTCAGTCTTATCAAGCAACACACTGACTGTTACTGATGCAGGTTGATTACTGGTTGCGTCAGGTTTGGGTGTGCAGGTTGCGAATAGACAACCTGCAAGAAGAAACAAAGGTATCATGTTCATAACATTATGATTTTGTTGGTGTGAAATCTATCGAGTCATTAAAATGAAATGATATGTCGTCATTGAAGAAATCCGGTATAACGGGGTTGTGACGAGTGTAAATCTGCCGGTATTTGATGATGCCGCCGGTGGCAATACTATTACATTGCGCAAGGGATGTTTGCCACAAATTGTATTTGAAGCGTTCCTCTTGTTTCATTTGAACTGGTACTGCCGCATTTTCCTTCTTCTCTTTTGAAAGAGCCTGTTTTTGCCCTGTAATTTCTTCAAGCTCCTTGGTTAGCTTGTTGTATTCTGCCTCCGCCTTCGCTTCTTCGGGAGTTTTTGTAAAGAGCGTTGATAGAAAGTAACACACCACAAATGATAAAAAACTGATAGCCGCTATGACCCAGCCGCTAACTTCCGATGTTCCCTGCGTGTCAATTTCGGAGCTTTGGATGGCTACATCTATAGTGTTATTTACGGATGCCGAACGGAATGCACCAAACACGGTACAGATGATAAAAATGAGCCCAAATGCAATCAACGCCCTTTGTATCTTTTTATCGCTGGTGGAAGCCTTTTTGATCCAAGGCCCGTATGCTTTATGGGCACAGGCTATGAGGGTGCTGATCACAACTGCGCCGAGAAGAGAGAGGCTCAACGGATAGCCTCCACTTGCGAAATTGCCGAGAGCAATGATCCCATCAAGAATCGCTATTGCCACAGCGAATGCTATCAGCCAAGGAGCGTTTTTTCGCTTTGAGTGATTCACGGGCAAAGCGTCTCTCTTTGTTTTGAGCCTGGCCTGTTCATGCTCGAGGTCTGTAATTTTATTTTTAATGATCACATTTTCTGCATCTGCATGTTGTTGGGCTTCATTTGCATTTATTATCCCTGCGAGATTGAGCAATCGAGATCGTACAGCATCGATGCAGGTTTGTACTGAGGAATGTATGAAAGCGTGCACCTGTATGGTGAAATATGATTTCGAAATTCCGGCTTGAGTGACTGCATCCGCAGCAGCCTGGACTTTACAAAAGTCTCCTATATCATTTTTGAGATTATAGATGTGTTTATCAATCACCGGATCGGTGATAGTGTGAATGGAAAGTTGTGTTTTCATGTTTTATTTTTTATTGGTGCAATAATCAGTTTGAGGTTGCTATGCGAAGGGTACTTCTTGTTCATCCTGATATCTGGGAACAATCAGAAATCCCTTTACATTAGTAGGTGTAGTAATGCGATAGATTATGTTTTCGGAATTCAGGCACGGTCTCCGATCCTTAATGACATTATCTGGTAAAAATGTTTGAACAGATTCCGGGCCATGGATTAATACTCCTTCCTTGAAGAAAAATTGATTCGTAAAGCCGTCTTTAACAGCTTTCCTTACTTCGAATTCGATAAAATTTTTTGTACTCATTCGCTGATATTTTATAGAATTAAAAACCATGGTTCAATTTTATTATGCACGCTGTGAAACTTGATTACGCAAACTGTGAATACTAATAAGCATATCCCGATTGACTAATTCCTTGATTAATGATGAAGTGTTTGCAAGCAGATGGGAACTAATGATAAGCTTAAGCTTGTTTTGCCTTTTTAGACTTTGGATTGTGCGGTAATAATCTGCATCATCGGCTACGATAATGGCCTGGGTGTAGTCGGTTTTATAATCCATTACAAACGATGCGAGATCAGCATCGATGTTTCCACCGTTAATAGTTCCATCAGGTAATATTCTGGTTGGCCGCGTTTCGACCTGGAAACCAGCCAATGTCAATTTTTTGTATAACCATGCATAACGTGGAACATACCCGGTGAAGATTACCGCTTTTGCTGCGAAATATTTTTGGGCTAAATGTGTTCGGAAGGACTTCCAATTTATTTTCCACCCCCTTTCTTCAACTCCTTTATAAAGGTTTTGGAGGTCTATAAACACCCAGTTCTGTACCGGGTTATTTTGATCTTGATGGGCCTGTTGTGCCATTTGGGTTGGTTTAAATGAATGTATCCGGTTCATCAACGATGTCCGGCTCAGTCATTTAACCCTTGGCGTGCACACACTTGACAATTTTGAGTCATTTGTGTATGCTGTGCTTACGGATCCATTAGTGAGATGGACACCGTTCCAGGGGAGTTTAGCGTTCCACCGCTAACTCTCCTTTTTTGATTCCTGGCTTATGTAGCGAGGTAAAAAGGAACGATGCAAAAATTGGAAATATAATTACCCAAAAAGGGCGGGGGTAGAGGCGTTTTCCTCAACGTTTTTGCGGAAAGAAAGAACATATCCTCATCGCAATTAGAATTCGATATTCATATCTATATCAAGGTGAGTTTTGATTTTTGAACATCGAATAATATATTGATTGGAGTAGGGAGTAAATATTTTAACCGTCTTTTTCTCCAGTACGACCGATGATATCCAAAGTGGATTTATCTTACATAATGTTTGGCTGTCCTCTTTTAGTTGAACTTCTAAAAATTCTAATTTCGTTATTGTCTCTGATATACTTGTGGGCTTGATCGATCGTGTGGTTTGCATTACCTTTTCATCCTGCAGATATGTGAAGTGATAGGTATCTCTTTTATTGTTATCGTTATCCAACCACAAAAAAAGTATCTCACTTATTCTTACATCCCGACCATCAATTTTAATTAAATCTCTTAGTTTGTGTATTATTCCACTTTCATAATAGTGAGCGTTAATTTTTGGATTACCATTTTCTTTTATTGCCAATACTCTTGTTTCAAAAACTGTTAAAAGTTCAAATAAATTATCTGGATTATCACTATTTATAAAACGATCATAAAATTTTTTGTGTTCATCTTGAAACTCAAAAAATCGTTCATATTGGTTTGATTGTAGTACCCTGAACAAAAAAGGTTTTGTATTAATACTCTTTAGTTCTGTTGGAACTTCAATCTCAGCTAGCTTAAATAATTCTATCCCTTGCCCCCCAATTAGTTTTTGATCACAAATTAAGATATCAATTTCTGCAACTGAATCCTTAATATGTTTTTCAGCTTTTTTAAAATGCCCTTCTTCATTACAAAGTATTATGTCGTAGTTCCATTCATTTTTATCAAAATAGAATTGTCTAATACCATCCGCTACTTTAATAGCCAGATTTTCTTCATCATCAACTATTACTATGTTTCGTCTTTTCATTTTTAGAAAGATTAAATTCAACAATTACACCTGCCCCTTCACCTTTACTTTTGACGCTTTTCTCTGAAAAATCAATTACAAATGGATTGTCATGTTCATTATAACTGGCAACTTGTTTTAAAAGTAAATTGATCCCCGAATTAGATTGTTTTTTTTCCAACCCCAGTTCTTCAAACCCACAACCATTATCTTCTATTTTGATAGTGTAGCCATTTTCAAAGGAAGAGATATCTAGAGCGATATCTATACGATCTTTTCCATTACTACCATGTCTTATTGAGTTTGCAATCAAACTAGAGATTAATCGTTTAGGAATTTCAATATTTTGCACCTCATTATTTGCGTCTAAATTATTACTAATTGTAAATGGAAAATTTTTGACAGAAAGAGCTGTATAGAGTTCTGCAGCTTTTTTTGCAATGTTTAATTCATTTACTATTGTGTTATTAAATAATCCTCTGGTAGCAGAGTTTAGTTTATAATAGTCCGAAAAATTATTGAATTTACCAATAAGGTCTATTTTGTTTTGATCGTTAATGGTTTCTGCAAGCTCAGGAAGCTTTTTTATAAATCTATCTATATCATGCTCTTCCGCCAAATGAGCCAATAATTTACCTTCTTCTATTCTTTTTTCAAGTTTTAGTTTGTAATTATTTTCTTCGTTTTCCTTCGCAATTCTATCAGCTTCACTTTTATATTTGTCTGTTATCGCTTTCTGTTTCTTGATGCCTTTATATCCTACAATTAGGGGTAATAGTACTGCTAATACGATTGTCGTAAATCCAATTTTTGTCCAAATTCCAATTGTTTCCTTCTGTTCAGAAATTTTCTTTGCAAGTTTATCAGACTCCATTCTCAAATTTTGATTCGAGGCTGCTAGACTTAAATTCGCAAGTTTTAAACTATCAATCTTATTAGTTAAGTTTGAGAGCACCTCATTTTTTTTCTCAATTGCTTCACTAAGACTTTGGTTGCTTTTTAATAATAATTTTTGCTCAGAATTTAATTTGTCTATCTTTTCAGTTTTTGTTTGAATTTCATCATTCAACTCTGCGACATTATATGCCCACCTTGAATCATCAACTGTTTTATTCATATTGTAGTATTCTTCAGGGATATTAGAGCTACTACCATAGAATACATCGGTTAGTTCCTTATTAAGGGCTGTCATCATAATGCTGTCAGCGGTTTTCTCAAAATCTGGCTCATTCGGAGATATTTCCAACCATTTATTATCATAAAGCTCTTTATATATTAATTCCAAGCCAACAGGATCATTCAATATGTTGAATGAATCTTTAAATAATGACTTTTTATAGCTTAATAGTATATTTTTTGAAGAATCTATAAAACCATATATGCTTAGATATCTTGAAAAATTGATATTTTGAAGTTTGTAATAAATTGGGGCCGGATTTAATTTTGAAAGTTTTTCATAGTTGTTTGTAATATTATAAAGACCGATTATGTTTTGGAGATCTTTTTCATCTTGTGGAGTAACCCGCCACAGTATGGATTTCTGACGGTGTATTCCATAAATCTGATAATATAAAAACTCTATGAATTCTGGTTCTAGTTCAAGGTTTGAGCTGATAGCAACATCTAAAACTTTCCAATACGCTTTCATTGCATATTTTTCCTCAAGATTTTTGTCAAACATAACTCCAAGAGTAAAGTATAATATTGACTGTCTTCTACTAGTTAATTTTAAATCTTGTTGATCTAAAAGCCTGGTCATGTAGTGTTCCAAGACCTTTATCCTATCGTCAATGAGTTCCTTCTGGTACTGGGAATTTTTATCGATACTTTTCAACGATAAATCCATAATGATATCTTCTTCACATACTTGTAAACGATTCTCCCATCTTTTATCTTCCTTTAAACCAACCTCTAAAATTTCTGCCAAATAAAATCTATATCTAGTAATCGTTTTTAGTATTGGATATAGTTGATTGTTGGTACCACCTTTATTTTGTGAATTCAGGATATCGACTAATCCCGAATAAATATCAATTACTTGTTTAGTAATTTTTCGGCTCTTAACATACTCCTCATAATCATTATGATTTGGATCATATTGAATCTTATTTCCCCGGTTCTGAAAAGGAGCCAGTAGAATAGTTTCAGCCTCTATATAAAGTGAATAAATGTCTTTGTATAAATCTCTAGGACTAATATGATTTAGTGTTTTTGCAGTGTTGATTAACCAGTTCGCAGTTCTAATGTCATGAGGGGCTTTTTTAAGCAAATCATATAGATAGGCTAAATATTTTCGAATTGTTTGACTTCTTGAATATATGATCGTTGAGTTTGAAGAATAGGTTTGGTGAAGAGCATAAATATATTTTAGGAGCGATGATATTTTTTTATACCCATTTTTTTCTTTCATGTGTATATTTTGTAAATATGCTAGTTCATTTCGATTTTTTAAATCAAAATCAGTTTCAATAAACAATATTTCACTGGAGTCAACTGTACTAATTTTATCAGCTGTATATTTTGCAGGGATTAATTTTAAATTGTTGATTATTATTCTTTCCTTTTTAGAATACTCTAACCATACCATAGTGTCATATGAAAACTGTGCGGGAGAATTTTGTGTCGTTGGAAGATTCTGTCTTGTTTTAGACAAATTAATTAGTTTAGGCCAATCCTCTTTCGATGCAACAGAATCTAAAAGTCTGCGATAAGGCTCCAATTTTTGAGAAAAGTATAAACTGTCTTGTTTAAAATTTTGACCATATATTAAGCTTGGAAGGAAAATCATTAAAAATGCTACTACTGGATGTCTCATAAGCAGATGATTTATCCAAATTTAATATTTATATAGTGAAATTTCAATATGCAATTTTCGAATCAATAGATAACATTTTAGAAATAGTTTGATGGGTCAGCTAAGTATAAAGATTTAGCAATCAGAGAACCCCCTTAAAAATTTACTTTAAGGTTCGGTTTTTAGATGGGCAAAATTTTACATGGAATTAAAACACCTGAATTATTCTAACAAAATAAATGTTGGTTTTAAAGTAATGCCAAAGAGTTGCCGATCCAAAATCACGGTACCAGGCATTTGAGTTGTCAGTCTTTTAGGGAAAATTAATTTATTTTTCCTGACCCATTGCATGTTGGGCACTTTGAGGAAATCACTTTTTTCCCTTTACCAGAACAAGATGAACAGGGCTTTCTTTCCCAATTCGATGCTGGGCCAAACGGTGCTTCGCCTGAGCCGCTGCAGCTTGTGCAGGTGACTTCTTGTTTTAATTTACCACTTCCACCGCATTCAGGGCAGAGTTCAACTTTTGTAGATACTGCCTGGGCAGTACCGGTGCCGGAAGTCAATTGAAGTTTTCCATTGCATTTAGGACAGGTTTTGTATGAGATGATTTTTCCTTTGCCAGTACAGACATTGCAATTGATCTTTCCTTTACCGCCACACCCTTCGCATGTTTTATACGAGCCGACCCACATGCCTGGAAGTTGGCCTGTTCCTCCGCAGGATTTGCAACGAAAGCTTCCTACGCCTTCGCAAGCAGAACAGGTTGTTTGTTCCTGCACCACTCCTTTGCCTCCGCATTCGGAACATATTTTTATAGGAGGGTTGAGAAGGTTTTGTATTGCTGCATCGCTGATCAATTCGCTTGTTGAGGCAGCATAGATTTGTGAAGTGGTGACATCTATTACCTTTATTTTGATTTTTATTTGATCTCCCAAGGTTGTGATTTCTGCAATGACCCATCCATCGACTTTGATGAACGACACGGCAGATTTGGCAGTTGATTCGTCAATCAAGCCCTCAGATTGCAATTTGTTTTCTGACAACAGGAGCTTTATGTGCTTCCTGTCTATGACTTGCAGATCATCGGCGTTGATCAGCTTCAGCTCCAATTCCTCACGGATATAATCCGTTACTGCATCCACCTTGCCTTCATTGTTTACGAAATCTGTCAATGCAAGCCTGGTCTTATTCTTTTTAGCGATCTTTTGAGCAATGTCATTGGCAAGGACCGTGATATTCTGATCAAGGCTTTGGGTTCTGGCTGCCATGGCCAGTACTAAAGTCATGAAAAATAGAATGATTGATTTCATGGTTATAAATTGAAGTGTTTTTGTTCATACTGATCCATGAGTTTTTCAATTGCTCCCTTTTCTGCGTTTTGCTTATCATCATAGCCGTTTGACGCCTGTAGGAGAAATCCGGATAGCTGTGTTTTTGACGCACATGAAATGATGACAATATCTAGGCTGGCCCTGCTGACATATTTGGTATATGTACCCTCATCGAAGCTGTTGGAATATTTTCCAATGACGATATACTTTGAGCGGGAAGCCAGCCCCAGGGTTTCAATTACTTGGGCATTCGCATTTTGAACTTCATTCAAATAGGAGGAATTTAAAAACTTGGATGTGAATAGCGAAGTGGTTACGGCACCATACTTCTTTTTGTATAGATCGGAAATGCCGGATGCGATGGAGTGCATCACGCGATTATTGGCATCGATCACCAAAACTGCAATGTCAAATTGTGTTCCCGTACTGTTGACATACTCATCAGGATTAATGCTGGGTTTTTGAACTGCAGTACTGGTATTTTCTTTTTCCGTTGCGACCGATTGTTGGACGAAAATGATTTTGCTTGGCTCCGGTTTACGATCTTGGTTCTCTTGTATTGAAGGAACAGAATGTGAAGTATTGCCAGGTGTTTCTATGTTGGCATCAGCAATTTTTTTACCGGTATCTGTGTATTGTGTTTTGGTTTCAGATGGAGTTTTTGATTCCAATGTCGAGGAACTAGTATTGGGGCTATACAGAATGCCTATAACAACGACTATCAGTATCAGGAAGGAGAGTATTACGGTAAGGATTTTAACCCATTTCTTAAGGTTGTGAGTATGATCATAGGCATACACTAAAATTGTCAGTGGTATGGTAACTGCAATAGCGCCCATACCCAAGTATATTGGATCAATAATTTTTAACCCTACAAATTGACTGACAAACGCACCTACAAGGGCCGTCAATAGCATGATAAGAAATATGATTATTCCTTTCATTTTTTAATATCTTTTACATTCTTTCTCTATTAAAAAAATCACTTATCCTAGTGTTTTAAATAAATTTAAAAGGCCGATAACATTCAAATCTTGAATTCCAACGCCGTAATCTCAATAAGGTGATTGTCTGGATCCAAAACATACAGCTGTCTGAACTCTTCTGAAAATGGTTGTGGTAAGAATGGAATACCCTTTAGATCTACTCTATTTAAAATCCGGTGGAAGTTTTCCAAACTTACTTTCAAAGCAAAATGTATATCCGGTGGTTTGCCATCTTTCTTTAATTTTCGGGATTGTCTGAATATTCCCTCGGTATTTTCGACCAGGTGTAGTTGCTGCTTCATTGAAACTTCAAACCAAACTCCGCCAAATCCAAATACGTCAGGCCGATAGTTTTCTTCTGAGTAACTAATGAATACAACTGGTAACATACACTCTCGTTTATACTCAATATAAGGTTATTTAATGATTTTTAATAATGAGAAATGCCGGAATGAAAAAGCGTCAGTATGGATAATGCAAAATCAGGTATTTTCACCTGTATCTAATCGGTGTTTATACTCTGGTACAAACATCCAATATTGCATATTTTGGGTGAGGTTTCTAAGTTACCCTTTAAAGCTCAGAGTATGAAAAAAGCATTTATCATTATAGCCCTAGCCGTTGACAGCATGTTTTTTGCAACCATTGTCAACGGACAACAAGGCAAAAAGATGATCGCCCATTTCATTAACGTAGATCAGGCGGATGCCACGTTATTAGAATTTCCTTGCGGTGCTATATTGATTGATGCCGGTGCCAAGGGTCCTAAACAAGCCACTGACCTGATTGCATATCTTAGTACCTTTTTTGCACGCAGGGTTGATTTGAACACCACCCTGGATCTTGTCATCGTAACACATGCCCATATCGATCATAATTTTGCATTGGATCAGGTGGCTAACAAATTTGTTATCAAACGATATATTGATAACGGCCTCACTGCCGACTCAGGAAGAAAAAATCAAAACTGGTTGAGGAAGAATGCAATGAAAAGAGGCGTAACGTATGCAAACTATCCGTTTGCAAAAATAACAAAAGATGGCAATGCAGAAGGCATTACCGATACAGTAATCGATCCATTGAATTGCGATGCAGTAGACCCGGAGATTGTGCTTTTGTCGGGCAGCTTTTCTAAGAAACCGGCGGAATGGAAGGCGAAAGATTTCAATAATGGCACACAACCATAGTGTCGTGATTAAAGTGACATTTGGGAAATCTTCTTTTTTGTTTACGGGAGATCTTGAGACTGCTGCTTTAGAGACACTATTACAAACATACAGCAGTTCGCTGTTGGACATTGATATTTTACGGGTAGGCCATCACGGTGCAGCCAATGCAACCACTTCGGCATACTTAAATGCCACTTACCTCTTTACGCCATTATCTCTTGTGGGAAATGGACGTATGGCAAAAGCGGCGGGAAATTTAACACCTATAGTTATGCGCATCCTCGGAAAAACATACTGGAGCAACTTGAAAGCATCATACCCGATGAAAGAGATGAACCTATTATCATAAAAGCCGGGCTTGTTCCAAGAAAGTTCACTAACTATGAGGTAGCTAAACGAATTTGTGCCACGCCATGGGATAATACGATAAGCATTGAAGCAACATCTAGCGGTAAATACAAACTCGTTGATGCCGATAACGAATAAATATATACCTAAAAGAACTAAAACGGCCGAATCGCTCTCACAAAATAAAAAGTGGGTTTATATTGGTCAATTTTTTATACACCGAATTGACAATCCTTCTTGTCTATCTTCAGCATTAAAAAGAACAACTGAACTACTGTTCGAAATAATCGCCCGGTAACATTGGTTTGGTGCAATTTGTGACGAACTCCACCATCCACCAAATCCGCCGAAATACTCAAACGCTCCTCCAATGCTTTGCCGTACTCCTGCACCAAGCCCCGTAAAGCCACTTTCATTACCACCGGTATTCGGACTATTCCAATGCACAGTTCCACTTTCTTTAAGCTTACCTCCTGCAATGGTACTTGAATACATGACATACGGAATACCAAAAATGGTGGTGTTGCTTGCGGTAGTATTTGGATCTAAAAAAGTAATCAGTTCTGCGAACTCTGCAGATGTTGGAATATGCCAGCCAGTTGGGGAAAGACTACCGGTATTAACAGCAAACCAGTTATACAATGCACCATACACTTGTTTGTTGGAAATATCATTATTATACCAACACATGGCTGGGCCAGGACTACCAAAAAAGCTCCAGTTACTATTACTCGTGATATTTTGAATGACACTTCCATCGTTGTAATGGGTGGTCTTAAGATTCTCCATCATCCAAACCTGAGAGCCTATTTTTACTGCATTGTATACATTCCCTTCTATATCTAGTACGATCATTCTTTCATCCCCGTATGCAATGCCTAAATTGTTTGTTGCATAAGCACGAATGTAATAGGTGGTATTGACAGTCAGTGGCGCAATTGCGCTGGAAAAGGTTCCCATTCCTGATCCATCAATTGTCTTGTTTCCACTGATCGTTGGATTAGGTGCGGTTCCCCAACATACTCCTCGTGTGGTCACTGGCAATCCTCCATCGTCTGAAATTATCCCACCGGAAGTTGTTGCGAAGGGTATTGAAATATCAGCGACCTGAGTTGTAATGGTTGGTATGCTGAGATTTTTTGTTGTGAAAGTAATTTCATTTCCATACGCAGTCCCGGTACTATTTGTTGCAAAAGCTCTTGCATAGTAGGTGGTGTTCAGACTGAGGCCTGTAACACTAGTGTTGAATGAACCAAAACTTGAAGTGTTCGTGATCGTGTTATTTGCCGTAGTAGGATTATGGCCTGTGCTAAAACATAAGCCTGCAGTAATAACGGTAGCGCCGCCATCATTTGAAATGGTACCTCCAGACTTGGCACTCACTCTTGTTATTTCTGTTGCCGACGTTGTAGTGATAGTGGGCAGCACCGGACCAACCGGAGTTGGTGCAGGTGACGGTGCGTTTTTCTCACAACCGATTTGGATCATCACTATGCATGCGATAGCTATTGCATTTATATTTTTCATACCTGTTTAGTTATTAGTTTAAAAGAGAGAAGGTCTGAGTATAAAAGTAAGAATTTTTTACAAAAAAGCTACTTATAAATAGGAATTTTAGAGTGGTAACCCAAGAGCGGCCTATTGCCTTATTTTACTTCATGGAAAAAAAGGGTAAAAAAGGTTCAAAGAAGAAGGTCGTGCCGATGGATGCCGATGTGAAATTGCAACGGCTTGGTCAACGGATTAAAAGCCTGCGTATTAAAGCTGGGTTTACGAGCTATGAGTACTTCGCCTATGAACATGACATACCCAGGGCCCAGATGGGGCGATATGAAAACGGCCAGGATTTGCGATTCAGTAGTTTAGTAAAGATTATTTCTGCATTTGGCATGACGCTCGAAGAATTTTTTAGTGAAGGGTTTGAGTAAGTATTGCTTGACAGTCATTTTCAACCCCTATTAATCTGTTTCCAAGAATTAAAAAAAATTATTTATAAAAAAGGCTAGGCAACTGGCCTTTTTTATATCACCCATCTTATAGTTCGCTAAACGCAAAGTAATTTTCTACAAATTGGGATGGATAAATGGACACAAGCGGGCCATTGTTGCAGTTGCATAATCCTGGCTGGAATGATCTGCCTGCAGCAAAATACTCCAACATTGCTCCACAGTATTGACAAAACTGTGTGATTCCAAATGTTCCGGGAAAAGCCGCTTTAATACTCGTTCCAACTATGCATACTACATCGAGATGCTTTCTGCTTTTTATTACCGTCACAAGTTTTTTTAAAAACGATTGCAAATCCGATCGCGGATGCACAAAGACAAAAAGGGTAATCTCATGAATGTGTGGAATTGTATTTCGAAATCCAGTGTCAATTACCTCTCCTTTTATATGATATTTAAAAGAAAGTTTTCTTGATAATGCCAGTACCGAGCTTTTAATGTTATTGTCTAATTCAAAATTAGATAATACCTTGAGTTTCATGTTGTTAAGTTTTTATGAAACTCCCTTCGCAATTGCATATTTATAAAAATAGCTGTATATTGAGAAAAGAGTTTCTTTAGAAAATAGGCGTTGGGCGAAGATTTGTCCGGAAAAAACAACCTCTTTGCTTTAGCCTTATTGAATTCTCTACGGGGTATGTGCTTGCGGCGCTTACCCCTTTTTATTGTACTTTGATAATACAATAAAAATATTTTAAAGTCAATGGTGGACTTTTATCTGTACTTAAAAGACTTAGAATGTGGGTTTGCAGGTATTGAAGAAATATGATGATCATATATCAATAGTTTTAGTGAACAATTTCACCTTACCCTATCAATCTATAATCAATTGGGAAGGCTAATTAATTATTTTTTTGACCCATCAGTTGGTATTTAAACACTTTTAAGAAGACATTTTTATCGAGCAGTTTTCAAAGGTAAAGTCTTAGATAGTATCTCAATGTACAAAGTTTTTTTGAAATAGCTACCTATTTAACACAGTGTTGATAAGTAGTTTTTTAGTAATTCTAGGGAACGGATTAAATCAGTGCATACCGGAATGAGCAGTCCGTTTTTTACGTAACAATAACGTTAATTACATACAATCGTTTCCCATCATTGAGTAGTATCCCTCAGAAGTAAGAATGAGATGATCAAGGATTTTAACATCAACCAAGGTTGCGAACGCAAAGATTTCTTTCGTGAGCGCTATGTCAGATTGTGAAGGAGTCAAATGTCCGCTCGGGTGATTGTGGCACAGGATAATTGCGCTTGCATGTGCCGTCAGGCTAAGCTGAAATATTTCCTTTTTTGGTAGTGACACTTCACTTGTATTGCCAATTGCGATCTCGCTGATGCCGAGCACGTGATGCGAATGGGTCAGTAGCATGATCCAGAAGAATTCCTTCAGATCGATCCGCTCTGGGTCGACAAACGATCGGAATAGTGCTACCGCATCTGGGACGCACGTAATCTGCGGCATCGAGTCAAGCGGCGGCCGGGTGTAGTGAATGCGAATGGATTGTATCTGGTGCAAATCCTTCATTGCTTCTCTTGTGGCGCTATGGTGACGGCACTGAATGGCTTGGACGGCACGCCGTCGATCATAAGCGAGAGGTAGATGTGGTGGTTGGGCAGGTTGATGAAGTCGATGGGCTCAAAGACCGGGAACATCTTCTTTGCAAGGAGTGCGGCATCATGCACGTCCACCCTGAAGCTGATCGTCGTACCGCTGTTGCCGAGCACCGCATCGAGGATGCCGGGCTCGAGCTGCTTGGTGTACTGGTGCGCCACCGTCATGCCGAGCTTGAATTTGCGCAGTTCGCTGAACATGTTGATGAGGCTCAGGGTGGAGAAGTTTTGGAATTCGTCGAGGTATACGTAAAAGGGCACACGCAGTTCCTCTTCTATTGTTGCACGGGAGAATGCGGCGGAGGCAAGTGAAGTCAGGAGCAGCGAACCGAGTATCTGGCAGGCGTCGTTGCCGATGATTCCCTTGGAGAGATTGACCAGGAATATCTTTTTGGTGTCAATGATGTTTCGGAGCGATATTTCCCTTTGGTTGTCTATGATGACCCGCTTGATCGCCGGGTATGCAAGCATGCCCCCGACCTTGTTCAATACCGGCAGGATGTCGTTGTACATGTACCGGGGAAACTCCTTGTTCCAGAATGCCTTCGCTTCGTCATCAATGATGTGTGTCAATGCCTTCTGGCGGAATGAGCGGTCATAGAGCATGCGGCCGATGTCGGCGAAGTCTGCGCTCGGCTGATCAAGGAGCGCAAGGAGGGTGTAGCGCATGATGTGTTCGAGCTTTACCCCCCATCCTTTTGAATCAGACCATAGCTTTTTGAACACTTCAAGGATACTTGACACGATGATCGCCCGTGTTTCAAATGAGACCTTTCGCAGAGGGTTGTATTTGTACGGCTGTGCGGGATCGGTGATGTCCATGTATATCACATCATCCTTGCGATGCTCTGGAATAGCATTCATTATCCTTGTTACCAGATCGCCATGAGGATCAAGCAGGCAGACGCCGCGGCCTTGCTGGATGTCCTGGAGGATCATGTGTTCCAGTAATGTGGTCTTACCGGTACCGGTCTTCCCGATGATGTACGTGTGCAGCAGACGATCCGCCTGCTTCATGCCAAAGAGGGTGTTGGTGGTGCGATAATTTGTGCGGCCAAGGTACAAGACCTTGTCTTCTTCGTTTTGCATCCTACTATTTTCACAGAAACAGTTTTAGTAGGAAGGATACTAAGATTGCAATAGCGCAATAAAACTTTCAAATTCTGTTTAGTTTTGTCTAAAACGAGGATATGTATCAGAATCGAGGGCCAGCAAAAAGGAATAACCATGTATGCCCTAAGTGTTTAATCAAGCAGTGGGTTACGTATGAACACGGCAGGAATGGCGTGCATGTGTATGAAATTGCAAAACAAAAGTTTTCATTTTCCGAAACAAAAGGACAACGGGCTTTCTCCTTTGCAATACAGGATTTTATTTATGTGCCTGAGATCGACGGCCAAAGGATCAATATTTTAGAAGATTGGTTTAGCGGTTTTGAAGGTGAATTGGCCATGTTTATTAAACATGTGAAAGAAGGAAAACAGTTAATTGAAGCCCGTACCGCAGAGGAAGCAATGTCAAAATGGGACAAGTTATTGCAGGGAATATTTTCTCTAAAGAACAGAAATGTCTATGACATAAAAATGATCACAAAGCATTTTGAAGACAATCCGCATCTTAAACCAAAATTGGGTATAGCTGAGATCTCAAATGTTGAACAATTGGTTCTCCAAAATTTAATCTTTTGTGTTGTAGCAGAGGCTGAAGAATACAAAATGTGCGATTTGGTCATTTTTTACAATCCTTCCGGCGATTTGCTTTTGACTGATAGGCCCATGTTTATAGAAGATGCAACCGATTACCTTTTCTTTCCCGTATCTCCCTATCACTTGATCGGCATTGTTAAATCAACAGTATCAACACCAACATATGAGCATCGCATGCTGCCGGACTACATGGTTGAATCATACAATCAAATGGTTATAACTAGGGCCAGAGATTGGGTTGTGTCAACCAAAAGAGAATTGTTAGAAAAGTATGCTCCGGATATGATTCCATTTGATGATAAAGAGGTACCTGAATCGAGTAGAATTACCCTTAGCTTCGATACATGGCCGTCGAGTCTTAAGTATTCGCGGGTTCATATAACAAAGTCACAATAAGCTTATACAGCAAGTATGCTCTATGAGCAATTTTGTGATACTTACATCAATGAAAACATCTTGTTGTTCGGATATCACTTATATTTATCAGTCAATTTGGCAATTAATACTCCAAATTGCGGGTAGTCTGTCTGTTTTAAAAGATACATTGCAAGTATTTATGACAAATTCGCACCTTCTTTACAATCTGCATAGATATTGCTTCAATTCTTAATACCAGCACTTATGCTGTTATGAGAATCATGCAAAAAAGAATTTTAGTCATAGACGGTGGAGGAATAAAGGGTGTTTTCCCTGCTTCCTTCTTATCGCAAATTGAAAAACAAATAGGCGATAAAGTTGGAAACTATTTCGACTTGATAGTAGGTACTTCGACCGGTGGTATTTTGGCCCTTGGACTTGGAATGGGATACTCTGCAAACGATTTATTGGAGTTTTACAAAAAACACGGTAAATCCATATTTGGTGGTAATGCAATTCTTAAAAGCATACGATCAGTTTTCTTTTCTAAATATAATCAGAAGGCATTAAAACATGCCCTGGTAGAAACCTTTGGTGAAAAGCAATTAGGGGAAAGCAAGAATCGCTTGGTTATTCCTAGTCTTAATCTATCTACTGGAAATGTTCATATCTATAAGACTGCACATCATGAGAGATTCACCACCGATTATGTATGCCCCGTCGTGGATGTAGCGCTTTCAACTTCTGCAGCACCTACATACTTTCCTGCTCATTTATTGCCTAGTGGATCACCTTTAATTGATGGAGGTGTATGGGCAAATAATCCAATTGGTATTGCTGTGGCGGAATCTATCGGTATACTAAAATGGCCAGCTGAATCTTTACAGATTTTGAGCATAGGATGCACATCAACACCAACAGGGAAACGTAAACTATCGTTAGGAAAGGCCTATTGGGCATTACGGGTGGCTGATTTATTTATGCGGGCTCAATCATCTGCCTCGCTTGGGATTGCCGCAGTTCTTACGAGCCATGAACAAATTATCCGCATCGAGCCAATGGTCTCTGCTGGGAGATATGAATTGGATAACTATAAAGCGATACCTTCTTTGGAAGGATTAGGAGAAACCTATGCACGAGAGAGCATGCCTAAAGTAAAGTTCCTATTTCAAGAATCTGCGGAAGCATTTAAACCTTTTTATTCAACTAAAAAATAACAATATGGAAGTCAATCAAGCATTTCAAGAATTTCTTGAAAAGAAAGTTAATCTTAACCCTAATCGCGTTGAGAAAATTAAAGAAGCGCAGAGGATATTACCCTCGTTTATTGCAGAAACAGACAGTTTTAAGGATATATACCTTGGCAACACAACCCAAGGATCGTATCGTCAAAAAACGATTATTAAGCCCAAAGGAGAGGCTCCCTCCTTTGATTTAGACTTATTAATCCTTTTAAAGAAAAAAGCAGGCTGGGAACCTAAAGATTATCTGTCGAAGCTGGCAGAGGAATTTAAGGGGAATGGTCGATATAGTGATCTTACTGATACTAAAGGCAAAACAAGATGTGTTACCATCGATTATGAAGGAGATTTTCATGCAGATATAGTTCCTGCAATTTTGGACAATGGCAATTATTACATCTGTAACAAAACAACAAATCAATTTGAATTGAGTGATGGAGACGGGTATGCCAATTGGTTTGCAGGTCAAGATAGAATTGCAGTTAGTACGCTTGTGCCTGCGGTTCGATTAATTAAATATTTACGAGATCATAAAGGAGATTTTGACACAAAATCAATTATCCTTACTACTATTGCAGGACTTCAAATAAGTGCAACAGATGCTGCAGCAGGATTATATAGCAACCCGGCATCAACTGTTGCTACTATTCTGTTTAGAATGAATGAGTATTTGGGTCGATTTAATACCCCTCCTTCTATAGCAAACCCTGCAATGCCTGGTGAAAATTTTAATCGCCACTGGAAAACAGACCACGAGAGTTTTTCCCAATTCAAAACTGCTATTGCTTCTTATGCTGAATTAGCACAGAAGGCACAAGGTGCAGCGACCACAGATCTTGCTTTAGAAAACTGGAAGAAACTATTTGGAGATGAATTTGAAACAGGAGCCAAGGTTAAGGTATCACCAAGCTATGGTTCAGCACCGTTCACACCAAGTAAACCATGGAACCCCGATAATGTTTAAAAAAGAAGATATTGAGTGGTTAACCGATAATTATGGGAAAGTAAAATGTACTTCGGATAATTCAGAGTTGGAAGTAACTATAAAATTTACAGCTACTTATAATTCTGAAACAGATCAGTTTTTAATTCTTTTACCGGGTACAAATAATACTATCGGTGGTACTGTGCTTACTTGTTCATATACGGTTTTAATAAACTATCCTTCTAACAATAGAAGCCTTCCAAGTGTCTGTGTAGATAAGGAGCAAATCCCTTATTTAACTGATAGGCATGTAAATGCAGCAACCGGAACAGCATGCCTCTGTGGACCAATTGAAGAAGTTTCATTTGTAGAGAACGGAATGACATTCTCTGATTTTATACAACGGCTGGTGATTCCATTTTTATACGGACAGCAATACTATGAGGAATACGAAGAGTGGCCATGGATGGAGTATGATCACGGGGCTATTGGCATACTTCAGTCCTATGCGAATAACAACAATCTTAAGTTTGTGCAAACTTGTTTGACTAGACTTCAGGAGGATAAAAATTGGAAGGTAATTAAGACATTACTTACTCAAAACAGCGAAATCAAGGGGCACTCAAACTGTATTTGTGATAGTAATGATCATATTAGGAGATGCCATCCTGATGTATGGCCAATCTTAAATCGTTTGCGAACGGACATTAAACAGTTAGGCTTAATTGTTCCTTAAGAAGAGTTTTTAAAAAAGCAATTTTGTGCTTCTTTCAAATAGTAATATGATTAGTCTATGCCCGTCGTATCTCCCACACAACTCACCGATCAACAAGTAAAGGACTTCCAGGTCATTTATAAGCGCCGATTCAAGAAAGATATCTCCACTGATGAAGCACATAAGGTAGGTTTGCAGCTTGTGCAATTCATGGCATATGTGTTTCAATTGGTTGGTGCAGATTTTCGATATAGTAAAGATCACTCCCAACGAAAAGGGAGATCATCATCACGAGCATAAGGCTCTCTGCCATGTTTAAGATTTTCTTCAACTCGTTTTAGTATTATGTCTTTCAGACATGTTCGTATAGACTGAAGTTTAGACCGCAATATGGGAAAAGAGAGGTAATAATCCCTGTTTACCCTTTTATTTATAAATGCTTTTCCAGGTTCGAACGAAGGTTTTAGTGAATAATAAGCAACCTCGCATTCTTTGATGCGTTTGTAGATGTGATGCGTTGTAATATCTAGGTTTTTATTCAATAAAGTTAGGTTCGAACCCAGGCTGGATAGTAACGCTGTATTTGCAGATGAATCGTGTTTTTCGTACGTTGAAAGACAGTGAAAAGCAAAGTCAAAAGAAGCCTTCGCTTCAATGTTTATACTACTGCTGAGTGTGTAATAGGCCGCCAATTCTCTTTCAATTTCCGCTCTTTCAATATTCAGATTTCTAGTAAAAATTTCAAATTGATCTTTATCAAGTTCTCCATCTGCTCGCATTTTTATAAGACCAGTCTGACGGTTATCAAATTCGGTCTTTCGTTTTTTCAGGAAAGTAACACGCTGTGTGTCTTCTTTTACGATGCTGATCGCCTTTATTAGTTCTATGCCCCATTCGCAAAACTCTGGAGTAATGCAAATAGATGCAAGTTCGGCTCTGATTCGATCTTCAACGAAAGATTGAAGTATGTAGGGCTGTTTGCAGGTTGGATTTGTACGTTTTGTACATCGGTAATAGATTTTGTTAAGTATCGTGGGAGCATTCATGTCAGCAACTGTACTTCCACATCGAGTGCAAGTTTTGCTTTTGATGATAGAAAACTTCCATTTGCAATTGGTGCAAATAGCCTGAATTTTTTGTTCTGCGGTAACATTGCCCTTGCATTCTCCGCATTTGATGATTCCACGATAAGGAAAGGTGTTTATGCGTGGACGGACGTCCCCCCGGCCATTCAAGATATTTTGTGCTTTTTGAAACTCATGCTCTGAAACCATAGGCTTGTGTTTGCCTTCAAACCGTGTACGAATTCCATTAAATGGGGTCCAGTAAAAACACCCGGTATAAAATGGATTGGAGAACAAGCGGTAATAAGTATTTATGGAATACGTCATTCCATCCCTCTTTTGAAGGCCCATTTTGTCACCTTCCTTTTTCAATTGAGCAATGGAATATTTACCCGTCAACAAACAATCCCATAGGTGCCGAACAATCTTGTACTTTGTTGGATGGGGCACTATTTCAGGATCGTGTAATTGGCGCAAATCTCTGTTTACAGGCTGATATCCGAGAGGAGGCTTGGTAGGATACCACCCTCGCTCCATTTTGCGCTTCATGCCTCGTTCTACGTCTTGTTTCAAATCCTTTATGAACTGGTTTGCCATGCCGAATTCGACCTGCATCATTAGCACATTGTCATCAGGACTATAGGCCCTTCCGTATGTTTGTATGTGTTTTATAATGCGCTGTTGCAGAAGCCAACTTATTTGACCTCCATCAATTGGATTACGTGCAAGGCGATTTAATTTCCAACACAGAATGCCTTCCGCCTCGCCTTTCTCTATACGTCGAAGCATATGATTGAATGCGGGTCGTCCGGGACGTTTAGCGGATTTTGCTTCGGTGATGATATCGACGACTGTCATCCTGAATTCGGCCGCTATACGCTTCATTTCAAGCACCTGGTCCTCATTTGAAGACATCTGTCGGTCTTCAGGTTCACTCGATTTTCGGGCGTAGATAAAGTATTTCATCGCTTATTCAGTATAGTCATTCTTAACAGCATTTCAATCTACTCGTGGGTGAAAATCCGCTCCTACTAATTGAAAAACGGTTGCCATGAATTGGGCGAGCTGCAGTCCTAGTTTTTCAGCCTCTTCAAATTTTATCTCTTCTTTATACTCTAAAAAGTATAATTTCTGAAAGGTTTCCACTTGTTCTTTTGTGAGAGATGTTGGAATGGTGATTGGCATAGAACATGAGTATGAGCAGTATCTTGGTATCTTCCTAGTACATCAAAATTGTCAAACCACTTGGCATATATCTGTTCCTTTCTTGATGCTCAAATTCATTTCACACTTGCGCAATGAATTATGCGCAAACGACACAAGTACCTAACCTTCTCTTTGATCAACTATTGCAGACGCTCAGTTTTGCAGAATTAAAGATATTGTTGATCATTACCCGTCAAACAAACGGATGGATTGACAAGACAACTGGCAGACGAAAGGTGCGAGATCGCATATCCTATGGTCAGTTTATGTCGAAATCCAATCTGTGTCGTAGGGCTGTTTCAACTGCAATACAATCGTTAATTCGCAAAGGTTGTATTGTCGTATCAGATGCTGCCGGGAATGCTTTGCCTCTGTCGCATGAGCGCAAGGGAAAGAAATATTTGTACTACCAATGTTCAATGCAACCTGTGCAGCAGCATACTCCAACCTGTGCAATTCAAGAACCAACACGTGTGCACTGCATTGCATATAACAAAACTAACCGTACTCAAACTAACCAAATAAAACAAATCGAACGAGTGCACGCACTTATCGAGGAGATCAAAGCAAGCATGGCATGCTGAAAACATTTATGACACCCGCGTCAATTCTGTGCTTCTACTGCGCATCTTTTTTGATTCGTATCATGTAGTCGTTATTACTAGTTTATAAAGTTCCTTATGAAAAATACAATCAATTATTTACGCACGTACAGAAAGAATACGCATATCACGCAGTTTGACATTGCCGAGCTGTTGGACCTGAAGGACAATTCAATCGTAAGTCGTTGTGAGACTGGACAACGCGATCCTAATATTGAAATGCTGTTGGTATACCATGTGTTGTTTGAAGCACCGGTTGAGTCCTTGGTATCAAACTATGTCGATGTTGTCACTGAACATCTCATTACCACTATTCCCAAGCTGATTGCCCATATCAAAACGCAGGAAAGAACGGCTCATACTGCATCCCGCATTCATTTCCTTTCGGAAACGCTTACCAGGCTTACCAAGAGAGACGGCAATGAGGAATAGTCACACTGTTGTACTGTCGATCTATCCCAATGCAAGGGGATTTGGGTATGCGTTTATTGAAAACCCCGCAGAGCCTAAAGATTGCGGCGTGGTCCCGATACTCCCCATCTGCAACAACCGATGCCTTGCACGTATCAAGAAATTTATCGCACACTATGAGCCAACGTTAGTCGTGCTACAGGATTTTGTTGTCGATCATTCACGAAAGAGCAAGCGAGTGAAAGACCTGGTATCAAGCATCGTCCAATTTTGCCATGACCAACGCTTGCCCGTGCGGGAGTATTCGCAGGAACAAATAAGGTTCGTGTTCGAGCAATTTAAGGCATTGACCAAGCGTGAGATCGCCGAATGCATCACTACATGGCTCCCCCAATTCAAAGACAAATTGCCCAAGATCAGGAAGCCCTGGATGTGCGAAGATTATCACATGGGTATGTTTGATGCGATGGCTCTTGCGATCACGCATTTCTATCTCACGGAATAACAGCCTAGCGGATTACATGGAGGCTATATGAGCAAATGTACCGTACTTGTCGGATGTGAAGAAAGCCAGGCTGTTTGTAAGGAGTTTAGGAAACTTGGTCATGAGGCGTTCAGTTGTGACGTGTCAGAGTTCAGCGGTGGGCATCCTGAGTGGCATGTTCGTATTGATGTATTCAAAGCCATCACATTAAAGACATGGAACCTGGCCATTTTTTTCCCTCCGTGTACATACCTAACCGTTTCAGGAAACAAATGGTATAAGGATCAACCGATGAGACAGAGCGGCGCATTGGTTGGCGCTAAAAGAAGAGCGGCAAGGAAAAAGGCAATACGATTTTTCCTAAAGCTGTATCATAGCCCTATACCTTTGTTTGCATTGAAAATCCTGTTAGTATCATGAGCAGCACATTCAGAAAGCCGGAACAGGTAGTGCAGCCTTGGATGTTCGGACATGGCGAAACAAAAGCGACGTGTCTTTGGTTAAAAGGTTTGCCAAAGCTTATGCCGACAAACATCGTATCGAGACGAATACAACGATTGCACAGTCTCCCTCCTTCAAAAAACAGAGCAAGGCTTAGAAGTAAAACATATCCTGGTATAGCCAAAGCGATGGCTGCACAGTGGAACAAAGTATTGCGTGCGTAGTTCAACAAGCATCGTTCGTTCTAGATATGCGTATTGGACATATTCAATGTCCTTTTGTGAATGTAGCTAAGAGAGTACGATATCTCAAAATGTTCTTTCACAATTAAAACTGACACGAATGCAAGAAGAAACTTTTGGGATCGTAGCGGAAATTGAACTCAGCTACACTCCTACGATCAAGCCTTCCGATCGGCCAAAGATAACGACACAAGAAAGTGCATACCGGCTCCTCCTTAAAACTTGGGACGAAAACAAAATCCAGCTTGTCGAACAGTTCAAAGTGGTGCTGTTAAACAGGGCTCATCGAGTCCTTGGCATCTGTACTGTATCAAGCGGGAATGTTACTGGGACGATTGCAGATCCGAAGATGATATTTGCGATTGCGCTTAAGGCAAATGCGTGCTCAATCATTGTTGCGCACAATCATCCGTCCGGAAGTACGATACCGAGTGTCCGAGATTATGAATTAACCAGGAAGATAAAGGATGCCGGTGCACTTCTTGATGTCTCTGTCATCGATCACATCATTGTCACTACTGAGGGGTATTATTCATTCGCAATGGAAGGGGTCTTATGACCTCTTTTTTATTCTATTATTTAGATTGGAGTAAGGGGATTTTTAATATTTATATCCCAACTATTTTCTCCGAATTACTACTATAAACAAGCTTTGTATTTTTAAAATAGGTTGGGAGACTTTATAAACTCGGCATAGGATAATAAAATATGCTTACTATTTTTATTGTCAATATTATACTTAGTTCTTAAAACTTTGAGTTTGTCCGCTTCTTTTTTAATTTTTAAAACATCAATTAAGTCTGCTAATGTTAGTTCGAATTTACCAGCGATGCACTTTTCAAAAAAATCAACTTCTTGTGAAAGCTTTTTTTCAAATGGGTGTTCATTTTCCGGTGTATAAACTAAATCTTTTGCCAATTGCCTTCTAAGTATTCCAAGATATTGGTCCAAAGTATCTTGAATTTCGACATCCTTCTCAAACATTGGCTTAAGGAAATTTGAGCTTACATTTGCAAACCCGTTAAAAGTACACCAGAAGCTATAAGCCATCCATTTATTTTGAATTTCATTTGCTTGGAGAAATTTCTCTAATGCCTCAATGCTGTCAGGATTAAAAATAAATGCAACGAAATTTTTCATGACAACTGAAGTAACCTTATCTAAGGGATAAACATCAAGTTGCCCATTCAGATACTTGTATAAAAGAGTATCTGATGAAGATATAGCTTTACTGTGCGTATTTGCTCCAGCTTTTACTAATTCAAGTAAATCTATTTTCTTTGCTTCTCCTTTTTCACTTTTGCTTCTTTGCAATATAACATTGATTAATGTTATATACTCTTGCTCCTCTGCCTTTGTAATCATAAAGGGGAAGTTTGCCTTAAATTGAACTTCGTTCTTAGCAGGATCAAATGCTATATCATTCAAGTCTATTTTAACGTCACTTTTTTTATTGGAAAAAAAATCTTCTACAATAAAACTTAGTTTGAAAACTACTTCTTTAAATTCATCTTCATTATAATAGGAGTTATTCCTTGAAGGCTGAAATGAGCCGGTTGAAGAAAAATTTCTTTTAAAATTATCCTTTAACATTTCAATCAAAAAATTTGCATCTGGCTTTTTCAAACTAGAAATAGCTTTCTTTTTTAAAATATCATAATCACTTGAATTCAAAAGAACTCTGTCGATAAATTTATACCGCAAATAGATATATGCATCCTCGATAGAATTAAATAAGGTTTTATTATTTTCAAAATATATTTGCGAAAGAGTCTCATTTGATATTTCTTTTTTTGGGAAATGGGTAAAAACAAGATTTTCTAGGTTCTTAAGAATATGCAGTACTTTGTCAAAATATGGGGTAACTGAACCACCAGTCTTACTATATCGGGAATCTGATTGCCGTGATCTAAAATCAAGTTTATTTTTAAACTCCGCATGAGCATTTATTAACTGCTGAATGCTTCTCTTCAATTTAATCTCTTCTGTAGATTTCTGAAAAACTATTTCTGTAGTTAATCCATACACAAAGCCTTTAATCGTATTAAACCTTTTGTCGAATGCAATCTCCTTTGTACTATTATCATTCAGTTTTACATTCCGAATGATCTCAGTATTGATTTCAACACATAAAGATTCATCTATTACTTCAAAATTCTTATGGTACTTTTTTGTTGATTTAGTAGGAAGAGATAATTCTGCTTTTGCCAAGATGAATTTCTTATCTTTTTCGGAAAAAAATAAGACTTTAAAATTCTCTTTTGTTAGATAAAATGTCTTTTGAAGGCCAAGAATACCTTCGGAAATGAAAACAATATCATCTTTCTCTATTTCGGATTGCTTTATTGCCAAGAGAAATCTTATGCCGTCAGCTCTTTCAACTTTAAATTTTGGAATTGCATTATACAATAAAATTGCATCGTCTAAATAATACTCATCAATCTTGTAAAAATGTGTGATCCCAAAATTTCTTCTTGAATAAAAACTTATGGGTGAAATACTTTCACAAGAAAATATATTTTCAAAAGTGAAATCTTTATTGCATAGGGGGATATAATAATAAGTTGCGTCGTTCATTTTTAATCATATTTATGGGGAGGAATTTTTTTAAAAAATTGTGTAAGTTTACCAGAGTGAGTTATATATAAATTTTTATAGGTTCTGGTTAGTGCAACGTACAATGGGTTTTTTATATGCTCTATAACCCAATTATCATGGACTGGGTAATCGCAAAACGGAACAAATACAGTCTCGAATTGCAGACCTTTCGAACTATGAAAGGTCATTACTTTCGGAAGTTCAGAATCAAAATCAATATCATCATGTTCGTAATTGGAGGAATCATAGAATTTCGCTTCATAACTAAAACTTTTATTATCAAAATACTCGATAACTGATTCTACATTTCTAATTCCTGCATTAGTTGTAGGAGCGACGATTGTATTATTAAAAGGCAGAAGTATTGCTACATCTGTATAATTTCGGGATCTAATTTCTGCCATTATAAAATCCATTTCCTTTTGCCACGTTTCATATTTAATAACCCTGGGTTTATCAAAGCCTGGCCGCATACATTTATCTCTTAGCTTATCGTCAGTACCTAAATGCCAAACAAATTCAGCAATAGTTTTAGGAAGTCGGTAATTTTTCTCTAATTCCTTTAATTTAATTCCTGTTTTTTTTGAAAGTTCTTCTAAGTTTAATCGCTCATGATATAGCTGCTGTTGAGTATCCCCGTAAAACATTATTGACACGTTTTTTGCCGCCATGAGCGTGTCGATTTCCTCAGCTTTGAAATCTTGGCATTCATCCACAATAAGATGATCCACTTCGTCACCTAACCATTTTTCATAATGAACAACCTGATGAATATCTATACCAAGATTAATAATAGATGCTCGAATAAAACTACTTAAGGTTTTTGTAAATACAACAACAGTAAAGCTCGGTGGAATTTCTTCGACTTCAGATCGAATGAGAATTTCTTGTGCACGATAAAGTGCTAAAATTGTTTTTCCACTTCCCGCACACCCCTTAATAATAAAACTTTCGTTAAGCCCAATATCATAGATTACTTTTTGAAATTCATCGAGTTCGCTTGGATCAATGAGCCATTTCTCTTTGGGCATAGCATATGTTTTGGTAATATAAAGAGGCTATGGCTTTGGGTATTAGTTAACTCAAAACATACCAAGGCCAGAAATACGAATTGACATAGCGGTAGTACTTACTTGAAATAAATTAGCTAGATTTTCAATTGCCTTATCATCAAATAAATTCAAGTCTGTTTTTTGAATTTCCCGTCTCAATAAATCTGTAGGCATTAAAATTGCTGAAGCAAATGCATTTGCTTCCTGTTCCATAGCTTGAGTAATAGGAGTATCACCAGAGTTAATGCTTCGATAAATAAATTGTTTGTCTACAAAGAGATGCGATTGATCTCTATGGAGTTCATAATGAGCCAATTCATGGGCTATGGTAAATCTGATGCGATAACTTGGTTCTTTTAAATTGTAGCCAATAGTTGCTTTACTTCCCTCTATCGATAAAAGCCCTGAGACATCATCACCTAAGGCATATGGGACAACTTGCAAACCCCTTGCTTTTGCTATTCCTTCAATATCTATTGGAGCTGTAAGATCAGGACAGCCTCTTAATATTGCAGAGACTTTGCTCGTAATTAATTTTTTATTGATTGCAATTTTGCTATTCATTATTTTTACCACCTTTTAAATCGGACAAGAATTTTTCAATACTCTTTTCCCCGGACTTGCTTATTTCACCATCATCGATAATCGCTTTTGTCAAAACGTTCGTATCGATAACGGCAACCTTTTGCCTTTCTCTTGATATCGGGATCAATTTTGTATAATCAATTTCAAATAATGCAGCAATTTGAAGAAGCTGATAAATTGAGGGCCTATGCCTACCCTTCTCTAAGTTTGTAATTGAACCCCTAGAAAGGTCTAATAAATTACAAAGTTGCTCTTGTTTAATTTTTCTTTTTATCCGTTCTGTTTTTATCAACTCGCTAAGTTGCAAATAAAAAGTATCAATATCCGGCAGAATCATTATTAAAGCGCTAATGGACAACAAAGGTATAGCTTTTTATTTAAAATCCTAAGCAAATGGTCGTTTTTTTACGGATAGTTTTATAAAACTGTACATAAAAAAATGCGTAAAAAATTTGTTGCTTTTGTTTTTTTTCGTATCTTTGTATTATCAGGGCAACCTGGAAGTTCTTAAAACTACAAAACCAGACGTGGTCTGGCTTTGGAAAAAATAGATTGAAAGCTTAGCAAGCTCCCGTACATATTTTTGTTGTGGTAATCAAAAATAAGACAATTTTTTTCAAAGTTCAGCACCCGCCCGGAATTTTTAATTTAAAAATAATAGTCGCTGAAAAGTTAGCATTAATCTCAGAATTGTATTTTTTAAACGCTCCAAAAAGCGTAACGGTACACTATTGTCAATTTTTAAAAATTTCAAAAATGAATAATAAAGTTTTAGAGTTTATAATAAACGGAAAAAAGCAAACATGGCCTGAACAATATATTACAGGCGCAAAATTAAAAGAGCTGGGACATATTAATCCTGCTGAAACCTTATTCCTTGATATTGAAGAGCCCTGGGAAGACGAATTAATACTCAATGAAACAAGAGTAAACCTCGCTCGCCCAGGCATTGAAGCATTCATGACGAAGGAAAAGCACCATGATACCATAATACTTACCATTGAAACACCCAAAGGCAAATGGGAAAATGTTGCTTTTAAAAAGAGTTTGACCATCGCCGAGATAATTAAGAAGGTGATTGAAAAATTCAAATTTGCAGCAGATGGCAATTACCAACTAAGCATAAAGGGTCAACCTGGTCATCTACAGCCTAGCCAAACTCTTGAAAGCTTATGCTTAAAAGACCACACGGTATTGGTATTTTCTGACCTTGGTAAAGGTGCTTGATGAATAAGGCTGTTTCACTGGCAACCGTGGAGCAGGAGATTGAAGAAGCAAAGGAGTGCAGTGAAGATTATGGTTGGGGGTTTACATTGAACCTCGAAAATCAATCCTTCACTGTTCTCCTTCAATCTCCCGTTGACCAGGAAAAATACTTGCTTGAGTTTTGCTTTGATGATTACCCGGAGAAGCCATACCTCATAAATTTTATTCATCCCGAAACAGGTATAAAAAATGCTTCGGGCTGTTTACCAAAAGGGAATGATAGTTTTTTTCATCCTAGATTTACAATTTGCCATCCATGTTCACGGGGAGCTTATGTAGGCTATACGGGACTGCACGGCGATTGGGATATGGCAGGTTGGCAGCTTATTGCCGGTGGTCTTACGAACCTAAAGTTTATACTTATTACAATTCAGGAAAGAATTTCAAACGAAAAATTATATCAACGTGGAAGATTATTATAAATGGTTTTTTCGACGTCCTAAAAGATACAATCCCAAGGACGCTATACAGTATGTGGTCACAAAAGATGTTATCGATTATACCGTTAAAATTTTAAGGGAATATGGTTCTAGAAAATATAAAGCTGAAGGCTTGGTGTATTGGGCTGGCGAAGTCCAGGATGATGTAATTATTATTAATGCTGCTGTAGCACCACAAACAGACTCTTCAAGATATGGAATCGAAACAACGAATGAATCGAATGCACGATTTGTTGAATTCATTTGTGGTCACGGATTTGAATATATAGCTCAGGTTCACTCTCATCCAGGAACATGGGTTGATCATTCCGGGGTAGACAATGAAGAAACTGCTTTTCGTAGTGAAGGCTTGGTTTCTATAGTTGTTCCGAGTTTTGGTAAAAATGGGATGTTACCACTAACTAACTGTGGAATACATCGATTCACGAAAGGGAAATTTATTCGGTTACATGCCAAATATATAAAAACACATTTTCGTGTGAATACAGATATAAATTCAATCATTAAAGATTTACGAAATGAATAATCAATGGTATCAAAATAGAGACAAAAGAACAGACAATTGCGACGGAGTAAATACAACGTATAAAAATGCAACTGTAACCATAATAGTGTATGAAAACACAGCCGAATATCGGGTGCAACTTATTACCTATCTCACATTAAAAATACTTGTGAAATGGTGCAGAAATATCTGCCTAACACTTACTGATACAGAATCTAAACTTTCAAAAAAAACAGAGCCTTTGGGATCATTTCTTATGAGAGAGGTATTGGAAGTCGATCCGTATTGTTCTTTTACTATAAATCATAAAGATCTTCAGGAAGTCCCAGACATTCACCTTTTTATAGGAAAACCACCCATTGACATCAACTTTAATTTTGTTTCAATCAATGCAGCAGGATGGGTTGCTACTTGTGGATTTAACCAACATACTGAAGTTGTAAATAAAACTTCGGAGGACTCTTTTATGGGTCCCGCTTTTGCTGCTTGTTTAGCAAATGCTGAGCTATTTAGATACGTGATTGGCGAAAGATCACATCCTTATACAAAATGGTATTCACTTTGGAAAAATGAGGTGTATGATTCTGCACCGGTAGACGATGCTTTTGGGATTGAATTTTCACCAATTGATTTTGGACGCATTCACCTGATAGGGTGTGGTGCTATCGGTTCGTCCTTTGCTTTTCTTTTCCCTTACTCTAAATGTACCGGGCAATTTTTATTTGTTGATCCAGATGAAATCGAAGATCATAATACCAGCAGCTCACTGCTTTTCAATTTTAGTCATGCATCTTCTCACCAGGCTAAAGTTGAATTATGTATGAATTATTTTAAGGATGCAGGGATTTATGCAGAGGCTTTTCCGGATGACTATAATAAGTTTGATTATGATCATAAAAATGAAGGCTTAAAAGCAGCAGATGTTATTTTATGTTTTGCAAATGAAAATAATATTTGGTCAACTATACAGTACTTATATCCCCCTTTGTGTTTTCATGCCACGACCTCTAAATCTTGGGGGATTAACATAGGTAGGCACTTGCCTTTAATTGATAATTGCCTAATGTGTACGTTTGAAGGTTTAGTTAAAGTAAATTATACTCCAGTTTGTGCGGCTGCAGAGATAAAAAACACACATCCCGGTGATGAAGAAGGTCATACGGCTATCTTACCTTTCCTAGCACCCACTGCTTCAGTAGTAGCATTTTGTGAGTTGTTTAAGACAGCTGCAGGTATTTCAAAAAATGAAAATACTGTGATCTTTAATATGCAATCTTCGGAAGGTACATTTGTGAGTCAACAAGGAGAGTACGGCCAATGTTATATCTGTAAAACTCAACCTCAAGGACTTTATAAGAAGTTTGGTGAAAAAACAAAATTTTGGAACCTTTCTGTTCTTTCTATTGATCGAAAACTTATACCTAATATTTAATTTTTTGTTACCATCATTTGTGCAAATCCTGTGCAAATGAAAAAGGGTTTCAGAGCTAAAAGCTTGAAACCCTTTACAGTTTTGCTCCCCCCACTGGACTTGAACCAGTGACCCTCTGATTAACAGTCAGATGCTCTAACCAACTGAGCTAGGGAGGAGTGTTTTTTCAACTGAGTCCCGATAGATATCGGGATCTTGTTTTTCTACTACTCCTGCGTCGCAGTGAAAAACTACGACTTGGGAGGAGTGTACCCTTGTTGGGGTTGCAAAAATAGTGCTTTTTAGCTTTTGCAAAAAAATAAAAGCTAATAATTGCAGGATTTTTTTTGGAGCTTGTACATTAAAAACCCCCGGTTTTATCCCGGGGGCTGTTGCAGTGTATGATGCAATAAACTGTTGAGCTGGCTATACTTTAACTGGTTTATGCAAAATGACTCCTGCGGCTCATCATGGTGCGGCCCCTGCGTTGGATATTCCAAAGGTCGGCGCTGCTGAATATTTTAACCGGGTTGATATCCAGGGCAATGGTTTCATTTACTACTGTGGTCAATTTTTCTGTTTGTTCTTTGCTGATCGGTGAGAACTGATTTGTTGTTTGCTTTTTCATGACTTTTAATTTAATTATGTTTTAAATGTGTTTTTAAAGTTTTGAGCTTTATTGCTTCGCTTACTTTGATAACACAAAGATAGTATCTTTTTAGTACTATGCAAAACAAAGTACTAAGTTTGTTAAGGTAATATGCAGTAATCAGGAGTGAAGAAAACCCCTGAAATGCTTGCTGGTATTGAGCTGATAGAAAAACGGCGCAAAGGGATTGTAAATTATAGCAATTTGATGAGTGGCAAAATAGCCGGATGAATGATAAATCAATAACATGTTATAACAGGATGCTGTTTGTTAAGCACAAAAAAGGAGAAAATTTATTTTCTCCTAAATGAACAATTCTGTTCCTATAAACATATAAATTTATATAATATAAACGTTAATGTTATTTAATCTCCAGGTCGCTCATTGTGCGATTGTGCAAACGACCCACTTTCATGAGGGTTAACATTGGGCCCAGTACAAAATTCAAAAACCGGCGGCTGTAGCTTTTATATACCGCTTCACCAGAAAATATACGTGTGAGATGTCTTTGCATATGTGGCCCAATGAAACGGCCAAAAGCTGTATCCATCCTGTCCTGCCCCACCTTGAACAGCGTGAAAAGGCTGCCGCTGTACCAGCAGTCAACCAGCTTTTGCCAGATAGAGAGCTCGTATAGTTGAAAATCCTGGTATTTTTTGAAAGCTCTGTCAGTACCAGCATCAATGGCTTCTGCAGCAGCAAAAGAACCTTTTATGGCCAGGAAAAGCCCTGAAGAAAAGATTGGATCAAGGAAGCCCCCCGCATCGCCGGTAAGCAACCAGTTTTTACCATAATATTTTTGAGAGATCAGCTGGTAGTTATTGTATTGCATTACTGCCGTTTCTCTCTTCGCATTCTTTGTAAATTTGTGCAGGGTTTCATCGGCCTTTATATAGTTATCATATTGCTCTTCTTTGGTATTGCCATATTCTTTTAAATGCTCCGGATTAATAACAACACCAACCGAAGTACGTTCGGGTAAGGGAATTCTCCAGTTCCAGCCTTTGTTTAATCTATGTAAATGAATGTTGTACGGTTCAATTTTTTCTGCGCCACTCAGGTGAGCAAAAAGCGCAATATCCTTACGTTTGCCTTCTTTGGTAGGTATATTGAGCAGGCGTGAAATAGTACGGGAGCGGCCGCTGCAATCAACAATCAGGTCGGGCTGGCCATCAAAAAAATCATTAACTGCAGCAATGGTATCATCACTTAACTTAAGCTCATCACCGTTACCTGTTTTTTCCAGTTTGGCAGTTGTTTCAAAAAAGGTTACACCTTCCCTGACAGCCAGGTCAAAAATTGTCTTATCGAATTTTGTACGGGGAACATTATATGCATACGGTGGTAACCCTCCGCCGCCAAAACTGAAGGGAGAAGTAGCTTCCTCGTCCTTACTTACCCATACAGAAGCACCGGGTTTGTAGGTGCTGTATGTCTTTACCTCATCTTCAACTCCCAGCTTACGTAAAAAGGGGATAATTGCCGGTACCAGCGATTCGCCAACAATGATCTCAGGTCTTTTTTCAAGATAGAAAACGGCTACTTTAAAACCTTTTCTGTTTAGTAAAGTGGCTAATGAACATCCGGAAGGGCCGCCGCCAATGATTGCAACAGTTTTGATATTTCTTTTCATACGATTAGGTGCAAAATTAAAAGAATTGACCTTTTAATTTCACCAAAACCTCATCAAATTTACATGTTGAACTAAATATAGCTGATGCAGCCCCGTTGTTAAACACAAGTTGCTGCTATATTATTAAAAATTAAAGGCTGCGGCCAGTCCCATTATGTTTGGCCTGCTTTCATTGATACCTTTCATATACGAGAGCCTTATTTCAATGTTCTTATGCTGCCTGCCCACGCCTATTCTGAAGCCTGCATTTGCTGCAGGGCCGTATGTATTGGAGTTGTAGCTATCTACATAGCTGTTTGTTGCAGGATCATAATAACTGGAAGTAAGAAACTTGTCGTGATGATAACCAAAGCCGGCTCCAAAAAAATATCCATACCGGTTCCTGTTCTCCCTGGTAGAACCCCTGCCGAAGTTCAGGTTAATTATCAGTGGTGCATTCAAAACGAAACCTATACCACTGCTATTGCCATAAACATCGTACGAGGTTGTGGCTGAAATGCCTGCGCATAAAGGAATACCGGCTGAGACTGAAAGATTTTCAGTTTCAATAAAATTGATACGGGGAAAATATGTAAAGCCTTCTCCTAAACCAACATCGCTGTTGCTTCCCTGTCCGGTAGTACTCCCAATAATGGTAATACCGGCTCCGTGCATAAATGTTTGCGAAAAAATGTAATTGCTAAAAAGAGAAAGCAGGCACACAAAGAAAATCCGTTTCATGATAGTTTTAATAAGGGTTGATTATTGATTGTTTGTTTGTTGTGCTGCAAATATAAAGCATGTTTGATATATCTTAAGAAGTAAAGCAAACTCATAAAAAAAGCTACCTGATATATTACATCAGGTAGCCCTTTTTCAATTACAGGTCATTGTAATTGTATATTTAAAACCATACCGGCCTGTTAACTGAACAATCCGCCTTTCTTCAATTCTTTAGTTCCTTGTCCAATTAAAAAACCATTCTGGTAAATCTGCACAGTATAATTGCCTTGTACAAAAGTATTTCCGGGCACAAATGCAAATTCAACATTTTTCTTTTTGGCTGTTTCCAGGTCAACCGGCATTTTAGCTGTGAAAGGCATAGCAACCTCGTCACGGGTGGTGAAAGTTTCTGAACCGGTGTTGATGGCTTTTCCATCCGGGCCCAGAACAACGACATACACATCAGTAGTACCAGGCTGAATGATGCGGTTATCAACATCAAAGCTAACCACAAACTTATCTACACGCTTGGCGGTTGTTGATACTTTTTCTTTACCATTGCTTTTAACATTGATGGGAGTAATTACAATATTGCTCGCATTTAAGGTGGAAGCAATATCCACTTTCTTTTCAAGCGCCTGTTTTACTTCTGTGGTTGCAGTAAGATCTTTCGTAAGTGTTTCTTTTTCCTGCTTTAAAACCACATTGTCGTTTGTGAGCAACTGATTATCCTGCTTTAATTGTGCAATATCAGCTTCCATTGAACTGATTTTCTCATTTAAAGATGCGATCAGTGTTTTAGCCCTGCTCAATTCAGCTGCAGTAGCATTCTTTTTATTTAAAATGCTGCGTATCTCAGCCTTTACTTTGGCAATTTCATTGTTTTTTTCAGTAAGCTTACCCTCAAGCCCGGTATTTACGCTTTGCATAGAATCGAGCCTGGCAAGTGATGCATCGAAATTTGCCTGCACGTCACTTTTTTCAGTAGATACTTTTGCAATGGTGGTTTCCTGTTGCTGAATGGTTTTTGAACTATCGTTTTTAGAATAAATGGTATAACCGGACACGGCTATAAGACCCGCTGCAAGCACACCAATGACTGCATTTTTGTAATTGTTGGCCTTAACAGGCTGCGCAGATGGCGTTGGAAAATTTGTTTCAGACATAATATTCAGATTTTAAGATTTAAAAATAAGTTTTCAATTTTTGTGAGTTCGAACAGCAAAAAACCAAAACCATGCCACAGTTTTTTTTTGTTCAAAACTTTCTTTTCATAGCTTTTCTTTAACATTTTAAAAGCGGGCTTGTTATCTGCTTAATTAGCTTAGATTTGTTAACAACCCAAAATACCCCTAACAGGCATTATATGGCAGAATTTGACACTATTATCATAGGCTCTGGCGCAGGCGGGTTAACAGCAGCACTTTGTTTGGCCAGGGCAGGACAAAAAGTGGCAGTAATTGAACAGCATTATGTACCGGGTGGCTGGTGCCATAGTTTCTATATTAACGGGCATCGCTACAGTCCGGGTGTACATTATATTGGCAGTATGGATAGAGGCCAGGCCACCTGTAATTTATACGAAGGGCTGGGCATTGCCAATGAGCTGGTTTTTTTCAGGATGAACAAGGATGCTTATGAGCATTGCTGGATTGGCGAAGAAAAAATTGATATGCCGGCGGGAGTGGAAAACCTGGCAGATTCATTATCAAAAAAATTCCCCAAAGAAAAAAAAGGTATCAAAAAATACCTGCGGCTGGTGAAGCGGGTTGCTTCACAAATTCAGATGATATCAAACATGAAAGGCTTTTGGGATAACATAACTATATTTTACCGAACCCGCCATTTGGGAAAGTATGGCCTCTTCAGTTTAAAAAGGGTTATTGGCTGGCATATAAAAGACCCTGTGCTAAGATCCGTACTGAATATACAATGCGGTGATCATGGCATGCCTCCTTTTAAAGCAAGCTTTCCTTTCCATTGCGCCCTGATGGACCATTATTTTGATGGGGGGTTTTACCCCATGGGCGGGGGGGCTGCCATTGTAAAAGCTATGACAAATGGCATAAAAAAATATAATGGCCAGGTAAGAACAGGATTGTGTGTTAAAAAAATTCTGACAACAGTAACCACAGAAAAATCCGGCAAGCAGCGGGTAAAAGCAACAGGTGTGGAATTGGAAAATGGCGAACTGCTTAAAGCGAAATATGTAATCTCTAATGCAGACCCCGCAGCAACATATAAAATGGTGGGGCACGAAAACCTGAGCCCTCAGCTTCTTAAAAGACTGGGAACCACCCGTTACTCGGTAACATCACTTATGTTCTTTATTTCTGTTGACATGGATGTTCGGGAGGCAGGGCTCGATTCGGGTAATATCTGGTTTCTACCTGATAAGGATATGGACACCGTATACAAGGGGATCACCAAAGAATCCATACTGGAGGCTGATGAGTTTGATTCGCTTTTCATCAGCTGCTCTTCCTTAAAAGATCCCCTTAGCTTCAATGGCAGGCACCATACCATTGAAGTGGTAACTTTTATTGACTATGATTGTTTTAAAAAACTTTATCCCCAAGGTGCCGACACTGATGAGGTTTACGCAACAATTAAAGGAAGGCTTTGTGAAAAACTAATGAACACGTTTAAAAGAATTTTGCCGGAAGTACACAAGAATATCATTCACATAGAAACGGGAACACCCATCACCAATGAACGGTATATCAATTCAACCAGGGGAAATGTATATGGAACAGAAAAAGGGTTCATGCAAACAGGCCCCTTCTCTTACAAAACAAAAACAGAAATAGAAAACCTGTTCATGTGCGGGGCCAGTACCATCAGCCATGGCGTTGCCGGTTCAAGCTACTCGGGCGTAAAAACGGCGGCAGAAATACTGGGCTGCCCGGAGAAAGAGCTGATCAAAAAAGATGAGAACCAGCACCTGCGTATTTATGATGCAGAAGACAGTACCGATTGGCCCGGCTGGATTCACCAGCGTATTGCCGATAAGAAAAAGCGCAGTGAAAACAAGATAGGTAAAGTAGCTTAAACAGTGGGCTGATATTGCCTTTATGTGATATTTTTAACCGTATTTTGCCGAAAATTTTCAAACAGTATTGCTAATGACCGGTTCGATGATTGAGAAGACTGATGCTTTGAAAGTATGTGTTATAATTCCTACTTATAACAACGAAACAACGCTTGCCGGGGTAATTGAAGATGTGGCACAATACTGCAGGCATATCATTGTGGTCAATGACGGATCCACCGATCGTACAGTTGAGATAGTAAACCGCTTCTCTTTCGTTCAGTTTATCAGCTATGAAAAAAATGCTGGCAAGGGATGGGCATTGCGCAAGGCATTTCGCCATGCCATTGAAAAAGAGTATCAGTATGCCATTACCATCGACTCCGACGGCCAGCATTTTGCAAAAGACCTGCCTGCCTTTGTACAAAAGCTGGAAGAAGAACCCGGTGCAGTTATCATTGGTGCCAGAAACATGGGCCAGGCCTCTGTGCCCGGTGGCAGCAGCTTTGGTAATAAATTCTCTAATTTCTGGTTCAAGGTGGAAACCGGCATTACCAGCCCTGATACCCAATCGGGTTACAGGCTATACCCGCTTATTCCCCTGAAAAAAATGCGTTTCATTACCCGCAAATACGAGTTTGAAATTGAAGTACTGGTAAGACTGGCCTGGAAAGGGATAAAAATTTTATCAGTTCCCGTTACAGTTTATTACGCCCCCCGGGAAGAACGGATATCGCACTTCAGGCCTTTTAAGGACTTTTTTCGCATCAGTATCTTAAACACTGTTTTAGTACTGATCACCCTTTTGTATATTAAGCCCCGGAATGTTATCAGAACGATATTCAGCCCTGCAAAAATGAAGAAGCTGATCGATGAGCATTTATTCAATCCGCATCATTCCCCTCAGCTAAAAGCCATGTCTGTTGCTTTCGGCGTTTTTATGGGCATCGTACCTATATGGGGATTTCAACTGGCAGTAGCTATTTTTTTGGCCATCCTGCTCAGGCTGAATAAACCTATTGTTATCATTGCAGCTAATATAAGCATACCGCCTATGATACCACTGATCATTTTTTTAAGCTACAAAATGGGGGCTTTGTGGATGGGTAACCATGCGATACAGATTAATTTCAGCAATACGATCACCCTGGAGTCGGTAAAACATAACCTGTTACAATATATCTATGGCAGCATCACACTGGCCATTGTTGCAGCCACTATATTTGGTTTGCTCACATTCATCTTTCTAAAATGGTTTGGCAAAAAGCAGGTGGTATCAAAGGCCGGATAGTGTATGGAAACAATATTACTTAGCATTTACAATTTTTATTCCAGGCGACGGCCCGCCTTATTCACCACATTTGCCCTGCTGCTGCTGCTTGCCGGTTTTTTTGCCTGGCAGGTAAAATTTGAGGAAGATATTTCCAAAATATTACCCAAGGATAAGAAGGTTGAAAAACTGAACGAAGTTTTTCAAAATTCAAAATTCATGGACAAACTGGCGGTAATGATATCGCTGAAAGATACTGCAGCAGCTGAACCCGACAGCCTGGTTGCCTATGCCGATACGTTTGTTGAGAACATACAACAACGGCTTTCGCCTTTTATTGCCAGGATAAACCACAAGGTGGATGACGATATGGCACTGCAGTTATTTGGTACGGTAAGCGATCATTTGCCCGTGTACCTGGATGACAAGGACTATGCAGCCATTGATTCGCTTACCAGGCCCGAAACGGTTAAACAAACATTGGAGCAGGATATACGGACACTTACATCTCCGGCGGGTTTTGCCTTAAAGACCATGATCGCAAAAGACCCGGTGGGCATCAGTTTCCTTGGACTAAAAAAATTGCAGCAATTACAATTTGATGAGAATTTTGAATTGTATGATAATTATATCGTAACCAAAGACAGGAAACACCTGCTGCTTTTTATTACGCCCCGATATCCACCCAATAATACCGGTAAAAACGCTTTGTTGCTGAAAGGTATCGACAGCCTGATCGAAACTAATAATAGCCGGGTTACCGCAAATTATTTTGGTGCAACTGCAGTATCGGTTGGCAATGCACTGCAGCTTCGGAAAGATTCGATGCTCACTCAGGGCATCACGGTCCTTTTCATCGTGGTTTTTTTAGGAGTGTATTTCCGTAAAAAAAGAGCCCCTTTTATTATACTGGTGCCTGTTCTTTTTGGTGCCCTGTTTTCGCTGGCATGTATTTATTTTATCAAGGGAAAAATATCAGTGATAGCACTGGGAACGGGTTCTGTAGTGCTTGGCATAGCTGTGAATTATTCACTGCATGTCTTTAATCATTACCGGCACACCAGGAACATCAGGCAGGTAATACGCGACCTGGCACAACCTATGACCATCGGGAGTTTCACCACCATTGGCGGTTTTCTGTGCCTCCAGTTTGTAGAATCCGACATGCTGAAAGACCTGGGATTATTTGCTGCTTTCAGCCTGATAGGGGCTTCACTTTGCTCTCTCATTTTCCTTCCGCACTTTATGGGCAGCAAAAAAGACCAGCAAACAAATACAGCTCATGAGTTTTCCTGGATCGATAAAGTTGCATCCTTAAAACCTGAGTATAACAAATACCTGGTGATCATTATCCTGGTATTGACAGTGCTGTTTGCATTTTGGGCCGGTAAGGTTAGCTTTCAATCAGACCTGCAGGATATGAACTATATGAGCAGGAAATTAAAGGATTCGGAAAAACAGCTGAACCGCATCAACCAGTTTGCATTGCAATCGGTGTACCTGGTCACAGAGGGAAAGACGCTGGATGAAGCCCTGGCAAACAATGAAAAACTGGTGGCAGAGATCGATAAGCTGCAGCAAAAAGATATTATTAAAAAATACTCGGGCGTTTCCTCGCTTATTATTTCAGATTCATTGCAGCGGAAAAAAATCGGGAAGTGGAATGCATACTGGACAGCCGAAAAGAAAAATGCTTTGATGACAAACCTGCTTAGCGAGGGGGCTGCTCTGAAATTCAATGCCACTGCATTTGACAGCTTCAGGGCCATGCTGAATGCAGCATATACACCAGTTGATAAAGAAGCGATGGCAGAAGTGCGAAAAAATTTCCTCGACGATTATATTACTGAAAAGTCAGGCAAAACCACCGTGGTAACCCTGGTAAAATCTACCCCCGATAAAAAGCAAGAGGTATTTGACGCATTCGAAAACCAGGAACATGTTACAGTGCTGGATAAACAATATCTTACCCGGCGTTTTGTGGATATCATCAATGCAGATTTTTCAAGCATTGCCTTAATGACTTCCCTGCTGGTATTTGTTGTGTTGCTGATGATGTATGGAAGGATAGAACTGACGCTGGTTTCCTTTATTCCCATGTTCATAAGCTGGGTATGGATACTGGGCATCATGGGCATGGCAGGTATTCAGTTCAATATCATCAACATCATTATTTCGGCGCTTATTTTTGGTTTGGGAGATGATTACAGCCTCTTCATCATGGACGGCTTATTGCAGGAATATAAAACGGGCAAAAAAAATCTTTCATCATTTAAATCTTCCATCATCCTGTCTGCAATAACCACTGTTGCAGGGATGGGTGTTTTAATATTTGCCAGGCATCCGGCGCTGCGGTCAATTGCATTTATATCGATCATTGGTATTCTTTGCGTGGTCATCATGTCGCAAATTCTTATACCATTCTTCTTTTCTGTATTAATAAGGAACCGGGTACAGCGTAAGCTATTCCCCTGGACGTTCTTTAACTTTCACAAATCAGCTTTCGCATTTTCTCTTTTTATAGGTGTTAGTGTTTTCTTTACAGTGCTGGGGCGTAGTTTCATCAGGCTGCAGGTAAGGGAAAGGGGTAAATACCTATACCATTTGCTGGTTTCAAAAGCCTGCTGGTTCCTGATGTATGTAATGGGCAATGTTAAAAAAAGGATCATCAACCCCGGAAAGGAAAAACTTGAAAAACCTGCGATCATCATCTGTAATCATCAATCATCCCTGGATATTGTTCCGCTTATCATGCTGCATCCCAGGATATTGATGCTTACCAACAACAAAAAATGGAACGCACCATTTTTTGGTCCTGTTATCCGGATGGCCGATTATTTTCCGAGTGAGGATGTGGAACAGCATATTGATAAAATTGCTGACCGTATGAAACACGGTTACTCCCTCATCATTTTTCCGGAAGGAACCCGATCGCAGGATGGAACGATTGGCCGTTTTCATAAGGGCGCTTTCTACCTGGCAGAGAAGCTGGGAGCCGACATTTTGCCGATCATCATTCATGGTACCAATTATACCCTCACCAAAAAAGACGCACTGTTAAAGAACGGAGAGGTAACGCTTAAATTTCTGCCCAGGATAACACCCGCAGATACCAGCTTTGGAAATGGTTATGCCGAAAGGGCCAAAGGAATAGGGCGCTACTTCAGGCAGGAATTTGAAATGCTGAGGGCTGAGATTGAACAACCTGCTTATTTCAGGGAAAAACTGGTTTACAACTATTTGTATAAAGGGCCTGTGCTGGAGTGGTATATGAGGGTGAAAACGAAACTCGAAAATAACTATGCTGTTTTTCATAAACTGGTGCCCCGGCAGGGCAACATACTGGATATTGGCTGTGGTTACGGGTTCATGAGCTATATGCTTTCATTTACTTCGGCACAAAGAAAAATTACAGGCATAGATTATGATGAGGATAAAATTGAAACGGCCAATAATTGTTTCAGTAAAAATGAGATGATTAATTTTGTGCATAGTGATGTGATGTCGTTTGAGTTTGATCAATATGATGCTATTATACTGGCAGATATGTTGCATTACCTGCCGGCAGCAGAACAGAAACAGGTTCTTGAAAAATGTATCCTGCATCTTAACCCCGGAGGGGTAATAATAGTGCGTGACGGAGATGCGGATAAGGCCTCGCGGCATAAAAAAACAAAACTCACGGAGTTTTTCTCTACCCGGGTTTTAAGTTTTAATAAAATCAGGGAAACGGGACTGGACTTTTTATCAGGTAGTATGATCAGGGAAACAGCAGCAGCATTCAAATTGTCCTGCAGCGAAGTACCAGACTCTAAACTTACATCGAACACTATATTCATATTGAACAAAGAAGCATAGGAAAATCAAACCTCTAAACTTAAAAAATATTTGGAAAGCAGTTACGACATAGTGATCATTGGCAGCGGCATGGGGGGCCTGATATGTGCTGATATACTGAGCCGGGAAGGATACAAGGTTTGTGTGCTTGAAAAGAACCGCCAGGTGGGCGGCAGCCTGCAAACGTATGTACGGGATAAAGTGATCTTCGATTCGGGTGTGCATTACCTGGGCGGACTTGGTGAGGGGCAGAACCTGTACCAGGTGTTTAAATACCTGGGCATCATTGATAAGCTGAAGTTGCAGAGAATGGACGAGGACGTTTTTGATAAGATACTCATATCGGGCGATGATAAACAGTATGTGTTTGCGCAGGGTTATGAGAATTTTATACAGCTGTTGCTGAAAGATTTTCCGGCAGAAGAAAAAGCGCTCCGGCTGTATTGTGATAAGATAAAGGAAGTGTGCAGCAAATTCCCGTTGTACAATTTGAGGAGCGGGGGCAACATCAATGAAAAGAATGCGGTGCTGGGCATTGATACAAGGACTTTTATAGAATCTATCACCGATAATAAAAAACTGCAGGCTGTACTGGTGGGCAACAGTATGTTGTATGTTTTACAATCCGGTAAAACTCCTTTTTATGTACATGCCATGATACTGAACAGTTATATAGAGAGCTCGTGGAAATGTATTGACGGGGGCTCGGACATTGGAAAGTTCATGGTTAAGAACATACGGGAACACGGAGGTGTTATACAAAGGAACACAGAAGTAAAAAAAATTGTGGTTGAAGGAGATGAGGCCACACATGTGGAAACAGCAGACGGCTCCAGAATTTATGCAAAGCATTTTATCAGTAATATGCACCCCGTGCGTACGCTTGAAATGACTGAAACCGATATCATCAAACAGGCGTATAAAAACCGAATTAAGGGACTGGAAAATTCTATCGGGGGATTTGTGGTGAATATTGTTTTTGAAAAACAGGCTTATCCTTACTTCAAAAACAATTTCTACTATATTAAAGATGGCCGGGAGTGGGAACTCACAGAACACAATGACGAAAACTGGCCGCTATGCTATGCAGTATTTTGTTCTGCCTCATCCAGGTCTGATGAATTTGCAGAATCGATGACACTGCTTGCCTATATGCGGTTTGATGAAGTAAAGCAATGGGAAAATACTTTTAACACCGTATCAAAAGAAGAAGACCGTGGTGCAGATTATGAGGCATTTAAAAAAAGAAAGGCAGAACAGCTGCTGGATTGCGTGGAAGAAAAATTCCCGGGCCTGCGCAAAGCCATTAAGGCTTATTATGTAGCTACACCGCTTTCGTACCGTGATTATATAGGTACTGATGATGGTTCGATGTACGGCATTGTTAAGGATTACAGTAACCCGCTAAAGACTTTTATATCTCCGCGTACAAAGGTACCCAACCTGTATTTGACCGGACAAAATCTTAATTTACACGGAATACTGGGCGCTACCATGAGCGGCCTGGTAACCTGCAGTGCTTTTTTGGGAAACGAGGACATCATAGAAAAGATCAGAAATGCCTAACTGGAAAAAAATAGGAAGAAGAACATTAAGGGTATTTGCCGTAATATTTTTGTTACTGGTTATTGCCTGTATTTATTTGGTGCAGGTCTCAAAAGTTAGCCCGCCCAGGCCGGCAGACATGAGCAGCCTGCAACTGCAGCGCACAGATCATGGCGATGGATTTTATACCATTAAAAATAACTGGTTCCGGCACAGCAAAAGCGGCCTGTACGAACTGTATGTGGAAGGCGATGCATTTGAACGTGGCGTTATCAATGGTAAGCTTACGCAGGAACTGGTGGTAAGACAGGAAGATCATTTTGCAGAACAGATCAGCAAACTTGTTCCTTCAAGAACCAGGCGTGGATTTTTAAAATACCTTATCGGTTTTTTTAACCGCAACCTGGATAAAAATATAACAGAAGAGTACAAGGAAGAGATCTATGGTGTTTCAGAGTCGGCCTCACCAGCCTATCAATACCTGGGCAGCAATTATCAGCGTATTTTAAATTATCATGCAGCGCACGACATTGGCCATGCCGTGCAAAACCTGGCCATGGTGGGATGCACTTCCTTTGGCACCTGGGGCAGTATGAGCGAAGACAGCACGATGATCATTGGCCGCAATTTTGATTTTTGGGTGGGCGATAAGTTTGCGGAAGATAAGATCGTTGCATTTTTCAGTCCTAAAAATGGACATAAGTTCATGACTGTTACCTGGGGTGGTTTTGTGGGCGCTGTAAGCGGTATGAATGACCAGGGGTTATCAGTAACCATCAACGCCGCAAAATCTGATCTGCCAACATCTTCTGCCACGCCGGTTAGTATTGTTACCCGTGAGATACTGCAGTATGCAAAAAACATACATGAAGCTATTGCCATTGCCAAAAGCAGAAAGATGTTTGTTTCCGAATCTTTCCTGGTTGCATCGGCAGCAGATAACAAGGCTGTAATCATTGAAAAAACACCCGATTCGCTGGATGTATACGATCCAAAGAAAGAATTCATTGTATGCACCAATCACTTTCAGAGCAACGGACTGGGAAAAACAAAAATGAATTTGGAACAGGAGAAGGAAAGCGCTTCGGCTTACCGTTATCAAAGGCTGATGCAATTACTTAATGCCAATGGAAAAAATACGGTTCAAAAAACAGTGAACATCCTGCGTGATCAAAAGGGGTTGAACGGGGCCAATATTGGTATGGGCAATGAAAAAGCCATTAACCAGCTAATAGCGCATCATTCTGTAGTGTTTGAACCAAAGAAATTAATAGTGTGGGTGTCCACTGCACCCTGGCAACTGGGCCGGTATGTGGCTTATGATCTGAATAAGATTTTTGCCATGCATGGTATGAAGGAAAACAATGAAGTTGCAGACAGCAGCCTGTCTGTTGCACCGGATAGCTTTTTGCTTACACAGGCCTACAGGAATTTTGTAGCTTTCAGGAATATGAAGCAGCACATGGCAGATGGCGGTAAAATAAATGCCGGCGAACTGGTTGCCACTAACCCGGAATTTTATAATGCCTATCTTTTGGCGGGCGATTATCTCTTTAAGCAAAAAGAATATGCAGCAGCCCTGCAGAATTATAAAGTTGCACTGACCAAGGAAATTGCTACCAAAAAAGAAGAAGACCATATCAGGGAGCAAATAAAAAAGATCAATAAAAAACTGGCGCAATGATAATTGGAATTGGTACTGATATTATTGAAGTGGAAAGGGTTGCCGAAAAGATGGAAAAGAAGGCCGGTTTTAAGGAGCTGGTTTTTTCCGCGGATGAAATTCTTTATTGCGAAGCCAAAACTTTTAAGTACGAACATTATGCAGCCCGGTTTGCTGCTAAAGAAGCATTTTTAAAAGCATTGGGTAGTGGCTGGGTAAGTGGCACAGCTTTTAATGAAATCGAAATTTATAATGATGCAGATGGGAAGCCTGAATTTCGTTTTCATGGAATTACTGCAGAAACAGTGGAGCGCCTGAATCCGGGAAAAATCTTTGTCTCCCTCTCCCATCTTAAAACCATGGCTTGTGCAATGGTTGTCATAGAAAAATAATCTTACAGGAAAACTGTTTTACCTTTTTTCCAAAAAAAAACGAAAGGCATATAAAAACAAGTAAAGCTTCTGTGTTTTGGTTGCAATTTCTAATTTCCGCAGGGAAATCAATATTTTCTTTTGTTCCGTCAATCTTTGTTTCTAAATTCAGGGTTAAATAATCTCAGCGTTTGTAAAATATGAAATATTCACCCGAAACAGCTTTTTTAAGTAAGGAAGAAATCACTGCCCTGCAGGAAAAAAAACTGCAGGAAACCATTGCCTACCTGAATACATACTCACCATTTTATAAGGAATTCTTTTCCAAAGCAAGATTCAATCCATCGGGCATAAAAACCATGGAAGACCTGAGTGTGATACCTGTTACTATCAAAGAAGACCTGCAGCAGCGCAACGAAGATTTTCTTTGCGTACCCCGGGAAAAGATAATCGAGTATAGCTCCACTTCGGGAACTTTGGGCAACCCTGTAACCATTATGCTTACCGAGAATGACCTGGAGCGCCTTGCCTGTAATGAATATTCATCTTTTGTAAGTACCGAAGGTTCAGTGAATGATGTGTACCAGATGATGCTTACACTTGACAGGCAGTTCATGGCGGGTATGGCCTACTACAGCGGTTTGCAAAAACTCGGCGCAGGTATCATCAGGCTGGGGCCGGGTGTGCCATCATTGCAATGGGATACTATTGTAAGACTAAAGCCAACAGCCATCATTGCAGTTCCTTCTTTTATAGTTAAACTGATCAGTTATGCACAGGAGCATGATATCGATGTAAACAGCACTTCGGTAAAAAAGGCCATCTGCGTGGGAGAAAACATACGCAACACAGATTTTACATTGAACGCACTTGGAAAAAAAATTACCGACAACTGGAACATCAAATTATATTCAACCTATGCATCTACCGAAATGCAAACGGCCTTTACGGAATGTACCGAATGTAAAGGAGGGCACCTGCAGCCCGACCTGCTGATAGTGGAGTTGCTGGATGAGATGAACAAGGCTGTGGCACCCGGCGAACCCGGCGAAGTAACCATTACCACGCTGGGCGTGGAAGGCATGCCCCTGCTGCGTTACAAGACAGGCGACATATGTGTGTACGACGACAGCCCCTGCTCATGCGGAAGAAACAGTCTGCGTTTATCTCCCGTGATGGGCCGTAAAAAGCAAATGCTTAAATACAAAGGCACCACTTTGTACCCGCCTGCATTATTTGATATCCTGAATGAAATGGAAAATGTAATTGATTATGTGGCCGAAGTATCGAGCAACGAAGTAGGTACCGATGAAGTACTGATTTATATAGTGCCTGATAAATACGATGAGGAAACCAACCGTAAGATCAGGGCTAACCTGCAGGCCAGGCTGCGGGTGAGTCCGCATGTAAAATATATTACCGAAGAAGAAATTAAAAAGATGCAGATGCCGGAAGCCGGAAGGAAGATTATCCGGTTTATTGATAGGAGAAACTGAGACGGCCGGAAAGGATATACAAATATTCATCATCCAAGCGGGAGTACTTTCATGAAAGGCTGTTTACATTGACAGCCTTTTATATTACATTTATATTCCTTAAAACTACCAGTATGGACAATCAGTACGACGTGGTTATCCTCGGCGGTGGTCTTGCCGGCTTAACACTTTCTCTGCAGCTTAAAAATGCAAACCCGGGTATTTCAATCCTGGTTTTAGAAAGAAGAGAAAGCGAAGCTGCTACTGCTGCACATAAAGTGGGCGAATCAATTGTTGAGCTTGGCACCCATTATTTAAGAGAAGTTTTAAACCTTAAAGGCTACCTGGAAGAACACGAACTGCCCAAGCACGGCCTTCGTTTTTTCTTTACAAACAATACCAAGGAAGATATAAGCAGCCGTGTGGAACTGGGGCCACGCCTGCGTTTGCCGGTACCCAGTCACCAGCTGGACAGGGGTACACTGGAGAATTATTTAATGAAACTGACACGTGAAAAAGGGAACGACATGAAGCTGGGTGCCAGGGTGAGCGGAGTTGATATTGATAAAGAAAAAGGCCATACGGTGAGTTATGTTCAGAACGGGGAAGAAATAAAAGTAAGCTGCTGCTGGGTAGCCGATGCATCGGGCAGAAGCAGCATCCTGAAACGCAAACTGCAGTTTCAAAAGCCAATGGAACATCATACCAATGCTGCCTGGTGGAGGCTAAAGGGGGTGATTGATATTGATACCTGGACCGATAATAAGGAATGGCAAAACTTTCTTGAACCTAACCTGCGTTATTTAAGCACTGTGCATTTTATGGACAAAGGCTACTGGCTTTGGGTAATTCCGCTGGGCAGTAAAAACACCAGTATTGGTATTGTGGCCGACCCGGCAGTGCATCCTTTTGATACCTTCAACACTTACGAAAAGGCCGTTGAGTGGATGCGGGTGAATGAACCATTGGCACATAAAATGCTGGTGCCGCTGGGCGAAGGTGATGGCCTGATGGATTTTAAGATACTGAAGCACTATGCCCATCATACACAGAAAGTTTACTCTACCGATAGATGGGGTACAACCGGTGAATCAGGTCCGTTCCTGGATCCGCTTTATTCGCCGGGTACTGATTTTATTGCCATGAATAACAGCTGGCTCAGCGATTTAATTCTGCGTGACCTTGCTGGTGAAGATATTGAAAGCCGTATGACCATTTATGAACAATGCCACCTGGCACTGGTTGATGCATGGATACCGATTTACCAGGATAAATATTTATTGATGGGAAATACACAGATCATGGTAATAAAAATATTCTGGGACTGGGCTGTTTACTGGGCTGTTCCGTCTCATTTATTTGCCAATAAAGCATTTACCAATATCAGTGTATTAAGAGAGCTGTTTGTATCTAAAAGGGGACTTGGCCGGAAATTTGAACAGTTGCATAAGATAATGCAGGATCTTTTTCTGGAATGGCTGCCTTACGAAAATCAAACTTTCTCAAACCGGTACATAGATCCTTTTGATCTGAAAGTGTTGCAAAAATTTCAGCAGGATATTGAAGTGCAGCATGAGCCTGCGGCATTGATTGAACAGATAGGTAAGAACATGAACCTGCTGGAACAATTAGCTGTGGCTATTTTCAGGCTGGTGAATGCGCAGGTGAATGGTGCTTCGCCAGATATCAGGGTGAACCCATACACCATCCATCTTGGTAAAAAGGAAGGAGCGGTGATGCTGGATACAGAATCGGAAAATGCGATTGTGCCATCAGTGGATGTAATGAAAGATGTGGATGTGATGTGGTTTTATGGAAAAGCAGAAGTAAAGAAAACAGCCTGAATGTTTTCGGAAGAAGAATAAAAATGAGGCTTCTTATTTGAAGCCTCTTTCTTTATTTATAATGAAATCTTATTCCATTGTTATCAGCAGCGGTTGAAAATCGCCCCGCTTCATTTTGGCACGGCCAATGAACTGGTTGCCATTGATCCTTCTGAACATGCGGGGAAATAGCATAACATCTTCTTCCCTTGTATCAAAAACAAGTTCCTTAGAGATTTTACCGGCTTTGTCGATTTTTGCAACCACTACCTGGCCGCCAAATCCGTTCACATGGTATTTGGGAACTTCATCCTCTGCCAGTTCCATGTTCTTTTTGTTGTCTAAGAATAAAAAGTAATACCCGGAAGCATCACTTACCAGTTTATAACCCAGTGTTCCATCAGCATTGGTTCCTTTTTGTTTTTTAGGGATCTTTCTAAGCCATTCAAAATTGCCAGCGGCATTGATTTTGGCTCCCAGTATATCTTCATAGTAATACGTATAGGTTGTGGTGGTATAGCCGCGGCTGTCTGTGTAAGTGGTAACCACCACATAATATTCTTCCAGGGCCATGAAAATACCGCCATCGGCTTCAACCACAATATTCCGTACACTTATATTGGGCGCTTCATAATCATCTTTCTTCTCCATTTTTCTTTTGCTCCTGGCCGATTCAAATTTTTCCAGTTCTTCCAGCGGGAACTCGTAATAACCATTTTTATATTTGTTGATCTTGCCGGTCTGGTCCATCAGTGCAAGAAATACCCCGTCGGTGCCTCCTTTTTTTGCTTTTTTGCTATAGGTACAGGCAATCACCATATCGTGTGCCGTGTTTTCGATAAGTGATGCAGCTTTGATAAAATAGTCACCAATGGTAATGGTGGTGTTGATTATCTTCTTACTGCCACTTGCAAATTTTAAAACCTCGTAATGGTAACCTGCAGCACCGGTCTCCTTATCCACCTCTTTTCTTTTTTCCGACTCATACACTTTGGCAAGCATATAAGCATTGCCTTTGGAATCTACAGAAAAATCAATATTGTCCATTATCTGCTCGGTATAAGGCATGGTAAACTCATTGTTCCAGAGCTTATTCATATTTTCATCGTACACATAAAAGCCAATCTTGTCGTAATTCTTTTTGTCGTTCTTTTCTTCGGGTGCAAGCCTGTAACTGATCAGTAATTTGGAATGATCGGCATCAAAATTAAAATCGTATTTGCCCACGGTTTTTGCACTGTAAAAACCATTTGACACATATCCTTTTCCGGCAATTTTAGTAGCATCAAAGAGTTTTTTGTTTGATTGGGTAATCTTGCCCGATACCACATCTATCTTATCGTAATACAGGCTTTCAATTTCTTCTTTTTTATCCCAGTCGCTGTGTATCCAGTAATAATTACCATTAAAATCAATAACAGATTCACTGTTGAAGTTCTTGGTCATTTCCGGCAGCTCAATCGTTTTTTCTGCTGATTGCACGAGTGTTTTGGGGTCAAATCGTAAAATGGTGAGCTCTTCCTTTTTGAGCCCCATGTTTATAATACCATCTTTATCATTGCCAAAAAAAGACAGGTCCTCTGCCTTGCGGGGCAGCTCATATTCGCTTCCCAGTTTAAAAGTGAATTTTTTGTTTTGCGCAAGTGCGGAACTGGCCATTAAAAAAAACGCCACGGTTAAAATTTGTTTCATTGTTTTACGGATTAATTTATTTTACATTTTTCTTGAAGAATTTTCCAACAGCAACGCCATCTACAAAATAGGCATCGCCAATGCGTGATTTGGCATCAAAAGCTGCACCCCGCCACATGGTTTCGGCCTTGCGCTCAACATATAATACTGCCAGTTTTTTCTCAGGCTTTCCAGTTTCTATGAGGGTAATGGTAAGATCAACACCTGCATTTCTTTTTGAAATACCAACCTGGTAGCCGGGTTCCAGTGCTTTTGTGTTAACTATAAGCGTGTATTTGGCGCTTTTGTCAAACTTTATATCGTAAGTTTTGGTAAGCCCAAGCGTAAATTTTTCGCCAAAATAATTTTTCTTTTGCGCTTCCCATTCTGCAGCCCAGTTATCGCCGTTTGGAGGGTCTTTTTTGTTTTCTTCCTCAATTCTTTTTTTGATGTAATCGGCTTCTTTGTTAAAATCGCCAACAGCCATTTTTTCGTAAGTCATTTCTACGTTAATGCTGGTTTCCCCTTTTAAAAAAGAAAGATCCCCCCTGGTTAAATCAACTTCCTGGGCAAAGGAATTGAAACCCAAAAAAAGTGCTGCTGCAAGCACCACATACGTTCTGATAGTTTTCATGTTGTTTTTTTTAAAAAATAAAAGGCTTCCAAACGGAAGCCTTTACAAATATATGTACTAAGTATGTTATTTAAGGGCTTTGCCAAGGCTTTTTCCAGCTTTAGCATATGCTTCTGAAATACGCAGGCCTGTGTCAAAATCATATCCGAAGGCGGTTCCGCCGGGTACATTATTAATAGTGAAGCCGGCAACTTTATTGCTTTTATTGGCAGTTTCAACTATCCATATTTCCAGGTCAATTTCGGCGTTTTTACGGCTTATACCGATGTTCCATCCTGGTTCTATAGATACCGTTTTCACGATCATGGTATATTTTGCTTCTGTAACAATATTCATTCCGCTGTGTAATTTAAAAAGCTCAATGAACTTTGGTTCGTACCTGCCGGCACGGTCGCTTTTCCAGCTTGCGGCCCATTTATCTCCGCTGCCTGGTTCTTTCTTGTTGTACTCTGCTGTTTTTGCGGTAATATACTCCTGTTCGTCCTTATACTTGCCCACAGAAATATTATCATAATTGAACTCTATATTGACAGAGCTTTCGGGCTTTAAGACATCATCGCTGCCCATAACAGTTTTTACCCTTTGGGCGTTTACCTGCAGGCCAAATAAAGGAGCAAGCAGCAATAAACTAAATATTCTTTTCATGTTAAATCAGTTTTAATTTAAACAAATGTACGCAAAAGCCTGAACCAAAAAATACCCAATAGCCACCATTGTTTAAGGCTATCTTGCACCTATCTTCACATATATGCCGGCAAAAAAGTAAAATTTGAATTCTTTATTCTATTTTTACCATTTGACTAATAAAACTAAACTGCACATAAAATTCGGACCATGGTACATGTAGGAGACAGGGTGCTTACCTTAGATGATTTTTCAAATATTCTTTACAAAGGCAGGGAAGTGTCGTTGAATACGCAGGCTGTTGAAAAAGTGGAGGAAAATTTCCGTTTTTTACAAAAGTTCTCATCCAACAAACTCATTTACGGAATCAATACTGGTTTTGGGCCCATGGCCCAATATAAGGTTAATGAAAAAAACCTGCTACAGCTTCAATATAACCTGATCCGCAGCCATAGCTCGGGTGCAGGTAATATGATGAACCCCATACTGGTGAAGGCGGTAATGATAGCCCGTCTTAACAGCCTGGTACAGGCTTATTCCGGAGTGCACCCGGAAATCATTGAATTGCTGAAGGAGCTTATCAATAAAGAGGTGACCCCCTGCATTTTTGAGCATGGCGGTGTGGGTGCCAGCGGCGACCTGGTACAGCTTGCACACCTGGCGCTGGTTTTAATTGGAGAAGGTGAGGTGATTTATGAAGGCACCGTTCAGCCAACGGCAGAAGTGTTCAGCAGGCTGCAGATCAAACCGCTTACCATAAAGATCAGGGAAGGGCTTGCAGTGCTAAATGGCACGTCGGCCATGACGGGTATTGGCATGGTTAATATCATCCAGGCGCAAAAATTACTGGAATGGTCGGTGATGTTATCGGCCATGATCAATGAAGTGGTGGAGGCTTTTGACGACCACTACAGTTATGAACTGAATATCGTAAAGCAGCATGGCGGGCAAAATAAAATTGCGGCACAGCTCAGGGAGATACTGAAGGACAGTAAAATGATACGCAGCCGCAGTGAACATTTATACAACCCGGAAAAACTTGACCAGGAAGTGTTCCAGGATAAAGTGCAGGAATATTACAGCCTGCGCTGCGTTACACAGGTACTGGGCCCTATTTATGATACTATTTGCCAGGCCGAAAAAGTGGTGACGGACGAACTGAACTCGGTAAATGATAACCCGGTGATAGACCACCAGAACCACAATATTTTTCATGGGGGTAATTTCCATGGCGATTATGTGTCTTTGGAAATGGATAAACTGAAGATTGCCATCACCAAATTATCGATGCTGAGTGAAAGGCAGCTGAACTATTTATTGAATGAAAAACTGAACCAAAAATTTCCCCCGTTTGTTAATTTAGGGGTGCTGGGCTTTAATTTCGGAATGCAGGGCATGCAGTTTACAGCCACGTCCACTGTGGCCGAAAATCAAACCATGTCGTTCCCGATGTATGTGCACAGTATACCTAATAACAACGACAACCAGGACATAGTGAGTATGGGTTGCAATGCAGCCTTGATGACCAAGCGGGTAATAGATAATTCATTTGAAGTGCTGGCCATACAAATGATGACGGTATTGCAGGCAATCGATTACCTAAAATGCACCGATCGTTTATCCACTGAAACACACCATATTTATACGGAGATGAGAAAGCTTTTTCCCAAGTTCATTGAAGATGAACCGAAGTATAAAGACCTGGACAGGATCAAGAAGTATTTTGAAAAATCAGACCCGGTTGTCTCTTTCCGCCTGGGAAAATTTTCAGAAAAAGCATCTTCTTAAAATAACATTCAGCAATCAACACAAAATAAGGCATACATGAAATTTGCATTAGTAACGGGGGGCTCCAGGGGTATTGGAAGGGCTGTTTGTGTTAAACTTGCAGAGATGGGCTATAATATACTCATCAACTATAAATCGAATGAGGCCGAAGCCAATAATACCCTTGCCCTGGTGAAAGAGAAAGGAGTGGATGGCGAGATCATACAATTTGATGTGGCAGACAAGGAAGCAATAAAAAGCAAACTGGGCGGCTGGATGGAGGCCAATACCGACAAGGTTATTGAAGTGCTGGTAAATAATGCCGGCATCCGTGATGATGGGCTGATGATATTCATGAAAGAAGAGCAATGGGATAGTGTGCTTAAAACAAGCCTGGATGCATTCTTTTATGTGACCCGCCTGGTGGTAAACAGCATGCTGCAGAAAAAATATGGCCGCATTATCAATATGGTATCTTTATCTGGTTTGAAGGGCCTGCCCGGGCAAACCAATTACTCAGCCGCCAAGGCCGGTGTAATAGGTGCCACCAAAGCACTTGCGCAGGAAATTGGCCGCAAGGGTGTTACAGTGAATGCTGTGGCGCCGGGCTTTATTAAAACAGATATGACCGAAGGATTGAATGAGGCCGAACTAAAAAATATGGTTCCCTTAAAAAGATTTGGAACACCCGAAGAAGTTGCACATACTGTGGCATTTTTAGCCAGCGAAGGTGCTGCTTATATTACGGGAGAGGTTATTTCGGTAAATGGAGGGTTGTATTCTTAGATTGTTATCGGTTAATCGTTATTGGTTAAAAGGCTGCAGCTAACTGAAAATAACCAATACCTATAACCGATAACCAATAACTTAAAAATGAACAGAGTTGTAATAACGGGTATGGGGATCTATTCCTGCATAGGTAAAAACCTGGATGAGGTAAAGGAATCCCTGTACAAAGGAAAGTCCGGTATCATACTGGATCCTGTGCGCAAGGCTTATGGCTACCGCTCTGGCCTTACCGGTTTTGTGGAAAAGCCTGAACTGAAAGGAAAGCTGGACAGAAGGGCACGTATCATGCTGCCCGAACAGGGAGAATATGCCTACCTGGCTACGGTGGAAGCGCTGGAAAATGCCGGTATTGATGAAGCGTACATTGCAGCAAATGAGATCGGTATATTATATGGTAATGACAGTTCGGGTAAGGCTGTTATTGAAGCCAATGATATCATCCGTGAAAAGAAAGATACCACACTGGTTGGGTCTGGTGCCGTTTTTCAAACCATGAATTCAACGGTAACCATGAACCTGGCTACCATTTTTAAATTAAGGGGTATCAATTTTACCATCAGTGCTGCCTGCGCCAGTGGCTCACATTCCATAGGCCTGGGTTATCATTTTATAAAATCGGGCTTGCAGGATTGTATTGTCTGCGGAGGTGCACAGGAAATAAACCACCTGGCAATGGGTACGTTTGATGCCTTGTCTGCCTTCTCTATACGTGAAAATGATCCAACAAGGGCTTCCAGGCCATTTGACCGTGACCGTGATGGCCTGATACCCAGCGGAGGTGGCGCCACGGTTATTTTGGAAAGCCTTGAATCGGCACAAAAAAGAGGCGCTAAAATACTGGCAGAAGTGATAGGCTATGGATTTTCTTCTAACGGGGGCCATATTTCTAACCCTACGGTGGAAGGTCCGGTAAGGTCTTTACACATGGCTATGAAGGACGCCGGTATTATGGCTGCCGATGTGGACTATATTAATGCGCATGCCACATCCACCCCGGCTGGTGATTCCAGTGAGGCACGTGCCATTCATGAGGTATTTGGCGGGCACAGGCCACTGGTAAGTTCCACCAAATCGATGACGGGGCATGAGTGCTGGATGGCCGGTGCCAGTGAGATCATTTATTCAGTGCTGATGATGCAAAATTCGTTTGTTGCACCAAACATCAACTTTGAGAATCCTGATGAAGATTCGGCTAAATTGAATATAGCAAAAGTGGCTGTGGAAAAGGATATAGTTGTATTTTTGTCCAACTCCTTTGGATTTGGAGGAACTAACTCATCGCTAATTATCAGAAAACCGGTTTAATGTACTGTTTATGACAAACAATGAAATTATAGAAAGAATTCACGAAATTTTGATCGATGAATTTGAAGTGAGCCCCGAAAAATTAGTACCTGAAGCTAATTTAAAAGAAACACTTGGGCTGGACAGCCTGGATTATATTGACCTGGTGGTGATCATTGAAAGCAATTTTTCATTTAAAGTAAAACCCGAAGATTTTACCGATATCGCCACGTACCAGGATTTTTGTGATTACGTGATTTCCCGTGTAAATTCAAAAGAACTGGCATAATGTCTTCATGGCATGGCAAGTCAAGAGGTACTCCGCTGGGATACCGGATATTTGTATGGGTATTAAAAACTTATGGGGTATTAACCGGTTATTTTTTGCTGCGCTTTGTAGCACTCTATTATTTTTTCTTTTCTTTTAAGGCATCCCGGCAAATTTATTTACTGTACCGCCAAAAAATGGGCTACAGCTGGTTTTCATCAACCGGTAAAGTTTATACCAACTATTTTTTATTGGGCCAGGGCATTATTGACAAAGTGGTGATGATGTCGGGCATCAAAAATAATTTCAGCTTCGATTTTGATGGCGAGGAAAACCTGCGTGAAATAGTATCCATGGGCAAAGGGGGTATTTTACTGAGTGCTCACATTGGTAACTGGGATGTGGCAGGCCATCTCTTTAAGCGCCTGCAAACACCCATCAATATAGTACTGTATGATGGTGAGGATGAGCAGATAAAGCAATACCTGGATGGAGTTACCGGTAAGCGAAATGTAAATATCATCACGATTAAAGAAGACCTTAGCCATATTTATGCCATCAGCGATGCCTTTAATAAGAACGAGCTGGTTTGCATGCATGCCGACCGGTTTTTGCCAGGCAACAAAACCATCAATACCAATTTCCTGGGCTTCCCTGCAAGGTTTCCCCTGGGCCCTTTTTTACTGGCATCCACATTCAGGGTGCCGGTTTCATACGTTTTTGCGGTTAAGGAAAGCAAACTGCATTATCACCTGTTTGCCAGTTCGGTAAAAGATTATTCAACTGTTGGCCGAAAAGAGATCATCAACCATATGTTGATAGATTATACCACCGAAATGGAAGCTAAGGTTAAACAATACCCCGAGCAATGGTTCAATTATTATAATTTTTGGGAACAACCTAAACAAAGTTAACAGGCTTGTGAAAGCTGGTTTAACTTTACAGTATCCTGCTGAAGGAAAAAAATTCCCTTTCAGCAATAGTATAATGATACACATCGAAGATATACAGTCACTCATTCCGCAGAGGCCCCCGTTTGTGATGATTGACAGCTTATTGCAGTATAGCGAAACCTCCACTACGACGGGCTTTTGCATCAGGCCGGATAATATTTTTGCAGAAAACGGCTTTTTCAAAGAGCCGGGACTGGTAGAGAATATTGCACAAACTGCTGCAGCCCGTGCAGGCTATGTTTCTCAAACGGAAAACAAGCCGGTACAGGTAGGTTATATAGGGGCTGTAAACAACCTGCAGGTATTCTCACTTCCAAAAACCGGGGATGAATTAATAACAGAAATTACCATTGAAAACCAGATTTTTGATGTAACATTAATATCAGGAAAGATAACCTGTAACGGGCAATTGGTAGCCCAATGCAAAATGAAGATCTTTATTAATCAAATTAAAAATTAAGTATCATGAAACGTACACAAAAAATCAGCTGTCTGTTTCTTTGTATGTTACTGCTTGGAAGCAGCATAACATCATTTTCACAAACACTCCAGGAATTTTTCAGCAATAGCTCTGCATCGCTTACTTACCTTGGTATTGATTATACACAAAACCGGCTCATCAATGATCCCGGGGGCAATGCCAATGATATCAAAGGAAGGCTGTACAACAGCATGAACGAAGTGGTGATAAATGAAATGGGTAAGAACTACAATATTGCCGGCGCTTTTGACAGAAGCGGCAGTGTAACCACGGATATTGCTGCTGTAACGGCAAGGAATGAAAAAATAAATGCTTCAGAGATCATGTCTTCTGCGCCGTCGGATTTTAACAGGCTTAAGGAAGATGATATTGCAAAATGCGTAAAAGCGCTTGACCTGAAAGGTAAAGAAGGTGTGGGTCTAGTCTTTATCATGGAAGGGATGAAAAAAGAAGAAAAGAAAAGTTATGGGGCGGTTTGGGTAACCCTGATCGATATGAAAACAAAAAAAATACTGATGACCGAACGTATGGAACAGGAAGCTGCCGGTTTTGGTTTCCGTAATTTTTGGGTTTCAATCATCAAAAAAACAATTGTGGAGATTGATAAAAAAAGTTACAAAACCTGGAAGAAAGCCTTTGGAGGCTGACAATAAACCCAATGAGTACAACACTGATCAGCAAAACCGAAGTATTGGTCCGGTTCAACGAAGCAGACCCGCTGGGCATTGTGTGGCATGGCCATTACATACGCTATTTTGAAGATGGCCGCGAAGATTTTGGGATCAGGCATGATTTGGGCTACCTGGAAGTATATAAGCAGGGATATGTGATACCGGTGGTAAGTGTGCAGTGCGATTTTAAAAGATCGCTCCGGTATGGTGATAAAGTAATAGTGGAAACGAGATTTATCCCGAGTGATGCAGCCAAGCTGAAATTTGCTTACCGGCTTTTTAACGCAGTAACAGGCGAGTTGGTTGCTACCGGCTCTTCGGTACAGGTTTTTTTAGACAAGGAAGATTCGGTGCTGCAGTTATCTAATCCTCCTTTTTTTGAAGCATGGAAAAAAAAGCATGGCCAGGCTTAATGGAAAATAAATGATGACAGAGATTTTTATCAGCTCAGACAATATTATATCGCCGGTAGGAAAAGCCACTGCTGATAATTTTATGCAGCTTACGCAAAATGTGACAGGGGTACAATTGCACGATAAAAGCAACCTGTCGGCCCAGCCATTCCAGGCAGCATTATTTGGCCCGGAAGAATTTGTTACAGACCTGTCAGAAAAATCCAGGACAAAATTTGAACAGTTGCTGATTGCTTCTGTTGCCGGTGCGCTGGCGCAAACCCGGGTCAGTCCTTCTGATCCCAAAACAGTACTTATCATTTCTTCCACTAAAGGAAATATCAGCCTGCTGGAAACAGACGCAGGTGCAGCATCGCTCAAAAACCGGATTGCCTTGCATACTTCTGCGCAGGTGGTGGCAGATGATTTTGGCTTTGTTAATAAACCGGTCATTGTTTCCAATGCCTGCATATCCGGTATGCTGGCCATATTAACCGGTATGCGGCTGATACAATCCGGGCAATACGACCATGCAGTAGTAACAGGCGCCGATGTGATCAGTAAATTCATTTTATCAGGGTTTCAATCCTTCCAGGCGGTAAGCCAGCAAGCCTGCAGGCCCTTTGATGCGGCAAGGGATGGCATCAACCTGGGCGAGGGCGCCGGCACGGTTGTTCTTACCTCCCAAAAAAAATATTCCTGCGGGGTAAAGGCCTCCGGCGGATCGGTAAGTAATGATGCAAATCATATCAGCGGTCCTTCCCGTACAGGCGAAGAATTGTATCTTGCAATAAGAAAAGCATTACAGGCGGCAGGCATTTCTGCTGAAGAGATCGGCTTCATTTCTGCACATGGCACGGCCACTATTTATAATGATGAAATGGAGGCAAAAGCAATAGGCCTGGCCGGTATGCAGGAAATCCCGGTCAACAGTTTGAAAGGATATTATGGACATACATTGGGGGCTGCAGGTTTGATAGAATCCATTATTTCCATTCAGTCTTTGCAAAAAAAACTACTGATACCAACCAGGGGTTTTCAAAATACCGGGGTAAGTGTTCCGGTAAATGTATGCTCATCATTACAAACACTAACAACAAACCATTTTTTAAAAACGGCTTCGGGTTTTGGCGGATGTAATGCAGCCATGGTTTTTAGTAATCAATAAAAAATTAATTCAAAATAAAACAAACCAGATCATGAAAACAGAAAAAACAGATGTGCTTGTCATTGGTGCCGGTCCGGCAGGTACTGTTGCTGCTTCAATTATTAAAAAAGCAGGCTTTTCGGTTAAGATCGTTGAAAAGATGAAATTTCCACGCTTTGTAATTGGCGAAAGCCTGTTGCCCAGGTGTATGGAAGCATTGGATGAAGCCGGTTTCCTGGATGCGGTAAAGGAAAAAGGCTTCCAGGAAAAATTTGGGGCCAAGTTTGTAAAGAATGGCAAGACGGCTGATTTCTTTTTTGCTGATCAGTATACGCCTGGCTGGAGCTGGACCTGGCAGGTACCCCGCGGGGAATTTGACAAGACACTTGCAGATTGCTGTGAAAAAATGGATATACCGGTGAATTACGAAACAACGGTTACCGGCATCCGGTTCAATGGCACAGACAGTATCACTACGGTGGAAGATGCAGAAGGTAACCAATCGCAGATAGAAGCCAGGTTCATTGTGGACGGAAGCGGCTACGGACGGGTGATACCCCGGTTATTCAATATGGACAGGCCATCAAACCTGCCGCCGCGGAAAGCATTTTTTACCCACGTGGTGGATGTAAACCGTTCAATGGATGATGAACCTAACCGCATTACGATCATTGTGCACAAAAAAGGCATCTGGATATGGGTAATTCCTTTCTCCAATGGAAAAACTTCGGTAGGCTTTGTAGGCGAACCTTCTTTCTTTGATGCCACCGGCAACCTTGCACCGGAAGAACAGCTAAGGGCTTTAATTGCAACAGAACCTTACCTGGCAGAAAGAATGAAAGATGTGGAATTTGTTTTTGAACCACGTGTTTTGGAATCATATTCTGTAAGTACTTCAAAATTTTATGGCGATGGCTTTGTGCTAACCGGTAATGTAACTGAGTTCCTCGACCCTGTATTCTCTTCTGGTGTAACCCTGGCAACGGTTTCAAGCCAAACAGCTGCACACCTGGTCATCAGAAAATTAAAAGGAGAAACGATTGACTGGGATAAGGAATATACCGAAGTAATGATGCAGGGGGTTAATACTTTCCGCACATATGTGATGTCCTGGTACGATGGAACACTGGACACTGTATTTTTTGCAGATGATCCCGATGCTAAAATAAAGAGCATGATTTGTTCGGTACTGGCAGGGTATGTTTGGGATACCAGCAATCCATACGTAAAAGATCATTCAGAGGCAATAACCAAACTGGCAAAAATGATCAGGTTGAGGGATACCTTAAACGCTTAAAGAATAATATAGCCGGAACAATTAACCGGGGACGAACTAAACTACATTGAAAACAGCATCTTATATTTCGGCCAGTTGTATTATTGCCGGCGGAAGCGTATTTAAAAACAATGAACAGCTGTTTACAGCAGGAGAAACCGATGTGAACGGGGCGTTGCTGGCGGCTTACCGGCATTTTGATTTCCAGTACCCCAAGTTCTTTAAGATGGATAACCTGGGCAAATTGGGGTGGCTGGCCAACGAAGTTTTGCTAAAGGATAATTTTGAGAAGGAAAAGTACCGGCCTGAAGATGTTGGTATTGTGCTGTCCAATGCAAATGCCAGCCTGGATACAGACGCACGGTACTTTGAAACCACTAAAACCATTGCCAGTCCTGCTTTATTTGTATATACCCTGCCCAATATCGTTATAGGCGAAATATCGATCCGGCATAATTTCAAGGGGGAAAATGCATTCTTTATTTTTGAACATTTTGATGCCGGGTTTGTTCATCAGTACGTGTCCAATTTGATCGATACCGGCATATTGAACTGTTGTATATGTGGCTGGGTTGATGTTCAGGGCAGTACATACAATGCCACTTTATTTTTAATAGAGAAAGATAAAAGCGCTAATTCTGTTAATTTTACAGCAGAAAATCTTGATAACATATATAAGTTACACAATGGATAAATTAATGTCTGATCTGAAATCACAGATCATTGCGCAGCTGAATTTACAGGATGTTAAACCGGAGGACATAGGTGATGACCAGCCTTTATTCGTTGACGGCCTTGGACTTGATTCGATTGATGCGCTTGAACTCATTGTGCTGTTGCAGCAGCAATACAAAATAAAATTATCGAATGCCGAAGACGGGCCAAAGGTTTTTAAAACCGTACGCACCATGGCCGAATACATCACTGCCCACCAGGCTCAGAATGCTTAACCATGAACGAACAGGTTTTTATTGCCGGCACGGGTATTATTTCGGCAATAGGTAATAATGTTGCCCAATGCCTTGATGCCCTGGAAAATGAAAGGGCAGGTATGGCTCCTATGCATTACCTGCAATCTGTTCACAGGCAAAGATTACCAGTAGCTGAAGTAAAGCTTACCAATGATGAACTGGCAGAGCTGGCAGGAATGCCTGCAGTTAAAAGCCGCACAGCTCTGTTAAGTTTGGTGGCAGCTAAAGAGGCACTTACAAGTGCAGGATTAGTGAACAGGAAAGGGCTGCGTACAGGTTTCATCTCCGCCACTTCAGTGGGTGGTATGGATAAAACGGAGAATTTTTTCAAAGACTTTTTAGCAGATAACAGCAAAGGAAAATTGCGTGATGTGGTTAACCACGAATGCGGCAGTGTGACAGAACTGGTTGCTGATGCCCTCGGTATCAAAGATTATATAACCACCATCAGCACGGCCTGTTCATCATCGGCCAATGCTATTTTTTTAGGCGCAAGGCTTATCAGGAATAATATTGTGGATGTGGTGATTGCCGGCGGAACAGATTCACTCACCCGGTTTACGCTCAATGGCTTTAATACACTGATGATAGTGGATGAGCAATTTTGCCAGCCCTTTGATGAAAACCGCCGGGGGCTCAACCTGGGCGAAGGTGCCGGTTATGTGGTGCTGGTTTCTGAAAAAGCAGCAGCAGCACTTCCTCAAAAAACCAATATTGTTTTAAGCGGCTATTGCAATGCAAACGATGCTTATCACCAAACAGCCTCCTCGCCAGATGGTACAGGATCGTACCTGGCCATGAGCGGGGCCCTGCAAAAAGCGGGGTTGAAACCGGAAGATATTGACTATATCAACCTGCATGGAACCGGTACACAGAATAATGATATTGCTGAAGGGACAGCCATCAAAAGACTGTTCGACCCGCATTATCCAAAAATGAGTTCAACTAAAACATTTACAGGCCATACATTGGGCGCCTGTGGCGGAATAGAAGCAGCTTTTTCAATTTTGGCATTGCAGCACGGAATTATTTTTCCAAACCTGAGGCTTCAAACCCCCATGCTGGACCTTCCATTTGTTCCGGAAAGAAATTTGGTAAGAGATGTGGAAGTAAAGCATGTTCTTTCCAATTCATTTGGTTTTGGTGGCAATTGTTCATCATTGATTTTCTCAAAGGTTGATTAAAAATAGAATTGTAATAAACTAAAAAGCTGTCAGGTCGTGCTTGTAGAAACCGGGATGTTATGTAAGTAACCAGCCTTTGACAGGCACAGGATGGCAACTAAAAAGTTAAATAAAATATGTACATCAGGGCAACAGGCAATATCTCTCCGCAAAAAACCTTTGGCCACCTGCCATTGGGCGAAGCTGTTGCGTATACAGGCAACAGGCTTGCCTGTATTGAACCTGACTATAAGGATTTTATTGACCCTAAGCTGATCAGGCGTATGAGCCGTATCATACGCATGGGTGTGGCTGCTGCCATGGAATGCCTGCAGGAAGCCGGCATAAAAGTACCGGATGCTATAGTTACTGGCACAGCTTATGGTTGCCTGGAAGACACAAATGCTTTCCTGGGCAAGATGGTGGAATTTAATGAAGAACTGCTTACACCAACTGCGTTCATACAATCGACCCACAATACTATCGGGGCCCAAATTGGTTTGATGCTGCAATGCAATAATTACAACAATGCTTTTGTTCACCGTGGCTTTTCTTTTGAAAGTGCTTTACTGGATGGCATGCTGCTGTTGAAAGAAGGAGATGCCGGTAATGTGCTGGTGGGTGCCATTGACGAGATCATCAATGCAAGCCATACTGTGCTAAACAGGCTGGGCCTTTATAAGCAGGGCGCAATATCTAACCTTGACATTTACAACACAAATACAAAAGGAACCATTGCCGGTGAAGGATCCTCATTTTTTTTACTGGCTGCTCAATCATCCGGTTCTGATTATGCAAAGCTGGATGGTCTCCATACATTCTATAAGCCCGAAGGAACAGGCGAAATAAAAAAGCAGGTTGAATCTTTTTTAGCAACACATTCGGTTGATATTAATGATATTGACGTGGTGATTGCAGGTAACAACGGGGATGTAAATTCAGACTGTATTTATGATGAACTGGGTAAAACGGTTTTTGCTGCTAATGAAATGGTGAAGTATAAACACTTATGCGGAGAATATCCTACAGCTTCAGCATTTGCAATGTGGCTGGCTGCAAGCGCCCTCAAACAAGGCAAACTACCTGCAGCACTGCATTACGTTGCGAAAAGGAAAATAAACCGCATTTTAATTTATAATCATTATATCGGCATACATCACTCATTAATGTTATTGTCGGCATGCTAAATTTCCGCAACACCAATATTTTTTTTCTTGTGCTGCTGGCTGTATCAATTGGAGTACAGGCAAAATATGGCCTGCCCGTTTATGTGTATGTGCTGCTGTTCATCGCCTGGTCGCTGATCGTTTTTTGGGGTTGTATCAATGTGAGCTCCAATTTCTTCCTGCCAATTATTTGTAAGGCCGATACCATGCAAAAAGAAATAGCTATCAGTTTTGATGATGGTCCGGCCGCAAACTACACACCTGCCATTTTATCTATACTGAAGCATGAAAATGTGAAAGCCACTTTCTTTTGTATTGGCAACCGTGTTGCAGGCAACGAAGCGATTTTAAAGCAGGTATATGAAGAAGGGCATATTATTGGCAACCACAGCTATTCCCATCATTTTTGGTTTGATATGTACCCGGTAAAAAAAATGAAAGCCGATCTGCAACAGATGGACGATGCTGTGCAACGAACAATTGGTGTTAAACCTGCATTATTCAGGCCGCCTTATGGTGTAACCAACCCAAACCTGGCAAAAGCGGTACGCAGTGGCGGCTACACACCTGTGGGCTGGAGCGTCCGTTCGCTTGACACAGTTGCCAAAGATGAGCAGCAACTGCTAAACAAGGTTACTGCGGGGATTAAACCGGGAGTTGTTTTTCTTTTTCACGACACCTGCAAAATAACGCTTGATATACTGCCGGAATTTTTAAAAGAAGTTAAAAAAAGAGGCTATAACATTGTGCCGTTGGATAAATTATTAGCTTTACAACCTTATGCGTAAAATATCATTATTACTGTTGTTGCTCATTGCCTGCTTTATTGCACAGGCACAGTACCCGGGCTACACGGCCGTAGCCGACCTGGCAAAATTCAAAGCCAGTTTTGCAGCAGCAGCTCAAAGCACCAACTCTATTAAAGCAGATTTTGTTCAGGATAAAAACCTGTCCATGCTTTCAGAAAAAATTACTTCCCGGGGTAATTTCTGGTTTAAAAAAGACAGCCGGGTGAGGATGGAATACAACCAGCCGTTCAAATACCTGATGATCCTGAATAAAGACAAGGCTTATGTGAAGGATGGAAATAAGGAAAGCAAAGTTTCCACCAAATCGAACAAGATTTTTCAGCAGATCAATAAGATCATGATCGATTGCATGCAGGGTACCACGCTTGACAATACAGATTTTAAAACCCGCGTGTTTGAAAACAAAACCACAGCCCTGGTGGAGCTAACTCCGGTTACCAGGAGTATGAAGGAAATGTTCAAATCCATCAATGTGATTGTTGATAAAAAGGATTTTTCAGTAAGCAGCATACAAATGCAGGAGCTCTCCGGAGATAATACCATCATGCGTTTTACCAATAAAGAACTCAATGCGGCCATACCCGATAACCTGTTTGATATTAAGTAGCTTGCTGCTGATCTTTGGCTGCACACCTGCTTATAAGCAAATGCAATCTGCAACAGCGGATGCAACTGTACTTCAAAAGTTCAGACCGGCTTTTACAGTTGTGCTGTATAATACCACAGTGGATGTAGTGGGCAATCATTTAAGCGGATTACTGCTGATAAAAAAAATGCCCGATAGCAGCACCCGCATGGTTTTCAGCAACGAAATGGGGTTTAGTTTTTTTGATTTTGAATTTAAAAATGACGGGGATTTTAAAGTATACTCCATCATGAAGAAGTTAAATAAAAAATCGGTGATCAAAACCCTGAGGCACGATTTTGAACTGGTACTCATGAATGGTTTGGATGAATCCCGGGCAACAATAAAAACAAACGGGGGGCTTACTTATTTTATCTTTCCACAAAAAAAAGGTTACAATTACTATATTACAAACCCGGCGGGCAATGAACTGGTACGAATGGAACGGGCATCCGGCAAAAAGACAATTGTGGAGGCTGTAATGAAGAACTATATCAACGGTGTACCGGATACCATTGGCATTTCGCATAAAACTTTTGAGTTCAACATCGGCCTGAAAAAAATTGAAAGATGATCTTACTTAACGATTTTTTCACCATCAGTGATATTAGCAGCTCGGAAACTGAAACCGAAGCTACCATTGTTATTAACGGGGCTCACAAAATATTCAACGGTCATTTTCCTAACCAGCCGGTGGTGCCGGGCGTTTGTATGATGCAGATGATAAAGGAAATCACCGAGCAGGTTACCGGTAAAACCACCAATCTTTCAAGCGCTGCTGATATGAAATTCTTAGCAGTGATCGACCCGCAACGAAATAATATCATCCGGGCAAGCATAAAACATACTGCAGGTGAGCAGGGGGTAATGAATATACAGGCTTCTTTATTTAAAGATGAGCTGGTACATTTTAAATGCAAATTACAGTTGCTGGTGGCTGGCCATTAAGCAGGGCTTTTTACCAGATGATAGTTCAGCCAGCTTCTATTTATTGGAGTATTTGTAAAGGACTGGCAACTATTTTTCCGGCATCAGCCAGTGTATCAGGTCCATAGCCGGCCCGGTCATGAATGTTGTTACCAGCGCCATTAATACCATCATGGCAAAAATTTCCGGAGTGAGTATTCCGAGATCGTAACCAATGTTTAAGACGATCAGTTGCATAAGTCCGCGGGTGTTCATCAGCACCCCGATCGATAAACTGTCTTTCCAGCTTTGCCCAACCATACGGGCAGCAATGGCACTGCCGCCAAATTTTCCGGCAACTGCCACCAGCAATATCCAACCGAAAGTGATCCATAAGTGTCCCTGGTTGATGAGGCCTATCTGTGTTCTTAAACCGGTGATGACAAAGAACAGTGGCAATAATAAAATGATGCTTACATCTTCTATCTTGTCAATTACAATCTGCCGGAAATCGAAACTGGAAGGCATAATAACCCCTGCCATGAAGGCGCCAAACAATGCATGCACCCCAATGACAGATGTGATATAAGATGAAATGATCAGTAAAATAAAAAACAATGCAATGATGCCTTTTCGTTTTGTTGCTTTGTCATAATAGGTAGTGCTTAATTTTTCCAGGTAAGGCCTGATGATTTTTAGCATGATAAGCACATACACAATAGCCAGGGCAATGGTATATAGAACACTGAGCGATGAGCCGGATTTCACCAATGCAATTACCGCTGCTAAAATACACCAGGCGGTTAAGTCATCTGCGGCAGCACAAGTGAGTGCCATGGCCCCCAGTTTGGAACGTGTTAAACCTTTTTCCTGTAAAATCCTGGCCAGTACCGGGAAGGCGGTAATACTCATGGAGATGCCCATAAAGAGAGCGAAAGAAAGAAAAGTAATATTTGCAGGAGCATACTCGTGATAGATATGGTAGGCAAGCCATACGCCTAATGTATAAGGAATAAGTATGCTGGCATGACTGATAATGACGGCGCCGTATGCCTGTTTGCCGATGGCTTTCAGGTCCAGTTCCATGCCGATGATGAACATGAATAGTATCAATCCTATCTGGCTGATAAAGCTAAGCGTGGATAAAGATGCTGCCGGAAACAAGAACTGGTTTACTGCAGGTAAATATGCACCAATAACAGAAGGCCCCAAAATAATGCCCGCTACAATTTCCCCGATAACAGCCGGCTGACCTATTTTTTTAAACAGGTAACCAAATAGCCTGGCAAATGCGATGATAACAATGATCTGCAGCAACAGTACTGCCAGCGGATCGGTGAGGCCATGAGTGAAAAAGTCCTTAAAAACAAGGAACTCGTTTGTTATGCTGGCTTCTTTTGCATTCTGAGCCTGCGTGGCAGTTAGTTCAGGAGCTTGCAACAATTTTCCCTGCTGTATGATCCTGTACATAGCAAAACCAAGCCCCACTACAATAACCAGGTAAAAAAGAGAACTCCATCTTTTCTTCATAACAAAATAAATAGATTGCTTAAAGTTATCAGAAATCCGGAGATTAATAATAACAAATTATAGTTAAGCCAGGTTAGAAAGTAAGATAAAACTGTGCTGCAGTCCTTTAAAATTATTGTACAGCAAAATACGGTTCAAAGAATTGCCGGGTTTTCTTACTTTGAACATTTGCTCTGGCACCTGCTTATTGCTGATGAACTGACAGGCATACCAAAGACCTAAAGCAGATGCAGTTGCAAAATCGCCGGTCATATGTTTGTAACGTACAATAGATGTGTTGGGACTAAGCAGCGATTCGCAGTTTGAATAAAATGGCAGCGTACGGCTATCGCCATTTTCGCCTGATATAAAGAGACCGGCCTCTTCACCAGCGGGCAGGTTTTTGTGCAAAAATTCCTGAAGTTGTTGTTTTACCAATGCGGCATCATTGCTATGTACAGTGCCGATGGCTTCCATTTTTGCCACGGCTCCGTCTGCCGATCCGTTTACAATGAACATTGCTGCCCCTTCGCCCACCACACAGCCCGGTGTATTACTTTGGTAAAGCTCCCTGTTAGAAATATCTTCGGCTTTATACGAGCCAGCCAGGGTTTCAATATTATAGTGATAGGAGGATATTTCATCCACACCACCAACCAGGTAGGTATTGGAAGGGTTCATATTCAATTGCATGACAGCATCAAGCAGGGCATTTTCGAAGGCAAGGCCAAGATGAATATGGGTTATATTGTATCCTTTGTTTTTAGTAATGAGGCCCAGCTGGCCGGCAATGACATTGCCTGTGCTTTGTACAAAACTGCCCGGCGTTAATTGTCCTTCTTCGTACTGAACGATCTGGTTTAAAAACTTTACACAATCATCCATTCCCGCATTAGCCGACCCCATGATGATACCATCGATCTTATTGTTGCCGGTCATCAATGGTAATGCTGCACCCACCCCCATTCGTATCGACTTGCCCATCCTGCGTAAAACACCCGGCGGAATTTTTTCGTATGGGGGTTCAATGGCAAGCAGTTTTCTGTCAACCACTTCGTTGATGAGATTGATATCCTTTTGCAAAAGGTCCTGCTGTGGCGAGATACAATATGATTGATGGATGTACAGCATCAGGCTTTTGAAAAAATTAAGGATGAACAATTGCCCCCAAAACCAAACGAGTTGCTCATAACATGCGTAACCGGCATTTTTGTGCAGGCTTCAACGGGTATTAAACCGGTGGAAGGGATCACCTTTTTAAAATGAAGATTGGGATAAACTTCCTGGTGCATTAAACTGAAAATACTGTACACTGCTTCTATTGCCCCGGCGGCGCCCAGCGTGTGCCCTATATTTCCTTTGGTAGATGCAAATGCAGGTGTATTGCCAAACAGGCGCATCATTGCCCTGCTTTCCACTTCATCATTATTCTCTGTTCCTGTACCGTGAGCATTGATGAAATCAATGTCTGCAGGCGAAAGCCCCGCTGTTTTCAGCGCCCCCTGCATAGAAAGAAAAGGCCCATCGCCTTCATCAGATAAGGAGGAAGGGTGGTAGGCATCGTTTGCATTGGCGTAACCGGTTAATTCGGCATACAGCTTTTTACCTTTGATATCCTCTTCCCTTTCAAGCACCAGCCAGGCTGCGCCTTCGCCTAAATTCAATCCCTTGCGCCCTTCATCAAAAGGGGTGCAAATTTCATTTGATAAAATATGCAATGCGTTAAACCCATTGATGGTGAATTTTGCCAGGCTGTCGGTACCGCCCACAATGGCACGTTTTGCATAACCATTATTGATGAGCATGGCGCCATACATAATAGCGTTGGCAGAGGAAGAACAAGCGGTGTTGATAGTATTGATGACGCCGTTTATTTTTAAACGGCTTTGTAAAAATAAATTAACTGAAGCGCTGTCGTAAGAAGTGAGATAATCGGAGCCGCCGGACTTTTGGTTGGCATCGTTGTACAGTTCGTCCGTTAAGCACATACCGCCAACAGTATTGGCGCCAACCAGGGCTGTATCAAAAGATTGAATTTTTTCTGCTGAGATGCCGCTGTTAGTAATGGCTTCATTTAAAGCATGTAGTGCCAGTAAGCTGGTTCTTGTAACACCGGGCTCTTTCACCTGCAGGGTTTCCAATAATTCTGCATTGCTGATTGGCACCTGTGCCAATGGTAAAACGCCGGCATACTTTGATGGGAAATGATCAAGCTTATATTGAATGCCGCAGGTGGCGGCTTTAAGTGCGTTGTGATTTTGTGCTACAGAATTTCCGATAGCTGTTACAACGCCCATACCGGTTATGAAAATTCTGCTCAATATTTATTTTTAAAATCTTTATAGTAAAATGTAAACAAAGCCTGATTGAGAAACTGAATTTGAACAAACCCCTTCGGCCTTGCTTATGATAAACTCCGCCACTTCAGCCAAATCAGGGTACTACTGTTTGTTGCCAAAACAAAAATTGCAACGCATTTTATTTGGTCCTGTGTACTTCAATATAATCGGCCATGGTGTTGATGCTTGTAAGTATCTTACGTCCTTCCTTCGGGTCTTTGATATCAATGCCATATTCTCTGCCGAGCAAAACGATGAGCTCGATGGAGTCTATCGAGTCAAGGCCAAGACCTTCGCCAAACAAAGGATCGTCATCTTTAATATCTGCCGGGTTTACCGTAGTAAGGTTCAGAAATTCGACCACTTGCTTTTTTAGCTGCTCTTTTAATTCTGCTGTTGCCATATTACTCAAATCAGGTTTTTTCTTTTTAACCCATACAAGGTTATCAATTGTATGCCAAAACTGATGCCCAGTAAAGGTATTATATTTAACACAACATCTTTCAGTTTTCCTCCCTCCAAAAATAGGCCATAATACGCTTCCAAACACCAGTGCAGCGGCGATAACTTCATTACGAACTGAAAGGACGATGGCATGGCAAAACTTGGTACCAGTAAACCGCCAACAGCCGCCATCAGCACAATGGATACGGCACCAATACCGTTGGATTGCTCCTGCGTTTTTGCAAAAACACCGATCATGATGGCATAACTAACGGCGCACCAGCCGCAGATGAGTGTGACGATGATGACACCTAAAATATCAGCCGGTAAATTTAGTTTGGGCAAGCCCATAGCCGGAAACAACCAGATGCCCATAGAGAAAACAACAACGGCCTGCACAAAAGTGATGAACAGATAGGTGAGTTGTTTTGATATTAATGCTACCAGGTAATTGGTTGGCAATGTCTTTAACCGCACAAAACTGCCATTGAGTTTTTCCCTTACCACACTGCCGCCTAAAGAAATTACAATGAAGAACATGGCGAAGACCGTCCATGCGGGTACATTGTGTTGGGATGCATTGGGAATATTGCGGCTTCCATCCCTTGATACCGGAATTTCATTGATGGCAACCTGGTTGCCGATTAATTCTTTTTCGAAAGTATCGGGCATTGGTTTTTCGTTGAGGGCAAAGTAGAGGCTTTTTAAAACTTCTTTGTTCTGCACCACCTGCAACGAACTTTTTAATGCGCCGTTTATAGAATGCCGAAAAGATTCCTGTAATACCGGGTGATATAATAAGGTGATAGGCTGCACACTGCTGGTGTCTACAACAATGCTGTCGCTGGTTTGCATACCGAAATTCCTGAGTGCTTTTTTAGCGGTTGCATCGGCTTTTTCTTTTAGCTTTTGCGTAAAGTCGGCAGGGATAATGATGGCGATCACCGCATCCTTCGCATGCATGCGGTCTGAGATCTGTTTATCGCTTTCGCCGGCAGCAACCTGTGTTAGCTTGAACATGCCCACTTTCTCAATGGCCGTTTGCATTTGCTTACCGGCTTCTCCGGTATCACGATTGCAGATAAGCATGGGCACGGTGTTGGTGTTCAGCATTTCGAAAGTGCTGTTTTGCACCGCTGTAATCACGATGGCTAATACAATGGGCATAACAAACATGAAGACAAGGCCCAGCCGGTCGCGGGTAAGTATACGGATGTCTTTTTGTATGGTGCTCCAGAGTTTAAACATTGTAAATAAGGAATAAGAAATGAATAATATGGAATAAGGAAGTGAAGAACGTGCTACCATCAGGAGCTGCTTTTGACTTTCTTATTTTAAATTCCTTACTTCTCATTCCTTATTATTTTTTCTTTCTAATTTCTATATGAGTGCCCTGTTAAATTGATAAACAATCCTTCGAGTCCATCTTCTTTATGATCGATCATTAATTGAGCAAGGGTATCATGCGCAATAATCTTTCCATCATCGATCAGCGCCACTTTATTGCAAAGGTCTTCAGCTTCGCTTAGCTGGTGGGATGTATAAATAAGGGTGGTGCCATCTTCATTCAATTTTTTGAGATAGCTTATGATTGCATGGCGTGTGTGCACATCCACACCCACGGTTGGTTCATCTAAAAATAATATTTTAGGATTGTGTATTACTGCGATAGCCAGGTTTACCCTGCGTTTCATACCGCCGGAGAATTGCTCTACTTTTTTATTTCTTACATCAGTAAGGCCTAACACTTCCAGCAATTCAGAAGTTTTACTTTTGATTTCGGCTTTGGTCAGTCCGCTCCAGGCGCCAAAAAACGCCAGGTTTTCGGCAGGGCTTAATTCTTTATAAAAAGAAAAATCCTGCGGTACAAACCCAAATAATTTGTTTACTGATTTTTTGTGATGGGCAACTTCATGCCCTAACAACCGGATACTGCCTTGCTGGTATTGCAGTAAACCAGTCATGCAATTCATCAGCGTTGTTTTGCCGGCGCCATTTGGGCCAAACAATCCAAACCGCTCACCCTCCAGTACTTCCAGGTTCAAATTTGTGTAGCAGGGCTTAGCGTGGCGGGGATAAGTAAACCCCAATTCTGTTATACGCACTGCTGCATTGCTCATGAATCCCATTTTATTTTGCTCAGTGCCTTAAATGCATTTTTCTCTATCTCCGAAATTTCAATCAGGTAATCTCCCATTACATCATAATCGGACTGGCTGCCAATGCGGCCTTTATAAATTCCGGCAGCCTGTATAGCAGCTGTACGCCATTTGTCCCCGGCTTCTGTAAATATTTTTGAAATAGAAAGCAGTTCATCTTTTGGAACAAAGGCATGTGCTTCCTGCAAAAATGCACCATAAATATACCTGAACCCCCCGCCGCCCGTTCCGATCTCTTCCTGCATACGTACCAGTTGCGCCAGGTATAAGCCTGCTTTTTCATCTCCAAGCTTCGCCTTCCATTTTTTTATTTTTCTTCCTGTATTGGCAATACCTTTTACGCCGGCAATATTACCGGGTATGCGTATCATGTGGTTCACATTTCTTTTGATACCTTTTATGATGGCTTTTGCCATTTGTTCATCGGTAACGATCCTTTTTTCTTTGGGATAATAGATCTGTCCGCGGGGGGCAAAAGCTCCTTTAGCAAAACGCACACGCTGCAATTCGTAATCAGTCAGCGAGGTGGGTGTTTCCATTACCGGGTCGCTGATGAGATAGCGGTCTTCTTCCCTTCCAAATACAATCATATTGTGTGCATTGAAATGGAAACGGTATTCTTTTGGAAAATAAGTGAGATAATAAACACCTACCTGTGCACCTACCGGCTGCCCCTTTGCCAAACAATCATCCAGGTATTTTTTTCCTGCTTCTTTTGAAGAGAACTTTTTGCGGAAGACAGGTATGTCCAGTGCCGTACAGGTTCTCTTAAAAATTAAGCCCGGCATAGTTCTGAAAGCAATGGCCGGCCCGTTATTGATAACCAAAAAGGGCAACTGCACATAAAACAATCCGGAGCCAATACCAAAAGCAAGCGGCTCGGTAAGTTTTGATGCGCCTGCAGCCTGCAGCAGGTTTGTTGTTACACCGTTCTCACAATGCGCCGCCTGTAAATGTTTAAAATCAGTTGTCATGCACGTTCATGGTTTTTAATTCCTCCACACTTACATTAAATGCATCGGCGTATTGCTGTAATTTTTGTTGTGATAATTTTTTAAAACCGGCAGGCTTCATGTGCTTTTTAATAGTCCATTTCCAAAAACCGGTATAGGAAGATAAAATACCAAGATCCATCAACCGGAGCTCTAAAAAGTATAAAATCGGGCTTGCTTCATTATTCAATACTTTTTGCCGGGCTGCTTCAATACGCTTTTCTATATCCTGCCAGGCAAGGTCCAGTGCTTTTGTTTTTACTTCCCATCCGGTACTTAATTCAGTAGAATAATTACCGGAGCTATCAACCGCATATACCAGTTCTTTGGTAAGCTTGTTGAGGGCGCCGTTGTCCTGGGGAATTTCTTCTTTTTTCATATTGAAGAAAATGTTTTGTTTTAAACAACAGTAAGCAAACTATACATATAAGAGAAACGGGAACTTTCAGGCACCAGCAAAAATATTTTATCGCCTGCTTTTAGTTTGCCGCTATGAAACAATTCATTTACCATAAAATAAACCGATGCTGCACCCACATTACCAACCTCGCTCAGGTTCACAAACCATTTATCGTACATGATGCCGGTTTCATTGGCGATGAGCTGCTGGTAAATTTTATCTTTAAAAAAGTTACTGCTCATGTGCGGTAAAAAATAATCTATCTCGCTGGATTTTACGCCATGCTTGGCTAAAGATGCCGTCACGCCATAGCCACCATACAATACAATATTCTTGCTCAGCAGCTTTACATCCTGCTTAATGCTCATGATAGATTGTTCCGTAAGCTCCTGTGGTGTGTAATGCTGGTAACTTTTCATGGTACCGTCTTTCAGTTTTTCGGTACCCTGGTACATACATGGTTCCAGTTCATTGGCGTATGAAAATCCTTCTATCCATTCCACCTTTAAACTAAGGCCATTCTCATTTTTTTTGTTGGAGATATGAAACGCTGCTGCGCCATCTGATAACATCCAGCGTAAAAACTCTTTTTCAAAACCAATGTAAGGATCGGCAACCAGTTCGCTCAGCTTTTTTGCTTCATCCTCAAAATTGTTAGAAAGTAATGCAACGGAGAAACGTTCAGAACCTGTTGCAACCGCATTGGTAACATCACCGGCTTTGGTAGCCAGGTACGCATATTTAAATGCATGCATACCTGCGCAGCAAACACCTGACGGGGAAACCACTTCAAATGGTTTTGTTTCTGGTAAATATCCGTGCACCATGGCACCATGCGAGGGCATCAGCTGGTCCGGTGTAGAGGTGCCTGTGCTTAATAACTGCACATCCCTGATACCTTCCGGGTCATCTTTAAACAAAGCCCTCACAGCTTCTGCAGTCATCTCTGCATTGGTATGTGTGGGCCTGCCTTCTTTATCTAAGGCATAAAACCTGTTCTTGATACCGTTGTTCCTCAACACAATTGCCTTAGACCTTGACGGGGCGCCATTGATTATACCCAGGTAATCTTCCATCTCATCGTTGCTAACCGGGTTATTGGGAAAAAAAGCTGCTGTATTAATAATATAAACCTCTTGTAATGACATCTCTTCCATGATTAATTTACGCCTGAATAAAGTTGTTTTTGTTTTTTAATGCGTGCACCCAAAAATGGTTTGAAGAAAATAAAATCCACTGTAAGTATAATTGGGGCTGCTATAAACAGTGCAATTAAAAGATAATATTTGAATGCAACAAGCCACGCTGTCTTTTTTTTCTTCTTTGAAATGATCCTGGCCCAGACTGCAAAAATCTTACTGGCCTTGGATTCGATAAACATTAAATTATATTTTACTTCTATTGCTTTCTGCTGAATGAACTCATCCTGTAATCCATCAAAACTGTTTCCATTTAAGTATTTTAAAACCGTTTTACTATAATCGCCTGTTTTTATAATATCGGCTTCCGAAACTCCCGGCATGGGAAATATTCCCAGCCAGCGCCCTTTCTTTCCTTTGAACATCCAGTAAAATATGGTGATAAAGCTGATAAAGTTGTGGTGCTTATCGAAAAGCGCAATGCTGCCCACCAGTTTGGCATTGGCATCTTTCAGTATTTTTTTGATGCGCTGCATAGCACTGATCCACATATTGCGGGCTCCGGTGATGGTAATGACCGGTGTATCCTTTAAAACAGCTTTTACGGCTGGTGTACTTAAAATAGAGTTTACCGGTATACTGGGAGAAAGGAACCAAGCCTGGTAACCAAGTATCACCAGGTCGTATTTATTTTCTTTAAGTGTAAATGGCTTAAGTCCGGTTGGCACACCCTGTACACAATCGGGCATTACTGAAAAAAAAGCCTTGCCATTCCAGGGAAAGGGATAATCATTTGCCACGTGCACACGAACTTTCTCAACAGAATTGCCGGCATCAATTAATGGTGCCGTAAAGTTGTTGAGAATATCTTCCAGTTGTCCCGATTGGGTATAATAAATTACCAGTATCTTTTTACTCATTACTGCAAATTAATGCTAAAGCGGCTTTAAAACCTTTGATTTTTTACTGTAATCACTGATTGCCTGCTGCACCACCTGGGGAAGCGTTTTAAAATTGGACCGTATTGCGGCAACATCGCTCTGAATATTATCACTATAATCAACCAGCTTGGGAGCATGTTCCTGTATGATCAGCCTTAAGAAACTAAATTCCGCATTTTCCCTGTCCTTTTTTATAGCAGCTTCCAGCTTTAAACGACCGGCCTTAAAAAGACTTAGTTTTTCCTTTGCTTTGGTAACCAGGCCTGCTTTTTTCATCAGCAGGGCACCTTCATACGCATCTTTTTCATTAACAGCAGAAGCTTTTAGTAAGGCCAGCTGGTTGTTTATGGTTTCCATGTTATCTGATGCCATTGCATTGTAAAATGCAGATTTATCAAAACCTGAATTTAGCGTATTAGCCCTCACAACAAAAACGACAAACACAAAGAACAGGCTTATCAAAGATTTAAAATTCATTATGCATGGTTTTAATACACAAAGATATAGATTTATAGGGGCTGACCGGCATTCAATTGTAATTGAACTGTTAAGGCCCCGGGGGTAATACCAGTCCTTTTTACGAATTATTTTTTGTAAAAAAGTAAACTTGCTAAGGGTTTTTACCAGTCAGAATATGCGCAAAAAAAATATTTATACCGTTTTGTTTTTATACACAATAAAGTGTTCAGATAATTCGATTTATACACAAGAAAGCCGAAAGCAGTAAAACAAACTGTAAACAAAAGTACCCGGCAAAGTAAATTGATAAATAAACTGGTTGTAAAAAACCGTTTCATAATACTCACATTGAAAACTATATTTCATCTACAGTTTTAAGTTTTTATTGTTAGGCACGACAGGAAAAGAAGACCTTGCATTAAGCGGGGTCTTTTTTTATGCAGCCGTTTGAAATAACCCCTGTTCATTCTCTGATGATCTGTATCAGTTTTCCCAAAACTCTACACCAGTTTCGCTGATATAGCCTGTAATAATATCGTTGTAATTCTTATCCTGGAAATAGGTATAGATATAGCCATTCCTTGTTATGCGCAGGCGGTCATATTTGCATTCGATGACCGTCTTGCCTTTCCGGTCAATCACACCATATTTATACAGAGATTGTTTAAGGATATTTCCTTCATCCACAAACTGAAATCCTCCGCCGGTGTACAGTACGCTGGCAAGCTCCTTACCGTCAGTGTCGATCAGGTAATACGTGCTGCTGCCTGCCAATTCTGTATTGCGGGCTGTTGAAAGGCCGCCGCGGAAGTCACTGGTTGAGTTAAAGCGGGTGAAAAGCTTCTCTCCTTTTTTATTGATGTACCCCGTATAATCAACTGAAGCAATACCATTTTTAAAGGGTCCGGCGTTACTGTAATATGCATTTATTACCTGCGTTCCGTTTTTATCAATATAAATATCATTGCCTTTGGCCGGGGTACTGGTGAGTGTTACTGCGGCAATCCCTTCACTGAAAGGTTTTGTGCTTACATATTCTTTTTTGGGGCCAATAACCCATTCCCCTTTCATATTTATATAGCCATATTGGTTAGTAGTGGCATCCCGTGCCGGCGCCAGCCCTTCACTGGCTTCACCCAGCCAGCTGAAATTATATGGAAACAACTGTTTACCGTCCTTGTCAAAAAAACAATAATTGCGGCCCGCCCCTTCTGCCTTGAAAACTTTTTCTTTTGAATTATAATAGACCGAGCGTTGCATCGTGTCAATAATGACCTTTCCTTTTTTATCAATAACTCCATAACCCGTTCTGGCCCGGATAATGATCTTTCCATCCTCCGCATCTGATGCATAGAAGTAAGTGGCAGGAATGATCCATTTGCCTTTTTCATTTATAAAACCGTAGTAAATTTTATTGGCGGCATCCAAAACTGCAACCCTGGCCAGCCCGTCATAAAAGGGCCAGGCCTGGTAATAAGCCGGTTCAATAAGTATCTTCTTATTTTCATCACTGTAGCCAAATTTATCCCTGATACGATATGGATATATTTTCCTTTGAGCATTGCTGCATAAACTAACCAACAAAAACATGATAAACAATACCTGTTTCATAAAATTTGTTTTTATGAAAGTAATCATTACAGAAAAAGCGGCAATACCGGCCAGCGGGTATTTTTTTGACGGGGAAAACTATTATAAGATTACAACGGCGGCGGCAAACTGGCATATAAGCCCCACCAGCAGGCCCATATAAATTTCCTTGGGGGAATGATCGCTTACCAGCATACGGGAAGTACATACAATACCTGTTATCAGAAAGGCAGCAGATAAAGGCCATGTCATCAGCATGGTATTGCTATGCATGATGATAATGAAAATTCCCAGCATGCCGCCACAGCCAATTGCATGCATACTTATTTTGTAAAACACGTTTGCAGCCAAAGCAATGGCGGTAGTTATAAAAACACCTGTCATGAAAGAGGCCAGTACAGGCGATAGTTCCGGTTTATAATTAAAAAATACACGGGCCATCCAAAAATAAAAAATCATATTGGCCAGGTAGGGGCCGATCCTGTCCTCTTTTGTGTGCAACATGAATGATTTTACAAAACCAAGGCCTTTCATAACCAGCAGGGAAAAGGCAGGAAACAGGATCGTATTTACAATGGCAGATCTTAGTATTTCAAACTTTGTAAAAAAACCAAGGCCCGAAAAATAAGAGGGGTGAAAATTCAGTAAAAAAGCAATAACGTAAAACGGGATGAACAATGGATGAAATATAACAGAGAAAAAATGCGCCAGGAACGAGACCACCGGCGACGGGCGACTGACCACGGATGCGGTTCCTGCTTTTTCCTGCCTGTCGGCTGTTATAAGTTTTCTGTCGTCCATTATCATAATTCTTTTCTTAGCCGGGCCACGGAAATATTCAGCTGTTCCCTGTATTTGGCTACAGTGCGCCGGGCAATATTGTAGCCTTTTTCCTGCAGCATATCAGTAAGTTTTTCATCACTGTACGGGTGTTTTTTATCTTCTGATTCAATGATATCGCTCAAGATCTTCTTTACTTCCCTGGTGCTTACTTCCTCACCACTGTCGGTTTGCAGGCTTTCGCTAAAGAAGAATTTAAGGCGGTAGGTACCAAACTCGGTTTGTACAAATTTACTGTTGGCAACGCGGCTTACCGTTGAAATATCGAGGCCGGTTTCTTCGGCTATATGTTTCAGGATCATGGGCCGAAGATCAGTCTCTTCTCCGGAAAGAAAGAAAGCCCGCTGATAGTTCATGATGGCCTCCATGGTGTTCAGCAAAGTATTGTGCCGTTGTTTGATGGCATCAATGAACCATTTGGCTGCATCTATTTTTTGTTTGATGAAGATCACCGCTTCTTTCTGACGCTTGTCTTTTTTGCTTCCGCGGTCATATTCCTTCAGCATTTCACGGTAACCCTCACTGATCCGCAGATCGGGTGCATTCTTATTGTTGAGTGTTAATTCCAGTTTGCCGTTGTTGTTGTAGATAAAGAAATCCGGTACCACATAACTTTCGGCACTGGAGGCACCTGTACCTACTGAGCCTGCGGGCTTGGGATTTAATTTGATGATCTGGTTTATGACTTCCCGCAGTTGTTCATCTGTGAGGTCGAAGCCACGTTGTATTTTCTCGTAGTGCTTCTTGGTAAACTCGTCAAAGTATTTTTCAAGAACCCGAATGGCCATTTCTACATGCTTGCCCTCGTGCAGTTTTCTTTCCAGCTGAAGCAACAAACATTCCTGCAGGTTGCGGGCAGCAATGCCCGGCGGATCGAACTGTTGTATCTGTAATACCAGGCCGGCAATTTCTTCTTCTGTGGTGGAAATATTTTGCCGAAAGGCCAGGTCGTCCACAATGGCTGAAAATTCACGCCTTAAATAACCATCATCATCCAGGTTGCCAATGATCTGCAGTGCCACTTTCCTCTGATATTCATCAATGTTAAGCATATCAAGCTGCTCGATCATCAGCTCATTGAAACCTTTTTCCACCTTGATAGGAATAACCCGGTCCTCATCAATTTCGGGGTAATTGGTATCTTTTAATTTGTAATCCGCCACCTCATCGTCGCCCTCGCTTACATACTCGCTAATGTCAATATTATCGTATTCATCCACACTTCCATCCATTTCTGCATCATCGCCCTCGGCCTCAGAAAACTCATCTTTTACCTCATCATATTCGGTTTCATGGCCATCTTCAGCTTCTTCCAGCGCCGGGTTTTCCTCAATTTCTTCCTTTATCCTTTCTTCCAGCTGTGCAGTAGGAACCTGCAGCAATTTCATCAACTGAATTTGCTGGGGCGATAATTTTTGTAATTGTTTTTGATATAATCCCTGACTTAAAGCCATTAACACATTCCTTTAGGGTAAACACTCAAATTTCTATTCAATCAAGCTAAACCTTGTTATAAATAACAACGTAAATTTACACAGATAAATGCTAGGAGAATGTATAAAAAAGCTAAAATTTTATTTTTTTGCATGATTTTTGTGGCAGGAAGCTCCTATTGCCAAAATAATATTGTAAAAACGGCTGGTAACAAAGACCTGTTTAGCATACGACAGCCTCATGCTCCCAATAAAATATATGGAACCAACAGCGCTTTTATAAAGCGGGCCGATAGTTACACTAATCCGGTAATTCGTGTTAATCCTGTTTCCTGTACGGTTATTGCTGCCAATTATTATACACAGGCTTTTGGTTTTTTCTGCAGAAAGGAATTGCAATTTGAGAAAGCAACAAAAATTCCGCTAAGGTTCAGGCTGGGTTCTTTGCAGTACAATAATTACCTGGAAGGAAAGCCCAATTCCGGCATTTTACCTTCTTATTAAAAAGAAAACCCGCAATCAGGTTGCGGGTTAACAAGAATAACTTAGCTGTTATACAGTTGCGCTTTGTTCGCTCAGTACTTTTTTAACCACATTTACCAGCTGGTCGCATTTGGTTTGTAATTGTTCATCGGTCCAGGTAAGACTGATAGCTGTGGATATGCATCGGCTCATAATGGCATCGCTGGCGCTAAAGTTTTTTGTGGCATGGTGTATTACAGCAGCCTTAAGGTCGGGATGCAGGGCATTCAATGTTACTGCATTTTTCAAATGGTCCCACTTGCTGATATAATGCCAGTTATTTACAAACCAGTAAAAATTACCGGCTAAAATATTTTGTGCTTTTAGTTCTGCCACCACAGCAGCAGTGGCTTCTTCGGTTGGTAAAAACCAGCTCAGGAAAGTGCAACTGTCACCATTTTCGTCGGGTATCCTTCTGAAACTTACTTCGGGTATCTGCGACAATGCATTTTTTAAAGCAGTGTGATTTTTTTTCTGAATGGCCAGGAATGTATCCAGCTTTCTTATTTGGGCCAAACCAACGGCTGCATGTAATTCGCTGATGCGGAAATTGTACCCGATAAAAGGATGCAGGTCGGCCCCGCGGTCCACGCCTTTATGATCGTGCCCATGGTCGGTATAACCATCGCTGGCAATATATACGTCCTCCCGGTTTGTCATTACCACACCACCTTCGGCGCAGGTAATGGTTTTTACAAAATCGAAACTGAAGGTTCCGGCATCGCCGATAGTGCCCAGTTTCCTGCCTTTATAAGAGCCACCAATGCTCTGGCAGGCATCTTCCAGCAAAATCAGATTATGTTCTTTGCAAATGGCCTGCAATGCATCCATGTCGGCCATGCTGCCGCACATGTGCACCGGCATAATGCACTTTGTTTTAGAAGTGATGGCGTTGCGTACAGCCTGAGGGTCCAGTGTCAAAGTATCATCCACATCCACAAAAACCGGGATGGCACCAACGCTTAGCACAGCTTCAAAACTGGCAACAAAAGTAAAAGAGGGAAGTATGATCTCATCACCGTAACCCAGGCCCAGGGCACTCATGGCCGTGGTTAATGCAGCAGTGCCACTGCTAAGTAACTGGGCATGTTTGCAGCCAAAGGTTTCGCAAATGGCGGTTTCCAGTTCCCTGGCCTTCCAGATACCTTTACGTGTGCCATCAAAGCCATAACGCATCATAATGCCTGTTTCAAGCACATCGTTTACCTCTTTAATTTCTTCCTTTCCAAAATGTTCAAAGCCGGGCATAAAAAATAATTAAGAATGAAAAATTAGTAATTGAGAATGCTTTAATTCAAATGCATTCATTGATAGCGCAAAGGTATATAAAAATGACGGGCAAGGCAAAGACAAAGAACCCATGCCTTAGAGCTTTTTGAAGAAGGGATGCCTCACTTTATCTCAGGTGTTTTTGCAGGGTCCTTAAAATAATTCAGCCGGAGGGAATCGCTCCAGCCATTCGGGTTTTTGTCAAAGCTTTTGCTGCTGAAAAAGATCATACCCTGTACATTAGGGGTTTTACGCAGGGCTTCAATCTGCCTGGGCAATTGTGTAATATCCTTCCAGTAGGTATTGCTGCCGGCTTTATAAATGCCCAGCCCTATATAACAGTTTTTACCATAGGTATGCGTGCTCCACCAGTCCAAAACAGTTTGATAAGGCGCATTTTTTTGTTCAAACTCCCAGTATATCTGCGGGGCCACATAATCGATCCAGCCTTCTTTTAACCACAATAAAATATCTGCATAGAGGTCATCGTAGTTTGTCTGCCCGGCCCGGGTACGGCTTCCGTTAACGGAGTCCTGGGAAAAATTACGCCAAACGCCAAATGGTGAAATTCCGAACTGGCATTTTGGATTTTCCTTTTTAATTACTTTAGACAGGGACAGGATGATTGAATCCACATTACTTCTTCTCCAGTCATCCTTGTTCATTCCATTTCCATATTTCCTGAAACTGGCTTCATCCGGAAATTCTTTTCCGGAAATGCGGTAGGGGTAAAAGTAATCATCAAAATGAATGGCATCTACTGCATACCGGCTTACCACATCTTTAACCACATTGGCTACATACTGTTGCGCTTCTTTTATGCCCGGGTCAAAATATTTTTTATCGCCGTAGGTTAAAAACCATTCCGGATGAACCCGGGTGATGTGTGTTGCTGCAACTGATGATTTGGTAACATTAAACACAGCACGGTAAGGATTCATCCAGGCATGAAATTCCATACCCCGCTTGTGTGTTTCACTTATCATAAATTCAAGCGGGTCGTAGTAGGGTACCGGCGGCTGACCCTGTGTGCCGGTAAGAAATTCGCTCCAGGGTTCGTATTGAGATGGATAAAAAGCATCAGTGGCAGGGCGCACCTGTACTATCATGGCATTCATCCCATTGCGCTGGTGCATGTCAAGCAGCCTTATGAATTCCACTTTCTGCGAATCGGAACTGAGATTCCTGTTGGATGGCCAGTCAATATTATCAACAGTGGCAACCCAAACGCCGCGGAACTCTGGTTTGGCCTGGGAAAATGAATGAACCGCAGGCAGGCAGCAAGCGGCTGTCAATAAGCAGGAAAAGAAAAATTTCATGTACTGGTTTTGGTTATTTTGATTCCCGGATCTTGTCCAGCAATTTATTCAGCGTCTTTGCTTCTGCATCAGACAGGTTGCCAACAATAGCATCCATATCTTTTTCGTGCAGGTCAATTTTTTCCAGAAGTGTGCGGCCTTTCTGGCTGATACTTACATCCACCAGCCTTTTGTCATTGGCGCATACATTTTTTTTGGCTAGGCCTTTCAAAACAAGCCGGTCAACGATACGGCTGGTATCACTCATTTTATCAAGCATACGCTCCCGTATCTGCAGGGTTGAAATGGGTTTGCCTGCACCACGCAAAATGCGCAGAATATTAAATTGCTGGCTGGTAATATCTTCCCTGTCCAGCACCTTCTTCATTTTCTCATTCATCCAGTTGAATGTATATACAATGTTGATTATTGCTTTCTGGTATTCATTTCTGAATGTTGCCTGGTTTATGTCTTTGTCGATACCCATATATGGTTAGCGGTTAATTGTCTGTGCTGTTTTTTCCGTGTGATACGTCTGTATTTTCCGGAGTTTTATCAAACTCATTAATGTAAATTTTCACCATGATCAAAAAATAACTTATAAGCAAAGGTCCGAAAATAAGGCCCATAAACCCAAAAAGGTTGAGGCCAACAATAACACCCAGCACGGTGATAACGGGGTGCACATCGCCCATGTACTTCATCAGTTTTAAACGGGCAATATAATCCACATTGCCGGTTACAATGATACTGTAAAGGGTAAGTCCCAATGCAGGCCAGTTGCTTCCATGAATGAACAAATATGCCACCAGGGGTACCCAAATGATCATGGTGCCCACCAGCGGGAAAAATGCAAACACACCGGTAACAAATCCCCAGAGCGCCCAGTCTTCCACACCAAAAATCCAGTACCCGAGCGCTGCAAAAGCACCCTGCACAATGCAAATGATGGGTATGCCCAATGCATTTGCCTTGATCATCATTTTAGTTTCACCTGCAAGCATGTTTACATTCTCATGTTTTAATGGTGTTACCCTGCTTAAATATTTTTCCATTTCGCGGCCATGCACCAGCAAATAATAAAGTAAAAAGAACATGATGATCAGATTGGTGATCAGCGCCATGGTGCTGTTTATTACCATGGGGATATATACCGACAGCTTTTGAGCAATGGTTTTTGCACTTTCTGCTGAGAATATAGTAACACCGGTTTTTTCACGAACCTTTGCAGAAAGCGATTGGATGCTTTGTATGACCTGGTCCTGGTTATCTGTAAAAGCACTGATTTTAGGAGATACCAGTGCAATGCTTATATACACAGGAATGGCGATGATGATAAGATACACGAAGATGAATAACAGGGCTGTCCATCCCTTTTTCCATTTGCGTTTAAAGATAAGCTGAAAATATACGGTGCGGCTTAAAATATAAAGCGTGATACCACCAAGCATGCCCGGAATAAATGCCCTTAGCTGCATGATCAGTAAAATGGCCATGGCCACTACCAGCATCAGTATCAAAACCTGCCGCAGGCGTTCGTTAAAACCAGGTTGATTCATAATCAGGTTTTTAAAATAAACTCAGTTAATCTTGCCAAACCGATACCCCTTCGCTGCAATTGGCACAAATATCAATATTTTTCCTGCTTTTCATCAGTTCATTTCTAAACTGGCGGTAATTATCGTTATGCCATATCTCTTTGAAAGACTGTGTTTTTAAATTCCCCAGTTGATGCATGGCATCCTTGTCAAAGCAGCAGGGCACCACCAGCCCGTCCCAGGTGATCACATTGGCATGCTGCAGCTTCCAGCACCGGTTGGCTAATTTGTTTTTAGCAATGTATGTGCCATTGCTGTTTTTTTTGTAACGGCTGAATTTGTCAATGGTGGGTATCAGGTTATTAGGATCGTTTTCATATTCATATACCTGCGCCGTTTTAAAACGCACTTCATCCACGCCAACTTCTTTTGCAAGCCGCTTTATATCTTCCACCTGGTGCTCGTTTGGCTTTACTACTAAAAACTGGAAGAAGACAAAAGGGGTTTTGCTCTTCAGTTCTTTTTTCCACTTCATGATGTTCCTGGCGCCCTCCAGTACCTTTTCCAGGTTACCGCCCACACGGTATTGCTGATACACTTGCTGCGTAGTGCCGTCAATGGAAATGATCAAACGATCCAAACCACTTTCTACTGTTTGCTTTGCAACAGCATCAGTCAGGTAATGTGCATTGGTGGAAGTAGCTGTATAAATTCTTTTGTCACTTGCATATTTCACCATCTTTAAAAAATCAGGATTGAGATAGGGCTCGCCCTGGAAATAAAAGATGAGGTACAATAATTCTTTGTGAATTTCGTCAATGGTGCTGATGAAAAAATCTTTTTGAAGCATACCTGTAGGGCGGCTGAATTGTCGCAGGCCGCTTGGGCATTCAGGACAACGAAGGTTGCAACTGGTGGTGGGTTCAAAAGAAATGGAAACCGGGTATCCCCATTGCACCGGTTTTTTGAGCAGGCGGCTTGCATAAAAACTGCTCAGCACTTTAAGACCATTAATAAATCTCCTGAAGGTAAGTTTACTTAATAAGTTTCTGCTATCGTTCCAATTGAATTGGGGCATAAGCAAAGGTAAGCCGATTGCAATTATTTATTGAGTGCATGGTAGAATGCCTGTTTTTTTAACAAAGCGGAGTTTTAAAATAAAAAGCCGGCACATTTGTGCCGGCTAAAAATATGATGGGTAATATATTTAGTCATTTAGCAAAGTGCTTTCTTCTGCAAGTTTTCCTGCTTCATTTTCTGCTTTTACCCTGGTTGGTGAAAACAATAAGGTGTTACTTATAAACTTATCATAGTTATTAAATACCACATTCAGCGTAATAAAGTTCATTACATAAGCCTGGGTTTCAGCAGGCAGGTATTCCTTTATATCCCAAAAACCGGGATCCCGTAAACCTGTTTTTTTCATAGCATCCCATACATTACCTACCCCACAGTTATAGCTGGCCACCATCAGCAGCAGGTCGTTATCCAGGTTGCGGCTGCGGTCTTTTAAATAGCGTGCGGCTGCATAAGTGGATTTGTTGAAATTTTTACGATCGTCTTTCAGTGCCACTGCTTTTACTGCCGGCTTTTTTTCCGCAACGACTTTGGCATCTTTTTTCTTCACTGCTTTCTTATCAGCAGCTTTTTCCTGCGCCACATACTTTAAACCATATTCCCTGGCTACTTCATCCATGATCTGCCAGTAACCTACTGCCCCCGCTTTGGATACTGCATTGGCATTAAAAGCGCTTTCCAGCGCAAGTAAAACTTTTAGCTCCTGCGGCAGGTTGTGTTTTTTTAAAATGGCCCCTGCTTTAGGAAAGTATTTTTTGCTGCGGTTATAGGTACGGATAAGATAAGCCCTCCTGTTCTCAGAGAATTTTTCAATATAAGACAGCGTTTGTTCCTCATTTCCTGTCAATACTTCAGGAAACACAACATTGGGCTCAAGTGTAATAAAGTTTTCATTACTTTTTGAAGCAGCCAGTAGCTGTTTCTTTGTAGTGTCGGAAAAAGTATTTGCTTTAGCTGAAAATACGGAACCTGCAATAAAAAAAAGTATCCAAGTTGCTTTGGATACCTTTAAGAACGAATAGGTTTGTTTCATCATGCCTGAACTTGTTTTCTTTGGGGATTACCGAATTAAATACGGGCCAGTTTAAAAACGGATACTTTTGTTCATTATTGCCTATTCACAAAACTTTAGGAAATTTATTTTAACGCATTCAAAATCAACAAAAATTAAATTACTAATCATGCGTATTTTACTCGTTTTTCTATTATTTGGCAGTATAATGGCGAAGGCGCAAACAGTACCACCATACTGTAAATCTGTGAATGATATTGCCGCCATGGAAAGTAATTTCAGATATCAGGCAACCGCCGGAAACCCAGTGGAGAACATTACGTCGGCCAGTAATAATTATGATGTAAAATATTACCGTTGCGAATGGGAAGTAAATCCGGCAATTAGGTACATAACCGGGAAAGTTACACTGTATTTTGTTGTAACCACGACAACCAATAGTATACAGCTCGACCTGATGAATACACTAACTGTTGACAGTGTAAAACAGCGAAGCCAAATACTTACGAAACTGCATAATAATAATACACTTTCGATAGATTTTCCGGCAGTGATCAATGCAGGTGTGCTAGATTCTGTGGCTGTTTTTTATAAAGGGGTTCCTGCCAATAATGGCTTTGGCTCTTTTGAAACCACCACCCATGCCGGCACCCCGGTAATGTGGAGCCTCAGTGAGCCATATGGAAGCCGCGACTGGTGGCCATGCAAAAATGGCCTGGATGATAAAGCAGATTCGGTTGACATTATTGTAACAGCCCCGGCCCAGTACAAAGCCGCAGCCAATGGAATGTTGCAAAGTGAAACGCTGGTATCTGCCGGAACAAAAAAACAAACTTACTGGAAGCATCGTTACCCCATTGCCTCCTACCTGGTTTGCTTCGCTGTAACCAATTTTGCTGTATTTAACAATAGTGTTTTACTGGGCACTACCAATTTACCTATGCAAACTTTTTGCTACCCGGAAAACCTGGCTTCTTTTCAAAATGGCACCCAAAATACGCTGAATGCTATGCAGCTTTTTCACAATAATTTCGGCGACTATCCTTTCATAAAAGAGAAATATGGCCACGTGCAGTTTAGCTGGGGCGGAGGTATGGAACATCAAACTTCCACCTTTGTGGTATCCATCGATGAAAGCCTTTGTGCACATGAACTTGGTCACCAGTGGTTTGGCGATAAGATTACCTGCGCAAGCTGGGAGGATATCTGGCTGAACGAAGGATTTGCCACTTTCCTGGCGGCCTTTTACATGGAAAATAAATATCCTGCCAATACACTTAACTCCAGGAGAGCGGTTATCAATAGTATTACTTCAGTACCCGGGGGCTCGGTATGGGTGGATGATACTACGAATGTGGGCAGGATATTCGACGGAAGGCTCAGTTATAACAAAGGCAGCTACCTGTTGTATATGCTGCGGTGGAAATTGGGAGATACAGCGTTTTTTAACGGGCTTCGCCAGTACCAGAAAGACACAAAACTGGCCTATGGCTTTGCTAAAACAGATGACCTGAAACGAAACCTGGAGCAGGCAAGCGGCCAGGACCTTACCGGATTTTTTAAAGACTGGTTCAAAGGGCAGGGCTACCCAAGCTATAATGTACAGTGGACGCAGATTGGCAGGGAGTATGTGAATATTACGATGAATCAAACCACATCTCATAATTCAGTTGACTTTTTTGAACTGCCGGTAGCATTAAAATTTAAAAATGCCACGCAGGAAAAAACCATAGTTGTAGATAATAAAACCAACGGAGAAACTTTTCTGAAGAATATTGGGTTTATTGCTGATACTGTGTTAATAGATCCGGAATACTGGCTGGTTACCAGGAATAATGTGAGCGCTAAGGTCCCCGATCCGCTGGCAGGGCAAAATATCGTTAAGGTTTTTCCCAACCCGGTTGGTGATCATTTTTATATTTACCTGCGCAAGATGACTGCCTCCGGTATTAATATAAACTTATTCAACGCAGCCGGTCAAAGGGTTTATACCCGTACGGTCAGCCTTGTAAATGGCGGCGACTATCTTGAAATACCATCGGCACACCTGCCCAAAGGCGTTTATTTTTTAAAGATCGAAGCCGGCGATTTTAAGTTTGTAAAAAAACTGCTCAGGTAAATTCATTTAAGAAAAATTTACCAGCTTCGTGCAGTCATTAATCAGTAATTTGTAACTGCTTTGTAAACACTATTACTGCACCCAACCCTTGGCAAAAAGAAAAAAAAGCATTTTAAAAACCATTCTGATTCTGCTGTTATTGCTGGCCTGTATTGCCACAGCAGTTTACTACATCAATGATTTTTTTAGCAGGCCAAAATTTGTACGTTATCCTGCATTCGGGATCGATTTGCCGGTGAACTATGAGATACATGGTATTGATGTAAGCCACCACCAGGATAATATTGACTGGAAAGCCGTGCGGGCCATGCAGGATAAAAAAGTTAAAATTGGTTTTGCATTCATCAAAGCCACCGAGGGACTGGGAAGGGTGGATAATAGTTTCAGGAGAAACTGGTTCAATGCCAGGGAAGCCGGACTTCCAAGGGGCGCCTATCATTTTTTTATCAGCAGCAAAAGCGGAAAGGCACAGGCAGAAAATTTTATTGAAACGGTAAAACTGGCAAAAGGCGATCTGCCACCCGTGCTGGATATAGAAACAACTAATGGGGCCTCAGCCGCTGATATACAGCAAAGGGCTAAGGACTGGCTGCAAATGGTCGGGAAATATTATAAAGTGAAGCCGGTAATTTATACGAATGTTGATTTTTATGAGAATTTCCTGGACGGAAAGTTTGATGATTATCCCTTATGGGTGGCCCATTATTACGTAAAAGATAAGCCCCGGATAAAACGCAACTGGCTCATCTGGCAGCACAATGAAAGGGGCCATGTAAATGGTATTGATGCCTTTGTGGACTTTAATGTTTTTAACGGCGATAGTGCGGCCTTTAAAAAAATACTTGCAAAATAAAAAGCAGCAGTATTTTTACAATCTCATGAGCAACGAAGAAGATCCCAAAATATTCCTGTTAAGAATTGTGAACACCCTGGCGATTGTTTTGCTGTGGATGATCGTGAATATCTTTATAGGGCTTTATCTTAACTATGCTTTTTTTGAAGATGCCCCCAACTGGAAAAACTACACGTACTATGTTTTCCTGCTGGTCAGTTTTATTTTCCTGGTCATTAACCTCAGGCGAAAGTGGAAATTGTAGGGCTGAAGGTGTTTTAAAGCCAATGGTCTTTTAACTGCTGTGGTCTGCCACAATCACCCATCTTCCCTTTATTTTTTTGAACAGCAACGTAAAGTGGCCGCCCACATTACCAATACTCCTGGTGAGATGCCACTTGCCTACCACAAAAAAGTACATTACAGATAGCCTTTTCATTTCCAGGATATCAAAATCCAGTTTGCCCATGGCAGCAGTATCAGGGTACCCCTTCTTATAGTTCTCAAGTGTTTTTTGCCAGCCATAAGTAACACCGCTTTTGCCTATAAACATCAGCGAATCGCTCTGCCAGTACGTTTGCATATATTCTTCTTTGTCGCCTCTGTTCCAGGCCACACGCTGCTCCTCAATAAGTGTTCGTATGATCTGTTCATCTTTATTATTGGCAGGTTTATTTTGAGCCGGTGCAGTCAGGCTAAAAAATAGAACTGCTATAAAAACCGGGAATATTCTTTGCATAGCTTAGATTTTGAGCAATAAATATAGCCTTAAACTTTTAAAACCGCTGCCGGTTAATGTGTATGATGGGGCGATGAACATTTGCTTCGATGGCAAAGCCGGTAATTATAATAATGTGCGCCGATAACGCAGCAGACAGCAATAATTAAAAACAGGATATCGTGCTGAAGATAAAATTGTTTTAAAATCAGGAACATGAAACCAACGCAAAAAAGTAACACCGGCTTTAATGAACGGTGATGTTTTTTGTAGCCATGAAAAAGTGAATAGGAGCCTACTAGAAAGGCAAGGGCTATCATGCCCCACTCAAAGACCAGGTTGTGAACAATGTTTATCCCGAAAACAGGGAGCGAACTTACAATTACAGGCAAAAGGGCGCAATGTATGGCGCACAATACAGAAGTGCCAATACCTACCGCATCCCAATTTAATTTAAAGTTCATAAGTGTAGCCTGCAAATGTACAGTATTTGCAATAATGTTGCAAATAATTATACTAATAAAGTGCAGCTAAACCAAACAGGCGTAAATTTGCAGAAATGAGTTTTATGCGAAAAAGGATCTGGATATATGTGGTATTTTTTGTTTTGCTGCTGGGCGTTTTTTATGTGCTTCTTTTCAGCGATTATGATTTTTCAAGGTCGCCCCTGATGGTAAGGAACGATAATGTATCTGACTTCTCATTTGTTAACCAGGATGGAAAAAAAATTACTCAATCAACAGTGGATGGCAAAGTATATGTTGCTGAGTATTTTTTTACAACCTGTAAAGGCATTTGCCCAAAAATGAATGCCAATATGCGCAGGGTGTATGATGCATTCAAAGACGAGCCAGATTTTATGATCCTGTCGCATACCTGTATGCCCGAAACGGACTCTGTTCCCTTGTTAAAAGGGTACGAGGCAAAAATGATCAATGGTAAACTGGAGAAGAAAGCAGACGGATCTTACTGGATCGATTACGACACCGCCAACCATACAGCGGTAAGCAATAATAAGAACTGGAATTTTGTTACTGGTGATAAAGGGGCGCTATATAAAATGGCCCGTCAGGATTACGGAATTGATAATGGCAAACCTGATAGTACACAATTGAAAGACCAGTTCATACATACACAGTTTTTTGCCCTGGTGGATAAACAACGCAGGGTGAGGGGCATGGTGTATGATGGATTGAACAATGACGAAGTGGACAAACTGATCAACGATATAAAAGGACTGCTGAAGGAAAAAATTACCACCAAACGGTTTATGAATGGATTCAGCAGCACCCCCAACTAAATATGGAAGCGATATCAGACATACTGAAAAAAAACCAGCTCAGCATAACCGAGGGCAGAAAAAAAATCCTGGAGTTATTTTTAAATAGTGCCGGGGCTTTAGCCCATGCTGATATAGAAAAGTTTACCGATGCCAGTTTTGACCGGGTTACCGTTTACAGAACCCTGCAAACATTCGTTGAAAAAGGCATCATCCATAACATCCCAACAACCGATAACTCCATCTTATACGCTTTGTGTAAGGATAATTGCGAAGCAGGTCATCATCATGACAACCATGTACATTTCATTTGCGATGTATGTGATAAAACCTTTTGCCTGGAGCATGTTAGCATACCGGAAGTGAAGCTTCCAAAAGGATTCAGGCAAAAGCAGGTAGATTTAGTGGTTAGCGGTGTTTGCGATGCATGTAAATGATCAATGGCTCATTTCCGCCTGCACAAATTCCATCAGCACTTTAATCTTAGCGGGGCTAAAATCAAATTTTAAGCCGGCAGCTTCATATAATTGCGGCAGGGTTCGGGTGCCACCTAATGCAAGGGCCTTGCAATAGTTATCCATTGCCTGCTCTTTGTTTTCTTTAAACTGCATCCACATGCCAATGGCGCCCAGTTGTGCAATGCCGTATTCAATATAGTAGAATGGCACTTCAAATAAATGCAATTGACGTTGCCAGCTATTGCTGCGGTACGGCTCCAGTCCGCTGTAATCAATTACATCATCCCTGAATTCGTTCAGTATTGCATTCCAGCTTGCAGTACGCTCTTCATGTGTGTGCGCTGGGTGCTCATATACCCAATGCTGAAATTTATCAATGATGGCTATCCAGGGGAAAATAGTGATCACTCTTTCAAGCTGATGTTCTTTGGCTCTCTTCAGGTCAGTTGCATCTGTAAAGAAAGTTTCCCATTCTTCCATGCTCATCAGTTCCATAGCCATACTCGCCACTTCGGCAATCTCCATGGGGTATTCCTTAAAGCCATTCAATTCGAGCGGGTGAGCTAAAAAAGAATGCACAGCATGTCCGCCTTCGTGAAGCATGGTGGTAACATCATGCATTTGCCCTGCAGCGTTCATAAAAATAAAGGGGGCACCGCTTTCGGCAAGCGGGCAATTGTATCCGCCAGGTGCTTTGCCCTTGCGGCTTTCCAGGTCAAGGTGTTTCATCTCCTGCATCCTGGTAAGGCATTCGCCAAAGAAAGGGCGCAGCCTGCTGAAGCAGGCAATTGATTTTTCTATCAGCTCTTCACTGGTTTTAAATGGCACCAATGGCTTTACCCCCTCCGGCTCTGCATCAAGATCCCAGGGACGCAGGGTATCAAGCCCAAGCTTTTGTTTTTTTTGCCGGTAGATGATATTTACCAATGGCAGCACATGCTGCTTTACGGCCTCATGAAATTGAAAGCAATCTTCTTTTGTGTAATCAAAGCGGCCCAGTTCTTTAAAACGATAATCACGGTAGTTTGAAAAACCGGCATTGAGCGCTTCCTGGTTTCGTTTATCGATCAATTTATCATACAGTTCATTCATTGCCTCTTTATCAACCAGCCTCCGTTCATTTATTTTTCGATACACTTCTTCACGAAGCTCCCTGTCGGGGCTTTCCAAAAATTTTGCAGCCTGCTGCAGTGTATATTCCTGGCCCTGCACGGTTACGGTCATCTTACCCGATATAACCCCGTATTGCTGCTGCATAACAGATAGTTCTGCCTGCAGCGGAATATTTTCTTCCCTGAACAGTTCGATGCTTTTACGCATACTGCGCAGGTACGTGAAATATTTTTCAGCATCCAGCTCCTTTGCAAGGGGATGGTTCAGCAGCTTTTTATTCAAAGCATCCGCATAAGGCTGAATCTTCGGCTGAATTTCCATGCAGAAATAATTGAATGCCTCTTCCAGTTCTTTGTTTTCTGTATCACAGGTCATTTTGATCTGCCGCCAGCAGGCATCCTCACTAACCAGCGCTTCCAGTTCGCTTTGGTCCTTCAGCCATTGCTCAAGCTGCTGTTTGCTTTCAATATTCCTGTCTAGCAGGTTCTTAAAATAAGGCTCCAGGCTATCCCAGGTGCTAACAGTAAAATCAGCTGGTATAAAATGGCGTGGCAGTTTTTGTATATTGGCTGTGTACATAATTGTGCGTTGTGAAAGTTGAATGCTGTATTGGGTATCAAAATTATAAATCCTGCCGTATTAAAATACAATGGCAGGATTTACAGTAAAAAATCTTTTGTTAAGCCTTACGCCATTTTCCTTGGCGCATTTATCTTTTTGGCAGGGGCATTTTTAACAGCTGCCGCCTTTGTCTCAACAGCTTTAGGTTTGTTTTCTACTACAGCAGCATCGCTTTCTGCGGGCATTTCCGACAATTTGATCTCTATATTATTAGCCTTTAAAATGCCAAACCATTTTATCATTTTCTTCATGTCGCTGGCATATACACGGCTGAAATCCATTGTTGGATAAACTTTTTCAAAATATTTTTTCACTGCTGCAGCATCATTTTCCGCTGGTATTTTTTCAGTGCTTGCGCCCATTGCAGTGAATACATCCACCAGGTTCACATTATCCCCGGTTGTAAATATTTCGATGCTTTCCAGGTGCGAAAACTGGTGTACCCTTGTGCTTACAAATTTTGTGCTTTTATCTTCCAGCGACCTTACCACACCGCCATCTGCTTTTGAAGATAACAGTTCAAACAATCCGGGTAAGCCCGTTACAGATACCAATTTGCCATATTCCATAATTCGTCGGTTTTAAATTTTAGGGCTGCAAGTTACTCCTAAAAAGGCAATTTAAGCACTTGCTTTAGCCTGATAAGTTAATAAGCAGTTATTACCGCTTATACCCTGTATATGCCGCTTTTATAACAAAAGACTGTATTTGGTTAAAAACGCTGCTTACTGCGCCAGTTTTCTTCCCGGCTGTCGTCTAAACTGGCACACAAAAGATAATTTATGAGATTAAGACCGGTATTGTTAGCGTTGTTTTTAAGCCTGGCAGGCTTTGTTGCAAAAAGCCAGGATATTTCATTAAAAGGAAAAGTTACTGATAAAGGCGACAAATCTGCTATTGTGGGCGCCACTGTGAAACTGGTTTCAATAAGGGATTCGTCGCAGGTAAAACTGGTTGTTACAGACAAGAACGGGAACTTTGTTTTTAATAATTTGAATGCAAATGGTTACCGCCTCTATATCAGTTTTACCGGGTACGAAAAAGTGGAGCAACGTGTAAACCTCCAGGCAAGCAATATTACTCCGCTTAGCTTTAACCTGGGCAAAGTGGCAACCGATCTTACTGACGTAACCGTTGTTGCCAAAGCGGCTCCCGCCAGGCAAAAAGGCGATACAACTGAATACAGCGCAGGCCAGTTTAAGGTTAACCCCGATGCAACGGCCGAGGATATGATAAAAAAGTTGCCCGGTGTTACCGTAGGTAAGGATGGCACAGTTACAGCCATGGGTGAGCAGGTAAGAAAAGTGACTGTGGATGGCAGGGATTTTTTTGGTGACGATGCTACTGCCGCACTGAAGAATTTACCTGCTTCGGTAATAGATAAGATACAGGTTTTTGATAAACTGAGCGACCAGGCGCAGCTTACGGGTTTTGATGATGGCAACTCGGTAAAAACAGTAAATATTGTTACCAAATCGGGCATTAAGAATGGCCAGTTTGGAAGAATATATGCAGGCGCCGGAACAGACAGCCGTTACAGCGCTGGTGGCAATGTAAGTTTTTTTAAAGGCGACAGGAGAATTTCTCTGGTTGGTAATTTCAATAACATAAACCAGCAAAATTTTGCATCGCAGGACCTCCTGGGTGTAACCAGCGGCGGCGGTGGTGGCCGTGGCGGAGGAAGAGGTGGCCCGGGTGGCGGTAACTTTGGCGGCGGAGAGAACTTTAATGTCGGCCAGTCAAGTGGCATCAGCAAAACCAATGCTTTTGGTATCAACTTCAGCAATGTGTATGCAAAGAAATTAACGGTAACCGGCAGCTATTTTTTTAACAACAGCCATAACAATAACGAGAGCATTATCAATACAGAAACCTTTGCCACTCCGAAGAACCAGTTCAGTTTTCAAAATAGTAATTCAGTAACAGATAATACCAATCACCGCCTTAACCTGAGGCTGGAGTATAAAATAGATTCAGCCAATTCTATCTTTATTATTCCAAGTCTCAGCTTTCAAAAGAACAAATCAACTTCTTACACCTCTTTAAATACTTATGAAGACGTTGCGGATTCTGTAAACAACTCCTTAACCAATTCATCATCCGACAGAAACGGGTTCAATATCCGTAATAATATCCTTTACCGTCACTCTTTTGCTAAAAGGGGGCGTACCTTATCTTTTGGGTTTAATACAACATTTACTAAAAACGATGGCGAATCTATTACCGATGCAAAATATCGCTACTACGATGCCAATGGGATTTTCGTAAAAGATTCTTTGCAGAACAGGCTGAGTGATAATAATACAAATGGCCACACTATTGGTGGAAATATTGCGTATACTGAACCAATTGGTAAAAAGGGTCAAATGCAATTTGACTATACACTCTCTGTACAGAAGAACAAGGCAGATCAGCAAACCTTTGCCTATGATGGCCAGAAGTACAGCCAGTTCGATACCATCCTGTCTAACCGTTTCGATAATACAATTACCACCAATAATGCCGGTATCAATTACCGGCTTGGCCAAAGCAGGGACCAGCAATTTTCAGTTGGTGTAAATTTTCAGCATGCCAGGCTGGAAAGCGACCGGATTTTTCCTACTACAACAGCTGTGGACCAGTCATTTGCCAATATACTGCCCAACCTGATGTGGCGTAAAAAACTTTCCGCCAATGTAAATGTTCGGGTGTTTTACAGGGCATCTACCAACTTTCCTTCCATAACCCAGTTGCAGGATGTGGTAAACCTCAGCAATCCATTGTATGTGAGCAGCGGTAACCCTGCTTTAAAGCAATCGTATACCAATTTCTTATCGGGCCGTTATTCATACACCAACTCTAAAACGAGTAAAAGCTTTTTTGCGAATTTATTTTTGCAAACAGCCAGTAATTATATTTCCAATGCTACTTATATAGCCAGCCAGGATACGGTGATCCAGCAGAATATAGTTTTGAAAAGGGGATCGCAGCTTAGCAAACCTGTGAACCTGGATGGCTACAGGAGTTTGCGTACTTTCTTTAATTACAGTATGCCGCTTAAATTCATAAAAACAACCTTGAACCTGAGCACCGGCTTTACCTATTCAAAATTACCGGGTATGGTGAATTATATCAAAACATACACCAACAGTTATGCCTACAATGCCGGGGTGGTTTTTGCAAGTAATATCAGCGAGTATGTGGACTTTAACTTATCGTACACTGCAAACTTTACCAATTCAAAAACAAATACAACCACCAGCACCACCAGCAGTTCGGTAAACCAGGTTATTGGCGGGCAGGTGAACCTGCTGAATAAAAAAGGATGGTTCATACAAAACGATATTTCCGGGAATACCTACAGCGGCTTATCCGGCGGCTTAAATCAAAGCTTTTGGTTGTGGAATGCAGCCATTGGTAAAAAATTCCTGAAGAATAAAGCGGGCGAACTGAAATTATCAGTATTTGACCTTCTTAAACAAAATCAGAGTATTGTGAGAACAGTAACAGAGAATTCGATCACCGATTCGCAAACGCAGGTGCTGAGGCAATATTTCATGCTTACGTTCACTTATAGCCTGAAGAATTTTGGCGTGGCAAAACCCTCTGGTAACGGGGAAAGGAATTTTGGCGGAGGAAGACCGGGTGGTGGTTTTGGTCCCGGCTTTTAATTAATTTTAGGGCCGAACATAACAGAAAAATTTTGCACCAACCGGAATTGATTGTACAACTGCAGCAGGGCAATGAAGCAGCTTTTAAAAAGCTGGTGGAAGAATGGCAGGATATGGTTTACAACACAGCCCTGGGTATTGTACAAAATGCGGAAGATGCAGATGATATCACGCAGGAGGTTTTTATACAGGTGTACAGGTCCATAAGTTCTTTTAAAGGTGATTCAAAATTTTCAACCTGGCTTTACCGGATCACAGTAGGTAAAGCACTTGATCATGAAAAGAAAAAGAAACGCAAAAAGCGTTTTGGTTTCATGCAAAGCCTGTTTGGCAGCGATGGAGGAGAAGAACAGGCATATGCTGTTGAGTTTGAACACCCCGGTGTGCAACTGGAAAAAAGGGAAAGGGCACGGGAATTGTTTAAGGCACTTAAACAGCTGCCGGAAAATCAGCGTATTGCTTTTACGCTGCATAAACTGGAAGGGCAAAGCTACCAGGAGATTGCCGGTATAATGAATACAACGCTGTATGCAGTGGAATCGCTGATGAGCAGGGCCAAAACAAATTTGCGAAAGGAATTAAAAAGTTATTACGAAAACAGTATTGCTAAAAAATAAAAATGATGCTGTATGAACAAGCAGGAACAAATAGATAAAATGGTTGAAGAGGCACTGGACAGTGCTGACAATGTTCAGCGTGCCGGTGCAAGCCCCTGGCTGTATACCCGCATACGTGCAAGGATGAACAAACAAGACGAATCTGTTTGGGAAAAAGCAGGGAGGTTTATAGCCCGGCCGGCAGTGGCTTTTACCGGCATTTGCCTGGTAGTGCTGATTAATGCAGCCGTAGTTTTTTACAACAAAAGCACCCCGGGCAATAATAATGATGTGGTGGTGCAAAACAGCACCGATGAATTTTCTTATACCGTCTCGGGCATTTATGAAATAGAAAATACGCAACAATAATGGCAAACACACAAAATAAGAGCAAGGTTTTAGTGGCCATCATTATCATGCTGGTTATAGCCAACGTGGTGCTGGTTTCATTTCTGTTATTGAAAAAGGATCCGGTTAGAAAGGACAAATATGAAGAACGCAAAGCCATGATAGCTGCTTTTTTGAAAAATGAAATTGGTTTCAGCACAGCACAGCTGCAGCAATATGATACACTTAGCAGTAACCACCGTGATAATATCAAAAAAGTGTTTGACAGCCTGAGAAGCTCAAAGGATAAACAATTTAAGCAGCTGGCTGCAGGAAATTTTAGTGACTCTGTGATGAATATGGTGGCCGAACAGTCGGCTGTTTCGCAAAAAATGATGGAGCTGCAAATGTTCAGTCACCTTAAAAATATCAGGCAGCTTTGCACAGCTGAACAATTGCCCAAATTTGATTCCCTGTTTGCAAAAGTGTTAAAGAGGCGGGGTGGCGATAGCAGGAAAAAAGAAGAAGAAAAAAGATAACGACGGTTTTTTATTTTCCTGTCGTCTAAATAAGCAGTTCACAACTTTAAAACAACAAATATGAAAAAACAACTGGTTTTAACTGCATTTGCAGCATTGTTAAGCATAGCAGCTGTAAAAGCACAAGGTGGCGGTGGCGGACAACGTATGACGCCGGAAGAAAGAATAAAATTTACTATTGAAAAAATGGCGCCCCTGAACCTGGACGCTGCCACAAAGGCCAAATCGGATGCTATCATTACCGATTACATCAATGAGCAGCAAAAAGCAATGGATGAAATAAGAGCTGCCGGCGGTGACCGTGATGCCATGATGGCCAAGCGTAAGGAGCTGGCAGATGCAAGGGATGTTAAATTAAAGGCAATTTTTACCGAAGCTCAATACAAACAATGGAAAGACGAAATTGAACCTTCATTAAGGCCGCAAAGACCCGGTGGAGGTGCACCACCAGCCGGCGGCGGTGGAGGAAAATAACTTTAAAGGTGAATGCGAAAAGAGCCCCTGCAATTAATTTTGCGGGGCTTTTTTATTGAACAGTATCAATAACATAAAAACCCTGCCTGGAAAAGCAGGGTTTCAAACCTAAAACCTGTATAGCCAACTCCCGGTTGCGGCCGGGATCATATCAGTCCTTTCCACCTCATTAAACCGGCACCGCCCAGCATAGTGGCAGCAAGTACCAGTATACCCACCGGCGAGCGTTCTTTGTTTGAAGCTTCAGTCTTTACCTGGGGTATCAGTGTTGCATACTGTGCCGATTCATTTGTTTCTTCATCATTTTGTGCAGTGGCATCATCCTGCCAGTTGTTGATATTGGTACCGGTTAAGTAGGTTAATTCCAGCAGTTCTTTTTTTCTGCGGGCTTTCAGCTCCTGCAGGTATTTTTTTCCGGCAGCACAATTAAAATCTCCGGTGGCGGGGTGTGTTATTACATACCTTGCCTGGAATGTTTCTGTATTGGGTGTTACCTGGAACATCAGGTCCTGCGGAAATGATTTTCTGTTGTAACGAAAATGCAGGCGGGTAAAATGCACATTCTTGCTGCCATTATCGGGCTCATCATTATCCACGTCGCTATAGTCGCTCCAATCCTTACCTGCCAGCCACCAAACACCGCTTTGCACCAGGTCCTGCTCACTTGGAGCGGTGGCAATACAGGGATCGCAGTGATAATAGTTTTGCGGGCTCACATCCCAGGCATATTCCAGGAAGGCAACACTTTCATCTTCTTTTTTCCATTGATTGGTAAAAAGATTCCCGTAAAAAGCCCCAAAATTCTTCTGCACAAACAAAGGGATTTTTTTGTCGGTCACAATATCCACATTGCGGTAGTTGGTACTTTCAATGCGGCCTTTCCTGGTAAAAGCATATACAATTAAATCCTGGTCTCCATCAGCATTGGCCATACCCAGGCGAATGGGCAGCATAAATTTGGGCGAATTGAAGCTGATTTGTATCGGCCTTAAAAAATTATTATTCAGTTTCTGTTTTTCTTTTTCGTTCACTTTAACCACAAAAAATTTCAGATTGCTTTTGATATATGGATCCAGTACCTCTTCTGCCTGTTCAGGAATTTTGTAACCATTAGCGGTAAGCCACTCTTTTAGTCCGCCACTTTCTTTGGCACTTAATATGAGTATGTCATATTCTCCAACCAGGTATTTGGCCTCCACTTTTACGCCCAGGGCCTTATCTTTTTTGCGGACATTGTCATCGGCCCTTTCGCTCATTACAGCCGATGGTGCAGCCATCTTATATTCATCGTACCTGTTGGGGTTGCAGGGGTTTTCATCCCAGTACTCCACCAGCCTGGGAGAACTGTAATCATTGAGCCGCTGAAAAATGCCCTGGTCAACCACTTTCACATCATCCTTGCGCAAAATAACGGGCACAGGCACCACCATTGCAAAATCCCTGCTTTCACCTTTAAAATCGTTGTACATGGTAATTACCGTTTTATTGCCATCCCTTACCAGTATCACCTGGCTTGTCTTATTTTTCAATGTGCCATCTGCCTTGCTTACATAAAACCCGCAAAAGGAAAACAGCACGGGGCTTATGGCAATAAAAGCCCCCACGATCAGCATTTTCTTTTTCATAATTTATTTTTTAGAGTGAAGAATTACATGATTGATCTTGAATAAACGATCTGCAAAAAATTATTTTCATCCGCAGTGAGCGCTTTGGAACCACTCCATTCAAATTTTCGGGCCTTAAATAATTTGTCGAGCAGCGGAACCAGGGGCTGCGCCAGTATCAGTATAAAAATGGGCGCCCCATTAATGAATTTAAATGCAGACAGGTAAAAGGAAGCAGCAGCAATAGTTATGCACCAAACAATCCGGGCTGTCCGGTGATTGGGAATTGTTTTAGGATCGGTGATCATAAAAAAGGAAAAAAGAAGCAGGCTGCCGGTGCTTACCGATTGTATAAAATGGTCCATTGGCCAACCCAGGTATATTATCTGCCTTATAAAAACAAGTGCGGCAAATGTTCCTAAAAATGCAAGGCTCACATCCAGCTTTTGAACCCTCGTAGTAACAATAAAACCCAAACATAAAACACCAAATAAAATTACAGCACCGCTGCCCCATTGGCCGGGACTTATCCAGGCTTTTCCGGTAAACAAAACTGCCACTACAATACCCAATGCAGAGGGATTAAAAATATGTTTGCCATTTATCCTTAAAATATATTTTGAGAGGATCGATACCATTGCAGCAAGCACAGCCACCCACCAAAGATTGGTTTTAAGTAAAAGACTCAGGCCAAGCGATGAGATAATTACTGATGGCAGGCCGCCGCTTATACGTTTCAGCAATGGAATATTTTTTTTGCCAAAAAAATACTCTGCAATAAACTGGGTTACCAGGCTTGTAATAAAATATGCAGCATAAAGCAGGTATTCGCCATGCCAGTGCAGCGCAAATATCCCATAGCTTAAAAAGATCACCTGGAAAATGATTTGAAAATATCGTGCATCCCTGAAAATTTGAAACGAAAACATAACAGTTGAATTTGTGAATAGGATGTATACCCCCTGATGATTACACATCTCAATTGTTAAAAATTAGCAAACGAACTGAAAATAAATATTTGTGGAAAATACATGATGATGCATCGCCGCCTGTCACAAAAAGACCGGCCTTTTATTATAATTGCTTATTTTGAAAAGAAAAAGAAAATGAAAAAACTGCAACTGCTTTCTGTCCTGCTGTTTTTTACTGCTGCCGCCTTTGCGCAATTGGATCTGCCCCCCAGCGGCAATAATCCACGTGCAATGATCAGTGAAGAAGTTGGGATCACTTCCATTACCATTAAATACAGCCGGCCCGACGTAAATAAAAGGGAAGGAAAAATCTGGGGCGATGGCAATGTTGTAACCTATGGCTTCAGCACACAGAATTTTATAACCAATAAGAACACATCACCCTGGCGGGCTGGTGCCAACGAAAATACCACCATCAGTTTTGAGCATGATGTAAAAGTAGAAGGGCAGCCCTTAAAAGCCGGCACTTACGGCTTATTCATGGCAATGGGTGCTGATAATGTAACCATTATCTTCTCTAACCAATCAGATGCGTGGGGTAGTTTTTATTACGATGAAAAGTATGATGCCCTGAGGGTGAATGTAAAGCCTGTGGCGCTGGATAAAAGCGTTGAATGGCTTAAATACGAGTTCGTAGAACAAAGGGAGAAAAGCTGTACCATTGCCATGCAGTGGGAGAAAATCTCTGTTCCATTCAAAGTAGAAGTGGATGTTGACAATATTGTACTTGCCAGGATGAGGGAAGAACTTACAAGCCGTAAAGGGTTTACCCCGGCGCTTATCTTAACTGCAACCCAGTATTGCTTCAATAAAAATATCAACCTCGAAGAGGCCCTGGCGTGGAGTAAAAGGGCCATAGATGGCCAGGGCGGACAAAAGACATACATCACATTAAGAAACCTGGCAACAGCTTACGAAAAACTAAACAGGATACCGGAAGCCGATTCAACCATGACAGAAGCACTGACTATTGCTACTGCCAATCAATACACTGCTTACGGAAGAATACTAATTACACAAAAAAGAACTGATAAGGCAATGGAAGTTTTTGCTGCGTCGCAAAAAAGATATGGTGATGTGTTTGGGGCGAACAATGGATTAATGTTTGGCTATTCTGCCAAAGGCGATTTTAAAAAAGCCGTAACTTTTGCTGAGAAAGCGCTGGCCCAGGCACCTGAAGCTTCCAAAAAGCAACTGGAAGGCTTTATTAGCAAACTGAAGGAAGGCAAAGACATTAATTAATAAAAATCATACTTATGCAAAATGCGATCAGTTGGTTCGAGATACCAACAACAGACATTGAACGTGCACAGAAATTCTATGAAACCATCTTTGGGATCAACATGATACCCATGGAAATGCCGAATATCAAAATGAGGATGTTTCCGCTGGATGATATGATGAACCAGGTAGGTGGTGCATTGGTGGATAGCGGTGGTTTTCATAAGCCTTCCTTCACAGATGGTCCGCTTATTTACCTGAATGGAAACCCCGATGTGCAACGGGTACTTGATAAAGTGGAAGCGGCCGGGGGAAAGATCATGGTACCAAAAACCGAGATAAGCCCCGAATATGGTTTTATGGCTGTGTTTGCTGATACGGAGGGCAACAGGATAGGCCTGCATAGTGTGCCCCAATAACCCTGGAAAAATAATGGTACCATGGCTTACAACGAAAAATTTGCTGCCAGGGTAAGGGAACTAATCTCCCTTACTCATACTATTACCGAAGAGAAAAAAATGTTCGGGGGGCTTTGTTTTATGGTGAATGACAAAATGTGCGTGGGAGTGGAACAGGAAAGATTAATGGTACGTTTTGATCCGGCGCTGTATGATGAACTGATGGAAAGAGATGAATGTATGCCGATGGATTTTACCGGAAAAGTAATGAAGGGATATGCATTTGTAAGTATAGATGCCCTGAACACCAAAAGAAAACTGGAGTATTGGATAAACCTTGCGTTGCAATACAATGCTGTTGCCAAATCATCGAAAAAGAAAAAACAATGAGATACAGTTTAGAAAGAGCGTACGAGATACTGGACAGAACTCCGGCTGTGCTGCAAAGCCTGCTTGGCGGTTTGCCTGATGAATGGATAATGCCAAATGAAGGCCCTGAAACATTTTCGCCTTACGATGTGGTTGGGCACCTGATACACGGAGAAAAAACAGACTGGGTACCGCGGATAAAAAAAATATTACAGTTTGGCAACACCGAAACCTTTGACCGGTATGACCGCTTTGCTCAGTACGAAGAAAGCAAGGGAAAAAGCCTTCAGCAGCTTTTAGATGAACTGGCAGCACTTCGAAAAGAAAATATGGTTTGGTTCAGGTCATTGAATTTAACAGAAAGTGATTTTGAAAGAAAAGGAATGCACCCGGTTTTAGGAGAAGTTTCTTTAAGGAATTTATTATCTACCTGGGTTGTGCACGACCTCACCCATATTTCGCAGATCACCAGGGTGATGGCAAAGCAATACAAAACAGAAGTTGGGCCATGGACGGAGTTTTTCAGGATACTTGATTTCTGATCCCGCTGATTAAATAAACTGCCAATCTGCAGTTATAGCCGGTTGTTTGCTGTAATAATCCTAAGAAGCAAGCATGATCTCTTTTATTTCCTTAGCCAGGTCCAGGTGGTCCTTGGTTAATTCTTCCTGCCAGGCAAGGCCCATTTCTTTCAGATCGAAATGTTTCAAAATAGTTCCGGTTTGGCCCAGGTGTCCGAGCTCATTTTTGGCATAGCCTAAAACATACAGGGAATCTGCCAGTTCCACTGCCAGCTCTATATCATGTGTGCTGAAGATGATCGTATTCAGTTCGTTGCTGTCATTGATAAGCCAAAATGCATCTTTCACATTTTGAATATTGCCCACGTCCAGCCCGGAGAAGGGTTCATCCAGCACCATATAATATCCGGAACTTAATAGCTGCTCAAGTATGGCAGTCCTTTGTCTTTGTCCCCCGGATAATTCGTTGGGATATTGATTCCTGCAGTTGTCCAGGCCCCAGTCGTGCAGGTATTGTTTTATCTTTTCTTCTTTTTCAGTTTCAGAAAGATTTGCATTGCGGCATGCAAATTTTAAGGACTGGTAAATTGTTTTATGCCTGAACAAAGTGTATTTCTGGTCCACAAAACCCACATCGCCTTCCTTTACTTTTTTTGCCGGTTGCTGACCGTTCAAAACCTTCTTTTCATAATCAGGTATCAATACAACTCCTGTTGTCGGCTCTTCCAAGCCGGTTAAAGCCCTGAACAGCGTGGATTTTCCACGGCCCGACCTGCCAACAAAGGCAATGGTTTGCCCCTGTGCTTTGTCGGTACGCACGGTGTCCTTTTCGGTAAAATTTATATTGGAAATGATCAGTTTCCCGTCATATGCAATACTCAGGTTTTCAACGTGCAGAACGGTATCCTTTTGTTCGTATTTGATTGACATCGTAAATTAATAAGTTGAATAACGGAACAAGCCTTTTCGGGTAATTTGCAATATCCAGTCTAAAAGCAGTCCTATCAATAATATGATTATCTGTAAAGCTACGATCCGGCCATGATTGGCGAACTTATCACTGTTCTTTATCAATACACCCAAACCGCCGGCAGCAACCAAAATAGATTCTACAGTTACCAGCATCATCCAGATAATCGCCAGGTTTTGCCTTAATACATCCAGCACATAGTCCAGCCTGCCTTTTACCACCACTTCCCACACAATTTCCCAGCGGCTGCACTTTAATGATCGGGCATGGTTTATCTCATCTGCAGGGATATCTTTTAATACACCCAGTAAGGAAGTGATGAAATAAAGACTCATAAAAACCACCAGCACCCAAACCTGCATGGTACGGGCATTGGTTACCAATATGGCCAGGTAAAAAGTAATGCCGGTGAGCGGTAAATACCTAAGCCTGCTTAAGAATAACGCTACCGGCCTTATTGCAGGCAGCGGCGATAAATAAACAACTGTTAAAGAAATTACCAGAGAGATAACTGCTGCCAGCAAGCAAAGCCTTAGCGAACTGGCAATATGCACGATCAATCCTTCTGCATACAAGGATCTCATCCCTTCCCAAACCTGGGCAGGTGTTGGAAACAGGTGCTTGCTTCCCTGCGATGAGAATATCCAATAACCCAGAACAAGCAGTATCCAGGTTCCGGTAATGATAAGCCGTTGTTTACTATCAACAGTTTCGAAAGGGCGAAACCACTTTTTTAGCATGCTGTCGTCAGTTTAAAAGGTTAATGGCCACCCTGCGGTTTTTAGCTTTACCTGCTTCAGAGCTATTATCAGCTACCGGTTCATCCTGGCCCAATCCTTCAATTTTCTGGAAGCGGTTGGCAGGAATGCCCTTTTGTATCAGGTAGCTTTTAACAGCTTCGGCCCTTGCCCTGGATAAGGAATAGTTACCTTCTTTGGTACCGGTATTATCAGTATGGCCAAACAGTTCAAGCTTGGAAGTTTCTGCCTGTACCAGCAGGTTGTACACCTGGTCAAGTACGTCTTTTCCTTCAGGCCTTAAGGAAGCCCTGCCCGGATCGAAGTTGATCTGCCATTCGCCGGAAGCTACCTGCTGGGTTGCTTTTTTAGAATAGTCGGCCACATCAGCCTTTCCGGCATCGATATTCTCAATTTGTTTTAAGAAGGAAAGATTAACTGCTTCTTCATAAGGGACTATCCTTTTTACATTCTGGTTGAAGCCGGCAGGGTTCAGCTCTGCCAGGTATTTGGAAACCTGGTTGTATACTGCTTTATAACGGTTGGTACCGTCGGTGATGCCAAAGTACTGGTTGGCATCTGCCAGGTTGAAAACCCTTGATCCGCCCATATTATAGGAAATGCCGTTCTTTTCACCCTTCTGGCCTTTGAACATATTGTACCAGTAATCTGCATTTTCCTGGTTAAATGTCTTTGCAACCGATTCGGCAGCTTTCTTTTTCCAGCTGTCATATTGTTTTACCTGGTTGCTGGCCTGGTAAGATGATTTCAGCAGGTTTAAAACCACATCTTTATTTTTCTCAGCCCATTGTTTTACCATGATAACAGCAGTAGCCATCTGGTTATTGAATTCTTTGGTTGAGATAACATCGGTGAAGCCTGTCAGTTCATCAAACACCATTTTGTCTCCTGGTGTCCAGGTGGCGCAGCCATCCACTTTTTTATTAATGGTTTTGCCGGTTAGTTTACCATCTTTTACTTCTTTAAGCGGGATGGTATATCCTTCTTTTTGTGATTTGATCAGATCTTTCGACGCTTCAATATAATCATCATTGGCGGCGGCCGTAAAGTTGATGGCATCCGGATCGTAAGTGGCCGGGTCGGGATTCACTTTGATATTATTGGCAAATGCATAGTTTACAGCAACCACCCAGTCACCATCACCAATAACTGTTGAAACAAGGGCGCCCTTCATAGATTGCGGGTTCATTTTCCAGCTTGGTGGGCCAATCAGTTTGTCTTCTCCATAACTTAAACCAACAGCGCCAACAACCTGCAGGTTATATTTTCCCTTACCATATTTATCATCAATTGCCTGCTGGGCCGAGCTGATGTAAAACGGAACACCATCACCCATGATCATGATACCGGCAGCACCTTCTTTAGGGAAATTGTTCCCCTTATCAAACTCATCGATGAATTTCATTTGCAGGTTGCGAAGTTCTGTAAGCCAGTCCTGGCGTATCATTTCCACGTTCAGGCCGTTCTTTTCCATCAGGGAGCCGGTAGTGGTTTTTGATCCGCCATTGGCAACAATAATACCCGACTGGGCATTCCAGGCATAACCTGCAATCTTTATCAGCGGCTTGGAAGAAGCTGTTGCAGAGACATCAGAACCGGGTAATGGCATTTCGGCTGATGTGGTTACATTATTTACGTCGGCATCCTCTATCTCCAGCTTATCCAGCTTTTTCGACTCAGATGTTCTTAACCCGGGTGAAAGAAAATAGACCGCAGTACCAATGCCACCAGCTACCAGCAGGGTTATAAGTGCTTTAGAGAAAAAAGTTAAATTAGACCATTTCATCTTTATAGTATTTTATTTTAAGAGTTAAATATATCACCAAACCCGCCGCTTTCCATTTTGTCCTGCGGGGTTAGTTTATAGTTCGGATTATTATAGCGTTGAGAATCGGGTGTGTCGTAACTGTTGGTTTTGATATCGTCGGCCAGTTTATCAAGTTTGGTATACAGTTCATCACTGTCAAGAGAATACTGGCTGGTTAAAGAATCCAGGTCGATCAGGTTTTCCTTGGTACTGGCAATATCCATCGAGATGGTATTGGTTACCACATCCAGTGCGTACTCCAGTTCCCAGCTTTTGGTAAACAGCATGGCCGATTTAGCCTGCTCGGTGGCTTCACGGGAGGCCTGTGCAAATGCGTACTCCTTCTTCAGCATATCAATGCTTACATCAAAATCGGCAATCTTGATCTCCATAGCAGTATCCACCATATTTAATTTACGGTCCAGTTTGCCAATAACATGTGCACGGCTTCCGTACTTACGAACCAGGCCGGTGCTTTGGTTAAGCATATGGCTCACACGCTGTGCCTCACTTAATGTGCGCATGAGGTTGGTTTGCAGTTCCACGTATTCGTCAGTTTCTTTTGCGGCAGCGCCCTGGGTAGTTTCCAGCAGGGTCATTTTATTTTTTAATGATTCGGCCTTGCTTTGCATGGTAACCACTGTTTCCTGGTATTCTTTCGATTCCTTTTCTGCTTTCAGCGATTCTGCCTCCATATTGCTTTTGATGGCTTTAATTTTAGCCTTGGCTTCTTTGAACTTATTGCGGTTCTCCACCATTTTTTCTTTTTGTTCGGCCAGTTCGCCAAAGGGGTCGTACCTGATCAGTACTTTGTGTAATGCACGGGCCAGTTTTTTAAAACCTTTGATGATAACAGGCAGTAAGATAAAGAAGCCGATCACCAGTACCGTAACGGCTATGGCTCCCAGCGTCTTCCCTATCCAGGTAAAAACGATTGGTAAAATAAACTGATAAAGCCCCCAGGCGATGGTGCCAAATATCACCAGGCCGGCTACGGCTGCAATTCCTTTTTCGCCTTTGCGCCAGTTTTGGGGGTTCAGTGATATCTCGCCCTGTGAAAAATGTTTAAGAATGGGTAGTTCAAGTACTTTATTGCTTTCCTGTACCATTATTGTAGTTTTGGTTTATTTAATAAATTTCTGAATTCCGTCTTTTACAGCCGTCAGTTTCGTGATGCTTATTTGTTTGGCATTATCATTGGCCAGTAATTTTTGCCGGATCGAATTTTCCTGCGGCAGGTATTCCCCATCAATGGCTGTAAGCTTAAGTCTTTTTTGATTTATCTCGCTTTCCAGTGCCTGCAACTGGCTGCGGAGCTGGTTCACCTGCAGCGTGGCATCATTTATTTGATTGTTCAGTGTGTTTTTTTCATCAGTTTTCTTTGAACTTAATGTGCTGATCTTTTGCTGCCCCTGCATGGCATACTGGTTATGTACCTCATTGATCTTGCTGATGTAAAACTCGGCATCTGATAAGAGCTTTTGTGCGCTCAGGCCGCTGTCCATGGATTTGGCCATCTGATAAGCCATTTGGTAAGCCTGCTCGCCGGCATTATTAATGCTGCTGATGCCCTTGTAAAATTCATAGAAATCATAACCCGGCATATTGATAGAGTCAATACCCTTTTCATAAACAGCCAGTACCTCGTTGATAACAGTCTGATCGGCAAAGCCCGACGAGGAGCCTGCTGTATTTGGCTGGGTTGAATTGTTTACTGATGCGGGAAAGCTAAAACTGTCTGTTGACTGAGCCTGATTTTGCTCTTCATCACTGTCATCTTTCACGAACAGTGTTTTCCAACTTTTCATAATCGTTGATAGGGTTGTAAAAATAAAATAATACTAAAGATAGTGATAAAAAGATATCATCACATAAAACCTGACCGGCGGGTGCTGCATGCCATAAATCAGGGTATGAGAAAAATGATAAAATTCAGCCAAAACCGGCTTTTATGCTTTAGGGGGCTAAACTGCCAACCCTGCCAGCACCTGGTCGATCCTGGTTTTTACGTCTGCATAATCGGTATACCCCCTGGCCACCATCACAAATTTTGTTTCGCCGGTTTGAATGAAGACCGTTGGGTAACCGTTGACCTGTAGCTGTTTTACCAGTGTAAATTCGTAGTAAGCCATTTCTTTGTATTCTTCGGCATGTAGTTTTTTGTAAAAGGCTTCCGGCTGAATATTATATTTATCCAGCAGATGGCGGTAGGCCTCATCATCATCCAGGTCGCGGCCCTCGTAATTGAGGGCATATTGCAGGTCGGTGGCAAACTCCAGCTGGCGTTCGGGATAATATTCTTTCAGGATGCAGAGAGCGATAGCTGGCTTTTCCGAGTTCATCACCCAGTCGCTTTTATCAGGGTTTTGTACATGCCACAAAAAATCCTCACCAAAGCGGATACCTGTCAGGTCTTCCACTCTTTTATATGCAGATGCAATGTAAGGTCCTATTTTTTCAATGGGCATGATGCCTTCGCCCACCATCATACCGCCGCTTAGTACTTCTATATCCAGCTGATCCTTAAAGTCGGCAGCTATCTTTTTAATAACCGGGCTGAAGCCATAGCACCAGCCGCAGTAGGCATCGTAGCAGTAAATGATTGTCATGCAAATTTGAAGATTTGAAGATTTGAAGATTTGGAAATTTGAAGATGGTAATGCTACATCGCCAAATCATCAAATTGATTAATTAAGTTTTAATGCGCCTCCAGCCAGTTTACTCCCATTCCCAGTTCAGCATCGGTGGGCACCTCATTGGGCAGGGCCAGTGCAGTTTGCATACAATTTAAAATAATGGGTTTGATGATTTCGATCTCATCCTTATGTGCATCAAAAACCAACTCATCATGTACCTGCAACAGCATTTTGCTTTTGAAATTATGTTTGCTGAATTCCTGTTGTATTTTGATCATGGCCATTTTGATCATATCAGCAGCTGTACCCTGTATGGGCGAGTTGATAGCATTTCTTTCTGCAAAGGCCCGAACGGTGAAGTTGGCGCTGCCGATATCCCTGAGCCAGCGCTTGCGGCCCATCAGTGTTTGCACATAACCATGCTCCTGCGCAAAATGAATGCTGCCGTCCATGTATTTCTGTATATTGGGAAACTGTGTTTTGTAGTTGTCGATGATCTCCTTTGCTTCGGTGCGGCTGATACCCAGGTTCTCTGCCAGGCCAAATGCACCCTGGCCATAAATGATACCAAAATTCACACTCTTGGCTTTGTAACGCATTTCTTTGGTCACATCCTTTTCGTCCACATTAAATACTTTAGCGGCCGTGGCGGTGTGTATATCCTTACCGGTCCTGAAAGCTTCGCACATATTGACATCGCCGCTGATGGCGGCCACAATACGCAATTCAATTTGCGAATAGTCGGCAGACATAAGCACGTGATCGGCATCCCGGGGAATGAATGCTTTACGGATCTCCCGGCCCCTCTCCGTGCGAATAGGGATGTTCTGCAGGTTAGGATTATTGCTACTGAGCCTGCCGGTAACAGCCACTGCCTGTGCATAGGAAGTGTGCACCCGGCCTGTTCTTTTATTGATCATAAGCGGCAGTGCATCCACATAGGTTGATTTGAGTTTGGTAAACTCACGAAACACCAGGATATCATCCACGATCTTATTGTTGGCGGCCAGCTTCAGCAGCACATCTTCACCGGTGGCATATTGGCCTGTCTTGGTTTTTTTTGCCTTGGGGTCTATCTGCATCTTATCAAACAGCACTTCGCCCAGCTGCTTGGGCGATGCCAGGTTGAAACGAACACCCGCCTGCGCATACACCGATTCCTCGGCAGTTTTTGCCTCGGCTTCCAGTTGTTTGGAATATTCCTTCAAAAAAGCCTCGTCTATTTTAATGCCTTCAAACTCCATGGCAGCCAGCACTTTTACCAGCGGGTTCTCCACCTCGTAAAACACCTTCTCCACTTCTTTTTCCTTTAATTTGGGCAGCAATATGTTTTTTAACTGCAGGGTAATATCTGCATCCTCAGCAGCATACTCCTTTATCTTTTCCGGCTCCACGTCCCGCATACTGCCCTGGCCCTTTCCTTTTTTACCTATCAGTTCTTCAATATGCACCGGCTCGTAGCCCAGGAATTTCTCACTCAAATAATCCATGCCATTCTTGCCATCAGGCTCAATCACATAATTGGCAAGCATACTGTCGAACGTGTTACCTGCAATTTCAATACCCTGCCATTTCAATATCAGCATATCGTACTTGATATTGTGGCCCACCCAGGTTTTGGAAGCATCTTCAAAAAGGGGCTTGAAAAACTGTAACCTCCTGGTTGTTTCTGCGGTATCAGCCGGACAAAAAACATAAAATCCCTCACCCGCTTTCACTGAAAAACTCATGCCTACTATTTCGGCATCATTGGCATCGATACCGGTTGTTTCGGTATCAAAGCAGATCTCATCAAAGGAAGAAAGATATTGTACAAGATTTTTTATTTCCTCATCGGATTGCACTAAAGTATAATCGTGAGGTGTGTTGTGTATGTTTTTACCCGCCCCGCCTCCTGAAGGGGGAGTTTCAGCACTTTTAATTTCAATGGTCTCTGCAGCTGTATCTATTATATTTCCAAACAAATCCATCTGCACCTGCTGTGTTGAACTCTTAGGACTTGAAGGCTCCGGACCAGCTCCTTCGGCAGGCAGAGCGGTCTCGCCCAATATCCTTTGGCCTAAAGTTTTAAATTCAAGTTCCTCAAAAATCTCTTTTAATGCAGGCTTATTCATTTCCTTTATCAGGAACTGTTCTTCATGAAATTCAACCGGTACATTCAGCAAAATAGTGGCCAGCTTTTTACTCATGATGGCAGCATCTTTGCCGGCACGGATCTTTTCTCCCAGCGCACCTTTTATATTATCTGCATTCTCCAGTATCTTTTCCAGCGTACCATATTCTTTCAACAGTTTGGCTGCAGTTTTTTCGCCCACCCCCTTGATGCCCGGTATATTATCAACCGCATCTCCCATCAAACCAAGCATATCAATTACCTGGTCCACGCTGCTGATATCCCATTTTTCGCAAACTTCTTTGGGTCCCAGTATCTCAAACTTACCGCCCTGGTAAGGAGGTTTATAGATTTTTATATTTTCAGAAACAAGCTGACCATAATCTTTATCGGGGGTTACCATATACACTTCATAACCCTGCTTCTCGGCCATTTTAGCCAGGGCACCAATCACATCATCGGCTTCGTAACCATCCACTGCAATTACGGGAATATTAAGTCCTTCAATGATCCTTTTTATATCCGGCACAGCCGATGAAATGTCTTCCGGTGTTTCCTGGCGATTGGCTTTATAATCGGCAAAGTCGGTATGGCGTTCTGTGGGGGCATGGGTATCAAAGCACACGGCCATGTGTGTGGGGTTTTGATTTTTTATAAGTTCCAGGATGGTATTGGTGAAACCAAACTGTGCATTGGTATTGCGGCCTTTACTGGTAATGCGGGGGTTTCGGATAAGCGCATAATAGGCCCGGAAAACCAGGGCATAGGCATCTAAAAGAAATAGTTTTTTTGACATGGTATAAAAGTAAAACAATTGTACCTGCCAATCAAAAAGGAGATATTGCCAATGGGGCAATTATAAAGCCAGGGTTCTTAAAAACCAAAAGCTGCTCCCCGCCCGGGAACAGCTTTGTGGCCATTTAACTCAATTAAACAAAAACTATCTTTATTATAAACTGGTTATTTGCAACCAGCCACCTGCAGGGTCTTTTTCATTTTGAAAACTAAGGCCCGTATTACTTATGTTGGAAACTGTCCAGTTATCGCTCAGCCTGGCTAAAGCAGCATCTTTGGTTTGTAGGCTAATGGTAAGTTTTTTAGAAATATCATCCTCGGCCCAGTTGCCTGTTACCTGCTCGTTACCCTTAATGGCTATGAATTTACCATTTGGTTCAAAGGTGAAGGCGTATCCATTGAGGGATGTTGTCTTGTCGTTTTGTGATTCTATGAAGAGTTTCACCTTCCAGGTACCATTGGTAATATGTGGAGTGGCTGAAGCGCCGTCTGCATATTTATTAATGCCGGTACAGGCGGCAAAATACAGAATGACAGAGCATTTGAGGGCTACTAAGAGGGTTGTCTTGTTCATATTAAGGATATTGGTATATCTATAACTGAAAAGACGAAATATTATTGTGTGAAAAGAGGCCGAAATCAGAAGCGGGTCTCAAAATAGAGCGGTAACATAGCCCTCCAGGTGGGCCAGTCGTGCTTCCATTCTTCGCCCCAAACATCCAGTTCATAATTAATGCCCTTGCTGTATAGCAGGCCTGCAAAGGCCCGGCTGGCATTGGGGTCTTCGTAGGCGCCGCTGCCGGTCAATATATGCACGTGGCTGCTTTTGCGTATCTGTTCCAGGATGTTGTGGTCTTCGAGGTTGCGGATATAATGCATGGGACTGTTGAAATAAACCTGCTCGTCGAAGTAGCCATCGGTGTATTCGGTAAGGTCGTACACCCCGCTCATGGCAATAACGCCATTGATGATATCGGGGCGTTTTAAGAACAGGTTCATGCTGTGCAGGGCACCAAAAGAAGCGCCGCAGGTGATGATGGGCGTTTCCATGGAAGTGCTGTTTTTAATAAAAGGCACCACTTCGTTAAACACATATTCGTTGAACTGGTTATGGCGGATGGCTTTATGAGCCCCCAGCATTTCTTTATTGAGCCAGCTTTCGTTATTGATGCTGTTGATCGAAAAAACCTTGATCTTACCACCGTTAATATAGGGGGCCAGAGTTTCCATCATCTGAAACCTTTCATACTCCAGGTAATCGGCCGCTGCAGTTGGTACAAATAAGATGGCTGTGCCATAATCTCCGTAGGTAACTATGGGCATTTCCTTTTGCAATGCCGGGCTGAACCAGCTGGTTAATTCTCTTTTCATACTGATGGTAAAATTTATTGCAATATTAGGAATGAAAAGCTGATTTTGATTTAAAATTATTTTTTTACCAAAAACAGGCGCAATCTATGTTATTGTTTTTTCTATTTATACAAAATGAAGTAGGTTTACGGCTCCTAAAACATATAAGTGCCTTACTAAAACAAATGATTATGTTCAAAAAATTACCCTTGATTGCTTTATGCAGTTTGATCTTTACATTTTTTCATTCCTGTACCAACGATGTGGGAAGTTTTGAAGCAGGCCCTGTTGCTTCGTATACCTTTAGCAGCACGGCACCAGTAATTGCTGGTATTTATGTGGTGAGCCGGCAGATGAATAACTCCAACACTGTTACATTCCAGGTAAACGTTACAGCCCGTGGTAAATATACCGTTAGAACGGTAACCCAGGCCGGGATTTACTTTGAAGCAAGCGGCGAATTTACAACTACCGGCCAGCAAAGCCTGGTATTATATGGAAAAGGCATACCGACCAGTGCCGGCACCTATACTTTTTCTGCAGGATCCAATGGCAGCAACAGTTTTGGTATCACTATCCTGGCTAATATGCCCCCGGCTACTTTTACCTATGCAGGAGCTCCCGGTGCATGCAGTCCGGCATCTGTTAGCGGCTTATATGCTGCAGGAATTGCGATGGGTGCAGGCAATTATGTTGATCTGACGGTGAATGTAACCACTATCGGATCTTACAGCATCAGCACCAATAGTGCAGGAGGTATCAATTTCTTTACCAGCGGTTCATTTAGTGCTACCGGTACACAAAATGTCCGGTTAACAGCAGGAGGTACTCCATCCGGTGCAGGAACCTATTCATATACACCTTCCGGCGGTTGCAGTTTTAGTGTAACTGTTTTGCCACCCCCTCCACCGGCATCATTTACCTATACCTGTGCAGCGCCAACCATCAGCGGCACTTTTGCAGCCGGCACGGCATTAACAGCGGCCAGTACCATTTCTGTTCCGGTTAATGTAACTGTGCCAGGGCTTTACTCGGTAAGTACCGACAATCAAAACGGTGTAACTTTTTCCGCCACGGGTATTTTTTCCGGAACAGGTGCGCAAGTCATTACACTAAGAAGCACCAACACCCCAACAGCAGCAGGAACATTTACGTATACACCGGCAGGAGCCGGATGTACATTTGATATCACTTACACCGGCGGTGGTGGCGGCGGTGGTGGCGGTGGTGACGTTTTGAAATGTACCATCGACGGTACTACCATGGACTTTAGTTCCGGGGTGACTGCTATTTTAGCGGGTGGTAATTTTAGTGCAACCGGGACTGCAGGCTCTTCCAGTTTAGCAGTAACCTTAACTGATAACTCAGCCGATATTGCTGTTGGAACTTACAATAAATTATCCGCCACCAATACGAATAAAGGTTGTTTGGTAACTTTTACTCCTAATACTTCGGCGCCGGCCAGCTTCTGGATACCAGGACTAATAAATTCAAATCCTTTTACGGTAACGGTGCAAACCATTACAACCAGCCCTAATAAAATAACGGGTATTTTCTCGGGTGATCTGTTTGATGCTTTTGGAGCAAATAAAAAAGTTGTTACAAACGGTACTTTCAGTCTTACCTACTAAGAAACTAATTTTAATTAAAAGGGGTGCAGATCAGCTCTGCACCCCTTTCTTATTTAGTCTTATTGCGATCTTACAACACCCCCTCCTTAATCTCCGTCCACAACTCTCTGTAACATTTGGCTGCATAGCTGCTGTTGGCAAATTCCATGATGGGTGCTTTGTGTATGCCCATTTTTTCTACATCACTTAAGTAGGGGATATAATTCTGGAAGAAGCGTTTGTCCTTATACAGTTCTTCCATGATCTCGTTGTGCAGGTTCTTGCGCAGGTCGGTCATGGTAAAAAAGCACATCATCTTTTTAATGTCCAGGTCTTTTTCTTTAAAATAATCTTTGACCATATTGTAGGTGCGGATGGATAGTGTGGTGGGTATAACCGGCATCAGCACAATATCGGAGGCGTTAAAAATATTCTCGCTGAGGGCGCTGAAACCCGGCGGACAATCAATGAACACAAAATCATATTCCTTGTCCAGTTGTTTTAAAACAGTTTTAAGCCTGTTCTTATTTCCTTTCATTTCATCCAGCATAATGTCGAAACTTTTGCTGCTGTTATCGGCCGGTATCACATCCAGCAATTCAAAGTCGGTACTCATCACAGCGCTTTCCAGGTCGGCATCTTTGGTTACCAGTTTTTTGATGCCCGGGTGGGTTTTGGGTTTTGCTTTATAATAAAAAGTGGAAGAACCCTGAGGGTCAATATCCCATAACAGGGTTTTAAAACCATCGGCCGCAGCCAGGTAAGCAAAGTTTACACAACTGGCAGTTTTACCAACACCGCCCTTCAGGTTGTAAAGCGCAATCGTAGTCATAACAGTTGATTTTTTTTAATTAAGGAGGATTAAGATAATGAATTATTTTTAAAGTGACCTCACCCCCTGCCCCTGTCCAAAGGAGAGGGGGTGGAGCTTTCGGCTGCCGGTAGCTGAAATAATTGTTGTAACTTTTATTTTTAAAACAATCAATCAAATTATTTTATGCAAGTACCATCCGAATATAACCGCCTGATGCCCTACCTGATCGTGCCGGGGGGCTATGCCTTTTCAGCTTTTATGAAAGAAGTGTTTGGAGCCGAAGAACAGCGGATCGTACCCAGGAGTGAGGGGGTTATCATGCATGGCGAACTGCGTATTGCCGATGCTGTGCTGATGTTTGCAGATGTAACCGCTGAATTTTTAGCCAAACCTGCCGGTATGTTTATCTATGTTGATGACGTTAAAGATGTATATACCAAGGCCATTGCCGCCGGTGCCATTTCGCTTATGGAGCCCATGGACCAGCCCTATGGGTTTACCTGTGGTTTTAAAGATCCGTTTGGGAACGACTGGTGGGTAACGCAGGGGCTAAACTAAAATAAGTTCCGGTGACGATTGAAGTTATTAAGGGAGATATTACCATCCTGCCTGCAGATGCCATTGTAAATGCTGCCAACACTTCCCTGCTGGGAGGTGGTGGGGTGGATGGCGCCATCCACCGTGCCGGTGGTAAAGCCATATTGGAAGCCTGCATGGCTATAAGGGCCAGGCAGGGTGGCTGCCAAACCGGAGAAGCCGTAATTACAACCGCCGGCAACCTGCCTGCAAAATATGTGATACATACGGTTGGCCCTGTGTGGAACGGCGATAAAAATGAAAAGAAGGAATTACTTTCCCGCTGCTATCATAACAGTTTAGCCCTGGCCCAGGCCAATAACTGCCGGTCTGTTGCCTTTCCCAATATCAGTACAGGTATTTACCGTTTTCCAAAAGATAAGGCTGCCGCCATTGCCGTAGAAGCCGTGCAGACCTTCATACATACCAGCCGGCAAACCATCCCCGAAACTATATGGTTCGTTTGTTTTGATGAAGAGAATTTTCAGATTTACCAGCATTTATTGAGCCAGAGGCATTGATGTACAAACCGGGGCCGAATGTAAAAAGCAGTTCCGTTTTGAGCAGGTTCAGCAAGCTGCTTTAATGACTGCCGCCGGAGCGTGGCATGGCGGGCGTAAACCGGTGGTTCCTATATAGTTTGCGGCTAATTTCCAGGGGGTAAGTCTTCTATAACTCTTCTATAAGTCTTCTATAGGTCTGCTATACCAATCCGTATTTCAGTCAATATCCTTCCACCAGGCGGCAAAAACCTGGCTATCATTATTCAATTCTAATCGCTCACCAATCATGGGTGTTAGCAGGTTCACCTGTTTTTCAGCGGCAGCTTTATATACCCGTTCGGCTGGCTCTTTCCAGGGATGGTTCCCTAAAGTGAATTTGCTCCAATGCACAGCCAGTAATTTTTTTGCCTTCAGGTCAATGGCCGCCTGCACAGTTTCTTCCGGCATCATGTGAATGTATTTCCAGCTTTTGTCGTATTGCCCGCACTCCAGTATGGCCAGGTCGAAGGGGCCGTGATCATTTCCGATTTTTTTGAAGTGATCATCATAGCCGCTGTCGCCGCCGATGAATATTTTATGCATGGGCGTTTGCAAAACAAAGGAGGCCCATAAAGCTTTGTTGCGGGCAAATGTTCTGCCGGAAAAATGCCGGGCAGGTGTTACGGTAACCGAAAACCCATTAGCAAGCGTAGCCGTTTCGTTCCAGTCTTTTTCAATGATCATTGCTTTGCTGAATCCCCAGCGTTCCAAATGTGCAGCCGTACCCAGGCCGGTGATGATCGTTTTGATCTTTGGTTGTAATTTTTTGATGGTATCGTAATCCAGGTGGTCCCAGTGATCGTGCGTAATAAAAAGAAAATCAATTTCAGGAATATCATCGGGGGTATAGATATCGGCACCTGTAAAACTCCTGGTGGTAAAACTTAATGGTGAAGCTGCGCCGCTTAGCACCGGGTCAACAAGGATGGTTTTACCATCTACCTGCATAAAATAAGAGGAATGGCCCATCCAGATAAGTACATCATCTTCGCGGCGAAGCTGCTGTAAATTTGTTTTTACCGTGGGTAAGGGCCGGGCAGGTTTTTTACCGGGCTTCTTTTCAAATAAGAATTCCTTCAATACAGAACCGAAACTGGCCCCTTCAGTTAATTGAGGGGTATGGCTCAGGTTTTGAAACTGACCTTTGCGGTAATTGGGCGATGCCTGAATGGTTTGCACCCTTTGACCGCGGGGTTTGCTGCCGAACCTGGTTTGCTGCATAAAGGCATAAATACTGATGACGGGAATTGCTGTAATTACCAGTAAGAGAAGCATGAATGTTTTTTACAGTAAGACGATTGCGGTAATGGAATATTTTATGAAAGTATATTTTAAAAATCAAAATCTTCCGGCTCGCCGCTTAATTTGCGGCCGAGCAAGATCAGTTCTTCAAAAAACTTTTTCAGGTATAAAGCAGTTTTATGCATGGAGTCTTCGGTACTGAAAGCTATGCCCATCTGCCTTTTCATCAAATATTGCTCCCATGCTTCAGGCAGGGCTTCGGCTGTTTTTTTATTTACAAAACTGTTAGCTGCCTCTTTAATGGCTTCCTGCCAGTCGTCATTCGCAGGCATGGGTACAGGTTCATCAGCATTTGTAAGTACATCCATATAATATTCCAGCTCTTCCTCAATATCCTGGTTGCGTTTGTTCCATTCCCATGCAGCATATAACTCCTGCGTCTCTTTTGTTTCAAAGGTTTTTACAAACCAATCCCTCTGTTCTTTATTATAATAACTGAGGGTTTTGGAATGGTCAAAAGGTGCCGGTTTAACGTAGGCCGGGTCTTTTTCTGTTTCTTCCTGCTCGTGTTTACGGGCGAGATCTTCATATACAGACTCTTTTTGTCCGCGTATGTCAGGCAGTGTCATATAAATGCCGGTGCCGCGGCTGTTATTATAAAATTCATACCATTCAGGAAAATCACGATTCTCGTTATTGCTGTTATAGGCTTCAATGATCTCATCATACTCCTGCCATTCTTCCTCATTATTCCAGGAACCGGTTTCAGGGTTTTCACTCAGCAGGAACTGTGCATACAGGTCAATGTCGTCCTTGCTGATGGGCTCCAGAAAAGGACAGTTGAGAATATCATGTTCCCATACCATAAAATCAATACAAAGCCTTACACCGGGCAGTTTTGTTTTTTCGGCACGCCACAGGCATTGCAGGTCGAATAGTTTTTTTTGTTGTATGAATTGCAGGTGCTCACTGGCTCTGGTAACCCATTTTATGGATTCATCTTCCCGGTCGGTAATATACTTCCCGGCATATTCCAGCCACATTTTTTTATAAGTTATATAGCTACTAAGGAAACTATCAGCATCGTACTGGCTGAATTTTTTAAGGTAGGCCTGCATGGCTGCATTTTCAGCAATGTCTTTGCGTATTTGTTCTTCATCAACTGGCATAGAGAAGGGTTTGGATTGTGGTAAGGAAAGATAAAGATAAATTTTAACAAAGAGCTGCTGTAATCATTTACAGCAACAGGCTTATCACATGCAGGTGCAGGCCAATTTGGCTTAAATACCCTGCCCGAACGTAAGCAAATTATTGTCGGGGTCAGTAAGGGAGAACTCCCTTTGTCCCCAGGGTTTTGTTTGCAGTTGCCCGTTGGGATGAATGGGGGTACCGTTATTCAGCAGGTTCTGGTACAGGCCTTCAATATCACTGGTGCGTATGTACACCTGTCCGTAATTTGTTTCGGGGTCCAACCCGGCAAACTCAAAAAAATGCAGCTCAATATCATCTTTCTTCAGCATCAGGTAGCCTTCATAATCTGCGCTGCCGCTTTCTTTAAAACCCAGCCGGTTAATGTAGTACTGCCGGGTGGCGGCTTTGTTGCGCATGGGCAGCTTGGGGTGGATGTGGGTGAGCATATTCTTTCTTTTAGATCGGTTATGCAAACATACGAATGTGCCGGTTTGTATTTTATCGTTAAGCCGGGTTACCGTTACTTAATGGCAATATGATTTACTGATGATGTCATTATGCCGGTGCCCTTTCTTTGAATAGCCCTGGCTGCAAAGCCCGGCAAACTTTTGCTAGCCCTTCATCTCTTCCAGCTCCTTCTGCATCCGGAACATTTCATCCCTCAGCCGGGCGGCTTCCATGAAGTCCATGTCTTTGGCGGCCCTGGTCATGTCTTTTTTTGTTTTGGCAATCGCTTTTTCCAGTTGCGGTATGGTTTGGTAAGTCACCTGCTCTTCTGCAGCCACATTGCTTACCAGTTCTTCGTCGGGCGCCACAGAATAAGGGTTTGAGGGGTCGTAACCTTTCACATCCAGTACCGATGTTTGGGCTATGATCTGCTCGGTACTTTTTTTAATGGTAGTGGGTATGATATTGTGCAGCGTATTATAAGCGATCTGTTTTTCCCGCCGCCGGTTGGTTTCATCGATGGTTTTTTGCATGCTCTCGGTCATTTTATCTGCATAGAAAATAACCAGTCCTTCGGCATTGCGGGCAGCACGGCCAGCCGTTTGGGTCAGACTTCTTTCATTGCGTAAAAAACCTTCTTTGTCTGCATCCAAAATAGCCACCAGTGAAACCTCGGGAAGATCCAGTCCTTCCCTTAACAGGTTTACACCCACCAGTACATCAATAACTCCCAGCCGCAGCTCACGCAATATCTCGATCCTGTCAAGTGTATCCACTTCGCTGTGGATGTATTTACTTTTGATGTTGATGCGGTGCAGGTATTTATCCATCTCTTCGGCCATGCGTTTGGTGAGGGTGGTAACCAAAACACGGTCGCCTTTTTGTACCCGCTTGTCTATTTCATCCAGCAGGTCATCTATCTGGTTGATGGAGGGTCGCACATCAATTGGCGGATCAAGCAGGCCGGTGGGGCGAACAACCTGTTCCACCACCACACCTTCACACTTAGCCAGTTCGTACTCGGCCGGTGTGGCCGATACATATATGGTTTGATTGAGCAGGTTTTCAAACTCGTTAAAATTGAGCGGACGGTTATCTAATGCCGAAGGCAAACGAAAACCATAATCTACCAGTATCAGCTTACGGCTTCTGTCGCCGCCATACATACCGCTTACCTGCGGAATGGTTTGGTGGCTTTCGTCAATGATGCATAAAAAATCTTTGGGAAAATAATCGAGCAAACAGAAAGGCCTGGTGCCGGGCCTGCGGCGGTCGAAAAAGCGGGAGTAGTTTTCGATGCCGTTGCAATAACCCAGCTCACGTATCATTTCCAGGTCATAATTCACCCTTTCAGAGATGCGTTGTGCTTCTATATATTTGTTCGAATTTTTAAAATAGGTTTCCTGCGCAGCCATTTCATCCTGTATCTCATGTATCACCTGCTGCAATACATCTTTGGGTGCCACGTATAAGTTGGCCGGAAAAATAGCAGCGTTCTCCACACCGCTAATACGCTTGCCTGTCTTAAGCTCCAGCGTTTCAATGGTTTCGATCTCGTCGCCAAAAAAAGTGATGCGGTAACCAAAATCAACATAAGGTAAGTTGATGTCGATGGTATCGCCTTTGACGCGGAATGTACCTCTGGTAAAATCACCTTCGGTGCGGTTGTATAAGGAATTTACCAGCGCATGTAAAAAACCCTGGCGGCTGATGACCTGGTTTTGATGAATGCGGATGATGCCATTCTCATAATCAGTGGGATTGCCCATACCATAAATGCAACTTACGCTGGCCACGATGATGATATCCCTTCTGCCGCTTAATAATTGTGCTGTGGCCTGCAGGCGAAGCTTATCCAGTTCTTCATTAATGCTCAGGTCCTTTTCAATGTAGGTATTGCTTACCGGCATATATGCTTCGGGCTGGTAATAATCGTAATAGCTGACAAAATATCCTACTGCATTATCGGGAAAGAATTGTTTGAACTCACCGTAGAGCTGCGCTACCAGTGTTTTGTTGTGGGTTATCACCAGGGTTGGCCGCTGTGTGTTTTGTATCACATTGGCCATGGTAAATGTTTTACCGCTGCCGGTAACACCCAGCAGGGTCTGGTATTTTTCTCCGTTTAAAACGCCATCAGTAAGTTGCTGAATGGCGCCGGGCTGATCGCCTGCGGGAGGATATGGTGCGTTGAGTTTGAAAGGCATGTAAATTTATTTTCCTGCTGATTCGATGATACGCTCAATCTCAATAAGTGCTTCAGGTACTTCATTCATTACCGTATCCCAAATGGCTTCATAATCAATGCCAAAATACTGATGAATAATAATGTCCCTTTTCCGAATCTGTTTTTAAAAAAACTCATCCCTTATATGTAATAAAAAATCAGGAATGGAAAGACACATATTCTACTTCCTTTAAAATATGAGGGCCGATATAAGGGCTTAAAGATTCGGGAGTAATAAAATCAATATCTTTTTGTAATAACTCTTTCAAAAGCAAATAGGCACCGGTGTAATTCTTAAATTTTTTTTTCCCTTTTTCAAATTCAATAAAAATATCAATATCGCTTTGATGATCAGCAGTGTTTTTTGCATAAGATCCAAAAAAGCCAATACGGCTTGCACCCAGAGCTATTAGCTTATGCTGATTACTTTTTATAATATTTATGATATCGTGTTTTGAACTAATCACCTAACAAAGATACATTTTTAAAAAGATGAGGACCTATTTTAAGTCACCAGCACTCCATTTATCAGCTTCCTGTTTTCGGATGAACCAGGCAATGGTAAAGGAGGGAATGATATCGGTAAAGGGAATGATCTCCTCTAAAAAATTAAGAACAGCACCAATAACCCCAAAGCGGCCTCCAAATAGTTGGAAAAACAAATAGCCTGAAATGGGTGCCCAAACCACATCCGCAAATTCACCCAAGGCAGGTATCAAATAAGTAGCCATACCCATAACATCCAGTATAATGCAAAGGACAATATTGGGTACAACCGGTCTTGTATTCATGAACAAAAGATTACAATTTCACTTCCATCACTTTTTTGTTCATCCTGCTTTTTTCGGCCATAAAGCCCATTACATGGCTTTCTATAGATGCATCGATAGTGGAAGTGAGCAGGCTGGGGTCATGTTTGGAAATGGCATGAATCCAGTCGGTAACGAGGCGCCAGTCGCCACCGCCATGCCCGTCTGTATCCTGCTTCCATTCTGTTTTTTTACCGGTTAAAAAATCGGTCATTGTAAAAGTAGTCATATCGCCCACCACATCGCCCAGGCTTCCCATCACCCGGGTTCTTCTGCCTTCATAAGAGGTAAAGGCTTCCATGGAGAAGGCTGCGGTGAGGCCGCCTTCAAATAAAATATTGCTGGTGTAGTGGTCCGGCTGATCGTTATCCATTTTATAAACACAGCGGCCGTAGTTGGTGGTCTTCAATTGCTCCAGCACATAATCGGCCTGCTTGCTTTTATCTTCGGGCAAATCAAAAACATAATTACGCTGCCGCTTGCGATAGTAGATATCCAGTGCCGAGTATGGGCAGGAGGCTTCTACCTTACAGCCATCTGTGCAACGGGCGGTACTGCCTGCCGGCGCATTTTTCTGTGTAAACCATTGCAGGTTACCAAATGCCTGTATATGTGTGCAGGGTTTTTCGGTAAGCCAGCGAAGGATGTCCAGGTCGTGGCATGATTTGGCCAAAATAATTGGCGTGGTTTCCTTGCTGTTGTGCCAGTTGCCGCGTACATAGGAGTGGCTCATGTGTATATGTTCAATCGGCTCCATGTGCTGTATGCTGATGATCTCGCCCAGCACGCCGCTTTGCATGATCTCTTTCAGCTTTACAAAATAGGGGGCATAGCGCAGCACATGGCATACTGCCACAATGCGGCCGGTCTTTTTTGCCAGTGCCAAAATATCGCGGCATTCTTTTTCGCTGGGCGAAATGGGTTTTTCCAGCAAAACATCATATCCCATTTCCAGCGCCTTCATGCAGGGGCCATAGTGTAAATTATCCGGGGTGGTTATGATGATGGCATCAGCGAATTTGGGCCGCTTGAAAACATCTTCCCAGGTAACAAAACTGTTCTCCGGTTTAATGTCGTGCTTTTTCATGTAGCGCTCATTGCGGATGGCAATGGGTTCAGCCACGCCTACAATATCCAACTGGTCTGGGTAGGCCAGTGAAAAACCACCGTACACGTTGCCGCGGTTGCCGGCGCCACAGGTAATGGCTGTAACCGGTTTATCGAGGTTGAGTTTTTTGTTTGGTAATAAAATGGGTTGCTGGTTTTCATCTTTGGCAAAAGAAAAAGATGGAATAGAGGCTGCTCCGAGTGAAAGCCCCAGTGCACGTATGGCATCCCGGCGTGACCAGTTTTTTTGCATAAACAACAGATTTTGGTTTTTATAGCCTAAGTTACAAATGTTTCTGTGGCAATAAAAAAAGGATTATTTTGGGTAATGCTTAAACCTAAAGTTTGTCAGGTTGAGCTTGTCGAAACCGGTGTAACGCTGATATAACCCGCCTTCGACAAGCTCCCCGAAATAATCAGGACTGGCAGGCTGACGGCTCATTAACACAAGCAATAGTTTAAACTGATGAGTTACTTTATTTGATAATTCCATATTAATCATATGACAACCCTTCAGCAACGCTTTACCGCTTTGGATGTTTTCCGCGGAATGACCATTTGTTTTATGATCATCGTGAATACACCAGGCAATGGCGCCACCACTTTTTCGCCCCTGCTGCACGCAAAATGGCATGGCTTTACACCCACCGACCTGGTATTTCCTTCTTTTTTATTTGCTGTGGGTAATGCCATGAGTTTTGTGATGCCCAAATGGCAAATGCTTTCGCAAAACCAGGTATGGGGGAAGATACTCAAAAGAACCGCAGTCATTTTTTTACTGGGATATTTAATGTACTGGTTCCCTTTCATGCGCAGGGATGCAGCAGGTAATATAATCAGCTTTCCTTTTGAGATGACCCGTGTTTTTGGTGTGCTGCAGCGAATAGCACTCTGCTATGGCATTGCGGCCGTAATTGTTTATTACTGCCGGTTACGTACTGCCGTCATACTGGGTATTACCTTTTTATTTGCCTACTGGATTTTGCTGTACCTGTGCAGCAATGCTGCCGATCCGCTAAGCCTGCAGGGCAATGCAGTTTTACGTATAGATAGATGGCTGCTGGGCGAAAATCATTTATATCATGGTGAAGGACTTGCTTTTGATCCCGAAGGGTTGCTGAGCACATTGCCCGGTATTACCAATGTGATCGCAGGCTACGTGGCAGGTAAATACATTCAGCAAAAGGGAAAAACATGGGAAACGCTGACCGGGTTATTGTTAACCGGGGCCACATTGGTTTTCCTGGCCTATTGCTGGGGATTGAATTTTCCCATCAATAAAAAACTATGGACCAGCAGTTTTGTGCTGCATACCGTTGGGCTCGATTGTATTATTATTGCAGCCATTATCTATATCATCGACTTTAAAAATAAAACCAGCTGGACCTATTTTTTCGAAGTGTTTGGCAGAAATTCCATCTTTATCTACCTGCTTTCCGAACTCGGGGCCACACTGCTTTCATTTTTGAGAGTGGGCAATAATGTACCCGTGTACAAATGGATCTACACCAATATCTTTCAACATGCCGGTGATTATACAGGGTCTCTTCTGTTTGCCCTGGTATTTATGCTGATCTGCTGGTTTGCCGGCTACATTTTAGATAAAAGAAAGATCTATATACGGGTATAGTCTCCAGATTGCTTGTCCCCCAGATTAATACATAATTAACCTTGCCATCCGGCTTAATTGGCGTACCTTTGCGCCCTTGAAAAGTTGAAGGGTTCATAAGTTAACTGGATTATAGGGTTTTAGGTAGTGTACAGATACCATTTTTTTATGCCATACCATAATTTTGAAAACCTGGAAGTCTGGAAAAAAGCCAGGCTTCTTAAGATGGAAATCAGGCAGTTAACAAACAGCTTTCCTTCCGAAGAAAAATTCCGGCTCACCGACCAGTTGATCAGGAGTTCAAGATCCATCGGTATTCAAATTGCTGAGGGACACGGAAGACAAACTTTTCCCGACAGAATTCGGTTTTGCGTCATAGCAAGAGGCTCATTAAGTGAAACGCTGGCTCATTTGCTTGACGCATTTGATGAAAAATATATCTCGGTTGATCAGCTTGATTCTCTGAGAGCAACAATAACGGATGTTGAAAAATTAATAAATGGCTATATAAGCTGGCTTGATAAAGAAGCAAAAAAATAAGAAAGCTGTCATCCATTTTAACTTTTCAACTTTTAAACCTTTCAACATGAATATAAGAAACATTGCCATCATTGCCCACGTAGATCACGGTAAAACCACGCTGGTTGACAAGATTCTGCACAGCACCAATATCTTCCGTGATAACCAGGAAACGGGTGAACTGATCATGGATAACAACGACCTGGAAAGGGAGCGAGGGATCACTATTTTCAGTAAAAACGTTTCTGTAACCTACAAGGGCGTAAAAATTAATGTAATTGATACCCCGGGTCACAGTGATTTTGGAGGTGAGGTAGAGCGTGTGTTAAAAATGGCAGATGGTGTTTTGTTGCTGGTGGATGCTTTTGAAGGGCCTATGCCGCAAACCCGTTTTGTATTGCAGAAAGCACTGCAACTGGGCCTGCACCCGATCGTTGTTATCAATAAGGTAGATAAAGAGAATTGCCGCCCGGATGAAGTGCATGATGCGGTTTTTGAACTGTTCTTTAATCTGGATGCAACCGAAGAGCAACTGGATTTCCCTACTATTTATGGAAGCAGCAAGCAAGGCTGGATGAATACTTCTTTAACACCTACCGAAAATATCCTGCCTTTGATGGACGCCATCCTGGAACATGTGCCGGAGCCTAAAGTGAGTGAAGGTACTTTGCAGATGCAGATCACATCATTAGATTATTCTTCCTTTTTGGGAAGGATCGCCGTGGGTAAAGTTTCAAGAGGTACGGTGAAAGAGGCACAGCAAATTTCGCTGGTGCAGGCTGATGGCAGCATTAAAAAAATGAAAATAAAAGAACTGTACACTTTTGAAGCGCTTGGCAAAAAGAAAGCAACAGAAGTAAGTGCAGGAGATATTTGTGCGATCGTTGGTTTGGAAGAGTTCAACATTGGTGATACGGTTTGTGATGCGGAATTCCCGGAAGCATTGCCGGTTATCAGCGTGGATGAACCAACCATGAGTATGATGTTCAGCATCAACAATTCACCCTTCTTTGGCCGCGAGGGTAAATTTGTAACTTCCCGTCACCTGCGTGACAGGCTGATGAAAGAAACAGAAAAGAACCTGGCTTTAAAAGTAGAAGATACTGATAGTGCGGATAGCTTTTTAGTATATGGCCGTGGTATTTTGCACCTGGGTATTTTGATAGAAACGATGCGCCGCGAAGGTTTTGAATTGACAGTTGGTAACCCGCAGGTACTTGTTAAAGAGATCGACGGTAAAAAATGTGAACCATACGAAACCCTGGTGGTGGATGTACCGGCCGAATTCAGCGGTAAGGTAATTGACCTGGTTACGCAGCGCAAAGGTGAAATGCTGATCATGGAAAGCAAGGGCGATATGCAGCACCTGGAATTTGATATTCCCTCACGTGGTTTGATCGGGTTGCGCAGCACCATGCTTACCAGCACAGCGGGCGAAGCCGTAATGGCCCACCGCTTTACTGATTACAGGCCGTGGAAAGGAAATATTCCGGGCAGAAACAATGGGGTATTGTTATCAAAAAATACCGAAAGAACAACAGCTTACTCTATTGATAAGTTACAGGACCGCGGACGTTTCTTTGTGGATCCGGGAGATGAAGTGTATGTGGGCCAGATCATTGCCGAGCATATTAAACCAGGTGACCTGAATGTAAATGCAACGGAGGCAAAAAAATTAACGAACCACCGTGCCAGCGGCAGTGATGATGCCAGCCGTGCCGCACCAAAAATTCAGATGACTTTGGAAGAATGCATGGAATACATTCAGCAGGATGAGTGCATTGAGGTAACACCTAAAAGCATCCGTATGCGCAAAGTGGTACTGGATGAAAATGAGCGCAACAAGATATCCAAGCAGATGAAGAGCGAAATGGCTTAAGTATTTCTGGTGAAAAAATAAATCCTTCATTTTTTAGTGAAGGATTTTTTATGGTAAAACAATAGTTTTTATTTACCAGTAAAAGAAACTAAAAGGATGTGCATTAAATTATCTTTGGAGTAAAGACCAAAGTTTATCATTCTCCATCTTAAGCTGTTCTATTAAAGTATTGTTTTTTTTGCTTTCTTTATAACTGTTCAAAAAAGAATCAACATCGAATTCTAAAATAAATTGAATATCTACGTTAAAGATTTTAGCAATATTTTCAAGTTTCACAAGAGAAAGTTCTACCTCTTCTCTTTCAATTTTACTATAGCCGTTTATTGAAAGGTTCAGTTTTCCGGCCATTTCTTTCACAGGTATTCCTTTGAGATCTCTTATCTTTTTTATTTTGTTGCCAATTTTCATATAGTAGGGATAATTATTCAACTCAGAAGGGTAAAATACCCTTAACGAATATAAATAATTTATTCATTTTTTATAAAATTTATATTTTAAAAAATATACTAAAAATTAAACTTTATGAAAAAGATTATTTATGCCTTCATGGCAATTTTTATTGTATCGTCTTGCCAAAAAAAGTCACCAGAACAATTAAAAAGCGAATATCAATCAGCTAATGCAGCTACTGATGTTGTAGTACAAATTGACTCAATTCCCCCAATATTCAAAGACACATCAGATCTTCCCGGAAAGAAACGAACTGTTAGTACAGGTTCAACTGAGCGGCAATTGATTTCAACGGGCTATGACTATTCCGGCAGGGTCCAGGTTTCAATATGGGCCGAATATACTGATGGTGTTCACAATCATGTAGAGGTATCTGTAGACCCGGATTTTGTTTTAGTAGGTGGTGGAGCCAGGGTAACAAACAGTGCCAATAACAGTACAGGAGTAAATGCGCTTCTTACGTCGGAATATCCAAAAGATGATGGAAATTTTGCAACATTTGTTGCAGACTCAAAAGACCATGTTCAGGCAAGTACTCACAGACTTTGGGTGTATGCCATAGGGATGAAATTATATAACAACAACGGTGAAGGAATAGATCCGCTTATTGTTAAAAGCAACATGAATTTATCAAAATCTGTTTCAAGCTTGTCCTCATATCCCACCGCAAGTGTATGTCCACCGAGTGGTTATACCTTATTATCAGGAGGTGCTAAAGTTAACTGGACAGGAGCTGGTAATTTATTAACTAAAAGTACCCTTTCGGGAAACTGTTGGCAGGTTGCAAGTAAAGACCATGGAATATATTCACCTGCTACAATAGAAGCTTATGCATTGTCTTTTGTAACTAATGGACTACCAGAATTTGGCACACTACTGATAACCACCAAATTTGGAGCGGTTAATACATCTGCATATAATCAGGGAAATGTAACTATAAACACCTACGATGCATCTACTTTTCAAAACTGGCTATTAACCGGCGTAGGAACCAATGCTGTTTCTTCAGGAAACGGCAGGTTGTTATTTGAGTTATACCCGGTAAATCCAAATCTGGCTTCAAGCAGAGATAAAGATCATTTATACCCTGCTTCCGGTACTTTAAATGGCAGTATCATTATGGTCAGACGCCAGCCATAAAAATAATGATGTATAAAAATATAGTTCTGCTTAGGATTATATCAACACGTTAGGTGTCGATGCTTACATTGAATAAAACGTCCGCAACTTTTTCTTCAAAAGGTTGCGGATATTTTTTTAGGAAGGTCTCAAAGGCGGTACTACCCAGTGCGGGCCAGTTGCTTTTTTGCTGCCAGCATTGCTCCAGTGTTTGATCAATGCCTTCAGGAGTCACCTGTTGACAAACGAAGCCATTCACATTGTTTTCAATCCAGGCAGGCATATCACCAACCGTACTCACCACGCATGGCCTTCCGGATGCCATAGCTTCAACCACACTTAAAGGCATGGCGTCTATTAAGGTACATTGCAACAGCACGTGACAATCGAAAAGGGTTTGCTTTATGCTGGTAGTAAAGCCTTTCAGAAAAACCTTATGCTCAAGGTCCTTATCCCTGATTAATTTCTTAAGTTTCTCCCCGTCTCTGCCCCGTCCATATAAATGAAGTTGCCAGTTTCTGGCTTTCCACTTTTCAGCAGCCAGGGCACTGATTAAAATGTCCTGGCCTTTTCGGGCGGTATCTAATTCGGCCAGCATCACCCATATACAGGTATCATTGACAAACTCCGGGTAGGCGGGGGGGGCTGCTTCCGGGGTGAAAGTAATGGGGTTTACCAGTGTTTGTTTTTTTTCAATGGCAATGTTGAATTTTCTTTCAATTGTCTCAAATATTTTTTGTGTGGCCCCAAAATTCATCTTGGCGAGGCTAATCCACTGTTGGAGTAATTTTTGTTTTGAGGCGGAAAGCGTTGCCTGCTCATTGTAATTATGATTTAAGAGTACATAGGCAGGCAGTTTTTTATAAAGGCCGGTGAAAGGAGAATGCAGTATTTCTTCCCAGCCGCCCTGGTTTACAACTGTAAGATCATACGCATAAAACGGAATTGAGTTCAGCGTTTGTTTTAAAAGCAACTTTTTTAAGAACCCTTTTTTGTTTGGCAACAGGTAAATATTGCATCCGGCCTTCTTCAATTCCTCAATCCGGGCCTGTTTTTCTGAATGGTCATAACAACCAATGCCAATTTTATAACCATTACTGCTCATCCATAATGCAGTACGATACCACAACTCTTCGCTGCCACCCCAGGCGCCACCATTCATGAGAGATAAAAAGAAAACTGATCTCATTTAATTTGCAACATTATCAGGCCTGGTAAAGCGAATAATAAATTATATTTTAACAGGCTGTTTACTAATTGTAATTTCACGGCTAAATTAATTTTTTATTTGTTCTGATGTCCAGATTTAAAAGTTTACACGAACATCTTGGCTTTTTCAAAGCCATTTCTTTTTATAGAAAAGTAAAAAGTGGTAATCTGTCAAACTTACAAACTGACAATCTTACCCACCCCTTCAGCCTGCGCAACAACCCGTTTGACTATGCTACATTTGAAGAAGTGATTTTAAAGGATGCATATGATATTAACTTAGGGTTTGAACCAAAATATATTATTGACGGAGGAGGTAATATCGGACTAACAGCGTGTTTTCTTGCATCTAAATTCCCGCAGGCAACTATTGTATCTATTGAACCGGATCCAGAGAATTACAAAATGATGCAATTAAACTGCAATAAATATCCCAATATACAAATTTTACAGTGCGGTATCTGGAATAAAAATATCAACCTGAAAATTGAAAATTCCAATGCAGGCAATAACGCTTTTACTGTTTCCGAAACAAGTGAAGATACTCCCGGATCAATAAAGGCAATAACGATCTTATCCGTCATGGAGCAGTTTAATTTTACCCATATAGACCTGTTGAAATTAGACATTGAAGGATCTGAAAAGGAAGTGTTTGAAGCAGGTTTTGAACAATGGTTACCTAAAACAAAAATGCTGATCATTGAATTGCACGATAACATAAAAAAGAGATGCTCACAATCAGTTTTTAATGCAATCAACCGCTATGACTTTTCATTTTGCATAAGCGGGGAAAATGTCATCTTCACAAATAATGCATTTAAATAAATGGGGACAGTCTTTCCTGCGAGTATCAATAGTTTTATAAATCAGTATTTCGATAAAATACTGGTAGTTTCGGTTCCCCGGTTTACCGACAGGCATGAAAGACTGAATCAGAGCCTGGACGGACTCCAATATGATTTTTTTTGGGGAGCCGACAAGCAGCAGCTTGATTTTGATATCGCTAAAACAGATGGCACCTACAATGAGGCAATGGCTAAGCAATTACAACGCCAGGGCAAATCCCTGAACCCCGGCGAACTGGCCTGCTCCCTTTCTCACAGGATGCTGTATGAAGAAATGATGAAACACCACTGGAAGAGAGTGCTGGTGCTGGAGGACGATGTTTTGCCCTTATATGATAACATGCACAATTTGCCTGCTGCCATACAGGAATTGCCGGAAGACTGGGAACTGGTGTATTTTGGTTATTTAAAGCATGAGCGGGTTACCACAGGATTAAAACTGAAGCAATTCTTTTACAAAATTATCAGTGCTATGGGGCTGATGGCCTGGAGCTATAAAATGGTGAGTAACCTTTTACCAAAACCATTCAGTGCACATTTGAAAAAAGCAGGTTTTCATGATTGCACACATGCATATGCTGTATCACTAAGCGGAGCAAAAAAACTGCTGGAAGCGCAAACACCGGTTGTTTACAGGGCCGATGACCTTTTGTCTGCCACCATTATGAAGGGGGAATTGAAGGCTTTTGTTACTGAGCCTAAATTTTTCGACCAGGAAATATTTCACAATACATCCATTGGATCAGAAATAAGAATATGATCAGTTTGGCATTGCGTCGATCCTTTTCTTTAAACCTGCAGCCATCTTTTCATTTACCTTAAGCAAACCTTCATATTGCTGCATGGCTCCCTGCTTATCTTTTAATTCAATATAGCAAAAGCCTGAATACAACAGGGCTACGTCCATTACAGAAACAGCCAGGTTCTTTTTAAGTTGCTCGATGCACTCTGTATATTTTTTTAAAGCCCGGTATGCATGGCCCAGTTCCCCATAAGCGGGTTTGTACAGATTGTCAATTTCAAGGGACCTGATTGCATTAGGTATGGCTTTTTCATACTCCTGCCTTGCATTGTATATCCAGGCAAGAGCGTAATAAATTTCCTTGTCATTCTTATCCAGTTTCTCTGCTGCATTGAAAAAGTAAATGGCTGAATCAAGGCGCCTGTTGTTAACTGCGGTATCAGTGGTTTTCATGGCATCCCTGTAAACTTTACCCATGCCAACCAGCGCCGGGGTAAGATTGGGGTTGATGGATAATGCTTTTTTGTAGTTTGCAATCGACAGATCTATATTGCCGCTGCCAAAATACAGGGTGCCTATTTCCGCATAGGCAGAATCAAAATTCTTATTAATGGAAACAGCTCTTGTAAATGAGTTCAATGCTTCCTGATAATTAGCAGCTTGTTTGTATGCTAAACCGGCTTTATACGCTTCACGGGCATCAAGCAGCTGCGCCCTCGATTCAGTAATAATAAATAAACAGGTAAAAAGAGGTAAAAATCTTCTCAACATACAGGCATTTATTTGCTGCAAAGTAAAACCATTGGACGTTTTTCTGAAAAATATATTCGTTAATTTCTGTTAAACAGATGTTTTCAAACCGGCCTGTAGTATTACCTTTGTCATGTCAAATGAGGCAAATTGTAAACATATTTACCCTGGTTGTTCTGTTCCTGATCTTTTCGCAGGTGCTGTCTGCACAGTGTGCCGTTTGTACCAAAACGGCGCTTCAGCTGGGTGAAAAACCCGCACAGGGAATGAACTCTGGCATATTATACCTGATGTTTATGCCTTTCATTATTGTAGGCTTTATTGGGTACCGCTGGTGGAAAGGCAACCGGAGACTGGAGTTACAGGAAGAAGCAGAACTGGAACAAAGGTCCGGGCAGGTCAGTAATAGCCTTTAATGAATGCATATAAGTTAAAACCCTTACCGGCGGCTTCAATCTTTTTTTTCAACTCAGCTTTTTCTATCCCTGTCATTTTCTTTTGCTGAATCAGGTAGTAGGCTTTTTCTGCGAGCAGCCAGGATCTTTTTTCATTTTCCTTAAGCCGGCCCAGGTGATCTTTAGTTGTTTCTAATAAGGTGGCTATGCCTTCTTTTTGAGAAGCGATGGTCTTTATAACCGGCACCGGTTCGGTATGATTGTGGAATGCCGGTGCCAGCATTAATTTCAGGTTCTTTACAAAAAGATCGGCATCGGGCCTGTCGGATTTATTTACCACAAAAACATCAGCAATTTCCATCAGGCCGGCTTTCATGGTTTGCACTTCATCGCCGGCCTCGGGCACCACCACCACGATCGTAACATCTGCAAGCCCGGCAATTTCAATTTCGCTTTGGCCCACGCCCACGGTTTCCACAATGATATAATCAAACCCGGCCACTTTTAACAGGTCGCTTATCTCGATGATCTTTGGATGCAGCCCGCCCAAAGATCCCCGGGTTGCCAGCGACCGGATGAATACTTTCGGATTGTCATACCATTCACTCATACGTATCCTGTCGCCCAGTAAGGCGCCCAGGTTAAAGGGAGAGGAAGGGTCGACACAAAGTACAGCTACCGATTTACCCTGTTGCACAATGGCGCCGGTCAGTGCATCCACCAGTGTGCTTTTACCAGCGCCGGGTGGCCCAGTTATGCCAATGATGGGCGTTTGAGAAGGAGGCAGTTGTTCCAGCAAATCTTCATATCCGGTCACTTCGTTCTCGATATAAGAAATACAACGGGCAAGGGTTTTAATATTACCGCTTTGAACTTCGTGTATTTGTTGCTGCCACATAGGACAAATTTCAATTTTCTGTGTTCAACTACCAAATAAAAAACAACTTCAAAACGGGCTGCCTGCAACTTGTATTATTGCGCTGCTTCCTGCTTTTTTATTGCATCTTTGCAGCATGGATATTTCGGTGGTCATTATAACGAAAAATGAAGCACACATTATTGGTAACACGCTGAAAAGCCTGCAGCCGGTTATCAGTGATATTGTAATTGTTGACAGCGGCAGTACAGATGATACGATTTCCATTTGCAAACAAATGAATGCCACCGTAATTGAAACAGACTGGAGTGGCTACGGCATTAATAAGAATAAGGGAATTGCAGCGGCCAAATACGACTGGATATTAAGCCTGGATGCCGATGAGGCCATTGATGAAACACTACAGCAAAGCCTGTTGCAACTTTCTTTACAAAATGAAAGCGAAGTATTTGACATTCGCTTTAAGAATTTTTTTTGCAATAAATGGATACGCTTTGGTGAATGGGGATTCGACTGGCATATACGATTATTTAACCGCAGGAAAGTGCACTGGAACAATGTGGCCGTGCATGAAAACCTGGTTTTTCCGGAAGATGTTGTTGTGTCAAAGCTTAAAGGCAATATTTTGCATTACACAGTGCAAAGCCACCAGGAGTATGATGCAAAAACAGATCACTATGCCCGTATGAATGCAAAAAAGTATGCTGAGGCGGGTAAGCGGCCCAATATTTTTAAACAATACTTTTCACCTGTGTTTGCATTTGTGCAGCATTATATTTTTCGCCTGGGATTTTTAGATGGCAGGGAAGGCTTTATCATTGCAAAAACAACGGCCCGGTACACATTTTTAAAATACAGGTATTTAAAGGAGATGAGCAGCGGGACAAATAGAAAAACAGAACGGACATGACGAACTTTATTCCCATATTCCCATTGGCTATTGTTGTTTATCCGGGCGAACAGCTTAACCTGCATATTTTTGAGCCCCGGTACAGGCAGTTGATCAATGAATGCTTTGCGGCTAATAAGCCATTCGGCATTCCGTCTGTAATCAGTGACAAGATACACGAAATGGGCACGCTGGTGCAGGTAAAAGAAATAAGCCAGGTGTACGAAGATGGTAAAATGGATATTAAAACGGAAGGTCTGCAGGTCTTCAGGATGCTGGAAATGATCAGCAAACTGCCCGATAAATTATACAGCGGCGCCATTGTAAATTATCCAGACAATGATGAACGTGGCAACAGAACATTGATGAACAGTATTGTTGCGGGCGTTAAAGAACTGCATAAATTACTGAAAATTGAGAAGAAGTTTTCAAAGCCGGATGCGGAACTGTGGAGCTACGATGTTGCCCACCACGCAGGGATGTCGCTTAAGGAAGAATATGAATTACTGGAACTGATGCATGAATCTCAGCGGCAGGAATATTTGAAAAGGCATTTGACCAAAGTTATACCCGTACTTGCAGAGATGGAATTACTGAAGGAAAGGGTTAAGCTGAACGGGCATTTTAAAAACCTGAAAGGATTGAATTAAGCCTGGAAAGTTTAGATGGTTTAAGCTGTTTAGCCTGGCTGGCTTCACTAAACTTTCTGAACCGGGGAGCTTCCTAAACTATTTTTTATGACAAGAACCATTTGCTTCGATTTTGGAAATACACGCCTGAAGGCGGCCATTTTTGAAAACGAGAATTTTTTGCAGGAGACCGTTTTGCCCAATGATGAAGCGGCAACTATTGAAAACATCCTGGATACATATTCCCCCCAAAAAACGATCCTGTCTTCGGTAATTGAACATAATCCTGCCATTGAAAAAGTATTATCCGAAAGAACAGTTTTTCATAAACTGTCACATTTGACCAAAGCAAACATCACCACACCTGTTGGCAAGCCGGAAACCATCGGTGCCGACAGGCTGGCCCTTTCTGCAGCAGCCGTTCATTTTTACCCGGGTAAGAACAACCTGGTGGTTGCACTGGGCAGTTGTATCACCTATAATTTCATTAACCAGTATGGAGAATTTTTAGGAGGCAGTATATCGCCCGGTATGGAAATGCGGTTTAAAGCCATGCAGGTTTTTACAGCAAAGCTGCCTTTGGTGCAAAAAGACTGGAATTTCCCCCTGATTGGCTATGATACAAAGACAAATATGCAAAGCGGCGTAATTGCCGGAATTACATATGAAATCGACGGATTTATAAGCGAATATGCCCGAAAATACAGCAACTTTAACGTGGTTTTAACCGGGGGTGATACAAGCTATTTTGCCGGGCAACTTAAAAACAGGATATTTGCCGACCCATATTTTTTATTTAAAGGATTATATGCACTCAGTGAAACTAACAATGGCTAAATTTTTAACGGTACTTATTGTGGCTTGTGGCTTGCAAATGAGTGCAAAAGCACAGGAAAACTCACCTTATTCAAGATACGGGCTTGGGGATCTTACACCTAATCATAATGTTTTTACCCGGGGTATGGCCGGCATATCTGCAGGTATTGCAGAGCCTAATGTGATCAATTTTACAAATCCGGCATCACTTTCTGTAATCGGCAATACGATATTTGATGTGGGAACAGAAATTGACTACCGAATATTAAAAAGCACCACACCTGCAAAAAAATTCACATCGGCCAATACGTATGTTTCTTACCTGCAGCTTGCTTTTCCATTGTCTACCAAAAAAATGCTGAAAAAAGGAATTACCTGGGGTATGAGCATGGGGTTGAAGCCGGTAACCAAAATCAATTATAAAGTAGAAAAGAATGAGCGGCTATCTGGTATCGACAGCCTGAACACAATATATGAGGGAAATGGAGGTGTAAACCAGTTTCACCTGGGAACAGGGCTGCGGTTCAAAAACTTCAGCATTGGAATTAATGCAGGGTATATGTTTGGAAGCAAGGATTACAGCACCAAGCTTACTTTTATCAATGACACCACTTATTATTATCTGTCGAATTCTGAAAACAAAACAACATTTGGCGGTTTTTTCATAAACGGAGGTATTCAGTATGATATGGCATTAGCCAAAGATGATAAGAAGAATACGACAAAGAGCTTAAGGCTTGGTGTTTATGGAAATATGCAGCAAAACCTGAAAGCAAATAATGATCTTACCCGGCAGATCATCATCTATGATAACAGCGGTAACCAGTACCAGCTGGATAGTGTATATGCCGAGAAAGATGTGAAAGGAACCATTAAATTCCCGGCCATGGTGGGTGCAGGAGCTGTATATGAGGATGCACACTGGCTTATAGGTGCCGATTTTGAATTTGGAAACTGGGCAAGCTACCGTTACTACGGTCAGTCTGATGCTGTTCAAAATAACTGGACCATTAGGGTGGGAACACAATATTACCCGGCAAAGATTAATACCCCGGCAAAAAAATATTTCAATTTTGTAAAATACCGCATTGGCGCATTTTACGGGCCCGACTACATAAAGACAACCGCCAACAGGCCCGAGTATGGTTTTTCCATTGGTGCCGGGATGCCACTCACTTCTCTGAGGCGCATCAGTTATTCAGGCGAATTTGTTGTACTCAATACAGGTCTTGAATTTGGCAGCAGGGGCAATAAGCAAACAAATGTTCGTGAAAACCTGGTCAGGTTCAGCATTGGCGTGTCAATGAATGCACGCTGGTTCCAGAAGCCTAAGTACAATTAATGTAACTACCATATTTTAGTACAATAACTTTTTATGATGGCATTGTTGCTGAGCATATTCCATTCTGGCAGGAGCAGCAGCCATGTATTCAGGTCATTCAATTTTTTCTTTAGCATACCGGCTTTTATTTTGTTAAGCTCTTTAATTTCCTGTGGCAACAGCGATGAAGAAATAAAAGAATACAATAGCAAAAGCCTGGGTATCGAAGAAATTAAGAATGCCGATATAAACTATACGCTGGGAGGCAGGGCAAAGGCAAAATTGCTGGCACCTTTAATGCTGCGGGTACAGGAGGCAAGCCCCTACGTTGAATTCCCAAAAAAACTGCATGTTGATTTTTTTAATGAAACCGGCACAATAGACAGCAGGCTGGATGCGCTGTATGGCAAATACCTGGACCAGGAAAGCAAGGTATTTTTGAAAGACAGTGTGAAAGTGGTAAATATAAAAGGCGATACTTTATACTGTGATGAACTATGGTGGGACAGGAACAGGCGGGGTAATGAATTTTATACCGAAAAGCCGGTTCGCATCAGAACAAAGACCCAGATCATTGACGGGGTTGGTATGGAAGCCAGGCAGGATTTTAAGGGCTATGTAATAAAAAAAGTTACCGGTATCATCAATGTTCCCAATTCAGAATTCCCCGTTTACTGATCCTTCAACCATCCGGGCAGCGCCGTTGTTTATGTTTACAGCCATATTTTTCATGACTAAAAAATGAAATAATATATATGGCTATGCATTATCTTTAAACAGCTAAATTTTAAGTATTATGGAATACCGCCGTTTAGGTAAATCGGGCTTGCAGCTAAGCTTGCTGTCGTTTGGCAGCTGGGTAAGCTTTAGCAAGCAGATCAATGATAAAATAGCCGATGAGTTAATGGGGATCGCCTATGACAAGGGCGTTAATTTTTTTGATAACGCCGAAGTATATGCCCTGGGCGAAAGCGAAAAAATGATGGGCAGGGTTTTGAAAAAGAAAAAATGGGAACGGAGTTCGTACACCGTATCATCAAAAGCATTCTTTGGATGGCGTGGCGTTAATAATAAACCCAATCAAACCGGGTGCAGCCGCAAACATTTGCTTGAGGCCTGCGATGAGGCATTGCAAAGACTGCAGGTTGATTATCTTGACCTGTTCTTCTGCCACCGGCCCGATAAAAAAACACCCATTGAAGAAACAGTATGGGCGATGAACCATTTGATACAACAAGGTAAAATTATGTACTGGGGAACCAGTGAGTGGAGTGGTGTTGAGATCATGGAAGCCCACCGGGCAGCGGAAAAACTAAGGCTGATCGGTCCCACCACGGAGCAGCCGCAATACAACCTGTTTGAAAGAGAAAAAGTTGAAAAGGAATTTTTAGAGATATATAAGAATGTTGGCTTGGGCACAACCATCTGGAGCCCGCTGGCATCAGGCCTTTTATCGGGGAAATATAATGACGGCATACCCAAAGGCAGCCGTTTTGCACTGGAAGGTTTTGGCTGGCTGAAAGAAAGATGGGTGATGGAAGAGAAAATTAAGAAGGTAAAGAAGTTATCTGAGCTTGCATCCAAACTGGATGTCAGCACTGCTTCTTTAAGTATTGCCTGGTGCATCAAAAACCCGAATGTTAGCACAGCCATATTAGGCGCAACCAAGAAAGCGCAATTGCTTGATAACCTGAAAGCGCTGGATGTGATGACTCTGCTTACGCCCGATGTGATGGACAAGATAGAAACGATCATGAAAACAAAGCCGGTATTACCAGAGTATTAAAATGGCAGCAATAAACCTGTATGGTATTCCCAATTGCGACACCACAAAAAAAGCATTGGCATTACTGAAAAAGCATAAGGCAGATTTTTCCTTTCATGATTATAAACAGGAAGGTATCACATCAAAAAAACTGGAAGCCTGGTGTGAAAAAGCCGGTTGGGAAACTGTGCTTAATAAAAGAAGCACCACCTGGCGTGAACTGGGAGAACAGGAACAGAAGAAGGTAGTCAATCAACCGGCAGCAATAAAGCTGATGATAACGCATAACAGTATCATTAAAAGGCCCATCATTGAAATGAACGGGCAATTACTAATAGGATTTAACGAAACAGAAATTACTAAACAATTAAAATCAAACAAATGAAACGCAATGCAACAGCCGTTTGGAACGGCTCCGGAAAAGAAGGAAACGGCCATTTAACAACACAAAGCACCGTCTTAAATCAAACCCAGTACTCATTCAACTCAAGATTTGCCGATGGTGTGGGCACAAACCCGGAAGAGCTGGTGGCTGCCGCACATGCAGGATGCTTCACCATGAAACTAAGCTTTGTGCTGGGTGCAGCCGGTTTTACCCCCGATGAAATTGAAACCCGTTGCGATATTACGCTGGAAGACGGCTCTATAACTGAATCGCACCTGAACGTGAAAGCAAAAGTGCCGGGCATTAGCCAGGAACAGTTTGACGCTGCAGTAGCCGATGCAAAGGCCAACTGCCCCATTTCAAAACTGTACAACACCAATATTACCCATGAGGCTGTTTTAGCCTGATCATAACCGGCACCAACCCCTTGAAATATGAAAACAAAAGTATTATCAATCCTTGTATTTGTAATAACAGCAATTGCAGTTAAAGCCGTTGCTTCTGATACATTAGTTGTAATATTTGATAAGCAGAACTTTGTGCAGGGCGATAGTATTGAAATGGAAGTGTATACAGAACCATTCAGAACTGACCGGCCTGCACAAACACTGCAGCTTTGGATCGATAATGTAAAAACAGGCCAGCGATGGAAATTTCGTTACCCTTTCATGAAAGGCCGATATAAGTTTTCCGTAAAAATAAATGAGAACATTGCTAACGGCACCTATGCCTTTAATTTTATGGTGCAGAATAAATTCCTGGCCGTAAAAGGAAAGCTGAAGAATGCGGAAGAGGGCGACCACTCTGTAAATTATATGGCCTTCTCAAAGAACAAGGCCCCGATCATAGATGGAACCGCACTGGACACTGACGGCTCTTTTAAGATTGCCGATCTCTTTTATACCGACTCGGTGTATTTTACTTTTTCTCCCGAAAAGAAAACCAAGTTAAACCCCCTAAAGATCAGCCTGGAAACACCACTGGATTCCGCATTTGTGCCGGAGGCATCAACAACCGAATTTATCACTATTGGTAACGTTGAAACACCTGAAACGAAAGCAACCCAGGAATACGTATTTTCAGCAATGCCCAAAAAAGATAAACAAACGCTGCAGGAAGTTGTGCTTAAATCGAAACAAAAATCAAAGCGGGAGAAATTTGAAAACGAAAATGTAAGCGCACTTTTTTCATCGGATAATGCAAAGACCCTTGACTTCTATGAAAGCGATGAGTTAAAGGGCTACACAGATATCTTCAGTTATCTTACTGCAAATGTTGCCGGGCTTACAAGCTATAATGATGAAGAAACCGGAAAAACCATTTTATACTGGAGAAAGGAAAAGGTAAACATTTATGTGGATGAATTCCTGGATGTGGATTTTTCGCCCATATCATTAAGTATGCAGGATATTGAAATGATAAAAATATTCAGCCCCGGATCCAGGCTGGGCCTTGATGGCTTTGGCGGTTCAGTTGCTATTTATACCCGGCGCATGAGTAACAGGCCGGCCAACAGAATGGCCAATTATAGTTTCTATGTGAAGGGCTATTCGCAAAAGAACACCATTTGGCAATAGCGCCGGCAGTTTCAATTAGTGCATTGCTTCAGCCATGTCAACCTTTTTCTTTATGTTGCCCCTCACCATTATTACAAAAGGCACGCATACCAGGAACATAATACTCAGGTAAAGAAATACATCCATGTAGGATAACACCGCAGCCTGTTTTGCTACCAATCCGTTCAGGCCTGCATAACTTGCTTTAACAGCTGCGCCGGGAGGCATGCCCCTCATCATGAGCCCATATTGAATTCCCTGAACCTGTTGCTGAACAATGGTGCTGCTGGCATCTAATTTAGAAACAAGATTGCTCCAGTGGTAAACGTTCTTACGGGAAATCAGTGTGGTTATAAGTGCAATGCCAAATGATCCGCCCAGCTGGCGCATCATGCCGGTAAATGCCGAGCCCTGTCCGATCTCCTTTCCCTTTAAGGTAGAAAGGGATAGTGTGGTAACGGGGATGAACAACATGCCCATGGCAATTCCTCTCATTATAAGCGGCCAGAAAAAATCATCTGCACTGGTATTGGGTGTAAGGATATTGTGACCCCAGAAAGTGAACACTGCAAAAAGCAACATCCCTCCTGCGGCTAAGTATTGCTGAGGCACTCCTTTTTGTAACAGCGTTCCGATCATGGGCATCATAACGGCTGTTGTGAGTGCTGCAGGTATCATCAGCATGCCGGCCTGCTGTGCGGTCCAGCCCAGGATGGTTTGTGTGTACAGGGGAATAATAAAGGTGGAGCCATACAAACCAAAACCCATGATAAAGGAAAGAATGGTTCCTACCCGAAGATTTCCATTCTTCAGCACACGTAATTCAACAATGGGGTTCCTGAAAGTGAGTTCACGCCAGATAAAAAAATACAACCCCAGGCCTGCTGTTATGGCGAGTGTTACAATGGTACTGTTGCTGAACCAGTCATCTTCCTGCCCTTTTTCCAGCACATACTGTAATGAACCGATGGCCAGTGCCAGCAGGCCAATGCCCAGCCAGTCAATATCAGCAACAGAACTTTTTTCACCATACTTAGGGCTTCTTACATATTGCAAGGTGAGCAGTGTGGCAATCACACCAATTGGAATATTGATATAAAATATCAAAGGCCAGTTGAAATGATCAACTATATACCCACCCAGCGGTGGCCCCAGTGTGGGCCCGATGATCACCCCCAGACCGTAAATGGCCTGCGCCATTCCTCTTTTTTCCACCGGATAACTTTCTGTAATAATGGTTTGGGAGGTAACCAGCAATGCTCCTCCGCCAATGCCCTGCAAAAAACGAAATGCAACCAGTTCCCAGATGCCTGTGGCGTTTCCGCATAAAAAAGAAAATACAGTAAAGATGATAATGGATGCTGCAAAATAATTGCGACGGCCAAATTGCTGTGATAGCCAGCTTGTCATCGGAACAATGATAACATTGCCGATGGCATAGGCGGTGATGACCCAGCCCACTTCGCTAAGCGTGGCACCCAGGGTTCCCTGCATTTTGGGAAGGGCAACGTTTACAATAGTTGTATCCACAATTTCGAGCAGTGCACAAAATATGGCGGTGATGGTAATGATCACCCGCCTGCCACCATACTCCACCAGGGATTCCATTTGTTGCATAAATTACTGTTGGTTTAAACCGGTAGTTTTAATCAAGATGTACATCAACAGTCACGTTCATACCCGGGATCAACTGTTTTACCAATGGTTCATCTTTTTTATTGAATTCGATCTTTACCGGCAGGCGTTGTACCACTTTCACAAAATTCCCGCTTGCGTTGTCTGCAGGCAACAGGGAGAATTTAGAACCTGTGGCCGGAGAAAAGGAAGTAAGCGTTGCCTCAAATTCATGATCGGGAAAGGCATCCACATGTACGATCACCTTTTGGCCTATTTTCATTTTACCAAACTGCGTTTCTTTAAAATTGGCGATCACCCAAACATCATTGCTTAAAACAATGCTGAACAATGGTTGCCCGGCCTGAATGAACTGTCCGCCCTGAACATTTACTTTTGATACCAGGCCACTTTCCTGCGCTATTACGGCAGTGTAGGAAAGATTGAGTTTTGCTTCGGCCACTTCCACTTCTCTTTGTTTTATTACAGAGCCTGCCACATTTATTTGGGAAGAGGTGGCATTACTTTGAGATGTAACAGCATTGGTTTGCTGTTTTACCTGGTTCTTCTGCTGTTCCAGTATCTGCACCTGCCTTTCTGCTGATAGTTTGGCCGCTGAAGCTACTTCAAATTGCTGCTGTGTGATCGAATGATCCTTTATGAGGTTGGCGTATCGCTCGTAATCCTGTGTGGCTCTTAGCAGGGTCACTTTGGCAGCTTCAATCTGTGCATCAATAGTTGATACACCTGCCTGTGTGGTTGCAATATTGGCCCTGGCAGCGCTGGTATTCGATTCTGCTGCACCCAGGTTGCTTTTTGCCGTGGCCAGTGCTGCTTCTGCCTGCTGTACCCTTAAGGCAAGGTCACGGTCATCAAGCAATAACAGCGTGTCCCCTTTTTTTACCATCTGGTTGTCTTTAACACGCACTTCTTTTACATAACCCGCAACACGGGGTATTACCGGGCTGATATTGGCCTCTATTTGTGCATCATCGGTTTCTTCGTGATGTTTGCCGTGCTGGTATTTGCTAATACCAAACCAGCCCCCGCCCAATACAAGTATTGCCAGTACGATGATGAACCCTTTGCTGCTCTTTTTGGGTGCTGCTGGTTTTTCAGCCGTTTGATTAGTTTCTGTTGTGTTCTGGTCCATAGTTCAGTTTTTCTTGTTTAATATTTTAGGTCGCCTGCAGTTTGCAGTAGTTTATTATAAGCCACAAAGGAATCAGCCTTTGCATTGGTAACCCTTAACCTGGCCTGGAACAAGGCAACATCGGCCTCCAGTAATTCAGTTGTTGTTGCCAGTGCATTATCATACTTGTTTTTGGTGATACGGTAATTCTCGGTTGCCTGCGTGACAGCTTTTTCATACACTTCGATCTTTTTTACACTTACCAGGTAACCCTGGTATGCTTCGTTTACCTGCAGCCTTACATTATCAGTAACCTGGTCTTCGCCTGCAGTTAATTGTTTTATCCTGGCTTCGGCCTGCTGTATCCTTGATTTGTTTTTCCAAAGTGAGGCAATGTTGTATTTGATACCCACCCCGATATTGACCGCATTATATACGCTTAAAAATTTCGGGATGTCGGCTGCAATGTAACCACCTGTCAATGCCACTGAAGGGTATTTATCTGCCCTGATCGCTTTAAGGGAAAGATCTGCATTCTTCTTTCTTACATTAATGGCTCCTATGTCCTTTCGGTTTTGCAGGGCATCCTGCTCGTATTCATCAATTGTTTTTACAGTTGCTGGTAAGGAAAGGCCGCTTTTATCGGGAATTAAGATGGTCTGCTCGGGCAGGCCCATCATGATGTTCATGTTAATACAGGCAAGCTTATAGTTGGATTCTGCATCCAGTAAAGTAAGCTCAGTGTTTGATGACTGAAGTTCTGCTTTGAGCAAATCGTTGCGTGCCAGCAATCCATTTTTTTCCAGGTTAGCAAGGTCTTTAACCCGTTGCTGTGCTGTTTGCAGGTTCTCTTTTACCAGTTCAATTGCCTGGTAAGCTTTGTACAGGTTAATGCAGGCGCTGGTGATGTTGAATATCACAGCTGCCCGGTCATTTTCTGCATCCAGTTTAACAGCCTGTTCCAGCAGCCTGGCAGATTCTATCCCGTATTTGATTTTTCCCCCGGCATACAGGGGCAGGGAAACACTGGCTGTTCCATATATGGCCTGGCTTACAGAAGGGCCTCCGCCATTTCCCGATCCGGTCTTCATGTCAATGGTTGGGTGCACAGGAAGGTATAAATAAGATCCGCTGATACTGGCATCCGGTAATTTTCTTTCCTCTGCTTCCTTAATGCCGGCAGTGGCTTCCAGAATTTTAGCTTCATTACTTTTTAACAGGTGGCTGTTTTTTAAGCCCAGGTCAATGGCTTCGTTCAAAGTCAGCGTTTTGCTTTCCTGTGCATGAGTAATTTGCAGGAAAAAAATGCTGGCAATAAAAATGATAATCTTATGCTTCATTGGTAAGTATTGCTTTAAAAATGAATTTCAGATGAGCGCTTATTTTTTTCTTCATCAGTTTTTGAAATTGCTCATCCGGCATGTCCTGCAGGTTGTTAATCTCCCGGTAAAAGTGCTGTGTGGTTACCAGGTTACTTACAGTGCCCGTAAGGGTTGCCATTAAAATAGGAATGTCCACATGTTTTACAAAGTCACCGGTTTTTTGCCCTTCGTGTATGATCTGCTTAACCAGCAGCTGGTTGTGTTTTTTTAGTTGCTGTATCAGTTCGGCAGTGGTAGCCCGGTGAATGGCCACCTGTTCCCTCATCATAATTTTATGAAAACAGGTTTGTGAATGAAATTTGTCAATAAAGAAATCGATCATCATGTTCACCTTTTCCAGCGGCGCCAGTTCTTTATTTTCTATCATACTCTCCAGTTTGACGGTAGTGCCATCCATGCGGTGGGTGAACAGTGCTTCCAGAAGTTTTTCCTTAGAGCCAAAATAATAGGAGATCATAGCCAGGTTTATATCAGCCTCATCAGCAATATCACGTACTGAAGTACCTGAAAAACCTTTTTCGGCAAATAATTTTTCTGCCGCTTCAATGATCTGAATTTGTTTGTCATTAAATTTCATAACCTGAAAATAAAAAGCGAAGTTAAACACTTGTTTAATATTAATCAAACATTTGTTTAATTTTTTTGAAAATTTCTTTTTCCAGGCTTTCCGCCGGTTTTAATCATTTTGTAGTTAGATTTGACCGTAAAAGAGAAAATATGTCATTTCAAAATAAGACGGTTATTATCACAGGGGCTTCCAGGGGTATAGGTAAATCTATAGGCCTGAAGCTGGCTGCAGCAGGCGCCAATATTGTCATTGCTTCCAAAAGTGTGGAAGAAAATCCCAAGCTGGGCGGAACCATTTTTTCGGCTGCCGAAGAAATGGAAGCTGCAGGGGGTAAGGCACTGGCTGTGCAATGTGATATACGGTTTGAAGACCAAATACAAAATGTGGTAGATAAAGCCGTTGAAAGATTTGGGGGTATCGATATCCTGGTCAACAATGCCTCGGCCATCAACCTTACGGCAACGGAACAAACTGAACCCAAGCGTTTTGACCTCATGTACGATATCAATGTAAGGGGTACTTTTATGATGAGCAGGGCCTGCATTCCCCATCTTAAAAAAGGAACCGGTGCACATATCCTCAATCTGTCTCCCCCCATCAATATGGATATGAAGTGGTTTGAGAACCACCTGGCCTATACCATCAGCAAATATGATATGAGTATGATTGCGCTGGGCCTGGCCGCCGAACTAAAAAAATACAATATTGCTGCTAATGCTTTGTGGCCCCGTACCACTATTGCCACTGCGGCAGTAAACAATTTGCTGGGCGGAGAGATGCTGATGAAGATGAGCCGGACAGTTGATATTATTGCTGATGCGGCCTTTTATATTTTATCAAAACCACCGGCTTCCTGCACTGGTAATACCTTTATTGATGAGGACGTACTTGCGGCGGAAGGTATCACTGATCTCAGCAAATATTCCGTTGTACCCGGTGCACAATTGTATAAGGATCTTTTTGTTTAACCCTGCCTGTTAATTAAATCTTAAAAGCCGCTTTCTGTGATGAGCGGTAACATTTCCTCGGCTTGTACGTTTAATTTCGTATCTGCATCATTACGCCATGAATGATGTTATCGCAAACCAATAAAGTATAGCCATGAAATGTTTTAAAACCAAAGCATTATGCTTTTGCATATTGCTTTATTCTACCGCCTTTAGCCAGGCCCCCGCACCTAAAAAGCAACTACCCGCTAAAAGAATTACAACAACTATTAAAATTGACGGGGTACTGGATGATGCAGCCTGGAAACAAGCGGCTAAAGCCGACGGCTTCATCGAATCCAGACCGGTTGCAAACAGAACTGAAGCACCCGGCACCGAAACGGAGGTTTATATTGCCTATGATAATGAAGGCATTTATATCGGCGGGTATTATCACGAGAAAACCAGGGACAGTATTTCATCCGAACTGATTGGAAGGGATGGTTTTGGAAGTAATGATTTTGGTGGGGTTATCATTGATACTTACCATGACAAGCTGAACGGCTTTGAATATTTTGTGACCCCGCTTGGCGAGCAGATGGATTCCAAAGTATCACCAAACAATGAGGACTTTAGCTGGAATGCTGTTTGGCAAAGCGCAGCAAAGATCAATAACGACGGGTGGAGCTTTGAAATGTTCATCCCTTTTTCTGCCATCCGGTTTGGTAAAAAAAATGTGCAGGACTGGGGCCTCAATATCATGCGCCGCAGAAGAAAAACAGGCCAGGATTTTTTCTGGCAGAATGTAGATCAGAATGTGAACGGCTTTTTAACACAGGAAGGAACGCTTACAGGACTTGAAAATATAAAACCACCTTTGAGATTACAGCTCTCGCCTTACCTGTCAACTTACCTTAACCATGACGGAACCGACGAGGCCAAGGGAAAAAAAAGAACGACCGCAACTATTAACGGTGGTATGGACGTAAAGTATGGCATTAACCAGGCTTTTACGCTCGATATGACCCTGATACCTGATTTTGGACAGGTGCAATCGGATAACCGGGTATTAAACCTTTCACCTTTTGAAGTAAGGTTCAGCGAGAACAGGTCCTTTTTTACAGAAGGTGTTGAATTGTTCAATAAAGGGAACTTGTTTTACAGCAGGCGTATCGGGCTAGAACCCAGGTTTGATAAATACAACCCCCGTGCAGGCAATGATGATCTTGTAGAATACCCCGGGCAGGCAAAGATCCTCAATGCAACAAAAATAAGCGGGCGTACACAAAAGGGCCTGGGCATTGGTGTGTTGAATGCTATCACCCAAAAGCAATATGCTACTTTCCGCGATCCTGTAACCAAGGAGGAATACAAGACTGAAAATATGCCACTCACCAATTATAATATCCTGGTGTTTGATCAAACTTTAAAACACAATAGCAGTGTTTCGCTGGTAAACACAAATGTTTGGCGCAGTGGCCATGATTATGATGCAAACGTAACTTCTGCTTTATTCGACTTTAATAATAAAAAGAATACCTGGAATATCGGGGGCAATATAAGTTCCAGCAACCTGATAGAGCAGGGAGGTAAAACCACAACCGGGTATGCACACAGTATTTACCTGGGTAAAACAAGTGGCCGTTTTACTTTTAATGTATGGCAGGATTTGTATAATGCTAAATACGATAAAAGTGATTTTGGTTATTTTACCAATAACAATACCATGGACCAGGGTTTTTGGGCAGGGTACAACTGGTTGAAACCAAAAGGATGGCACAACCAGATAAGGGTAAATATTAACGGCTGGTATAGCAGGCTGGTATCGCCTATAGACATACTCAGGCGCAAAGAAATGATGTATCAGAATGCAGGGCTCAACCTGAATTTTAATGCACAAACCAAAAAACTCTGGTGGGTTGGTATGAACATTAATGGCGGGCCAAACAGTAATGATTTTTATGAACCCAGGTCGTATGGTCGTGTATTCAGGAACAAAGCAAGAATAAATGCAAACCTCTGGTGGGAAAGTAATTTTGCCAAAAAGCTTTACTGGGGAGGTAGTCTGTATGCCGGTACCGGGGGCGTGTTTCACAGAAAAAATGTGGATTACAACCTGTATGGAAAATACCGGTTCAGCAGCAAGTTTTCTATTGACCTGTCCGCTTATATCAGTACCAGCAAAAATCAATCAGGCTGGGCAGGAGATACAACCATAGCAGGAAAACAGGTTATCTATTTTTCAAGAAGAAATGTAACCAGTGTGGAAAATGTGATGAGCATTAAATATAATTTTACCAATAAGATGGGGCTCTCCCTCCGGACCAGGCATTACTGGAGTAAAGTAGATCCTAAACAATTTTACGAGCTGGATGCTTACGGCGACCTGCAAACACCAGCGGTTCCGTTTACAAGAAATGTAAAACAGAATTATAATTATTTTAGTGTGGATATGGTATATAACTGGCAGTTTGCACAGGGAAGCTTCTTTAGTGTGGTTTGGAAAGATATTGGTGAAAGCTTTAACCGGGAATTTGAAAGGAATTATAGCAAGAACCTGGGCAATACGGTTAGTGGTGATCAGTTCAACAGCCTTTCTTTAAAAGTTATCTACTTCCTGGATTACCTCACAGTAAAGAGAAAGCTAAAAAAGCATAATCAATAAAGAACAGAAGAGGCTATTTCAAATACAGAAAACGGCAGCACTGATTTATAAAGTGCTGCCGTTTTTGTCAAAGAAGCATTGCCCTGTTAAAACGGGTTCAGCATGGTAATGATCAGAAATTTTTAAAATGCCCTTCGTCAGGCTTTATTATTACCGATGATAAAGGCTGCCATGGCCAATCCTGTATCTTTCAAAAGCATGGCCGGGTTGCCGTCCATAGCAGGTTTCAGGTGAAGTGTAAATACAAAGATCAGCAACATGATGGCCAGCAGGTAACAGGCCGTGGTTTTCAATTTATTGATGATGATGGCCAGCGCTGCTGCTACCAAAGCAACCCCGGTAACGTAGATCCAGATCTTGCCATCGGCGGGCATAAAATCCGGCACCATGCCACCCATAGCATCTGCATTTAAAAAATGTAAAACGCCAAAATAACCCATAGTTGCGGCGTAGATAATTTCGGCAACCCTGGTTGGAAAAAATGATTTCATAATAAATTGGTTTGGTTTACATCCAAAAAGTAGGCAATAAAATTCATTATTGCAATACCTGCCAGGTATAATAAAACCAATCCCTTTTATTGATCAGCTTTTTCCGGCCGCATCATCGGGAAGAAAAGCACATCCTGGATGGAGTGCTGATCTGTAAGCAGCATGGCAATCCTGTCAATGCCAAAGCCAATGCCGCTGGTAGGTGGCATGCCATATTCCAGTGCACGCAAAAAGTCATGATCGATGAACATTGCCTCGTCATCACCACGTTCCATTAACTTAACCTGTTCCTCAAAACGTTCACGCTGCTCAATCGGGTCGTTCAGTTCACTGTAGGCATTGGCAATTTCCTTGCCGTTGCACATCAGTTCAAAACGCTCTACCAGGCCGGGCTTGCTGCGGTGCTTTTTGGTAAGCGGGCTCATTTCCACAGGGTAATCGGTAATGAAGGTGGGTTGTATATAATTGCCTTCGCACTTAGTTCCAAAAATCTCATCGATCAGTTTGCCCTTGCCCCATTTTTCATCGGCATGTATCTTCAGTTCTGCACATACTTTCCGGATACCAGCTTCATCCATTTCGCTAATGTCGAAGCCGGTATGTTCTTTAATTGCATCGTACATGGTGATCCTTTTGTAGGGTGCTTTGAAATCAATCTCCCGGTCGCCCACCATTACTTTGCTGGTACCATTGGTTGCTATTGCTGCTTTCTCCAGCATCTGCTCGGTGGTGTCCATCATCCATTCATAGTCCTTATACGCTACATAGAATTCCAGTACAGTAAATTCAGGATTGTGAGTGCGGTCCATTCCCTCGTTACGGAAATTGCGGCTGAATTCATACACCCATTCGAAGCCGCCCACGATCAGTCTTTTCAGGTACAACTCGTTTGCGATACGCATGTACATAGGCACATCCAGTGCATTGTGATGCGTGATAAAAGGCCTTGCGGCTGCGCCCCCCGGAATACTTTGAAGTACCGGTGTATCTACTTCCAAAGCCCCGCGTTCATTTAAGAATTCACGGATGGCATTCACCATTTTGGTACGCTTGATGAATGTTTCCTTAACACCCGGGTTCACGATCAGGTCGGCATAGCGCTGCCTGTAACGAAATTCCGGATCGGTTACTTCGTCAAATGCCTCGCCATCTTTTTCCTTAACGACAGGTAACGGGCGCAGTGATTTGGTAAGAATGGAAAACTCTTTTACATGTATGGAAGTTTCACCGGTTTTGGTTGTAAATACATAACCTTTAACGCCAACAATATCGCCGATATCAACCAGCTTTTTCCAAACGGTTTGATACAGGCTTTTATCTTCGCCCGGGCAAATGTCATCCTGCTTGATATAGAATTGTATCTTACCCACGGCATCCTGCAGTACAGCAAAATTTGCCTTGCCCATATCCCGAACACTCATGATGCGGCCAGCAATGCACACATCAGCAAACAGATCCTTATTCTCGTCTCCCCTGAAATGCTCTTTTATAAAAACTGAAGTGGTATTTACGGGGTATAGCGCTGCCGGGTAGGCATCAATACCCATATTGTTCAATTCGGTTAATTTTTCCCTGCGGATGATTTCCTGCTCTGATAAATGTTGTGTGCTCATATTTAGTCATCAGTCATTGGTCATTAAGACAAATGGCTTTTTTAAATTTAGCTGCAAATATACCGCATACAACTCATTATTGTATTCGGGTGTCTTGTAAGCGGAAATAACAAAACTTGTGTACTTTTAAATGTATTAAACCAAATAAGATGAAAAAGCTTTTATTTATCCTGATGTTTGGCAGCCTTTTTTATGGTTGTGATGTTATTAAACAATTGCCGCAGTCAACCGGGGTTACGGAAGCAGAGGCTGGAGAGGGTATTAAAGAGGCCCTGAGCCAGGGTTTGGCAGGTGCAGTGTTAAGACTCAATAAGGAAGATGGCTTTTTTAAGGATGCTTTTTATAAAATTCTGATACCGGAAGATGCACGTAAAATTGAAAATACGCTGAGAGATATTGGCCTGGGCAATATGGTTGATAAAGCCATCTTACAAATAAACCGCGGGGCTGAAGATGCAGCAGGATATGCCAAACCTATTTTTGCCAATGCCATCAAAAGTATGACGATACAGGATGCTCTGGGTTTGGTAAGAAACGGAGATACCAGCGCCACACATTTTTTCAGGGAGAAAACAACAGCACAACTGGTTGCTGCATTTACACCAGTCATTAAAGCTTCGCTGGATAAAGTGAATGCCACTAAGTATTATGGCGATATGGTCAATAAATATAACAGCATACCGCTGGTAAAAAAAATAAATCCTGACCTTACCGGGTATGTAACCAACAAAGCCACCAATGCACTGTTTGACCTGGTGGCGAAAGAAGAACAAAATATCCGGCACAATTTTGCGGCAAGGACCACCGAGTTGCTGAGAAAAGTGTTTGGCGGGTTGCTCTAACATTTATTTTCCCGAAAAAAAATCAGTGGCGGCTTTAACGCCATTCTCATACAGCAGCAGTTTATCCTGCTGCTTTGTTTTTTTAATGATGGACGAAATATTGCCCTGGCTTACATAAATGGTCCTCCCTTTTTCATTTTCGAGGCCAGGGTATTTCCTGCTGAGTGTTTCCATCAGTAAATTGGAGAATGCTGCCAGGTATTCAGAAAATTTGTTGATGTCATAGGCTGGTATGCGGGTGTTGTTTTGATTCAGGGAATCAATCTGCTGTGGCCTTTCCAGTTTGATACCAATGGTTTGGGTGTTGAATTTTACCTTGCTGCACAGCAGGGGATTTATTGCCGCATCCTCGCAACTGTCGAATATGCTGATAGGATAATTACAAAGCATGCCCCCATCCACATAATAATTCACAAAGGAAACACTGTCATTCTTTTTGATCTTGTGTAATTGATTGTCTAATGCCACAGGCTCAAAATACAGGGGTACCCCGCCACTGATGCGTACGGCCAGCGCCAGGGGCATATCGGGCGTGGTTTCGAAAGAAAATATTTCGAGCTGCTGTTTACTCAGGTTGGTACCTGTGCAATACAGGTCTTTATACAAATTGTTTTTCAAATGCAACTGGTGTAACTGGGCAAATGTCAGATTTCTGTTCCCTGTTTTATACGCTACTAATTGCTGCAGCCATTTTTCAAATGCATCACCTTTGAAGATCCCAAAGTCTGTTTTGAGTCTTTTATATTTACCAATCAATCCACCATATCCATCTTTAAATTTTTGTACAGGAAGTTCCATCATCAGGCTGTCGGTTTCGGCAGCATTGTAGCCAATACATACCAGCATTCCTGCAATAGAACCGGCAGAAGAGCCCCCCACTTTTTCTATATTTTGTAAAATTCCTTGTTGTTCCAGCACGCTGAACACGCCGGCGTATGCAAGCCCACGCACACCGCCGCCTTCAAGCACTAAATTTTTGTATTTGTAATTTTTTTGAGCAAGACAAACAGAAGGGAACAGGAGAATAACAAGTAGTTTTTTCATCCTGTGAAAATAAAATAGAGTAAGCAGAAAAAAAGTTAAAAGCAAATTAATAATCAGCCAGTAACACCTGCCAGGCTTCGTTTACCTTACCTGCATCCAGTAAGTCTTTGGCATAGCGGTGCAGTTCCTTGTCCATCTCATCCGGATTGAGCGAAAAATATTGAATGATGTTCTTTAATTTATCATCGGTAAATGCAGGGTCCACAAAGGGCATCTGGTGCACATTGGCCAGCTGGCCGAGGTTATTGCCGGTTAGCACCGGACTTTTTCGGATACTTTCCGGCAATGCATCAATACCAATACCCAGCTGTGTATTTGGCTTGGCCACTTTAAACAAATTGGATTCATCAACTTTTGAATACCAGTCGCCCCCAAGCCTTGCCACATGGTGCATTTTGGTTTGATCAATTTTGTTATCCGCATCCAGTATACTTTCATCGATATGCATGCAAAGCACTTCACAAATTACCAGGTTACCGGCTCCGCCTTCAGCGCCCAGCGGTTTTACTTCCAGTACTTTACATTCCAGTTTTATCTTGCTTTCCTTCACCATGGGAGGCTTTACCAGCGTAGCTTTTATTTCGGTAAAGCCGGCCTTTTCAAATTCATTGATACCTTTTGGATATTCGCAACTGGCCAGGGATGTTTGTTGCACCATTTCATAATCAACCATATTGATTACCACTTCCGGTACTTCCAATACATTTTCAAGCGTATGTTTAGTGGTATTGTCTCTTACCCTTCTTGCCGGCGAAAAAATAACGACGGGCGGATTGGAAGAGAACAGATTGAAAAAACTGAAAGGGCTGAGATTTACATTTCCGGCTTTATCAATGGTGGATGCGAAACAAATGGGCCTGGGCGCAATAGCGTGCTGCAGGTAATTTTGGGCATCAGCAGGTTTAATATCTTTGAGGTTAATGATCATGCCGGTATTATTTTTTCTTTAATGCCAGTATAGAAAAATCGCTTTCATCTTTCACGATGGTATTGCTTAATAAGCCCAGCTGATCAATTTCCATTTCCACCAAATCGCCTTCCTGCAGCCATTGCGGCTGGTAATTGGGGTCATTCAGCAGGCCGGTACCATTCAGTTCTAAAAAGCAACCGGTGCCCACAGTGCCGCTGCCAATTACATCGCCCGGCATCATGTTTACTCCATAGCTGCAGCGTTCTATGATCTCTGCAAAGGTCCAGTCCATATCCGCCAGGTTTCCTTCACTTACCTGCACACTATTGACCCTGCATTTCATACCCAGGTTCCAGCTTTTGCCCGTATGGCCTTCCTTGCAGGGCACTTCATATTGTTCCAGCTCATCCAGGGTAACCAGCATGGGGCCAATTACTGTTGCAAAATCCTTTCCCTTGGCCGGGCCCAGGTTCAGCAGCATTTCCTCCATCTGCAGCGTTCGTGCACTCATATCATTCATGATCATAAGTCCGCCGATATATTCGTCCGCATCGGCTGCTTTGATATTGCGGCCGGGTTTACATATTACAATAGCCGCCTCCAGCTCAAAATCAAGTTTTTGAAAATGATCGGGCATACAAACAATATCGCCTGGTCCCTGTATACTGTTGTGGTTGGTAAAATAAAAAATGGGATACTGGTCAAATTCGGGTATCATTTCCACCTTCCTGTTTCGCCTGGCTGCTGCAACATGCTGCCGAAAAGCGTAACCATCGCGGCAACTGGTTGGTGTTGGTACCGGCGCAAACAGGTCTGCATCTTCAAACGGGAGGCCCATTTCATTCCTTACCAGTCCGTCTTTTACTTTCTTTTCAACAGCTTTTGCCATGGGCATCAGTTCATCCCAGTAGTTGAGGAACATGGCCATGGAATTGGGCAGATCCCGGTGCAATTCTTCAAGGGCGTATATTTTGTTGTTTACTACTATGCCCAGCTGATCGTGCCCCTCATGTAAAAATGTAACCAGTTTCATGTGTCTGTTTTATGATTTTCCCATCGGTAATACCCCCGATGAACATTTTGGCTCAAAAATAACTATTTATACCCAAGGAAAATTGGTAAGGTAATTGCAGCTGAATATTTTTTAACTAATTTTGTTATTAATTAACCTCTATGCATTTCGATAAAATTCATAATAAGGGACAGGCTCGGTTATTTAAAAATCAATACCTGGAGTATTTAACCAAAACACACCCGCTTGTAATCTGGGGAATGTATTTACCTGTAATTGGTTTCATGCTTTATTTCAGCGCTTCAAAGATCGGGTTCTCTGTTTTACAGACTGCTTTAATTTTTGCAGCTGGTATGTTGTGCTGGTCATTATTTGAATACACTATCCACCGGTTTGTGTTTCATTTTTTTGCAGAAAGTGAGCGTGCAAGAAAAATCGTTTATATCATTCATGGCAATCATCACGAGTATCCGAGGGATAAGGAAAGATTGTTTATGCCGGCGGTGCCCAGTTTATTGATTGCTTCCACGCTGTTTAGTACAATGTATGGTATTTCGTGGTTACTCAGCAGTACCAGCGCTGTGTTTGCTTTCTTTCCGGGCTTTTTGATCGGGTATTTAATTTACGGAAGCATGCACTATGCCATACATGCCTGGAACCCTCCTTTTAAATGGATGAAACCTTTGTGGCGTAATCATCACCTGCATCATTACAAAAATGTAGAACTTGGCTTTGGTGTCAGTTCCACCCTTTGGGACCATGTATTTGGAACCATGTTCGACCTTAAGAAAGAAAAAGAAGACAAGGAAAAAGTACAGGAGCTCATGTTCAGTAAAAAGCCGGTTGCCAAACAACTGCAGGAACATTAACCGTTCACCATTTCTCTTCATTATCGATATTGTCATCCCGCCGGTTTAGCTGCCTGCGGGTTTTTATTTTTTGCTGTTGTCTTTCAATAATGAGTGTGGCAATAATATTCCCCGCGTCTTCACCGGGGTTTTGCTGAAGTAAGATTTTTAATTTTTGCTCACTCACATCGATCCGGTACAGGTAACTGACCAGTTTTTCGAAATCATTTTTTATCAGCGAATTGATATAGGAAGATAGTTGTTCATGCAATTCTGCATACGAACTGGTTGCTGCCACATCTATTGCCAGATCTTTTTGCAGCAAATTTATTAATTCTGAGTTGTCCATTTCCTGTTCATTTAATCATTCCGGGTTGCATCAGAAAAGCACTTGCTTTTCCATGACACCGGTTCCAAATAAAGCAAAATCATATTTTACCGGGTCTGCCCGGTCGAATGTGCGTAAGCAGGCCGTTAATTCCAGCGCTGTTTGCCAGTCAACAGGCTGTCTTTTTAGCAGGCCCAGTTGTTTTGCCACCCTTGCCACATGTACATCCACGGGACAAATGAGCTGCCGCGGAGAAATGTTTTTCCAGATGCCAAAATCAACTTTTTTGTCATCGCAGCGTACCATCCAGCGCAGGTACATATTCAGCCTTTTACAGCTTGAGTTTTTCTGAGGCGATGCAATATGCTTGCGGGTTCTCTCAGGAATATGGGGCAATGAAAAAAAATAATTATAAAAACCAGAGAGCGCATTTTCAACTGTTTCATCGTTGGGGCCTATCCATTGAGAGAATGCCGTTTCCAGAGAAGCATGTTTTGAAAAGTGCATTTTAAAGAACTCAACAAAATATAAAAGGTCGGTTGCATTAAAAGTACGGTGTTTAAAATACAATAAAGATCGCAGGTCGCTGTCGGAATGGCCCATACAAAAATTATGAGGGTCATTATCCATCAATGCAAGCAGTTCTTTCGATTTATTGATGATAGTGGTACGGTTTCCCCAGGCGAATACAGCTGCAAAAAAACCTGCAATTTCAATATCCTGCTTTTTAATAAAGGTGTGCGGTATGCATATCGGATCATCTTTAATAAATGAAGGTTGATTATACAAATCAACCTTTTGTTCCAAATACTTTTTAATATCCGTTTTCACCGGTTCATTCTTTATGATTAGCTTTTTCTTTTTTTGAGCAGTGCTGCCACTGCAATAAACACCCAGATAATGTTGACGATCATGGATGGATATGCCTGGTGCACCAATGTGTTGATGGTAAAAAAGATACCCCCCAGTAAATTACCTGCAATATACCAGGCAGATGTACTTTTAATTTTGCCTGTGATATTAAGGTAATAAGCGCCAACGATCAGTACAGCGCCGATCCAGCCAATGGTTTCAACAAAATAGTTCATCTGTGCAAGCTTAACCTATTGCTTTATCCAGGTCTGCAATCAGATCGTCCGCATCCTCAATGCCCACACTCAGCCTTATCAAACCATCACTTAGGCCATTCCTTAAACGCTCTTCCCTGGGTATGCTGGCGTGTGTCATACTTGCCGGGTGATTGATCAGGGATTCCACGCCACCCAGGCTTTCGGCCAGCGAAAATAAGCGGGTGCCTGTTAAAACCTTATTGGCTGCTTCTATGCTGTCATCTTTCAGTTCAAAACTGATCATACCGCCAAAACCACACATTTGTTTTTTTGCAACAGCATAACCTGCATTGTCTTCAAAACCGGGCCAGTAAACTTTGGCAACTTTTGCGTGGTTGCGAAGCCAACGGGCAATTTTTTCACCATTTTCGCAATGCTGCCTCATACGCACATGCAGGGTTTTAATTCCACGCAAAACCAAAAAGCAATCCATAGGGCCCGGCACTGCACCGCAGCTCTTTTGAATGAAATACAATTTTTCCCTTAGTTCCGCATCATTTATCATTAATGCCCCTTGTATCACATCGCTGTGGCCCCCCAGGTACTTGGTGGCAGAGTGCATTACAATATCCGCACCCTGGTCTAGCGGGTTTTGTAAATAAGGCGAAGCAAACGTATTATCAACGCAAAGCCATGCACCAGCTGCTTTGGCAATAGAAGCTACTGCAGCAATATCGGTAATATTCATGAGCGGATTGGTGGGAGTTTCCAGCCAAATCAGTTTGGTATTGGGTGTAACAGCAGCCTGCACATTTGTGGTATCGGTTGTGTCAACGTAGTTAAATTTAATACCGTATCGTTCCCACACTTTGGTAAACAAACGATAACTGCCACCATACATATCACTGGCCGCAATCACTTCATCCCCTGGGTTCAGCAACTTCATCACACTATCAGTAGCCGCCACCCCACTGCCAAAAGCCAGTGCAAATTTTGCATTTTCAATTATTGCATATGCATCTTCCAAAGCCTTACGGGTTGGGTTTTGAGAACGGGCGTATTCATAGCCTTTGTTTTTCCCCGGGGCTTCCTGCACATAGGTGCTGGTTTGATAGATGGGCGTCATAATGGCGCCGGTGCTTTGATCCGGCTCAGAGCCTGCATGGATGAGTTTAGTGGCAATCTTCATTGTATATAGCAATTTTCAGTTAAGAAGTGCAAAGGTCTGCATTTAGCAGGTAAATACAAGCTAGATTATTTGAGCGGCACACAAATACCGCCAATCGTAGTTTTTGTCGGCATGAGCAGGTAATGGTTCTGTTTTTTTGCTTATGGCATTTTTAGTGAGGATGCCGGCATTGGCCAGTTTCATTTTTGCATTGTGTACGTAATCCTGAACAGCATGGTCCTGCATCCAGTTTTTTTGAGGGGGCTCAAAACCTATTTTTTCTTTTCGCCACACAATTTCATCCGGCATTTTTTTATTCATTGCATGGCGCAGCAAATATTTTGTCCAGCCATCATGCATTTTTAACTGGGATGGCAGCGAAAAAACAAATTCCACCAGTTCGTGATTCAAAAAAGGTAAACGCACTTCCCTGCCATGTGCCATGCTGTTCCTGTCTGCAAAACGCAACAATTCCTCCAGTCCCATTTCAGTAATGTTGAAATGAAGTATATCGTTCAGTTTGGTCACTATGGGTTTATGGATGCCCACCCATTCCTGGTGCTTTAACAGGTTAAGGAAGTCATCACTGATATCCGGGTGGGAAATGGTTTTCCTGTACTCGATTTTTTCAAGCTGCATGGCAGCATGCGATGGCAGAAAAGCTGCTATCATATTTTTAAAATCCCACCGGAAGGGCTGGTTGTTTTTGCGAAACGCCTTTCTTTCTTTTTGTGTGGCTCCAAGTTTATGCCTGCTAAGTACTTCCTGCAAAAACCAATGGATATAGCGTGGGTAGCCAGCCAGCACTTCATCTGCACCCTGTCCGTCCAGCAGCACTTTTACATCCTTTTGTTTGGCCAATTCAAAAACCCGGTATTGGGCAAAAACACCGGAGGAAGTAAATGGCTCTTCCTGGTGATAGCATATTCTTTCGAACTGGCTGATAAGATCGGCCGCAGCAGGCTGTGTTTGATAATTGGCGATAGCTAAATCTTCAGCAACCAGGTTTATGTATTTTGATTCATCGTTCCCGAAACCGGGGAATACGGCTGAGAATGTTTGCAGTTTTTTATAAGCTTCTTTACCGGTTTTATTTTGCAGCTGTTCAATGGTATATGCAATAGAGGAGCTGTCGAGCCCGCCGCTCAGGCAGGTGCCCAGCGGCACATCGCTTCGCAGCCTTCGTTTTACCGACATATTGAACAGCTCTGTAAATTTTTCAATCGCATCATCTGTTGTAATGTCAATTTTCATTTCCTTGTTCAAACTCCAGTAGCGGGTAATCTTTGACAATTGCCCGTTCAGCGGCCTGTAACTTAAATAATGAGATGGCGGGAGGGAATAAATATCATCAAAGAAAGTCTGCTCTTTGTCTATGCAGTTCTGTACATGTCCAAGTGTAATGTAATTGAGCAGCATTTTATTATTCACCTTCTTTTCAATACCAATGGCCCACAGGGCTTTCATTTCGCTGGCAAAAATGAAATTGCCCTCATCTTCGTAATAGTAAAAGGGTTTTTCCCCAAACCGGTCACGTGCTGCAAACAGTTTTTCCTCTTTATCATCCCATATGGCAAAGGAAAACATGCCATCAAACTGATGCAGGCATTTTTCTTTCCAAAAATCATAAGCTGCAAGTATTACCTCGGTATCAGATTGTGTTGAGAATTGATAACCTTTGTTTTGAAGAAAATTTCTGATCTCGGGATAATTGTAGATCTCTCCGTTATAAACAATTTGATAGCGGTTTTGAAAATGCATTGGCTGGGTTGCCTCCTTACTAAGGTCAATGATGGCAAGGCGCCTGTGACCCAGGTGAACTGTTTTTTTTTCATTGCTCCACAGCCCCTCTGCATCAGGTCCGCGGTAAGCAATGGTGTCGGTCATTTTTTTCAGATGAGCCGGTGCGGCATCATTGGGTGTATGTAGCAGTATTCCAGCAATTCCACACATAGTTTAAGTACCTGCAACTATTGCCAGGTTATAAAGGGTTAGTTAAAATTAACAGGCAAAACTGTTTTCACACTGCCCCATGCCATCACAAGGTCGCAACCATAGGTTGACTTTTGGAAAAGCATGGTAAAGTATTCTATCTGTACATTGTTTTTGATAACGGGTATCTCCAATTCGGCCACATCTTTGGCTTTGTCAATATGCAGGCCCCAGCTGTACAGGTTTTGATTAAGGACGATCATCCACTTATCCGGGTAAGGGATGCAATACATGATATAACGGCCTGCAGCAATTTTTTTACCATTGATGGTGACCGGTTTAAAAAATTCAATTTCAGTTGCTTCATTAGCACCCAGGCGCCAGGGCTGGCCATAATGCTGAATCACATTTTCGGTCACTGAAGTATCGGCAAAAACAATTCTTCCATTCACCTGCGGACGGCTGTATACTACCCGGGCAACAGGCTTTTCCATATCAGGGGTTATCATTTTTTGTTTGGGATAATCTTCCGGGTAATAGATCATATCCATGGGAGATTTATCCACTGACAAAAGCAGGCTGTCATTTACCGAAACCGGTATACGCAAAATCCTTGTTTCGCCACCAGCAGGTTTGCTATCCTTTTTTGGTTCGCAACCTGAAAATGTCAGAGCTGTAAAAGCAATGGCAGTTAGTAAGCTTTTAGGTTTTAAAAACATGGCCAAAATTATTATGACAAAACTGATTTTTTGGAACTGGCTGAGCCAGGTAATATTTAAAGATACTGAAATCAGCCAAGCAACAATTCATTAAGTTTATTAAAGCTGAAATTTTTAATATCAGGAAAAAAATTATCGTAACAAACCTGCATGGCCTGATAATGCAGGGTAAAAACTTCAAAGGCCCTGTTGCTTTCCGACAGGTATGCAGCACGCCTTGCAACACCTGAAAAACTCCTTTCAATCCCCCATGTATATTGGTAATTATACAGCCAGTTGTGCTGTTTCATGTAAGGAAACATTTGCTGGAACGGCGGCGGAAAAATAGTTGTATAGTTTTCAAGGGTATTGTAAGTATTTGCTGCAAATATTTCCAGGTCTTTTGCTGTTGGGAATTGCTGTTGGTCTTTGGCTAAAAAATGATCATACACCACATCAGCAAATGCCCCTGCATACAGGCGGTAATAGGGCCGGAAAAATGATTTTAGTTCCTGCGTGGCTTCATGTGTATCAGTGAAATTATCAATGGCACGGTGCAGCTGAATTCCTTTTTGAACAGCTGGCTGATAATCGAACTGTTTTTTTCCTTTGATATAATCGGAGATCATATTCCCGGCAAGAACAGGGGGATTATTAAATGAAAGGTATGCATGGGCCAGGTAATTCATACACAATAAAGGTAGGAAGTTTAAAACAGCATTCGTGTGCAGGCGCCTGTGTTAATGATCGTTAAAACCGCTTTTATATTTTAACAGTACAACCTCTTCTTTTATATTTTCATTAAGAAATAACAGCAAAGCCCCGACAGGCGCGTGTTTTACGAACCTGTTCGTATATTATATTTGCTTTTGAGTTTACCGTTCATACCCTGTTTAACTTTTCATTTGCTTCGCCCATACCATATTGCTTGCCGCATGGCAGATTCACTGCTAGTTTTGGGTTGTAATTAAAGCTGCAGCCATGAAGCAGCAATTGTAAACAAACAAAAAGTATAGTTATGAAAAAGATCAAAATCGTTTTAACAGCAATCGTAATGCTGTTGTCTGCAAGCTCCTTTGCAACAGACCCCGACAAAGTAAGCCCGGTTGTAAAAGCCGCATTTCAAAATGATTTTTCCAGTGCAAGCGGGGCAAACTGGGAAAAAACCGACGAATTCTATTTTGTATCATTCCTGCTGAATGATGAAAAAGTTGATGCCGCTTACACTGAAGACGGGACCTTGCTTGGTACTGCCAGGAAAATTGCGGCAACACAAATGCCACTTAGTGTATCACTGGCCATTGCAGAACAGTACAAAGATTATAAAACTGATAATGTGGTTACAGAGCTTACATATGAATCGGTGACGAGATACTATGTTACAGTTTCAAACGATAAGCAAACCCTGCGGTTAAAATGTTTCAATAGCGGTGATATTGAAGTTGAAAGAAAAATAAAAAAATGAAGGTTTGAGTTTTTGGAGTGGAAGCCCCCGGTTAGATGACCGGGGGTTTTATTTTGTGGTATATCAATAGCTATTCCGCTGCCCTGTTTTTGCTAATAGCCAATATCCGTTTAACTTCACATTAATTTTAAGGCATAAAGTCCGGGTATGATGCAAAAAACAGATAAGATTTATGTTGCCGGGCACACTGGTATGGTGGGCTCTGCCATTACAGAAGCATTGCGAACAGCCGGCTTTACCAACCTTGTGCTTCGCAGCTCAAAGGAGCTGGACCTGCGTAAGCAACCGGCCGTGGACGATTTTTTTAGTGAAGAAAGGCCGCAGTTTGTTTTTATGGCTGCAGCAAAAGTCGGCGGCATTCTTGCCAATAACACGTACCGTGCTGATTTTTTATATGATAACCTGATGATCGTTTCCAACGTTGTTAATGCAGCATATAAAAGCGGGGTTAGCAAATTGTTGTTCCTGGGCAGTTCCTGCATCTATCCAAAAATGGCAGCACAGCCCATTAAAGAAGAATATCTTTTAACCGGCGAACTGGAAAAGACCAATGAGCCTTATGCGATTGCAAAAATTGCAGGCATTAAACTTTGCGAATCTTACCATGATCAATATGGGGCCAACTTTATTAGTGTGATGCCTACAAATCTGTATGGTAAAAATGATAACTACCACCCGGAGAATGCGCATGTACTGCCTGCACTGATCCGGCGTTTTCATGAAGCCAGGGAACAGGGTTTGCCAGAAGTGCAAATATGGGGCTCGGGTACACCTAAAAGAGAATTTTTATTTGCCAGCGACCTGGCAGAAGCCTGTTTGTTCCTGATGAATAATTACAATGAAAGGGAAATAATCAATATTGGTTGCGGCGAAGATATTAGCATCAGCGACCTGGCAATATTAATAAAAGAAATAACCGGCTATAAAGGCTCATTGATCTTTGATTCATCGAAACCCGACGGAACACCCAGAAAGTTACTGGATGTAACAAAAATTAATAAACTGGGCTGGCATTATAAAACCAGGCTGAAAGAAGGGATTGAAATTGCCTACCGCGATTTTTTGAAAAGCCACCCAATGAAGTAAGCAACACAAACGGATGTCAAGATCATATTTCATCAGGAAATTGAGGGATAAAAAAGATATAACTAACAAATGAAAACTGCTTTAATTACAGGAATAACAGGACAGGATGGTGCTTACCTGGCAGAACTGCTGCTGGACAAAGGATATATGGTACATGGGGTTAAAAGGCGCTCGTCTTTAATAAACACAAGCCGTGTGGATCATCTTTACCAGGATCCGCACGAAAAGAACATCCGCTTTAAAATGCATTATGGCGATCTTACCGATGGCCTCAACCTGGTACGCATCATCCAGGAAACAAAACCGGACGAGATCTATAACCTGGGTGCCATGAGCCACGTAAAAGTAAGTTTTGATATACCGGAATATGCTGCTAATGCAGACGGTATTGGCGCATTGAGGCTAATGGAGGCGCTGCGTATTTTGGGTATGGAGAAAACGACAAAAATTTACCAGGCATCCTCTTCCGAAATGTATGGGCTGGTGCAGGAGGTGCCACAAAACGAAACAACGCCTTTTTATCCACGCAGCCCTTATGCTGTTGCCAAATTATACGCTTACTGGATTGTGGTAAACTATCGGGAAGCCTACGGCATATTTGCCTGCAACGGCATTTTGTTTAATCATGAAAGCCCGAGAAGAGGTGAAACTTTTGTAACAAGGAAAATAACAATGGCTGTTGCGGCCATTGCACTGGGCCGTCAGGATACTTTGTATTTGGGAAACCTGAATGCCCAAAGGGACTGGGGCCATGCAAAAGATTATGTGGAAGCCATGTGGATGATGCTGCAACAGGAAAAAGCTGAAGACTTTGTAATTGCAACCGGTATTACCACTACCGTAAGGGATTTTGTAAAGATGGCATTTGCCGAACTGGGCATCGAATTGAACTTTACCGGTGAAGGGGCAGCGGAAAGGGGAACAATTGCAGCCTGTAATAACCCGGCTTACCAATTGCCGCCAGGTAAGGAAGTAGTTGCAGTTGATCCTGATTATTACAGGCCAACGGAAGTGGACCTGTTAATTGGGGATGCCAGCAAGGCCAGGACCAAACTGGGCTGGGCTCCTAAATACGATCTAGCTGCTTTGGTAAAGGAAATGGTTGAAGCAGATCTGAAAAAACTTAAAACAAGTATATAAGACAGCTGCACGTTAACGCCCGGGAACCGGAACAACAGGCAAACTTTCATTATCCGTTTCATTTACAGACTGCACTGCAAAAAAGTAGTTGTCTTTTGAGTATGGCAAGCGCATTTCTGTTTCTGTGGTAAATATTTTCTTTTGCCAGAAAGCGCTGGTGGTTTCCCTAACCAGCACGTAATAACCTTTTACTTTTCCGATTTTTGGCGCCTGCCAGTATAGTAAAGTGGAGTTCGTTAATTTTTTCACTTCCATTTTTACCGAGTCGGGCATAGAAGGTGCTTTGGAAAGATTGGCCAGGTTTGCCAGGTTTACACCGGTATTCTTGCGCAGGTATTCATAATCAATATAAGCTTCCAGGTCGCCATACTGTATACCATTTTCAACTCTTACATCCTGGTGCTGGTGAGTGTAATTTTCATTCATCTCTGTAATGCGTACGGCTGCAAAGCCACGCTGCACGTAGGGTGTATGATCGCCGCCGCGTAAAAAACGGTCGTTACGATAAATCATTACCACTTCCAGGTTATCAACATAACGTTCGCCGATTTCTTTTACATAACGGGCAAGCTGCCGGCTTTTGCCATCGTTCTCCAATCCCAGGTTACGAATATTGGCTGCCACTTTTTCTGTTTCGTAAGCGGGGATGCCTTCGCTGAAAACACGCAGCTTTGTATTATTGATGATATTGGTTTCGTTGCTGTTGTTGCTGCCCATGATATCATTGTTCAGCACGGCAACAATATTCCAGTTCTCTTTCTTTGCTTTCTCACTCATAAAAGCAGAACCCAGCAAACCTTGCTCTTCGCCGCTAACTGTTACAAAAATTACTGTGGCCGGAAAACTGTGTTTACTCATCACCCTGGCACATTCAATAACTGCAGCGCTGCCGCTGCCATCATCATTGGCACCTGGTGCATCGCCAAGCCGGTCTGTAGGGCTGCTGCGCATATTATCCAAATGCCCGCTTATGATGAAGATGCGGTTGTCATTTGGATCGGTGCCTTTTAAAGTTGCTACCACATTGCCTAATAACGTAACAGCATCAATTCTTTTTCCATCGGGCTGCAAAGTAGTGGTATCAATAAAGGCAGATAAACGCCCGTTTGATTGTTTTGCAAACTCATTGAATTTACCCAGAACCCAGTTGCGTGCTGCGCCAATGCCACGCTTGACATCGGTTTGGGTGCTTAATGTGTTTCTTGTGCCAAAAGAAACCATTGTTTTTATGTACGATTGTAAAGAATCGGCGGAAACCTCTTTTACCATTTTTTCAATTTCAGCGTCACGCTGGATGATGGTTTGCGACATACCGGTACCGGAATAAAGCAATGTTATAAGTGTAAAAACTCTTTTCATCCTTACAAGTTTTAACTAAATGTACAAAAAATGGCAGTACTTATAATACGCAATAGGGTGGTAATAATGCAAAAATGTTCTGCTATTATGAGCAGAACATTTTTCAATGACAAACACTATTTAATTTTCTTCCATGAATTTATTCAGCTCGTCCTTATTGGATGAAAAGGTAAACACATCCAGTACCTTAAAATAATTTTTCTTATCGGTTGTATAACGATATGCAAATTTGGCAAATACCAGTTTATTGTCTTCAAAATTAAATAGCCTGCAGATTTTTACAACCTGATCTGCAGACAGGCAGTTTTTAGATGCAATGGTTTTGGCAGAAGAAAGTTTGCTGTCATCAAAATTTGCCTTTTCAACAGTTTGCAGGGCGGCAGAAAAGTCTGTTGCACCCATAGGATACCCGTTGCAACCGCTTGTGTTACTGGCTGGAGAGCTGTTGCCGGAATAACTTTCCGTGGTAGTGGTGGTGATGGTTGTTGTTTGTATTTGAGGTTCTGTTACTGATACGTTCAGGCCAACGCCCATTCCGTTGACATTCATACTGGCCGAAACGCCGTCTCCGTAAGTGGTTGTAGTTGTAACGGCAGTAAGGGTAGTGCCATTGCTTACCTGCACCATGGCAGGCATACCATAGTGATATACATGTACACCTGCTGGTGGTATGTAATCTTTTTTAACTTCGGTTGAAGAAAAATAATTGAGTTTGGGTTTGCCGGTCTTATCTTTTTTTATTTTATAGACTACATCCATCATAACATTATCCACACTTTCTATCATCAGGTTGTTTTTAGAAATGGGCGCCAGTGCCGAATCGGCAAATATGATCCTGGCATTATAAAATGGCTGTGTAAGTTCTTCTACACGTAGGTTAGTTTGCGGGCCGTTGTTTTGTTTTTCACCGTTAAGTACCAGGTAAAATTTATCTCCATCTTCTGAAAAAATAGTGAGATTGCCTGTTTTTTGAGTTTGGGCAAAAGCCATAGAGCTGGTAAATAATAATAGAGAGGTTAAAATTTGTTTCATACGCATGCTTTATTTTTTAATTGCCAAAAATAGGTACAACACACATTATGTTTATCAAAACCTGCATTTTTAACAATTATGAATGTATACCTGCTTTGCTTCACAGAAAATCAGTCAACTGGAGCAAAAAAAAATTACTTTTGCAGCCTTAAACATTTATTATGAGCAAAGGACCTGTTTCAAATTTTATAGAACATCATTACCGCCACTTTAATGCTGCGGCTTTAATGGATGCTGCCAAAGGATATGTAACACACCTGGATGAGGGTGGTAAAATGATGATAACCCTGGCTGGTGCCATGAGTACTGCAGAACTTGGATTGAGCCTGGCAGAAATGATTCGCCAGGATAAGGTTTCGATCATTAGTTGTACTGGCGCCAACCTCGAAGAAGATATCATGAACCTGGTGGCGCACAGTCATTATAAACGGGTGCCTAATTACCGCGACCTGAGCCCGCAGGAAGAGTGGGATTTACTGGAGAACCATTACAACCGGGTAACAGATACCTGCATACCGGAAGAAGAAGCTTTTCGCAGGCTGCAGCAGCATATTCATAAGATCTGGAAAGAGGCTGATGAAAAAGGCGAGCGCTACTTCCCGCATGAATTCATGTATAAGATGTTGCTAAGCGGAGTGTTGGAACAGTATTATGAGATAGACCCAAAGAACAGCTGGATGCTGGCAGCAGCACAAAAGAATATACCGATTGTGGTACCGGGCTGGGAAGACAGTACCATGGGAAATATCTTTGCATCGTATGTAATCAAAAACGAAATAAAGGCCAGTACCATGAAGAGTGGTATTGAATATATGGTTTGGCTGGCTGATTGGTATCGCAACAATTCTTCCGGCAAAGGTGTTGGTTTCTTCCAGATAGGTGGTGGTATTGCCGGCGATTTCCCCATTTGCGTGGTGCCTATGATGTACCAGGACCTGGAATGGCATGATGTTCCTTTCTGGAGTTATTTTTGCCAGATAAGCGATTCGACCACTTCTTACGGCTCTTATTCAGGTGCGGTCCCTAATGAAAAAATTACCTGGGGCAAGCTGGATATCCATACACCTAAGTTCATTGTGGAAAGTGATGCTACTATTGTGGCGCCGCTCATTTTTGCGTGGATACTTGGATGGTAATAAGCCTGTAAGCTGATAAATAGTAAAAGTAAATGGCCCGGAAATTTTTCCGGGCCATTTATTTATCTAATTAGCGTCTCCGCCGAAATAGGTTTTTTCCATATAATCAGCATTAAAAGCTGTTTCAAAAATGATATAGTCCAGCAAATCCTGTGTCAGGTATTCTTCCAGTGGCGATGCCTGCACCATAATAACTTCTTCACTAACACCCTCTTTATTTTTTCGGCTGCCGATGGTGATGGTGGTAAAATTGCAAAAAGCATTTTCTTTAAGAATGTTATAAAAATTAATGCTGTTGTTGTACACACCACAGGTACTGCTGATGTATATTTTTTTCCGGGTTCCTTCTGCCTGTTCAGGCCGTATATAAGCATATTGATACCGGAATGTTCCATCCTGCTGTTTTATATTAATATCCATACCAAAAAGATCAGGAGAAAACTCGGTCAGTTTGTAACCATAGCGCTGTGCAATTGCCGTAAGCGTTTCTTTCAGATTCATTGTATGATTTTTAAGTTTAAAACAGTAAGGTAATAAATAAAAATAAAAACCGGAAACAGGCCAGTTACCTTACTCCCATATTCAACGGCGTATCCCTTTTCAGCATATCATCCCGGTTAGCCATTTCCCAGGCTGTATGAAAGATCATTCGCACCCTTTTTTCATACAGCTCCCAGTAAATTTTATCAAAGGTGTCAGTTGGCTGGTGATAATCTGATTTTAGCATACCATCATAGAAAAATAAAACCGGAACACCCTTGCGGGCAAAATTGTAGTGGTCGCTGCGGAAATAAATACGGTTCTCATCTTTGGGGTCATCAAATTTATAATCCAGTACCAGGTTGGTATATTTTTTATTTACCCCTTCGTTGATGACGGGCAGGTCGCTGCTTAATTTATCATGGCCGATCACATACACATAGTTGAGGGTGTCATCGGTTTTGCGTTCGGTGTCTATGCGGCCAACCATATCGGTATTCAGGTCCACCGTTGTTTTTTCAAGCGGGAAAAAAGGATGATCACTGTAATACTCACTGCCCCACAGGCCTTTTTCTTCACCGCTTACTGTCATAAAAACCATGGTGCGGCGTGGCCTTTTACCTTCTGCAGCAGCTTTAGCAAAAGCTTCTGCCATATTGATGACAGCGCAGGTACCGCTGCCATCATCATCGGCGCCATAATAGATTTTTCCGTTGCGCATACCCAGGTGATCGTAGTGGCCGGTTAAAAAAACATACTCATCTTTTTTGTCAGTGCCCTCAATGATGCCCACCACATTGCTGGCATTGATGGTGGTCCTGAATTTTTCAAAATTATAGGTAACCTTTATTTTGGCCTGCATACCCCTGCCCAATGCTTGCGGAAGCGCAGCCATATCGCCGCCGGCTTTTGCAATTTTAAGCAGTGTGTCAAAATTATTACCGATGATCGTTTTGGCAAATGCATGAGAGAGTTGTGCAAAATTCAAAGTTTTGGTTTCTGTATTGGCACGGGGAAAATACACACCGGTTTTTTTGCCCTGTGCAACTGCACGTTCGTTAAAACTTTCCTGGTTAGGACTGATCACAAGCACCCCTGCGGCCCCCTTTGCAGCCGCCAGCGCTACTTTTTTAGAGGTACCGGGGAAGGTCCACTCACTGGCACGGCCTGAAGCGTTGCTTAAAAAATACTTGCCGCCCTTCTTGGGTTCGCCTAAAAAAAGAAGTACAATCTTTCCCTTCACGTCAAGGCCATCATAATCATTATACTTTGCATCTTCTATACCATAGCCTGCAAATACAATTTTTTTGCCTTTAAAACTTCCGCTTTCATTGTTATTCATATTTATGATAAAATCCCTGCCATATGCAGCAGGTTTACCGGCAAGTGTAAGTTCACCTGTTTTCAAACTATCCTGGTAAAGCGGGTAAAACTGTTGATACCCATTCAAAGCAGGAACAGGGCTCAGCCCCATCTTTTTAAACTGGGTTTCAATATAGGTGGCAGCTTTGCGCTGCCCTTCTGTTCCGGTTTCACGGCCCTGCATATCGGGGCTGGCAATGATGCTCAGATGTGTTTTAAGATTAGTGACGGAGATAGTTGCTGCATATTTTTCAGCATCGGTTTGTGCAAATGACGAGTTAATTCCTGCAAACAGGCAGAATAAAAACAATAGTTTTTTCATTTTTAAAATTTAGTGAAGAACAAAATAAGGAAAACAACAAAGCCCGGGTTTTATTTTTGATAAACGGTTGTTGGGGTAAAAGTTTATAAGTTGACAGGTTGGTAAGCTAACAAGGCAGGTATCCTGCATCCTCAAAACATTTCAACCAATTAACAAGTAAACCTTTCAACACTAAGAACAGGCAATCTTATTAACCCTGTTCAGATGCCGACCGCCTTCAAAAGCGGTATTCATAAAAATGTCCAGCATTTTTTCAGCATCGCCATCACGTACAAAACGTGCGGGTATACAAATAATATTAGCGTCGTTATGCTTGCGTGCCAGTTCTGCCAGTTCTTCGCCCCAGCAAATAGCTGCACGAATGCCCTGGTGTTTATTGGCCGTGATAGCCACACCATTGGCGCTGCCGCACAATAAAACACCAAAAGCTGCTTCGCCTTTTTCAACGGCACTTGCAACAGGGTGTGCAAAATCGGGATAGTCAACGGAATCTTTGTTATAAGTGCCAAAGTCCTGAAATTTTACACCTTCTCCTTCCAGGAAGGAGATCAGGTCTTCTTTACAATCAAAACCGGCATGATCACATCCGATGGCAATGGGAAGTTGTAAATTGAAGGGAGACATATTAATTAAGAATTAATAATTAGTAATTAAGAAAGATTAAAGTTACACTTAAACACCAATTCTTAATTCCTAATTCTTCATTTTTAATTTAGTTAACTCCACTCTTTTTCTTCCTTCGCTTTCTGCTTGTCGACCCTTGCAACAAGAATTACACTGATCTCGTACAGTATAAGCAGCGGAATGGCTACAATGGTCTGACTGGTCCAGTCGGGCGAGGGGGTGATAACAGCTGATATAATTAAAATAATGACAAAAGCATATTTACGGTATTTCCTTAAAAAGCTGGCGCTAATAAGACCGATCTTGGCCATTACGTAGGCTAAAATGGGCAGCTCGAACGCAATGCCGCAGCCAAGGATAATATTGTTCAGTGTATCAATATAATCATCCAGTGTGGGCATGTATTTATAAGCCCCAACAGTTCCCAGCGTGAAATTTGCTAAAAAATTAAAAGTAAAAGGTGCCAGTAAAAAATACCCAAATGCTGCACCCAGGAAAAAACAAAGAGAGACCCATAGAATGCTGCCCCGGGCATATTTTATTTCTTTGGGAGAAAGGGCGGGCTTTACAAAACGCCACAACTCCCAGAAAAGATAAGGAAAAGCAACAATGATACCTCCTATCATGGCAATATTGATGGCCGACATGAATGGTCCGCTAACGGTATTACCCTGCAAGGGGATATTTACCGGTGGCATACATAATGCATCTCCCAAATGTAGTTTATGGCTCCAGTTGCACAATGCAGAATAAGTGATGAAAGAGGGCCGGGCAGGTGCATAAATGATATTGTCAAATATCCAGTCGATAAAAACAAAGATGCCAATGGCTACTGCCAGCCAAACAATTACGCCACGTACCAGGTGCCAGCGCAGGGCTTCCAGGTGGCCCATGAAGGACATCTCCTCAGGTTCCTGGTCAACACTGTCCCTGTTTCGCAGGCGCTTAAAAAAATTTTTTCTATCTGGTGATGCGGTAGCCAATCTTAAAATTTGATTTGCAAAGGTAAAGTACTAAAGCGTTAATCAGGCAACTGTAACTTTTTTTACATTACCGGTGCGTTTTAAAATACCCCAGCCCTGTAATTCGCCTTTAAGTGCCTTATTGAACGATTTGAAAAGAATATAATACATCAGCTGCCGGTAAACCAGCCGCTGGGGGATCATCCAAAGCAGTTTTTTATAATCCTCTTTTTCAAAAGCAAATGCCAGTGCGGCGCCGGCCATATCCACCAGGGTAAAAATGAAATAATATAAAATAATATGGTTTATGTCTGACTGAATAAGACCAAAACCGGCCGCCAGCAGGCTGAAAAGCAGGATGAAATCGGCAAGTGGTGCCAGAAAAGGAAGGATCATCTGAAAAATGAGGATGTTGGGCAGGGCTACCATTCCGAAGTTCTTATATTTTGGATTGAAGACCGCATCCCGGTGTTTCCAAAAGCTCTGCATTATTCCAAAACTCCAGCGAAACCGTTGTTTCATGAACTGTTTCATGGTTTCGGGCGCTTCGGTATAAGAAATGGCCTCATTACAGTTTTTAACTTTATAGCCATTGCGGTGCAGGCGCATGGTTAGGTCGCAATCCTCAGCAAGAGTATCCGTGGTAAAAGCACCTGATCTTATAACGGCATCCTTTCTGAAAGCACCAATGGCTCCCGGCACCACTGTAATACAGTTGAGCAAACCGAATGCACGGCGGTCGAAATTCTGAGAAGTGATATATTCGATACTTTGCCAGCGGGTGATCAGGTTCACTTCGTTGCCCACCTTTACATTACCGGCTACAGCCCCTACGGTACCATCGGTAAACTTTTTCATCAACTGACTTACAGCATCGGTCTTTAATTGTGTATCCGCATCAATGCAAACCACAAAATCGCTGTCGGCTATGTTTATACCATAGTTCAGCGCAGAAGCCTTGCCACCATTTGGTTTTGTATGCACCTGTACGCGGGGATTTTCAATAAATGTATCAGCCACTTTCTTCCAGGTATTATCGGTGCTTCCATCATCCACAAAAACGATACGCAGGTTAGGATAATCCTGCAGTAATAAACTGTTCACTGTTCTGCAGGCGTTGATCTCTTCATTGTAAGCTGGCACAATTATACTCACCAATGGTTGCGCTGCAGAAATGGCTGCATTTTTCTCTTTCTTTTTTTGAACAGAAGCCAGTATGCCCATGGCGGCCATTCTGCCCACAGAAAGCACAATACCAATAATGAACAATGCAAAAACAAAGTGGCCGGTCCAGTAAGAGGCTTCAGCTATAAAAAAGTTAAGTGAATTGATCCAGCTTCTTTTTACCGGGGGCATCACGTCATCTTTTGTCTTGCCCATCAGGTCGGCAACAGTGGTAAATTTGCAACCACGTTTTTTGAAGTAATCGATGATACGTGGCAGGGCATCAACAGTGGCCTGCCTGCTCTCGCCTCCTGCATCATGCAATAAAATGATATTGGCATCTGTCGATTCTGCCAGGCGAATGGTACGGTTCACGATACTGTCTGCATTCATCCGGGGGTCCCAGTCGTTGGGATCAATACTTTCGCCAACGGTAATATAATTGTCTTTTTTGCTGCGGGCAATGGGTTCTATTTCTTCAAAAGTTTGTGGCTCACTATCCGCATTGAATGGCGCCCTGAAGAGTATGGTGGAGCGCCCGGTAATACATTCCAGCAAAACCCTTGTTGATTTTAATTCCAGGTCGGCCCGTTCGGGGCTCATCCTTGCAATGTTGTGATGGGTGAATGTGTGGTTGCCGATCTCGTATCCATCTTTATAAATCCGGTTCAGCAGCGGGATATTATTTTCAACGTTTAGCCCTACAACAAAGAATGTTGCAGGCACTTTTTCCCTTTCCAGTATGTCCAGGATCTTTGGTGTAAAATCGGCACTGGGCCCATCATCGAAGGTTAAAATAATTTTGTGGCCCGGCCCCAGTGGTGTTTTATCTTCTGCAAACTTTTCATAAATATAACCCGAGGGCAACTGGGTGTACTGCTGTTCGGTTATCAGCATTTCATTATTGTCGGTCTCCAGTTTGATATTTCCCTGTGCCGGGGTAAAAATAATATTGAGTAATTCGCCTTCGCCGCTGGCGGTTGGTTTTTTATCAGGATCAGCCGGCATGGAAGCAAGGCTGTTGAAATCAAATGGATTTTTATGCAATGCTTCTGTACTTACATTGCGGCCATAGAAATTCCATATGCGGGGATCCTCGCCACCCATATGCCAAAGAGCCGTACCGGCTGTAGCATAGTCATCGCTAAATCGAAGAATATTGAAGGTGGTGGCGGCATCGGTAAACCACACATCGTGTTTTATTTCTGAAGAGGTATCCGATTCGGTTTCGAGAAAAGTGAAATGCAGGTTATAAGTGTCGTTATCAAATAAAATAGGTGTGCTGGTAATTTTGGCTTTGTCGATGATCTTGTTGTAAGTAATGTCTTCTACAGAATCTTTCCATTTACCATTGTCATCCCTGTATTTCATCCAGTCACGGCCGTAACCGGCCACCCCTAAAATTATCTTGGAGGCATCCATTTTATTATCCAGCCAGTCAAGTTGTTCCTCTATCCATTTTTGAGCAGATATAGGGCCGGCACTGGTAGCATCGCTGTATTGATCATAAGCCATCAATATTACATAGTCATTGTAAGCGGCCAGTTTTTCGTAATCATAATCTTCATTCTTTGGAGCCACATCCATACTTACAAGCAGGTTTTTGCTGTGCAATGTTTCGTATAGTTCCTGTTGAAACCGGGTGAGCTTTTCATTGTTCTTCTCATCCAGTTCTTCAAAATCAATATTAATGCCCTGCAGCTGGTAGTGTATAAGCGTATCAGCAATTTGCTGAATGATAGCTTTTCTTTTTTCGGGATTGCTGATAATTATATGCGCCAGCCTGGCGTCAAAATCGCCCTCACCATTACCCTTTTTATTGGTATAAAAATTATTGAAGATGGGCTGTATGCTCAGTTTTTTTTGTTTCATCACAGCCAGCCCGGCGCTGTCGATCCGGGTTTGCAGTTTAAAAGTAACCGGATCTATAAAAAACCATTCCGGGTAAATGGTATTCAGTTTGTCTCCGTTCTTTTTAAGATCGGTCAATGAAGCCGGAAGCCAGGGTGTGTAAAAGGCGGCACGTATCTGGGTGGCTTTTAATTTTTTTAGATCGGTCTTTTTAATAGAATCCTCCCGCTGTTTCTTTTCCAGGAAATCTTTGAAGCCCTTGAATTTTTTATTAAGCGGAGATGCAAAAGTGAGTTTATTGGCAGGGTCAAGTTTGCTTTGATAAAATTTTGCCTTGGTGTTGATGTTGGGCAGGTTGGGATTACCCCCGTTTATTACAGCCAAAATAAGCACTGTAAGCAAAAACAGGATCACCAGCAAAATGACCCGGCTGGTCCATTTAATGCTTTTCCAGCGTGTTGGGTTACTGGTTTGAAAGACCTGGACTGAATTACCCATTTAAAAAGTACAAATGATTTAAAATGCAAAGCTGCATCTTGTGGGGCAAAGTAAAATATAGTTAACACTAGATTAACCAGCTTTATATAAGATTGAAGTAGCCCCCGATAATAAATAAGAAGGCCCTGTAGAAACAGGGCCCGTTACCAAAACTAACTGCTTATGAGAAAATTTAAATTGACGTTTTTATTTTCCGCTCCCTTCAGCACTTTCCTTTCTGCGGATTCATATTTAATAAACGCAAAAGGGATGCCAAAAGTTTCAGGTAATCTGTTAAGTAATTCATAATAACCGTTAACACCACCAGTCTTGCTTTTACTAGAACGGGAAAAAGAACTTTTTTATTTTTAAAATCACTGTTGTATTGACTTATCCCGATCAACATAGTTTAATACAATAAAAAAAGCACGCTGATTTTCAGCGTGCTATAACATTTTTATAACAGGATAATTATTTTATAAAACCGCTGATCAGGTCCATTAATCCGCCGCCGCCATTTTGCTGTTGCTGATTTTGTGCCCCGCCGGCAAGTTTAGAAACTATATCCATCAGGCCTCCGCCACTGCCAGACTGGCCGCCGCCGGTAAATTGTCCTATCAGGTCCTGGAAATTAAACCCGCTGTTGCCGGCAGTTTGTTGCTCCTGCACCACTTCGGCCGTTTTTCCGCCGGTTATCGAGTTCAGCAACCCTTCCAGTGAAAATGTACTGTTGTTAGGGTCGTTGGTTTTACTGATCAGGTTGCTGATAACGCCGGGGATCAGGCTATTGGCAACATTACTGGCCTGGCTGCCCCCTAAATTGAATTTATTCATCAGCTTTCCTGCAAAATGCCCGATCATCATATTCACAATCGGGTTACTGAGCAGCCCTTTACCCGAAGCATCCTGGCTGTTGCCCTGGTTGTTGAATAATGAAATGATGCTTTCCAAACCGCCGCCGGCTACCATATTACGCAGACCCGATGCCACGGTATTAGTGGCTTCTGCAATTACAGCATCATTGTGCTCATTGGGCACATCCGCATTATTTACTACGGAATCAGTAGCTGTTCCCTTTACCAGGTTAAATAATTCTTCTAACATACATGTGGTTTTTAAAGATGAATAATTTAAAAATAAGTGAGGGACGGTCAACAGTTAAGTTGCCATGAAGGTATTGAAAATATGATGATAATTATTGCTGCGATGTTAATTTTTCAGCATTTTCAGCGAACTGCAATGCTTCAGCAAATTCATTCAGATCGCCATTGATAACTGCATCCAGGTTATACACCGTTAAGCCGATCCGGTGATCAGTGACGCGGCCCTGCGGGTAATTGTAGGTGCGTATCTTGGCACTCCTGTCGCCGGTACTCACCAGGCTTTTACGTATATGGGCAATTGCAGCCTCGGCCTTTTGTACTTCGGCTTCATATAATTTGGTACGCAGCATGTCCATTGCTTTCAGCCTGTTGCCAAGCTGGCTGCGTTCTGTCTGGCACATTACCACAATGCCCGTAGGTATATGGGTTAAAAAAACCTTGGTCTCCACTTTGTTTACATTTTGACCACCGGCGCCGCCACTGCGGGCTGTTTCCATTTTTACATCGCTTTCCTTCAGTTCAAAATCCACATCCTCGGCTTCCGGCATCACTGCCACTGTTGCCGCACTGGTATGAACACGGCCACTGGCTTCTGTATCAGGTACCCGTTGCACCCGGTGTACACCGCTTTCAAATTTTAAAGTTCCATACACATCATCTCCCACTACTTCCACCTGAACTTCCTTATAGCCACCCACCGTGCCTTCGCTCTCACTTAGTATCGCTGTTTTCCAGCCCTTCTTTTCGCAATATTTCAAATACATGCGCAGCAGGTCACCTGCAAAAAGTGATGCTTCGTCCCCGCCGGTACCAGCACGTATCTCCAGTATGGCATTCTTTTCATCAAAGGGGTCTTTGGGTATCAGCATATTGCGAAGGTTTTTTTCCATCGCTTCTTTCTTCTCTTCCAGTTCGGGCAGTTCAAGCTTGGCAAGTCCACGCATTTCCTCATCATCACCATTCAGCACTTCTTTGTTGAACTCAATATCATCAAGCAGTTTAACATACTCGTTGCGGGCATTCACAATCTTCTCCAGGCTCCGGTATTCTTTACTGGTGGCGGCAAATTTTTTATTATCGCTTACAATTTCGGGGTTGGTGAGGGCAACTCCCAGGTTATCAAAACGTCCTTTTATGGCATCTAATTTATCTAACATACAGGCTTCATCCGCCGGGCGGATGGGGTTTTGTTATTTTTTTTGTTATAGGCTTTTGTACAGGCATGAAACATCGTTGTGTCACTCACTTGTACGGCATACCTTTGCTGAACTTTATTGTTGTTTTATCATTTATGGTCTACGGGTTGTCAGATCATGAATGGGCGGCAAATTTACAATATATCAATCAATCATTTTGTACAGAAAATTTTCAGCAGATAAAATCTTCGATGGCTACCGTTTCAGGCAGCAACAGGTACTGGTTACAGATGATACAGGTATTATTATGGACATGATTGATGAAGCAGATGCCGGCAGCGATGTTGAAAACCTGAGCGGTATCCTTTGCCCAGGCTTCATTAATGCACATTGCCACCTGGAACTTAGCCATATGAAGGGGCATATACCCAGGCACACCGGCCTGGTGGATTTCGTTTTAAAAATTGTTACCGAAAGGCATTATGCCGAACACGATATACTGGAAGCAATTGCAGATGCCGAAATCGAAATGCTGCAAAATGGCATTGTGGCTGTTGGCGATATCTGCAATAATACTTTGACTATTGCCCAAAAAAATAAAGGCCGCCTGCATTATCATAATTTTATTGAAACCAGCGGCTTTGTACCGGCATTCGCAGCTGAGCGGTTTAAAAAATCGCTCGACATTTTACAGGAATACAGGACACTGAATAAAGCACAGCGCTCAACGCTCAGTCCGCATGCTCCTTACTCGGTTTCGCCACAGCTGTTTGCCATGATCAACGAATTACCCGGCAATCAGTTGCTTACCATGCACAACCAGGAAACTGCTGCAGAAAACGAATTTTTTAAAGAGGCCACCGGCGATTTTTTACGCCTGTACCAGCAAATGGGAATTGATATCTCCTTTTTTAAAGCATCCGGCAAAACCAGCCTGCAGAGCAGCCTGCCTTATTTTTCAAAGGAACAGTCAATTATCCTGGTGCATAATGTTGTCACTTCCGGTGAAGATCTTGAGTGGGAGACATTCAAAAATCAAAATTCAAAATCCGGAATTTTCCTCTGCCTTTGTCCCAACGCTAACCTGTACATAAGCAACGAACTGCCCGATGTGAAAATGCTGATGAAACATACCGATAATATTGTTTTGGGAACGGACAGCCTTGCATCGAACGACCAGTTAAGTATACTGGCAGAGATAAAGACATTACGGAAGCAGTTCTCTGGTATTGAGCCGGAAGTGATGTTGAAATGGGCTACCAGCAATGGTTCCCGTGCACTGCAAATGGATACCATGCTGGGCAGTTTTGAAAAGGGAAAGCAACCGGGAGTATTGCTGATAGAAGAACACGGTTTCGAAAAAGTAACAAGGGTCATTTAAGCACACTTAATCTCCTCCGCCGCATCCACCCCCGCAGCCGCCGCTGCAGCCACCACCGTCTCCTCCGCTATCGCCACCACTGTCACCTCCGCCGTCATCAGCACTGCTGTCCGAATCATGGCCATTACCATCACTCCAGTCGCCACTGGCCCCGCCGCCGCCAAAATCCCCGCCGCCAAATTCAGCAGCAGGGGAACCGTCAAAATAGGTACATAAAGCGTCGTCGGAATAATAGGAATTAGAACTGTCGGAGGCTGAATACACGGTTTTTTCCCGGGAGCTGTAATTTTTTGCTTTCAGTTTTTCTTTGTCAAATTTTGTTTCGCCCCAGATATCAGTTGGGGGTGCAAATCCAAATTCGCTGGCATATAATTCAATGGTATCAAGGTATTGGGCATTGAACCGGCCGGTTTCATCTGCCATAGGTATCAGTTCGGGGTGATGATCAAACTGATAACAGATCACCTGGTCGCAAAACTGGCGGTAGGCGCTGGTAAAAAGTATATGTTCATGCCATACCACATCAATGATCTTCGAAGGTGTTACGTGAAAATCACTGACCACACCGAGGTACACAAATTTCTTATATTCTGAAATCGCTTTTAATGCATACTGGTTGCTCCAGCCATGTTTGCGGGCAATTTTTGCAGCAAAGGCTTTGCTGAATGCATCCGGTCCGCCAAAAGCAGCACTTATATGTTGCCACAAATTGGTGGGTACAAGATGATCAAAGTGATAAGCTCTTAATTTTAACCAAAGTTCCTTCTTGTTCATGACAGGTAGTTTTTTTAAAGATAGATTCCTGACGGTAAATTAAAAAAATATTGACTCAGAAAATCTTTATTTTCATTTTTAATTATGAAAAATAAAACAGTCATTGTTTTTGGTACGGGCCATCTTGCTTACCGGCTCACAGTAAAATTGAAAGCTGGTGATTTTAAGGTGATTCATACCAGTCTTGATGAAATAAGCCAGGCCACACAATCATATTCTTTAATTGAAAACCTGCAGGCATTCCTGCACAATATTGATATCGCTGTAGTTGGTATGGTTTACCTGCTTGATGATAAGGATGAATTTAACCTGCAGTTGCTGATTGCACTTATTTCACTGCACCCCCATCTTCCTGTAACAGCATCTTTATTCAATGAAAACCTTACGCCTCACCTGCTGGCCAATCATGACAATGTAACTATTTTAAATCCGGCAAAAATTGCTGCGCCTCATTTTGTAGCTGCACTGTACAGGCCACTGGATAGAAAAACGGAGCCGGCTGCACCGGTTTACATGGCAAAGCCGGCCATTAAAAAGAAAGATAACCTCGTTAGAAATTTGTTATTCGGTTTTGCCGGCATGTTCATATCCGCCATAATATTTTTTCATTTCTATGAAAAACTCTCCTGGGTTGATTCGCTGTACTTTGTAGTGGTAACCATAGCCACTGTTGGTTATGGAGATATTAACCTGGCCAACGCAGATACATTGAGCAAAATATTTGGGGTGCTGCTCATTCTTTCATCCACAGTTTTCATCTGGATGATCTTTTCATTGACAGTTGACCGGCTCCTGAAAAAACGCATCATGCTGGCGCTGGGCAGAAAAAAATATCATTGCAGGGATCATGTGATCCTGTGTGGCCTGGGCAGGCTTGGCTATTTTATTGCTGAGGAATTGCTGCAGAAAGGAGAAAGGCTTCTCATCATAGAGCAGGACGAAAATAGCCGTTACCTCGATTATTTCAGGCAACAGGGAGCCGAAGTTTATGTAGGGGATGCCAGGTTATCCAAAGTGCTGGATGACAGCAACGTGGCCCGGGCAAAAGCCCTGATATCTGTTATCAGCAATGATTCCGTGAACCTGGAGATTGGACTGAACTCCCGTTCCTTTCAGCCGGGTATCAGGCTAATACTGCGAATATTTGATGAACAAATGGCTTTGAAAATTAAGGACTACCTCAATATTCATCTTACATTAAGTGCCAGCGAAATTGCCGACGGGAAATTTTATGAAATGCTGCAATGAGTTATAAAACCTCGTGCAAAACCAGCAGTGTTTTCATTTGCCCGAAATCAGGGATATGCAGGGCATAAAAATCAAGGTATTTTAACAGCAGGAACCTCCTGGTCTCCCCGTTCAGGCTGAATTGTTCCAGTTCTTCGGGTTGCATCACTTTTAATAACTGTGCAGTTAGTTCTGCATGTTTGCCATCCATGAAATGAGGGTGCTCAGGCTGGTGGCTGATAAAGATCCCTTCCCGGAGGTCCAGGAAGCAGGTTTCTTCGTCATAATTATCAGTCATGCGGAATCCAAAAAAATGTGCCAGGTGCAGGGTGAAGAATAAGGCAAAATTTGCTGTTATTTTTTTATCAGCCTGGTCAAGCACGGAAAAGGATGCTTCGCAAAAAGTAAAAAGGTCTTCATTGGCCTCCGGTTGCTTTAAACATTTTTGCAACAGTTCTGCCATGTAGGATGCTATGCTGTTCCTGATCACATCACTCAGCAGCTTATCATATAGAACTGCCCAGGAAAACTCCTTTATCCGCTGCATGCTCTTGTTGTCGGTATGATAAACAACAAGGTCTAAAATAGCACTGGGCTGAAAGTGATTTGCTTTGAATGCAGACTTTTTGGAAGTACGTACTCCGTTTACCATATAGGTTTGTATGCCGAACATTTCGGTAAATATGGTAACAACCAGGCTGGTTTCACCATATTTGATGCTGCGTAATACAATGCCCCTGGTTTTGTGCGTCATGACAGATGCATCCGTTTATTGGTAAATCCGTTAATTAATTACAATCAAAATTACCAACATCTGTGCAGCTAATACACTCAAATAGGCACAAATAGATTTTCTTTGCAGAACTTTCATCTATCCATTAATAAATTATCGATTGCTTATGTGGCAACGTTTGGGAAAATTTGTACTTGCATTCAGGGGGGCCTTGTTAATGCTGTTATTGCTGATTACTGCTGTGATGGGGTTTTATGCCAGTAAGGTAAAAATGAGTTATGAGTTTTCGAAAGCTATACCAACGGATAATCCAAAGTACAAAGAGTATATTACTTTTAAGCAGCGGTTTGGCGATGATGGAAATACAATGGTGGTAGGCATACAAACCGACAGCCTGTTTAAACTGCCCTATTTTAATGCATACAGGAACCTGCAACAAAATTTAAAGCAGGTGAAATTTGTGGAGGATATTTTAAGTATACCTTCTGCTGTAAAGCTTGCCAAAGATCCGGTAACCGAGAAACTGGCAGCACAAAAAATATTCACTGATTCTATCACAACACAGTATGCCCTCGATACAGCTGCCGCAGTTTTTTATAATCTTCCCTTTTACAAGAACAGGTTGTATAATCCTCAAACCAGGACATACCTCATGGGTGTGCGGCTGAACAAGGATGTAATGAATTCGAAAGGCCGCACAAAGGTGATTGCCGATATTACCAGCGTGGTAAAACAGTTTGAGGAAAAAACGGGAACCAGCGTTCACCTGAGCGGACTGCCCCTTATCAGAACTGTGGTGGCCGACAGGATACAAAACGAAATGAAGTACTTCTTATTTGCTTCACTTTTGTTAAGTACCCTGATACTGGCTTTGTTCTTCCGTTCTTTCAGCACCACACTGCTTTCCCTGCTGGTGGTAATATTGGGTGTGGTTTGGAGTGTGGGAATATTACAGTTATGCGGTTACCAGATAACTTTATTGACTGCATTGATACCCTGCCTGGTGGTGGTGATAGGCATACCCAATTGTATCTATTTTATAAACAAGTATCACACATCTTATATTGACTCCGGCGACAAAGAAAGATCGCTGGTGGATATGGTTAGCAAAATGGGTGTGGTTACCTTATTCTGTAATATAACCGCTGCCATTGGCTTTGCTGTCTTTGCCCTTACCCGCAGCGCTATACTGAGAGAATTTGGGGTGGTGGCTGGCATCAGCATCATGGTCATCTTTGTGATCTCATTCATACTATTGCCCGCCGCATTAAGTTATTTGCCTGCTCCAAAGGCATCACAAACAAAATACCTCAGTAACCGCTGGATCACCAATTTTTTGTTGCGGGTGGAAACATGGGTACTTCACCATAAAAAAACGGTTTACAGTTTTACTGCGGTTGTTCTGGCATTGGCCGTGGTTGGTATTTTTAAGCTGAAAAGCGTTTCCTACATAGTGGATGATCTGCCTAAAACAGACAAGGTTTATACAGATATTAAATTCTTTGAAAAGCATTTTGGCGGAGTAATGCCCCTGGAGATTGTGGTGGATACCAAAAAGCCCAAAGGGATCATCAGCCCCAAAGTGGATGTTCATACGCTTGCCTTTTTCCAGGACTCATTCCTGGTAAACCAGAAAGAAGTTGCCAGGCCGCTTTCGGTGGTGGATGGAATAAAATTCTTTTACCAGGCTGCCAGTGAGGGCAGTGGCGATTCGACATTCACATTACCCGCTTTTGGAAATCCGTTGTACGATCTGCATAAGCAGCTTACACAGCTAAATGCCCGCAGGAGGGCTGGAGAGATGACTGCATCTGACTCTGCCACCAGCAAACTGATGGGTTCCTTTGTGGACAGCAGCGAGCAATTCATACGCATCAGCATGAGTATGGCAGACATTGGCACCCAAAAATTACCAGCCTTACTGGACACGATACAGCACAAAGCAAATGAAGTATTTGATACTGCCACCTATAAAGTGCAACTGACCGGTACAAGCATTACATTTTTGGAAGGCAGCCGGTTTATCGTAAATGGCCTCAAGGATAGTATTTTCTGGGCCTTTATACTCATCTCATTTTGTATGCTGTACCTGTTCAAATCTGCCCGTATTTTATTGTGTTCGATTATTCCCAACCTGATACCCCTTGTAATTACAGCAGGCATTATGGGATGGGCCGGGGTTCCCTTGAAACCTTCAACTGTATTGGTCTTTAGCGTAGCATTGGGCATTGCGGTAGACATTACCATCCGCTTCCTGGTAAACTACAAGCAGGAATTGCCGGTATATGATAACCAGGTACAGGAAACAGTAAGCGCCACTATAAAAAATACCGGGTTGAGTATTGTGTATACGGCTTTGGTTTTGATTGCCGGCTTTGTTATTTTCTGTGCAAGCGGCTTTGGGGGAACCAGGGCGCTAGGCTGGCTAACCTCTGCCACCTTACTAATTGCCACATTAACAAACCTTGTTTTACTACCCGTTTTATTGCTGTTATTTGCCCCTCAAAAAAAGGAACCTAAAAAGGGGTAATTTTTTCATAATCTGCTTGTTATCAGTAATTTGGCAAAATACTGTCCCATAAGGCAGATTTAAAGGAGGGGAAGCAGCAATAATACCAATAAAATTGTCAAACTATTTGATATTTACAGGGAATCTGAATTATATTTGTCGCATAAACTATTAAGCAAATGAGAAAATTGATATTAATGCTATCAGCTGTATTTGTATTTGTTCTAAGTGCAGCTGCGCAAAACCGTACAGTAACAGGTAAGGTCACTGACGAAAAAGGAGCCCCGCTGGAAGGTGTTTCTGTTACTTCTCCAAATGGTAAGCAAGGAACTCAGACCGATAAGGATGGTATGTATAGTATTTCTGTACCAGCTACAGTAAAAAGCCTGAGTTTTTCCAATGTTAATTTTGCAGCACAATCAAAATCAATTGGAAGCAGCACGGTAATGAATATTACCCTTAAAGCTGTTGATAAGCAAATGGAAGAGATAGTAATTGTGGGATATGCAACGCAAAAGCGTAAAGAGGTTATGGGAAGTGTGGCATCGGTTAAGGGCCAGGCTGTTGCTGAAAAACCCGTTCAGAGTTTTGAACAGGCACTGGCGGGCCGTGCATCAGGGGTACAGATCACAGTTCCAAGTGGTGTGCTGAACACGCCTCCGGTATTTCGTATACGTGGTATCAATTCAATTTCACTCAGTTCTTCTCCTTTGATCATTGTGGATGGTACACCGGTAACAACAGGCGATCTTGCCGGTTCAAATGCTGCCGGTAATGCCCTGGCAAGTATCAATCCTGCAGATATCGAAAGCCTGGATATTGCAAAAGATGCAGCCGCCACAGCCGTTTATGGAAGCCGTGCAGCCAATGGTGTGGTTTTCATTACTACTAAAAGAGGAAGGCCCGGTAAAACAAAGATTAACTATAATGCATCACTGGGCTTCACCAGTGTTTATGGTGTGCCCGAGGTATTGAATGCTCAGCAATATACCGACTACAAGAACTATGTGGCATCAACCACATTAGGAGTAAATACTACAAACCCGGCCGGTGCAGGATATGTAAAATACAACCTTACAGCCGGTCCAGATGGCAACCCAATCAATACAAACTGGGGCAATGTAATTTACCGCCAGGGCTTTAACCAGGATCATAACCTGAATATTTCCGGTGGAAGTGAAAACACAAACTATTACTTCTCTGCCGGTTATACTTACCAGGAAGGTATCCTGAGGAACAACGATTTTACCCGTAAAAACATTTTAATGAATGTTGATTCAAGGGTTAGTAAACTACTTACATTAGGCGGTAAAATTTCTTTCTCAAATGAACGCAACCGTGTTTCATCTGCTACCGGCTCTTTGGGAGATGCATTTGCAACCGGCGGTTTTGGCCGTTTGGCGGTTACCAACTCACCCAATATCAGCCCATATAATAATGATGGATCTTACAACCTCAGTACTGCCGGTAATTTTATAGGCCAGCAGGGAAATACCTTGAGTACCGGCCAGGTAGGTTTTTACAACCCTGTTTATATCTTTGATAAAAACCGCTCCAACAGTGAAACAAACCACATACAGTCCAATGTATATATTCAGCTCAAGCCTGTTAACTGGCTTACCTTCAAATCGCTGTATGGCATTGACTACATATTGGTTGATAACGATATCTTCCGGGATGCCAAACACGGCGACGGTGTTACAAACAGCGGCGATGCGTTTGCAACCTTAAGCAAATTCAAAAGGTGGACCTGGAGCAATACGCTGCAGATCGACAAAACCTTTAAAGATAAACACAGCTTTAAATTATTGGGAGGTTTGGAACAGGATCGCAGAACAACTGCCGGATTTGGTTTAACCCGCAGGGTGGTTACCGATCCGGTGTATAATGTTATCCAGGGTGGCTTTACAACTGATGTGAACAGCGGTCTTGCATTAGGAGAGAACTACCTGCAATCAGCATTTGCCACTTTCAATTACAATTTCAACAGAAAATACTATGTTAGTGCTAACCTCCGTCGTGATCAGTATTCTGCTCTTCCTGGTCAAAAGGAAACTTTCTACGGATTTTCCGGAGCCTGGGAAGTTAGCCAGGAGAAATTCTGGGGTAATGCCGTTCGTAAAGTATTTTCAAGTCTCAGGCTGAGAGGAAGTTTTGGTAAAGTGGGTAATACTGCCGGTATTGGCGACTTTGCAACTTATTCCACCTTCAGTTCTGCTGGTGTATATGGTGGCAACCCGATCTTGTCATTTAACCAGGCTGGTAACCCCAATCTTAAATGGGAAACCAGTAAGAAATTCGACCTGGGAGCTAACATAGGATTCTTCAAAGACAGGATGAACCTGGAGATCACTTATTATAAGAACAATATTTCCGGCCTGATCCTCAATGTGCCCCAGGCTCCATCTGCCGGTGTTCCAAACAACGTTCCTCAAAACGTTGGCAAAATGTATAATAAGGGTATAGAATTAACCCTCTCCGGAAATATCGTAAACACTAAAAACTTTACCTGGACCACCAACTTCAACTACACCAATAACCAAAATGAAGTAACTTCTCTGGCTCCGGGTCTTACAGAAATCCTTACCGGTACAGGTGGACTTGAAACAGTTAACAGAACTGCGGTTGGGTTCCCGGCAGGCTATCTTTGGGTGGTTCGTTCGGGTGGTGCAGACCCCGCAACCGGCAGAAGAATATTCTACAATAAAACTGGAAATGCCATCTTATACCGCTTTGGTACTCTGCCGGCCGGAGAGTTCACTTACCAAAATACAGATGGTACAAGGTACAACCTGCCATCAGGTGCTGCAACTACAATCAACCAGGCTGCAGATGCTGTAATGTATGCAAACTCAACACCTAAAGCAAGTGGTGGTTTCAGCAATACATTCAGGTACAAAGGATTCGACCTGGATATATTATTAACTTACCAGGCTGGTTTCTCAGTTTATTATGGCACGCATGCCGGGCTTTTTGATCAGCGCTTCTGGAACAATTCTGTAGAAGTATTAAATGGTTGGAGGAAATTTGGAGATATTACGGATATACCAAAACCTGTGTATGGTGATAACGTATCAAACGGTTCCGGTTTACCAATAAGCTTCAATGTATTTAAAGGAGATTTCATCAAGCTTAAGAACGTAACATTTGGATACAATATCCCGGCTGACCTGTTGAAGAAAGTAAAAATTTCCAATGCCAGGTTCTGGGTAAGTGGTCAAAACCTTTACATATTTACCAAATACCCTGGTCCTGATCCGGAAGTATCTTCAAATGGAAACGGATCAGCAACCGGTCAGGGTGTTGACAGGAATACACTTGCTAACGGACGCACCATGACTGTTGGAATAAATGTTGGTTTCTGATAACTGTAACTTATAAATAATTAAATTTTTCAGAATGAAAAAACAAATAAAATATATAGTAGCATTAAGCCTGGTTCTCATCTCCGGCGTTTCCTGTAAAAAGGAATACCTGACACCCGTACCGCAAACAACTGTAAGTGATGCTACGGCATTTGATACACCTGAACGTATCTTAGGTAATGTACGCAGCCTGTATTCCAATGCAAAGAATGGCAACTTTTATGCTGGCAGGTACATTGTATATGGAGATATACGTGGGGAAGATTTTCTAAATGAAACCGGTAACCTGGTTACGGGAGCAGATGTATGGGCTTTGAACGCTACCGGTACTTCAACCAACTCTGTAATAAACCTATGGGCACAAGCCTATTTTACAATCAATCTTTGTAATATAACTATTGAGGGGGTTAGTGCAAAAGGGCCAACTGTTGTTGGTACTACATTAACCAATAACTACCTGGGAGAAGCCAGGTTTATCAGGGCATTGTGTTACTATAGCCTGTTGCAATTATATGCAAGGCCATATGCGGATGGTGCAGGCAGTAAGCCTGGTCTGCCACTTCGCTTGACCGGCATTAAAGGTCCTGGTTTCTCAGATATGGCCAGAAGCACGGTAGCACAGGTTTATGCCCAGATATTAGATGACCTCAATTTTGCTGAAAATAACCTGCCTTTGAATAATGGAGCAGCCGAGTTAAATACAACCCGTGCCCATAAAAATACCGCTATAGCACTGAAAACAAGGGTTTACCTTTCAATGGGAGATTACGCAAATGTGATAGTTGAGGGTACTAAACTTGCACCTCAGAGTACAGCACCATTTAGTGCTACTAACGGAGGAGTTGTGCATGCCCTGCAACCTAATATTGCTACCATATTTACAACAACATACAACACAACAGAATCTATCTTCTCATTTCCAATGAGTGCCGCTTCCGGCGATAATCCGGGGACGCAAAACCAATTGGGTTTTTATTTTGTGCGTAACGGGTCAACACCCGGTAGTGCTGAATACTCTTTAAACCCTTCTGGTATCATCGGGGATCCTTCATGGGGTGTTAATGATGCAAGAAAGACGAGTCTGATATTTACAAATGCAGGTAATGGTAAAAAATTCGTTTACAAATACCAGCTTCCTTCGCCGTTCTTGGATTATGCACCTGTTATCCGTTATTCAGAAGTTTTACTAAACCTTGCTGAGGCTCTGGCAAGAAGGAACGGAGCCGGAGATGCAACAAAAGCCACAGCACTGTTAAATGCCGTTCGCCAGCGTTCTGATGCATCCGTTACTCTTGCTCCTGCAAACCAAACAGCCCTGATCAACGCCATTCTCCTTGAAAGAAGAATCGAATTCCTGGGCGAAGGCCTGCGCAATAACGACCTGATGCGCCTGCTGCAAACCATTCCTGCTAAAGGATCAGTGCCTGCAAAAGCGCCTACAGACCAGGGTTATATCTGGCCAATTTCTGCAAATGAAATGTCGCTGAATAAATTGATGGTGGATAATTAATTTTTAAATAAGATATTGATACAAGATCAGGCCTGCTGGCCTGATCTTTTTATTTGCCGCCGGATTGATGCGGGCCTGTAAAAAGTGGTTTTACCTAACTTGAGTTTGTTCTCAAAAATGTATTGGCTAACATTTTGATTTTCAATAATTATTGATTTATTTTACGCAGAATTTACCACCCCTGGTATTGCTATACCCAAGAGATGGAAAATACGAAACTAACAGTAACAACATATAAACAGGCATTTCCCTGTTTAGGTGTTTATCTTTATGAGGAGATTTTTTAAAAGCCAATTCTTCCCCTTGCAGCACCATTTGCTGTTCATTAGCAAATGGTTTTTCCGTTTTTTAATTTTTTATAATCGAGATAATTTCATGACTGTACAAATGCCGATAGTTTTTGGTTTGCGGCAAAAATGAAATAAAAATTAATTGAAAAATATGTCGAATATTTGCTACTAAAAAGCAAACATTCTGCGTTTACTATCAAATAACAATATCGGGTTATTTAAAATGTAAAGAGTTACCAGCAAAATCTTTTAAAAACTAACTTTAATGAAGAATATTTACCTGCTCATCATTGCCCTTTTTATGGGTATTTCAGGTCTTTTTGCCCAAGCTGATTGCGCTTCAGCCTACATTATTTGCGGAAATCCGGAGAGCAACAGCCCCAACGGGATAGGTACAAGGCTCGAGCAACTGGCCTGTGGCGGTATTGAACACAACAGCCTTTGGTTTGCTTTTCAGGCCAAAGCAAACGGCAAGCTCAACTTCGTCATCAGACCAACCACACCTGCCGGTCTTCCTGTTGTGCTGGATGTTGACTGGAGCTTATGGCAATTACCCGGTGCGCCCGGAGTTGCCAATTGCAATGCAAAAACACAGTTGAGCTGCAATTTTGCCGGCAGTTCTACGGTTTTTGGTATTCCGGGGGCCACCGGTATGGCCACACCCCCGTTTACCGCAGCCCAGTTCAACCCGGGGATAGACGTAGTGAACGGAACCTGGTATATGCTGATGATAGATCAGTTTTCAAACACCACCCCAATCCTCTTAAATGTTCAGTTTACAGGTAATCCTGAATTTCCGGGTTTAAATTCTACACCCGGGATCTTTGACAGCCGGCCTGATTTCACCATCAACACATCCAATGCCTGTAATGGCAGTTATGGATTTACCAGCACCTCGGTAGCCGCCGCAGGTATTGCTTCCTATGCCTGGGATTTTGGAGATGGCAGCACTTCTGCACTGGCCAACCCAAGCCACACTTACGCCACTACAGGAACATACTATGTACAGTTAACGGTTACGGATAACAATGGCTGTAAAACCATGATCCGCAAACAGGTGATCTCCAATATCACAGCACCGGTTGTAAACAATGCCGGTATATTGGCAACCTCTTCCTGTTCGGATGGTAATACCGGAACGATCACCGTATCAACTACAGGTGCCGCCACAACCGGAGTTGCCGGTGGTACCCAGCCTTATACCTTTGAGCTGGTTTCGCCTTCGCCCATGATCCGTGCACCCCAGTCATCCAACAGTTTCACCGGCCTGCAGCCGGGGGGCTACTATGTAAAGGTAACAGATGCCTGTGGCAGATCGGCTGTTACTAATGTTGTAACCATAGCACAGGTTGCAACCAATTCTCTTATTGGCCTGGGTATACAAAATATACAAGCGGCTTGTGCCGGGTCTCCTTCTGGTACGGCCACCATTTTTGCCAATGGAACCACGCCGCCATACACCATGCAACTGGTGAGCAGTTCCCCGGTAACAACGGGTGTACTGCCGGCTCTTGCCCGCGATCCGGTAACAGCAACCTATTATACAACCTTTACCAATTTACTGCCGGGACTTTATACGGTGGAAGCCGTTGATGGCTGCGGCAAATTACGCCGGGCTACGTTTACTGTAGCGGCTAGTACAGCGCCAACCGCCACTACCATTGCCAGTCCTTCCTGCCAGGGTACCCCAACGGGCACACTAACGGTTACGGCTACGGGATCAAACGGTTTATCCGCTAACGGTTCTCCCGGAAGTTTTCAATATTCGCTGATTGCGCCTTCTCCTGTAATCAGGCCTTTCCAGAATTCATCGGTTTTTGAAAATCTATACCCGGGAACATATACCATTGCTGTAAGGGATGTTTGTGGCAATTTGGGAACAGCAACTGCAACGATTGGTACAGCAGTAGCACCCAACTTCGGAACGTCATTTACCTCTCCTTCCTGCCCTAATGGAAGTACCGGGGTAATAAAAGTGCAGAATGGTACAGCAGCAGGAGGAGGCTCCCCGTATACTTATGAATTGATTGCGCCCTCACCGCAAACACGCCCGGCGCAAAACAACAATACCTTTAATAACCTGCCGCCCGGCACGTACACTGTACGGTTAACAGATGTTTGCGGAACTTCTGCAATCACCACCGTAACAGTAGCTGCAGCAGCGGCCCCAACCTTTACCACTTCCGTAACAGCCAGTTGCGCAGCCATAGCTGCAGGTACCATCACTGTTGTACCTGGTGCCAGTTCGATAGGGCCTTATACATTTGAACTGATCAGCCCGGGTGCAGCCATCCGTGCACCACAGGGCAGCAATGTGGCCAATACCAACAACAGCATCTTCACAGCGCTTAACCAGGGCACTTACACCATACGCATGACTGACGGTTGTGGAGTGCCGGTTACAGGTACCAACAGCATTGTTGGTCCAACAGCACTGGCATTCCCTACAGGTTCTGTTGCCGTATCTTCCTGTGCAACACCCGGCAGCGGACAAATTACCGTAGCACAACCCACTACCGGTTTGGCAGCTTACAAATATGAACTGATTGCTCCATCCCCGGTTACCCGGGCACCGCAAAACAGCCGTATATTTAATAACCTGCCCCCGGGAAATTATACCATACGCATTACCGACTCCTGCGGAACCCAGGTTGATAACAGCGCCACGCCCTTGAATGTACCGGTATCTTCAACTCCGTCATTATCAGTTACCAATACATCCAGTTGTGCCACCGCAAGCGGTACAATTACCTGCCTGGCTGCTACTGGCAACCAGGGAGGCGGCACCTACCAGTTTGCACTGATTGCCCCTTCACCGGTTACCAGGCCCAACCAGGCTTCGCCTATTTTCACCGGGTTACCTGCGGGTGCATATACTGTTCAGATAACAGATCAGTGTGGAAATACAGGTACAACCACCACAACTATTGCGCCAGCAGCAGCTTTTACACCGGCCGCAGGTGCATCAACAGCCTCCTGTAATGGATCAGGATATTATTCGCAGATCATTGTAACCACGCCACAGAATTACACAGCCGGCGGCCCCATACCGCCGGGTAGTGGTGGCGGACCCTATACTTTTGCCATTTATGATGCTACCAATACTAATTTAATTGCCGGGCCACAAGCCAGCAATGTTTTTTCAACAATTACCCCGCTGGCCGGTTCGCCAACACATACGGTAAGGGTAACAGATGCCTGTGGTAATACAAGTACTACAACGCTTGCTGTTAATCCACCGGCAACAATGCTTGCTGCTACCATTGCAGCTACCACTCCGTCCTGTGCAGCCAGCAATACGGGCGTTATAAAAGTTACTGTAGGCGCCAGCGGAGGCCTGGCACCTTATAATTATTCACTGGTTGATTTTGTCACTTCTGCGGTGATAATGGGTCCTCAAACATCCACTACTTTTAATAATGTACCAGACAATGCCACGGGATACCTGGTCAGGGCCACGGATGCCTGCGGAAATAGCGTAACGTCTACAACTGCATTATTGTTCCCTGCGGCAGGAGCACCCACTGCATCCGTGGTAACTGTGCCATCCTGTGCAAGTGTGTCAACAGGCAGAATCGTTGTTACACCAGATGCCGGCTCCACGCTGGCTGGTGGTACTTTTTCTTATGCCTTGTATGATGCCGCAAATATCGCACTGGTTAGGGCCACCCAGGCAAGCCCTGTTTTCACTGGCCTGGCTGCAGGTACTTATACGGTGCGAATCACTGATCGTTGCGGCGCAACAGGTACTGCTGCTGCAACTGTAGCCACGCCGCCTACTCTGCCAACAGCTGCCGGTACAGCTACCGGAACCTGTACCGGAGGAAGCAATGGTGTGATAAGAGGCTCTTCAACCGGAGGATCATTACCGGTTACTTATACACTGGTAGACCAGGTTACCTCCGCCATAATAGCGGGCCCGCAGGCTGACAGCATATTTGCAGGCCTTGCTGCAGGCACTTATATTGTAAGGGTTACAGATGCCTGCGGAACAGTTACCAATTCGGCGAATATAATTTTGGGCGATCTTACGGCCACGCCTGCTATATCAACCTCTTCAGCATTAGATTGCGCCGGAACTGCCGTTTTGAATGGATATGGTTCATTAGGCAATGGCGGACCATACACGTATGCCATTTGTAATGGTGCCGGCTGCAATACTTTTGGAGCATTCAGTTCTAACAGTTCCTTCACCGTAAATACCAGCGGAACCTACCGTATTGCAGTGAGAGACCGTTGTGGAAACCAGACCATTTCTGCTGACATCGTTATCATAATACAACCGAAACCCTCCGTTACCGGCGTAACAAAAAATACATCCTGCGGCCCAACCACCATTAATGTAACAACGAGTGGTGTTCCCAATACGGCTTATTACAGCGTGGATGGCGCTAATTTTACAACCACACTTGGAACAATAGGTCTTGGTGCCCACACCATAAGGGTGGCTAATAATAATGCGGGAACTTTTGGTTGTGCAAGTGATCCGTTCAATTTCTTTGTGGGTACTAATCCCACAATTACCAATCCTGCCATTACTACCGGAACAGTGGGTGCGCCCTTCAGCCAGGCCTTTACGCAAACCGGCGGAGAAACCCCAGTTAGCTTTACAACTGCCAGTCTTTTACCGGCAGGCATTACTTTATCTCCAGCCGGAGTATTAAGCGGTACACCAACAGTGGCGGGTTCATTCCCTATTGTTGTTACAGCTACCGATTTTAATGGATGCGTGGGTACCGGTACTACCTATACCCTTAATATAGTCAGTACATTTTGTGTGCCTGCTACTACCAATGGCTGTGCAAACGGCGACAGCCTGGCCTACTTCTCACTGAAAGGAAATTCAGCAGCTATATTTAACCCTTCCGGTGCAACCTGCAATGCCAGTCCGCTTGCCTATACGGATTATACCGCTGTTTTCCCGGCATTAACCATTACCAGGGGAGAAACCTACGGAGGCTTCATGCGTACCGGCAATGCCAATGATTATGCAACCATCTGGATTGATGCCAACGACGATGCAACATTTGATAACAGCGAAAGAATATTGAATAACCTGCAGATTGGTACCATCAAAAAATTATACGCTGTCCATATCCCCTCAGGTTTTGCGCTGGGTAATCACCGGATGCGGGTTAGGGTGGTAAATTATGCTTCGGCACCGGCTACCCCTACAGATCCCTGTACGGTGTATGCAAATGGTGAAACAGAAGATTACCTGGTCAACATTACCAATGTGGGAACCTCCAGAATTGTGTCTGCACCAACACCAGGTTCGTGCATAGTAAGTAGTGTAACCACCGTTGGCCCCGAAAGCAATAATGACAATGCCACACGTGTATTCATTCTAGACTCATCAAATAATTATATCGCAGGGATAACTCCCAATGGCAACGATCTGGGAGTTGTTACTGCATCGGTATATGTACACAACGGAGCAGTGAGGCAGGATGCTTTCGGCAGGTTTTACCTGGACAGGAATATTACGGTTTCTACCAGTAAAATACCATCAGCAGCTTATAGCCTCCGGTATTTTTACCTCAACACTGAATTGAATGCATTGATTGCACAACCAGGCAGTGGCATAACATCGCAGTTCGACCTGGTTATGACGAAAACTGCCACCAATACCTGCAGCAACGTTTTTGCCAGCAATGCTTCTGTATTTGCAGCACCTACCGGATTCGGAGGATTGGCCGGAGATCGATTCCTTGATTTTACAAATCTCACAGGATTCTCTTCCTTCTTCCTCCACGGAGGCTCTACAGTACTTGTAAGCTGTCCCGCCATTACAGTCACCAACCCGGTTAATGCCACCGGAACAACAGGCGTTGCCTTTAATGAAACATTTACTGCTACCGGTGGAACCGGACCTTATACCTATACCACCTCCAGCACCTTACCTATTGGACTAAGCTTGTCGCCCGGCGGTGTATTAAGTGGTATACCAACACAAACCGGAACATTCCCCATTGTTGTTACTGCCACCGATGCCGGAACTTGCACCGGAAACAGTGCCACCTATAACCTGGTAATCAGTTGCACGCCTAATACGATAACGTTAACATCGGCTGTGGGTACTGATGCTCAGAGCGTTTGTCTTAACAACCCGATCACTAATATTACTTATTCCACCACCGGAGCAACCGGTGCAACTTTCAGCGGCTTGCCTGCTGGTGTAACAGGCAACTGGGCAGCCAATGTTGTAACCATCAGTGGCTCACCCACAACTAGTGCCGGTTCTCCATTTAATTATACGGTTACCTTAACGGGCGGTTGCGGTACGGTTACTGCAAGTGGTACAATTACCGTAAACCCGGCCAATAGTATTACCCTTACCTCTGCTGCAGGAACCGATGCACAAACTGTATGTCAGAATTCACCCATCACCAATATCACGTATTCAACCACGGTTGCCACCGGTGCCACTTTCAGTGGTTTGCCAGCTGGTGTAACCGGTGTATGGGCAGCTAATGCAGTTACCATCAGTGGTACACCATCCACAGCAGTTGGTTCGCCGTTTAATTACACGGTAACATTAACCGGTGGTTGCGGAACAGTGACTGCTTCCGGAACAATTACTGTTAACCCGACGCCTGCTGTAAATGCTGTGGCCGACCAGGTTGTATGTAATAACACAGCAACTGCAGCAGTAAATTTTAGTGGTACACCTCCGGGCGTTGTATTTAACTGGACAAACAATACTCCATCTATCGGGCTTGCAGCAAGTGGAACCGGAAATATTGCCAGCTTTACTGCCACCAATGCCACCAATGCACCTGTAACAGCAACTGTTACGGTAACACCTCAAATAAGCTTTGCCGGAGCATCCGGAACAGCTACATTTAATTATACCGGGGCAATGCAAACATGGACCGTTCCGGCTGGTGTTACCTCCATTGATGTAGATGTACAGGGAGCCCAGGGTGGAACCAGTACAGGTAGTTTTTCAAATGGTGGTGTAGGCGGATTAGGCGGCAGGGTACAGGCTACATTAGCAGTTATACCGGGTACCACATTAAACTTATTTGTAGGAGGAACTTCAGCAACGCCGCTTATTGGAGGCTATAATGGTGGTGGAATTGGTGTACAGGGTACATCCAGTACCGGTGCGGCAGGTGGAGGCGCCAGTGATATAAGGATTGGAGGAATTACATTAACTGACAGGGTAATCGTTGCTGGTGGAGGGGGAGGAAGCTCACAGGGTTCTGGCGGAAACGGAGGCGGCCTTGTTGGTGCAAACGGCTCCAGTTTTGGTACAGTTGGTCAGTTCACAGTTGCTACCGGGGGTACTCAAACTGCAGGAGGAACCGGAGGCAGATATTTTACCGGCACCTGTGCACCAGGTATCACAGCCCAGAATGGAGCTTTTGGAATTGGTGGAAATGGCTCTGTGGGAACAGGTACACCATGTAGCACTTTAGGTAGCCCCGGTGGGGGCGGTGGTTGGTATGGCGGTGGTGGTATGGAAGTTAATGGTGCTGCCGGCGGTAGTAGCTATACCATACCTGCTGCAACCAATGTCATACATACACAGGGATTCAAAACCGGTAACGGGGTAATCACAATTTCTTATGTATCGAGTACAACCTGCACAGGTACACCAGCTACATTTACCTACACCGTTAATCCAACTCCCAACGCAGTGGCTACACCTGCCTCACAAACAATGTGCAGTGGCTCAACTATTACCACTATTGCAAACAGTGGTAATGTAGCCGGCACGGTTTATAACTGGACAAGAGATAATGTGGGTACTGTAACCGGTATTGCAGCGGCCGGTACCGGCAATATAAGCGGCTCTTTGGTGAATACCACCAATTCGCCTATTACAGTAACTTTTACCATAACACCTTCTTATACTAATGCCGGCACTACCTGTACAGGAACCCCGGTAACTGCAACCGTTTTGGTAGCACCTAAACCTGTATTGACAGAAACCTACAATGGCGTTACAGTTACGGCCAACAACGACGGAACCGATGATGTGGGCAGTTTCACCATCTGCAGTTCAACAAGCGCTAATTTCACCCTTACCAATATTGCAGATTTATCCGGTATTACACCGGCAGGAAATGTTAAGGTAGAACAGGTGATCATCAAGACCAATGTTACTACCAATACGTCGGCTGATGGAGTTTACCTGCTATCTGCGATCGGGCCCATACCACTAGCCAGAACAGCTACGCTGGTTAATGCAACTATACCCGGAACGGTGCAGATAAGGCGCAGGGCATTCTTTGATGCAAATAATAATAATACTATTGACGCTAATGAATGTGCGGGCGATTGGGTGGTCTACAATATTACTGTAAACCCGGTACCCGATGTAACTGCAACCCCTGCCTCACAAACAATATGCAGCGGCTCGGCTATTACCACCATTGTAAACAGTGGTAGTGTACCCGGCACGGTTTATAACTGGGCAAGGGATAATAACGGTACAGTAACCGGTATAGCAGCAAGTGGTACAGGCAATATCAGTGGTACGCTTACCAATACAACCACAGCAGCTGTAACAGTTACCTTTACCATTACACCAATCTTTACCAATGCAAGTAGTACCTGTACCGGAACACCGGTTACTGCAACTGTTACAGTAGCACCAGCAATTGATGTGGCTCAGCCTGCAAATCAGGTTGTATGTAATAATACGGCCACGGCTCCTGTGAACTTTACCGGTACTGTTCCGGGAACTGTATTTAACTGGACAAATAACACAACCTCCATTGGCCTTGCAGCCAGTGGAACAGGTAATATACCTTCATTTACTGCTACCAATGCAACCAATGCACCGGTAGTGGCTACCGTAACGGTAACACCAACCTTTATTGTACCTGGCGGACCGGTTGTAAATCAAACATTCAATTTCACCGGTTCTATCGTAAACTTTACCGTACCTGCCGGCGTAACTTCTATTGATGTTACAGCAGCCGGTGCCCAGGGCGGTCTTGGAGGAGGACTGGGTGCAAATATTAAAGGCACTGTAACAGTTACGCCTGGTGAAACCATTAAAGTATTGGTTGGCGGTGCCGGACAAAGCTTTAGTAACGGAAACGGCAGCGGCGGCGGCGGCTCTTTTGTGTGGAAGAATACCGGCAATGTACTTTTAGTTGCAGCAGGCGGCGGCGGCGGTAGTTCCAATAACAGCGGATCTACGGGTGGTGCAGGTTCTGCAACGAATACCTCAACAAATTCTATAGCCGGGTCGGGTAATGCAGGCGGCGGAGTCGGCGGTAACGGCGGCAGCGGCGGCGGCGGTGCCGTAAACGGAGCCAGCTTCCCTGCCGGCGGCGGTGGCGGAGCAGGCTGGTTTACAGACGGTAGTACCGGAGCTCTTACTTATGGTGCTACCGGAGGATTGGCGCCATTAAATGGTGGCACCGGTGGTGTTGGAACGAACCCATGCGGACCTGTTACATTAACAGGAGGATTTGGCGGTGGCGGCGGCGCCGGTGGCTGTAGTGGAGCAGGCGGCGGCGGTGGTGGCTACAATGGCGGCGGCGGCGGAAATAACTGGAATGGAGGTACCTGGGGTGCAGGCGGTGGCGGCGGATCATTCAATGCCGGCAGCGCACAGGTAAATACTGGCGGAGTACAGGCTGGCAATGGCCAGGTTGTATTTAGTTTTGTATCACCATTAGTTTGCAGCGGCCCATCTAAAACCTTTACCATTACTGTTAACCCAACCCCAACTGTAACAACTGCACCAGCCTCACAAACAATTTGCAGTGGCTCTGCCATTACAAATATTGTAAACAGCGGCAGCGTTGCCGGCACGGTTTATAACTGGACAAGAGATAATAACGGTACAGTAACCGGCATGGCAGCAAGTGGTACAGGTAATATCAGCGGCACGCTTACCAATACAACTACTGCACCTGTAACCGTAACTTTCACCATTACCCCCAGCTATACCAATGCAGGAACAACCTGCACAGGTACGCCTGTAACGGCAACGGTATTAGTTAACCCTACACCGGATGTAAATGCAGTGGCAAACCAGGTTGTATGTAATAATACAGCAACTGCTGCAGTAAACTTTACAGGGTCAATACCGGGTACTGTATTCAACTGGACAAATAATACTACCTCAATAGGTTTGGCTGCCAGCGGTACCGGAGATATTCCATCCTTTGTGGCTACCAACACAACCAATGCGCCGGTAACGGCAACGGTTACGGTTACGCCAACCTTTACCAATACCAAGCTGGATGTGAACCAGCCAACAACCAACACTTGTATGGCTAATTTCTTCCAGCCCAACCTGGCCCAGTCCTTCCAGGCCGTTGCTCCCACCGTTTGTGGCGCCGGCATATTCCTGAATGGTTCAGGTGGTACAACCAATGTAACCATCGAACTGTGGACGAATTTGCCTAATGCAGGCGGTACAAAACTGGCTACCGGAATAGTAAGGAACATCAGTCCTAATTCATGGGCCGATGTAACCTGGCCTTCAGTAACCGTTACGCCGGGCACTACGTATTACCTGGTTTTCACAGGTACCAATGGGGCAAACTGTATTGCCGGTAATGTGAGCAACCCTTACCCCGGCGGTAATGTGTTTGCTAATGCCGGGTTCCAGTCATTCCCCACTTTTGACTATACCTTCCGCACGGCTACCTGCAGTGGCTTGCCACCTTCAGTAACCTGTAGTGGAACAGCACAAACCTTTACATATACGGTTAATCCAACCCCGGTGGTTAATCCCGTTGCCAACCAGGTAGTATGTAACAATGCTTCTACTGCTGCTGTAAACTTCAGCAGTCCAACAACAGGAGGTACCATTGTGTACAACTGGACGAATAACACACCATCCATCGGCCTTGCCGCCAGTGGAAGCGGAAATATTGCTGCCTTTACAGCCACCAATGCAACCAATGCACCGGTTACAGCTACTATAACCGTAACACCATCATATACCAATGGTGTTACCTGTGTGGGCACCCCGATCACATTTACGATCACGGTTAACCCCACAGCAACAGTAAATCCGGTTGCCAGCCAGGTGGTATGTAACAATACATCCACTGCGGCTGTAAACTTCAGCAGTACAACTGTTGGCGGTACCGTCACATTTAACTGGACAAACAATACACCATCCATAGGACTGGCATCTTCCGGTACGGGTAATATACCTTCGTTTACCGCTACTAATATAGGAGCGTCGCCTTTGGTGGCTACCGTAACGGTAACGCCGGTATTTACACTGGCAGGCCCGCCGGTAACACAAACCTTTAATTATACCGGTGCCTTACAAACATGGGTGGTGCCTGCCGGTGTTACATCTGTTGATATAACTGCATCAGGCGCCCAGGGCAATTCAAATGCACAGGGTGTAACCGGCGGATTGGGCGGCCGTGCCCAGGGAACCCTGGCCGTTACGCCCGGTAGCACTTTAAATATTTATGTAGGTCAGGGAGGTGCAGTTTCGGTTAACGGCGGATTCAATGGCGGTGGCGCAGCAGGTTCGAATCCTGGTTGTACAGCAGCCGAAGGCGGTGGTGGCGGTGGTGCATCAGATGTACGTGTAGGCGGAACTGCCCTGGCCAATCGTGTGATTGTTGCTGCTGGCGGTGGCGGAGCAGGAGGTGATAGAAGATTGAGTTGTGGCCCCGGAAGTGGTGGTGGTGGCGGCGGCGGCTATTTTGGTGGCGGTGGCGGTGGCGGATATGATGGCACCCCGGGAACCGGTGGCTCATCCATTGCGGGTGGCAACGGTGGTACGGGTTCTTTTGGAGGAGGAAATGGTACACCCGGCATTGCAGGCAATGGTGGAGATGGCGGATTTGCACCAGCCAACAACCAGTCAGGCGCCAATGTCGGTCCAAATGGTGGCGACGGCGGAGGATCAACAGGACTTACCGGCGGTAACGGAACGCCTAACTGGCGCGGCGGCGGAGGAGGAGGAGGATCCTCTTACCTGGGCGGTGTAAGTGGCGGAACAACCACGGCCGGCGTTCAAACCGGTAACGGGCAGGTAGTTATTACTTATTCACTGCCTTTACCTTCATGTTCAGGCACACCCATTACCTTTACTTATACGGTAAACCCTACAGCAACGGTGAACCCTGTTGCCAGCCAGGTAGTATGTAACGGAGGCAATACAACAGCCATAAACTTCAGCAGTCCGACAACCGGTGGTACGATCGTTTATAACTGGACGAACAATAATCCGTTTATTGGTTTGGCCAGTAACGGAACCGGCAATATTGCCAGCTTTACAGCGATCAATGCTAATAATGCACCGGAAATAGCAACCATTACAGTTACCCCATCTTATACCAATGCGGGTGTTACCTGCGTGGGTACACCGGCCACCTTTACGATCACCGTTAACCCAACGGCCACCGTTAACCCTGTGGCCAACCAGGTGGTATGTAATGGTGCAACTACAGCCGCTGTTAACTTTACCAGCCCAACCACCGGCGGAACAATTGTCTATAATTGGACAAATGATAATACTTCTATTGGACTAGCAGGTGCAGGAACCGGTAATATAGCTTCGTTTACTGCTATCAATACAGGTACAAGTCCCCAAGTGGCAACCATAACAGTTACACCAGCCTATACCAATGGCTCTGTAACTTGTAACGGTACACCGCTGAGTTTCACGATCACGGTTAATCCTCCTCCGATCGTTAATCCTGTTGCGAGCCAGGTGGTATGTAACGGTGCGCCGACAACCAATATTAATTTCACGACCCCATCCAGTGGCGGTACAGCAGTATTCAACTGGACCAACAATACGCCATCGATAGGCTTACCGGCATCGGGCACGGGAGATATCCTGTCTTTCAATGCGGTTAATACAGGCAA
>JBGAGM010000008.1:0-371436 GCA_044226725.1 Ferruginibacter sp. | reverse complement strand
TCTGGCCTTTCAAAAGTTTTAGCGGAATGGTCTTCCTTGTAAACAGCGACTACTTCAATTTGCTGATGCTGGCAGTATTGTCTTAATCTTTCTTCCTGGTGTTTCAGGCTGTAACCTTTTTCAGCCTGTTCGTCCGTACTCACACGGATGTAGAGTATTGCTTTTTGCCTGTTCATCGGAGTTATCATTTATGTTTACTATTTTACAATTTGCTGTTTCAGAAGCCTGTTTATTCCTGTTATACTGTTCATAAGTAATCTGTGCAAGCAGGTATAAAAAATCCCGGATTTTCTCCACTTCGCTATCTTCAAATAGTTCACCCTCGGCTTCAAAATCGGCTTTGATTTCAGCGATGGATATTTTCTCTTTTTCTTCCGGTTTGCTTTCCATTCTTTTCCCTTTTCAAATATACATACTATTGATTATCAATGAAATATATTTATTTCTCCCCCCTGATTGAACCTCCCCATTTGCACCGCTTTGCCTTGTTCGGGTACTTCAATCACAACATCCACATCATGCTGGAAACTATTCGCACCCCGAAAGTTTCCCATTTTAGTTGTTTGGAAAATAAATATGAATGACTTGGATGGATTGAGTGTTTTCAGCCTATTCAAGTCCTCTGGCGATAGCCCCAGACGATTTACACTATCTAAGAAAATAAAGTCATAAGGCGACAAGTTTTCAGGCAATACAGAAGCAACATATAAATTCGGATGTGCAACATCCTTATCGTTCAGTTTCTTTTGCAGGGTCATGTCCAATCCTTCTTCTTTCGCTACATACAATACCTTACCATGATTTCTTGCTAAGTAGCCTGCAAAATCAATACATAAATAGGACTTCCCCATTTTGGGTTTACCAAATACCATTGCCGTAAAATTTGATGAAGGGTCGCCGATTAGGTCATACCATTTTCCTTTTAGGCCGATTGTTTCAAACTGCATATTGGCAAAATCCATACTGTTCATAATGGCCGGCATTTCGTCAATACCGTTTAACTGGTTACAGGCACAACCCAATACTCCTTCCAAACCATTTAGTTCCCTTTGTTCAATCAGTAATGTCTTTTGCTTCTTATCATTTATAAATTCCCTTAGGTTTTTGTAAGCCTGCTGCAGGGGGGCTTCATATACATCACCCTTTCTTACTTTCCGCTTTTTAGCAGCCGTTTCCATTTGCTTCACCAGCCTAATAGCTTTTTCCTTCATGCCTGCTTTACCATTCAGGTTAATGTACTTTTTCAAAAGCTGCACAGAAGGATATATCTTTTCTCCGCCCAATAAATCCGTAAACTCTTTTAAGGTTTTGGTATTTATTTCCAGCTTTATTTTAGCATTCATTGAATTGAAAGTCTTCACAAGGCTGTCCTGGATGTATTTTATTTGGGCAGCATAAACCGAAGTCTTACGGATGCGTTTTTCCAGTATAGCTTTTTGCAGGCCATTGATGAAGCGAAGTAAATCGTCCTTAGTCTTTGTTTTGCCATTCAGGTTTACAAAGCGACGAATAAACCGCAGTTCTTCCGGAATCCGTTCTACTAACTGCGGGCCATCTTCAGAAGAAGTATCTTCATCATTCTTTTTAGAGTTAACAGGTTTTGTAATTCCCTGCCTTCGCATGGATTCTTTTATGATTTCATCATGCTGTTTTCTCTCTGCTTTTTTTCTCGTCTGTTTCTTCTCGGCTTTAGTGGTACTACTGACAAACTCGTTCAGTTTTACCAGGTACATATCTACTGTTTTCTTAATTGGCTCGCTGGAATGATAAGAAACCCAGCTTGCACCGTTATTGGTTGCCTTCAAAATAAATTCATGACCTTTCCTTAATGCTTCTGGCAATGATTTTAAATCAAATGAGTTGACCTTATTAAAGTAGTTATCTATTGTTATCATAGGATGGATTGTTTTTATGCTGCTAATAATTCAAGTTCAAGTGCCAGGGCTTCTGCTTCCAGTTCAAGTATGGCTACATTGTCAGGGAGTTCTTCTTCCTCATCATCGGGAGGCAGTTTTATTTTTTTACGGCTACTGTATCTGCCAGCATTTGACTTGATATTTTTTAAGTCGGATGAATGAATAGTAATGGAGCAGCCGTGAGTTGTCTGTAAAATCTCCAGCAGCTTATCAATATTCTTTTCCGGCAGCATCGCTACCATTTTATCTGACACTTTCTCAAAATTATTTTTCTCTACCAGCTCCAGGATATTCTTGTCTAAATAAATATCACCTCCTCTTGCCCTGGATGCTGATATTATCAGTTTGAAGTGGCTGCCTGTTCTGAAAAACGATAAACCGTTATTGGTAATAATCTGGGAGTTCTGTACCAGTGATTTTACAATAGGTGCTGCTTTAAGAATGGGAACTACCACTTTATCCTGTACCTGCTCACCCGGATTCCAGTTCTCCGGCATCAGGATACCTTTCTTAGTTTCGCCGTTCTTTGTGGTATAGCTTACCAGCTTGCCTTTAAAATCAGAAAATGCCTGTAAGAGATTACCTGTAATAATATGACGGATCCGCCGGTCGGTATTATTTTCTTTTGTGTATTTCTCCCATTCTGTTAGCAGTACATTCATGCTGGGCTGATGCACATCCACACTGGCACCGATGATGGCCATAATGTCTTCAGAGTAAGATGCAGGAATGGCCAGGTATTTACTGCTGTTGGCAATCGCAATTCGCAACTTAATAGCAGAAGGTGCATAAGGGTTTTTCTTTTTGCCATCAATCACAAAGCCCAGGAATACAGCAGGAACAAGTTCATTGCCTCCATTATATGTTTCTATGGGATATTTGATGTTGCGGCTGATAAAGAAAAACCGGAATGTTTTCTCCAAGTATTGCTTTCGGTTTTCAAAAGTCTTACGCAGGTTTTGTAGTTGCAGTTCCCTTGCACCGTTTAATTCTTTTTCTCTTTCCGCAACAGCCTGTCTCCATGCACCCTCACCCTGTTTGTCCAATATCTTCTGAATCTTCTTTTCATTAGAAATGTTCTTTACCAGTTCATTATACTTTGCATTGGTTTCAGCTTCTTCTTCCTTTAATCTTTCCCCTACTGATGCTTCATAATCCTCAACCAGTTTGTCTTGTAATTTATGAGGGTCTTTGCCCTTCATTGATTCGTTGATAAGGTTTTCCAGTTCTGTTTTGGTAAATGGCTTTTTCAGCACATTGGCACGGACAGTTTCCAGTACACTATCATCGCCAAAGGCGCTGTCGCTGCCCTTGCCCATTTTAATCACTTTGGTGGAAACGGTTTCTGCCTCCAGGTTCATAGCTTCCACTTCCAAATCATAGTCGCCGGTTTGTTTCAGGTATTCCACATAGTCAGTGTAGCGTTCTGCGATCTCATTATAAAAATCCTGCTGCATTTTGGTGGATAAGACTGCAACCCGGCCGGAAACTTTATGCGCTGCATCTTCCACCACTGATTCCCCTGACGAATCAGACCCGGCTGCCTTTAATTTTAATGGGTCATCTAATAAATCATTTACCTCCTTGTTCTCCATCAGGTAGTCCTTCACAATCTTATCACCGTATTTATTCAGAAAGTCCGGTACATCTAAAATTTTGGTGGATTGTTTTTGATTAGAAGTAGTATTTGCATCCAAAGATTTCAGTTTCTTTTGCAACATCATCATCAGCCTTTTCTCCGCAGGTATGGCAGATGTTACATAATCATACATTGGTTTTAATATTTGTCCGGTACGATTGATACGGCCTCTTTTCTGCACTTCTGTATTGATGTCCAACTCTGCTTGTAATACAATCATCACCCGTTGCTTTACCTGCTCTTTTGGAACTTTGACAGTAGGTATTGCATGTGCAGATGCGCCGGTGCTGCCCGACTGGTTAATCATCAACACATCCACTTCGTTATTATTGAACTGCCGGAAAGCATCATTGGTATTGATTCTCTTTCTTGCTAACACTAATGCTTTGCTGCCTTTCCAGTTCATCTGCATTTCATATTTTCTTCCTGTTACTTCGGCAACACTATAACTTGCTTCTTTAATTTTTTTGATAATGATGTCAATGGGAGATATGGTGATGCCTGTTGAAACGGTATTTATCTTTTCCAGTATGCGGTGATATTCGGTCTGTGCTTCCGGCGGCAGTTCACTTAGTTCAAATTTTTTGTGAATGGGGTTGCCATCCACATCTTTTTCGGAATAGCGAAGTATGCCGTCCAAGCCTCTTTTAAGTACCTCACTAAAATCGGCATTGATGGTATCTCCATCCCCGACTGCCACACCTTTGTCATTCTCCATTGATTCTATAAAGCTGCCCATTGTGGATGCAAATGCTATCACCGGCTTTTTGCCCTCCTTTAATCTTTTGATAGCCTGGTCAGCCACAGCTTCAGCTTTAAGTGAAAAAAGCATCTGGTTAATTACCTGGAATACTTTGGAGAAATAAGGCTGGTTATCTACACCGGCTTGTGAAGTTCCCTCTCTTAGTGCAACTTCTTTTCCTTCGGCAACTGCAATCTTATCCAGTTCTTCAACCTGTGCATCTATGAAGTTGGTTTGAAAAGCAATAATATCCCGGAGTAAATCAGTAATGTTATCTGCAATTGCACGGTGTTCTTCTGACTTTGTATCTAAGGATAAGTAATTTACTTCCACACCTTCAAAACTTCTTTCCCTTCTCACCATTTGTCCCTCGGCAACAAGTTGTGAGGATAATACTTCCTGCAATGCAACACCGCCCCTTGTAATGGCTTCCACCAGATCATCCTTACTCATATTGCAATCAGCAATAGAAGTTTTCATTGCATAGATAGGCATGTTATCTGGTCGCTTGGCAAATGTGGCAGATAAGAAAACAATGCCTTTTGTTTTGGCAACAACGCCTTGCAAAAATTCCCCGGTGTTTGATGATCCACTGGAATTATGCGCTTCATCCATAATGAAAATATTGTCTTCAGCTATGGCACGGAGGAAGTTTGGTTTTTCGGGTTTCTTTTCGGGTGAGTTAAACTGCGAATAAGTAGCCAATACAAAATCGTATTGTGCAGGCACGGCTCTTGAACTGATTATGCTTTGCTGTTCAGCAGGTGATGGAGCCTGGTAAATTATTTCTCCATCTTCGTCTTTTATATCTGTCTTGGATTCCTTGCTGTTTACAATCAGTGGTTTTAAATGCCCTGAACCAATGGCTGATAAATCCCGGTAAATATCAGAGAACAGATTTGCTTTTTCAGTTAAGAAGACCGGCTTTACACCCTGATTCACTGCATAACGTATCATGGCAGCAGCAACCCTACCTTTACCAATACCAGTCTGGTCGCCGATAATCATGCCCTGACTTCTTGCTTCAATATTGTAAATCGCCATCGCCACTGCATCAATCTGTTCGGCTGATAATACTTTACACAACGCAGCTTTGTTAGGATATTTTAATCGGTGACGGACAAAGTTGTCAATATCACCACCAACTTCTTCTTTTATACTTAGTACAGCTTGCCTTGTTTCAAAAGCCATACTGTCGGGTACTTGTGTGTTTAGTACGACACAACTTTCGGAGGCAGGTTCATAAGGCGCACCTAAATCACCCCCTTCCCCTAAAGGGGAGTTTTGAAACAGTTTCAATAAATTCAAGGCTTCATCTTCCAACTGTTTATTTTGTCTCAGATTTTTCATCGGTATTTCAGTTTCTTTTGCATCCATTACTCTTTCAAATAATTCATCAAAGGTTTTTACTTCATGGTCTTTATCGGGATTGTAAACAGGAGCTGCGCCGGATGCTGTTAGTTTTCTGCCATTAATCAAAATCAGGCGTACATCAAAAGATGTTCCCTGCCTTGAATAAAGTTTAGCTCCATTGATATTTATTACATCAGCAACATGGTAACGGCTGTATAAGTAGTTAAAGAAAATTCTGTTCTTACCTGCGGTTATTCTTCCTTTATCATCCCAGGTGGTATGACCTCCAATGATGATGGCAGCCTTGCCTTTATCCGCCATACAGTCCAAAGCCCTTAAAGCCATTACATGCTCTAAGGGTTTGATTGGGAAAGTATCAAACATCACTTCCGTTTCCATTTTGCCAAACGGCGGATTAGTCATTACAGCCATAAAAGTCCGTTGCACATCAAAGAAGGGTTTTGTGGCATCCCGTTGCCAGACATTTGCATAGCCTTGTGTTTTCAGGTTACGGTTGCGAAAACTGTCCAGCTCATTTACATAGACTCTTTCCGGTTTGGCTGCGATTGTCAGTAAGCCGTTACCTGCTGATGGTTCAAAAGCAAAACCACCGTTGAACTGAAGTTTATCAATCTCACAAAACACACCGGCTAAATATCCTATTGGTGCAGGAGTGGAATACTGTTGCAGCAAAATACTTTGTGAAGTACGGTGTGAAAGATTTACCTGGCTGTGATAGAGTTCAACAATCCAGTTAAATCTTTCTTTTATTGTTCCCTCACTGTGAGCAAGCAATCTTGCCCGGTTTACAATGGCAAGCTCTGTCAGTTCTTTTACTTCATTTTTATCAGTGATGCCAAAAGAAACGGCAAGTTTTTCAACGGAAGTTTTGTTATGCGACTTCTTAGTAGCTAAATCATGTTCAATAGCTGAGACAAATTGTTCTTCTTTATTATTTAACCCATCCAACCCCAATAAACCCTCATCAGCAAATGAGTAATAACTATCCCTTGTTACAATCACATGATCAAGCAGCTTCACTTCCATCATAGCAGCACTCTCTTTAATCTTTGCAGTCAGTTGTTCATCCGCCCTGGATGGTTTTAGGTTACCGGAAGGATGATTATGTGCAATCACCATTGAAACAGCCAGACTTTTTAGGGCAGTAGCAAGAATGATGCGGATGTCAGCAACAGTCGCATTGATAGCCCCTTTGGAATGTTTGTAGTAACCGATGATTTCGTTTGCCTGGTTGAGATAAAGAACAATGAACTGTTCCTGTAATTCCACTTCACCCTCATTAAAAGTATTCCTTATAAAATCAGCAGCATCTTTGGATAAAGTGATTTTACCAAAATCCTTTTGTCTGCTTCTTGTATAAGAAACAGCTAACTCCGGAACATTAACTTCCGGAGTTTCGCCAAGCACAATTTCAGGTACGGTTCGGTATCGCATTTTGTTCAGTGCTATGCTATCGTACTACAGTTGAGGCATAAGCCAGGTTACGACGTTCATCCCAGATATTGTCAAAAAGTTCATTACCGTCTGCCCATTCTACAATGACGATATCATTTTCTTTTGTTTTAGTTTCCCTGCGGATGGACCATACTGCCTGATTAGTGGCTGATCCTGCCACAGCCACCCCATAATAAATGGATAAAGGGTCAGATTCATCAATTCTTGTTTCCTGGCAGTCGCCACAGCATTTAAGGTTGCTCAATATGATTTTTATTTCATTCAACACTCCCAGCATTGAGGCTAAAGAAGCATTGCCAATTTGCTGAAGTTCCGCAGTTGCCAAACCTTCGCTATTTGCTTTTAGCATGGCGTTAATGGCATCCCTTAACTGGCCGGCATCAGTCAAACCGGCAGGGGTAGTTACATCAGCGAATTTGATGTAGATATTTTTCAATGCACCATCGCCAATATCCAATCGCACCGTATCGGTACGGATAGTTTCAATGGATTTGATTTGCTGTTTGTTTACCAGTATTACACTGCCCTTGTTTACAATCCTCAAGCAAGCGCCGTCATTAAGTATTTCTATTGCCATTGTTATTGTTTTGATTGTTTGTATTATTTTTCTTTATCGCTTCCGCTATACCTTCTCCCAGCAGGGAGCCGATAAAGCCGCCCACCATCACATAGGCCACTGAATCCTTGTTTGCTTCTTTTGCATAGAGATAGGATAGCAGCGATGTAACAAATGTGGCCGTAACTACAATTGTTTTTTCTTTCACAGCCATATTGAAATTTTGGATTAGTGAATAAGTTGGGAGGCAGCAAACCCGGATATGATGAGTAAACCCAGATTTTTTAATTTGCTGCCGAGCCGTTGTCGTTTGTATTTCTTCTTGTAAAACTTTGCCTGTTGCTCCAGCAGCTTTTGCTGTTCAATACTTTGCTCAAATGATTTGTCCAGTTGCTGATACTGCGAATCTTTCAGCAGGATAACAGAATCCTTTTGCACAAGCTGTTCATGAAGATTATCCGTTATTGCAGTCTGTATGCTGTCCTGCAGGTTTGTTTCAGCAATAAGTTCATCAACTTTGTTTTGCAGGGAATCACAACCGGTAATAAAACTGGCCGTATCATGTTCTTCTTTATAAATACCCTGACGGTCAATTAAATCATATACCTGTGTTTGCAGTTGTATGTTTTTCCGTTTGGTTTTATCCAATGCGTCTTTCGTTTTTTTAAGCGATTGATCCAGGGCTTGTGTCTGCTGTTGTACAGAATCTATCTTTTGCTGGTACTCTGCTTCGGTTTCCTGCATCTTCTTTTCCAATTCTGAAGCCTTATTACCAGTAATTGTAAATGGAGACGCATTGTCAGAACCGTTTCGGTGAAAAAGCTGGCAAAATGAAAAGCCGATAACGGCACCAATTAAAAGTGTCAGGATTGTTTTTAAATTTTTCATTGTGATATTTTGAATTTTATATTATGAAGGGTTTTGTTCTCCCCCTTCGGGGGAGTTAGAGGAGGCCGTTGTATTTCGTTCAATAGAATAACCAAAGCACCCGGCACCTATCAGGCTTGCAAATGAGTAAAACATAAATTCGGGCACAGGTTTATTAAAGAACTGTTGCGCTATCCAGCTAACCACCAATGCCAGTATCAAAATGGCAATGGCAACTTCACGGAGGCTGTAACGACCGTTTTTATCTTTAAATAATTCTGTTATAAACTGTTTCATTATTTCTCTTTTACAAACTCATAAGTTGCGAACCCCAGGGCTGTGGCAATGCCCAGCCCCACCAGGTCAAACACTAATTTTTTTTTGCTTCACGGACTAAAGCCCTCTCATCAATCAGTGTATAAGTAAAGTCATTTCCATAGAGCTGCTTATGCCTTTGTGCTAACTGCATCATCAGGTTGAAATCATTGATGTTGGCGAACACCTGACAACCGGCAGAATACTTCTCTACGAATTTGGTTGTGCCGTTGATAGAAGCATGGTGGATGTTTACACCGAATATGCCGGTTTGCTCCTTGCCATTGTTAAAGTCCAGCACAGCATCACGGTTATAATCACGGATAACAGTAATGGGCCTTTTCTGTGTAAGGGCTAAATACTTCCCCCGGTGCATACCGATGCCATGCGAGCCGATATACTGCCCTTGTTTTACAATGGCAGTGCCTTGCGGGTTCATCAGGTTACGCAGCCAGAATGTACCGGGGTCTGTTGTTGCAGGGCTGCTGTGGTATTGCCAATCACCGGATGAATTTTTATAAAAAATGTTAAGGGTATCATCAAAACTGTTGGGTACAGTGCTGTTGGCACGGATGCCGACAATGTTGAGTTCAAAAGGACGGCTGTAAATTTTATAGCCCCTTTCGGTCATAGTTTTTAATATAGATTGTAACATAGGGTTGGATTTTATTTTGAATGATTCGTTAGCTGGCTTTGGATAAGTTCAGGTCGGGTTCGTAATTCTTAATCCAATCCTTTACATTAAATCCCGGAGAGATAGAACCCGGCTCCAGTTCATCATGCCCCACAATGGCAGCACTTGGGTATTTGATGGAGAGTGCCACAATTTTATTAAACAGGGCTTCTTCCTGGTTGGGTGTTTTGGTATCGCCAAGTGTGCCTGATTTATTCCTGCCGCCTGCATACGCAATATGGATAGCTTCATTATCCACTTTCTCCACATTCTTTACAATGGCGGCATCGGCATGTACTTTTTTTATCTCGCCGGTTCTTTCCACCACATAATGATAGTTACCGTAGAATTGAGAAACCTTCGGGTCAAATGTTGCTGTGCTGTGTACAACGATGTAACGGATATGTCTTTTCATGTGTATTGTATTTTATAATTGTGTTACTGATTTTGTTTGCACTAAAAAATGTTTGCCATTATTTTCAAAAAGAGTGTAGTCAAGCCGTTTGGTTACTTCATTGCCGAGTACCATTTTGGCAGGGACTTTAATGGCCTGATTCGCATTCACCCAGATAGTTGTGGGTTCAATGGTTACAATGCTCACCCCATCAAACCCATCTAAGCTCCATTTCTTGCCATCAAACTGCAATCCCATCCGAAGGAACTCAAAACGGATTGCCTGTTTCTGTTCTTCCTTGCTGAAAGTATTCAGCAGGGCATTTACGAGTGTTTGACGGACACCACCACCGATGCGGTAGTTCTTAAATTCAGTGCTGACTTCTTTGTAATCATCTTTTGATTTAAGTCGTTTGAGTAACTGAATGGTCAGGTTAAAATCTTTTTTGGTTGCTGCTGCAACAAATTGCTGTGCCGGACTGCTGCTGCCATTATCGTTACTTACTTTTTGCCCCTGCATCAACACATTGTATGTGCTTTGTTCTATCGTTGCAGGAAGTTTTAATTTCTTCAATGCGGCTGCCATCTCCGAACCAAAATCACCATCTGCACCATAGCGGGGAAGGATTTGTTTGCCATATTTAGCAATCAGTGCTTCCTGCAATGCCCTTACCTTTTCACCTTTGCTTCCTCTTTTTAATGGAAACCCTTCTTTACTTACTGGCGGCACTTCTAAGTAAGGGTTGTCATAAATCACCTGCGGCTTTGGCTTGGGTTTGATTTTCGGTTTTATCACAGGTTGATAAACAGGTGTATCAACATAAACAGGTTTTATATCTTCAGTAGCTTTCTTTTTGAATGACACATCAGGCTCATCATTATTTTTTGCTTTTTTCTTTTTGTAGTATTGCCAGCCAAAATAACCCAGGATGCCTGCTGCACCCACTGCCAGAGTGGTAAGCACTATCTTTTTCTTCTTTTGTTTTTTATTTGTAGTTGTCTTTTTCATAGTCGGGATTATGCTTTTGGTTTTTTGGCAAGGATATTCAGCATCGGGCGTATCTCATAAAATTCCAGTTCGCTTTGCAGGTCTTTCATCAAATCATCATTGTATTCATTTTTATATGCAAGTGCTACCTGCCCAAAAGCAGCCTGCGTAGGGATTTCCATGAACACCGCTTTAATGGCATCTTCATCAGTGCCGGGGAAAGGACCATAAGTAATTTTAAAGGCAGCTCTCAACCTTTTAGCCCAGGACAGGTATTGTGTTTGTGACAATACCGGTGCAGTTAATTTATTTCCCCGTTCCGGTTTGGCACTAATTATAGCCAGCATTTCACTATACTCTGTTGAAGTCAGTTCATCCTGCATGTCTTTCATCAAACTACTGGAGTAAAGTTTCTGGTAAGAGTTAATGACCTTCCGGAAATATTCCTTACTTGGTATTGCTCTCAACACTTTACGGATTGCTTCTTCATCCGTCCCCCATCCAAACCACATATCGTTTTCAAAAGCCATTTTGAGTTGCTTGGCATAAGTAGCTTCGTTACTTTCTTCATAAGTTTTCTTTTCTTCCGAATAAGACTTAGCACGGCGCACCAATTTTCTACCAATAAAGAAACTCCCACCCAGCACAATCACGCCGAGTATGCCATACTTGATTTTTTCCTCAAGGGTAAATTCGTCCTGCTGGTGGATGGGAGTTTCCTGGGTCATAGGATAGGATTAACACAATATGAAAACAACTAAACGCCGAGATACTTTTTTGCCAAAGCCGTCTTTACCGGGTCATTCATAATAGTATGAGCCAGCTTGGTTAATTCTTTCTGGCTGAGTTTGGATGCCAGCGTTGTGAGTGCCGTCATCTTTGCATCAGCCTCGTTTTCAGTTTTAGCTTCAATGGAAATGTCGTACTGATATTTTTTCATAGTCATGGATTTTTAATGTTCAGTAATTCTGCAACTGGGCTTACCTGCGTTGGGTCGGCCATCAGTTGATTGAGTATGCCAATTACGGCTACCGTTTGCGGTTCATCAAAACAGTTTTGCAGTTGCTTTAATGTGGCGATGTATTGCTGTTCTTCTTCACTTAATGCAGGGCTATCTGCTTTCTTTTGAAAACTGGCTTCGCCCTGCGGCTGTGGTGTATCTAATTGTTTTTGTTCTTTATTGCCGATGCCGGATAAGCCCAGGCCACTCAATACATCCGCATTTTTTTCTGCCAGTCTTCCCAGCACAGCAGAACCAAGTTCCACCAGGTCAATATTTTTGAGCTTATGCTTATCGTTGGCGGACAGTTCCAGTTTTTCTTCCAGTTCATCAATATATTCTTCCGCTTCTTCCAGTTTTTGTTTTGTCTCAGTAAGTTCTTCCTGCATCCGCTTTACTTCATGTTCTTTGTCCCTTGCAGTCAATTTTTCCTGGATGATGTTTTCAATATCACCAAGTCCGTTCAATCCCTTGTCGGGCTTATGCTGTTTTACATAAAAGCAATACTGGTCATTACGGGGCGACAGGTTAGAGTTATAGATGACGATGCGGATTTTTTCTGTATCATCATTCATGTAATACTCGTAGTTGTCAAAATCTTTCGGGTCTTCTGTTTTGGGAACAACCTTCAGGCTGTCCACAAAAATTTCATAAGGCTTGGCATGTCCCTTTGCTGTCATGTCCTCCAGGTAATGCCGCAGCTTGTCTATCTTCAGTTGGTCGTAATTGTCGTGTGTTATGGGCATGGTTTGTTTTCATTTGGTATTACCTGAATAAATCTTGCATGTTGGGTGATGATGGTGTAATTCCTTATCCGTATTTCTCCCCGGTGTTCATAATGCAGTTCATTTACATTTTCTGTTGTTACATCAAATACACCGGTATCACTTTTTACAGCAATACTTTCAGACGGCTCTGTCAGAATGAACAACTGATTCCCGGCATGTACTTTCAGTTTCCCTTTTGAGGGCAACACAAAATGCCTGTACTGGATGCTGTATTCATCTCCGTAACCAAGTTCCTTCATCCGTCTTGCTATATATTCCAATGCCAGGCTCGTTGTCATAGCTTCTGATTTAGTTTTCTTTCAATCCAGATATAGAGCATTACCTTATAGTTTACATCAGTTTGAAAATTTTCACCAATTGCATCCTTGTATTGGCCATTGATAATGGTGCAGCCACAAACATCCAATGGGTCTTCTTCCCGTTTCGCTCCGTGTGTCCAGTGAGTGAAGTAATCAAAGCTGTTACCATCCGGTACATCTGCCTTCTTTTCCATTACTACTACCGGAGAAGGAAACAGTTTCACTTCACCAGTCCCGATATTTATATCCCGTTCAAAAATCTCTTTTGAATAAAACATATCCGGTTTCCCGTTTGCCCTGAGTTGAACAACTCCCATCATATAATTCCTGCGTATCAGCATGGAAAGTTCCTGCGCTGGTATAAAATATCCTGGTACATTCAGCAAGTACAAACCGGTTTCAATCCCAATGATTTTATTTGTATCTCTTGGCAATTTTAACTGGAAAAAGGTTTGTTGACTTCTTTTGCTGATAGTAATGGTTTGTATGATTACCTGTTCTTTCATCATTGCAACACACATTCTACATACAGTGAAACACGGTAGGGAACAAAGGCCGCACGGCTGTCATTGCTGTCTTTGTATTCTACCTTGATTGCCCCGTTACCGGCAGGCTGGTTGCCCAGATCATAATAGCGGTTGTTGGGAGAAACATTGATACCAGACAAAAGCAGTTTGCTTTCATAATTCTCCGGGAAGATTTCTTCCTTGTTGATTTCCACTTTCTGCGAACCCCGATAATACATCAGATCATCTTTGTCGGAAGTGAACAATATTCCTTTTACAGAAACAATGTTTTTATCCAGTTCAAATGTTTTGCTAAATGTTTTTCCCGCTTCGGTCACAGCAATATCAAATCGTTTCTTTACAGTTTGCATAGGATACGGATTATTTCTGTTCAGTAAAATCAGTTACTACCGGCGGGGAGTTATTACCCATCCCTCCCCACCGTTTTTAACCTTCAGCTTGCGCCTGAGTTAGTAGTAACTGAAGCTCTTAATCAATTTTACGGGGTGGTAATGGTTCCGTGCATGGCCGCATAGATGTAGGTGTTCTGCGGAATGCCTTCCATTGTGCCGAGTTCCACTGTCATTTCAATGAGTACATCATCGTGGATGAGGCGGGGATTAGCCAGTTTGTAATAACCCAGCGGCACATTGCGGTTGCTTCCTGTTTTGAAAACTGCATTACTTGTTTCCGGCACAATCTGCTTCTTATTGCTTTTCAGATTAAACTCACCGTTGGCAATGGCAGGAAATTCTTCCAGCCCTTTGTAATTGGTGGCAATCACTTTATCCTTGCTTGCATCGGCGGACGTACCGGCCAGCAGAATGATGCCACTTGCAAGGAAAGCCTGGTTCTTTGGCAGTTTGGAGTTGCTGATATTACGCAAACCGATTTCTTTGTCATCCTGCGTTTCAAACAGCTTGATGGTTTTGGAAGTTACCGGCTTGATGGAGTAGATGATGCTGTCTGCCAAACGCAGTTCACCTTTTACCAATGCTTCTTTGATATGCACCGGCAGTTCGCCAAAGAATTTTTCCATTTCTGCCCTTGAGCCTTTGCTTGGTGAGCCGGTGTTGGATAATTTGGAAACCATACGCAGACGCTGCACCGGATTCATTTTACGAAGTGCGCCGAGCAGTTCGCCGTCATCTACACCTTCCAGTCCGAGCAAGGCTCCCTGGTTATTGTATTCTTCAATACCTTCTAAAAGTCCTAACATGATTAATAGATTTATGAATTAAAAATTGTTGTTTAAATGCTTTTTGTTTTATGGAGGCCGTGATTAATAAAGCCTTTCTTCCCATTCGTCATCAGTTTCCATTTCAGGCATGACTGGACCTGTCATTTGTTGAAACTGCATACCGCTTTCTATAAGCTGGTTCTCTATGCTCTCCAGTGCATTCAATCCGCCGTTCAGATCAGTGTTGTAATTGAAGTATTGCAGTTCACCCATACCGTTGGTTGCTGCTGCGGCTGATTTTTGTTTGATGATTTTGTCTAAGTATAGCTTCTCAGAAAAATTTTCTTTGTAAGCCATCAGTCTTTCTTTTACACCATCCAGCCCTGAGAGGCCGTTCACTGCTTTGCTTTTCTGAAAGCCATTGGCAGCCATCATACCGATACCCAGCAGGGTAAGCAAACGGTTTTGGGTGTAGTGGCCTGTACCGGTAGTTACCAGGCCAATAGCGAGGGAAGGTCTTCCGATAGCGGACCCGATTAAGCCTCCTCCAAGTACTGCTACCAGCAGATCCTTTCCGGTTTCCAGCACGGTGTTTTTTACATTGCCTTTAGTAGGCAGTTCTTCATTCATGCCTTTAAGAAAGTTTTTCTTCCGGGCATTACTCTTGTATTGGTTTTTCTTGTTTGTTAGGCGAACGGATTGGACCGAGAAGGCTTTTTGTAGGCAGTTCTTCATTCATGCCTTTAAGAAAGTTTTTCTTCCGGGCATTACTCTTGTATTGGTTTTTCTTGTTTGACATATTGAATTTTTTGTTTGTTAAGTGAACGGATTGGATCAGAGAAGGGCTACCGATTTTTTCTTTTGATGATTGGATTTATTTCGTTTATGGTTTTTTCTTTTTTTGTAATTCGGGGTGCCGGATAAACTCTTACCAGGTGGTGACGATTTGTTTTGTGTTTTACCACCTTTCATCATGGCAAAGCCAATACCGATAATGGTTAAGCCTCCCACACCGATGGCCACTGGCTTCAGCCAGCTTTTATTCTTTTCCCAGAAACCGGGATTGTCATTACCTCCACCGGCGTTGTCAGTGTTTTGTTTTGTAGTTACATTGTTTTCAGTGGTGTTCGCCGGTATAGCTTCATTCTTTGATTCAGCCGGAAGCTCTGCATTTGTTTTAACCAGTACGTTATTAGCAGGATCATCCCTCACAGGTATTGTAGGCAGTGGAATATTTTCTTTTACCTCCTCGTTTGTTTTTGTTATTACTTCAGGCAAAACAGGTTGTATTGTGGCTGGTGTAACCGGGGCTTCTTTTTCAGCTTCTTCATTTTTGGTTTCATCAAAATCTTCCGCTTCTTTTGTTTTCTTCTGAAAAATATTTCCTACGTCTTTCAGCATGGCTACAATGCCTGCAATCACACCTGCAGCCGCAGCAATACTGCTCATGGTAATGGGTTCGCCAAGTTCTCCAAAGCCTTCCATGCCATTGATGTTTTCGTCATAGTATATTTCCGTTCCGAGCAGTTCGGTCATGGGTGTATATTCACTCATATACTGCACACTACGGGTATCAATCATCCCGAAACCCTCTAATCCATTTACAGCTTTGTCTTTGTTCCCTTTTCCACTTAAAATGGCTTTCTTTAAATTTTTAGGATTGCCACCGGCACCAAAAAATATTTTTTCCAGTTTCATCCGGGTATTTACCAGCTTCTGAAACTTTGCCGGATCAATACTTTTCGCCGATGCCTGTTGTGGTGTAAGGTAGCTCCAGCGTAACCGCCCTGCTGTGTTCTTGATATTGAGTTTCATACTGGCAAGTATGCCATTACGCAGGAGTACAGTGGCCGGGTTAGCCTTATTCACCACATTCAGGATTTTGCCAAAAATTTTTTTCTTTGGCTTCTTTCCGTTGGGTAACGGATCGGGTGTTTCCACAGGATTAGGGTTATTGCCTTTGTTCAGCAGCCCCGCTTTCTTTTTCATTAGTGGCGTTCCCTTTCTTACTGGTACAGGGGTTTTGCCTTTCATAGGCAGGGGCTTTTTGCCGCCATTCATTTTGCGCTGGATGATTTTGCCAAGCTCTTCCATGCCATCACCGGGGCCATAGATGGCATCAGTGTCTTCAAAGCCGCTGAGATATTGTAAGTCCATAGGATAATCTTTTTTTTCACTAAAGGGTACTTCGTAATTGAACTGATCGGTTACACAATCAAGAATTATATAACCATTCTGAAAAGGCACGACGGGGTAGATATGCTGGAAGTAGTCACGGTGATATTTGGTAATACGCAGCGTATGGGGTATGCCAAGATTGGACAGGATACTGGATATAAAAACGGAATAACAGTCGCAATCTACCCCGGTGAATCGGTCGTGCCAGGCTCTTGCCGGGCTTCTTATCTGCTCATAGCCCGTTGCATCTTTTTTGTAATTGATGTGTTCATAAACAAAGTGCCAGATATTTTTACAGGTTTCATAAGTATTGTTTGATTTTAGCAGTTCAGACAATTGTTTTGTTTGGTCAAGGGTTTCATTCACTACTTTGGGAATAAAAGCAACAGTGTGATAGACATTTGCATTTTTGCGGATGGTGGAGTTATTACCTTCTGCTATTGGAAGCAGATGATCATATTCCTTGCCACTTTTTATATGTCGTTTTTTATTGGCTTCCACACTTTACTTTTTAATCGTTACTTCAGTATTGGTTTCATAAGGCAGTTCTGTCCATCCCAGGTTTACAGTCGTCATTACTTTCAATGTCAGCTTCACCGGTTTTTTATTTTGAATGTTTTTCAGCACATCACTTGCCACTGAAAAAAAACTGGTAACCGGAATAGTAACCAACAGCTTGCTGATAACCACTTCACCGTAGGAAGGGATTTTAATATCCTTGTTCACCGCCTGGCTGCTGCCCACCGTTGTGCCATTGCTGATTAGTTTAACAAAGGGGAACTTTATGGAGAAAGTCCCCTTTGTTGGGTTTTTCAACAGGACATCAACACGGACAACGATGGCGTTCCAGGTTACCTGGTAGAGGTTAGCAGTGGGAATGATCTCCAGTTCAGTCTGCGTTTTCTTCAGCTTTCTGACATAGCCCACCACCGCTACCACACCTGCGCCTACCAGTGTGCCGGTTAATATTTTTGCCGCTGCGCTCATTACTTATTCTTTCTTTTTCTTTCCAGGTAATCGGCGGTGAGTTTAAAACCGAGCCAGATAGCTCCACCTATTCCGGCTTTCAGGGCATAGTCCAGCAAACCCACAAAATCAAGGTTGGCTAAGAATACTATCCCGGTGAGCAATATGCTGCTGGATGTGGTTTCACTTGTTGTTTTAGTTTCCATTGGAAATATTTTATACTGCTTGTTTTAGTTTTTCTATTGGTACAATCAATGCAATTTTCTGCGGTACACCAATCGTGGTGAATATGCCCGTTACCTGTTCTATGGTAAAGAACATTTTTGTTTTGTTGCTGAATGCCGGGGCTTTCGTATCAATCCACCGTTTCATGGTTTTGGTACTTACGCAGTAAATAGCTGCTAAGTCCTTCATGCGGTAGGGACGGATTATCAAATGGCCCTGTTCATCATAATATGGTTTTGGGGTACGGGTCATTGCTTAATTGTTGCACAGTTGCTGAATAGCTACCACCTGGAACAGGCTTAACAATCCCGGCGTTTGCTTGTCAATAAAATATTTTCTCCAGTATTGATAATTCTGAATGGTGGGTTCTTCGCTGAACTCCAGCACCGCTTCGGCCATTGCCTTCAGTTCGTTTTTGTAGTTGGGTAGTGATTCCCTTACTGATCTGATTTCATCATACCAGGCTTTTGTACCTGCAAACCCATTTTCGTTTGTACGGTCAAGCCAAACGGATGGCAGTGGTACATAACGGTTGCTGTTTTTGCTGATATAATACCGGGTAAGCAATACCCTCTGGCAGAAAATGGAAAATGCTTTTTCAGGATGCTTTGCCAGCCGCAGGTATTCTTCAATCTTTTCTTTGGCGGTATCAATTTCCTTTTGGGAGAATTGGGTACAGTTCCAGAGGCTGCTATAAGCAAAATTCCATGCTGTGTTTACCAATGGGGCTAATTCTGTTTGTGTGTCTTTAAGCCCTTTTACAACCCTCATTGTGGGCCTTGTTGTTTTTTCTTTTCGTAATGCCTGTTGTCTCATCTTTTTTATTTTTTTTGTTTGTTATTTCCGATTGACAACACAAACATACTATGAGGCAAAGGGGTCACTTTCCACTTTGAGCAAGTTTCGGTAAGTTGTTGAAAGAAGTTGTAAGTAATTGCAAGTTTCGGATGATTTTGTCCGATTCTGTCCGATGAAAGTTTTGCGTGGAACGCCCTGATATAGCCTTATAGGTTAGAAAGATAACCTGACTAAAAGATTAGAATATACTATCCTTAAATGTATCAACAGCAAGATTCGCCATTTTGTTTTGGAGGACATTTTACTGTCCCATAACTGCAATAGACGCAACAGTCGCCTTCTTTTGGCTTAAGTCGTGTTTTGCAACTTGAACACTCATAAAAATACTGGCAAGCATCTGTTGGCATAGTTTCTTCTTTGCTGTGTCCACAAACGGGGCAAGTAATAACAGATTGAAGTATGATACTTTTTCTCATTAGTTGGTGATTACAGATTGAGAAGTTACTGTATAGCCAGTTTTATTAATAGCGGATGCAAGACTATCAATGGATGTTTTACTATTATCAAACTTTACAAGGCTGTTGCCTTTTTCGTAGGAGGTATTGAAGTTAATCACTCCCGGTGTTTTTGAAAGCTCACTGTTTATATGCTCTGTACATCCCTCGCAGGTCATACCCTTTATTTTAAATTCTGCAGTCTTGATATTGCTTTTGTCAACTATTATAACTCTTGTTTCTTGTGGCCTGGGATAAAATATTTTGGCGTAATAAGGAAATGCAATTAACAACCCTGCAACCACAGTAACGATGGCTAAAAACAATTTTGATTGCCAAAATGATTTTTTATTATCCGCCTCACAGTCGCAATTAACTTGCTTTTTAGGTTTCAATTTTTGATACCAGGCAAATGCAAATACTGCAATTGTTAAACCGATTAAATAAGGGCGATAAGGTTCAATCCACGAAAATGATGAAGCAAGTCCGCTTGCACCACCTAAGAAAGCTAAAACAGGTGTGATGCAACAAAGTGAGGCTGCAACTGCTGTTAATAGTCCAGCAATCCAGCCTTTATTATTTTTTGTTGTCGTTGTCATACTGTCGCCAAATTTTGCTGATTGATAATTTTAAAAAAAGGTCTTAAAACTTTCAAATGTTCGCTGCGTAAAGAATAGAAAATAGTTTGTCCTTCTTTCCTGGCTTCAATGATGTTGCCGTCTTTTAGTTTGCGTAAGTGCTGAGAAATTGCCGGAATGCTCATTCCCAATATATCGCTAAGATCGCAAGGGCAGAGTTCATTTTCTTCTTCAAGCAGAAACAGTATTTTCAGCCGTACTTCGTTGCCTGCCAAAGCAAGTACTTGACCCAACTGTAAGAATGATTTTGAGTTAGCCTTTAATTTTTCCCGGCAACTTTTAATTTGTTCTATGTCTGCCTGTAACCGTATGCAAGTGTCGTTTGCCATTGTCAAATTTGTTTGTCGGGTCAAAAGTAGCAAAGATTACTTATTTAAGCAAATGCTTAAATATGAAATTGGCAGAGTGAATAAACAGGAAGTACCCGACAGGGATGCAGCCAATTCAATTAGTTGCCAAATTATATTCGTTCATTTTCTAATCATCTCATTTTATCTTAATTAGCCATAGATTAATCACTCTACCACCTTCCCCGGTAACCCCAGCCTGTCAAAGATAATTGCTACTTGTTTGGCAGTATAAAGCCTGCCTACTTTTTCACCCACCGCCTCATTGTGCTTAACAATCCAGTTCTTCATGGTGCGATTGGTAACGCCATAAATGTTTGCCAGCTCTGTCAGGCTGTAGGGTTTCACTTCAATTGTGTTGTCTGTAATACTCATCGTGGTTCGTTTTGTCTGTTAATAAATCCGGGTCAGTAGTAATTGTCCTTCCTTATCCATAATAGGCCAAATAATCAGCATGTTCAATAGCAAGCACCGTACACAATTGTATTACGCCCAACTTTGTTTTGCTCATAAAATCAGCCAGTAACCGTCGCATCAGTTGTGGATTTTCTTTAGGTACGTCTAATTGTTGTGGCTCCCGCCTTCTTATTTTCTGGTCATTGAACTGCTGCACCAGGTATCGCTTCTGGTTGGCAGTAAGCAATCCCAAATCATCAGCTCGGTACAGTAAGGCAATCATACTTACTTTCCATTTGCGTTTCAGTTCGCCAAGCAGCGGCAATGTGATGCCGTCTTTAAAGTCTTTTAGAATATCTTTTGCAGGCATTAAAAACTCAGCGGCAAAAAGATTGGCTTCATGGTTGATGTCTCTTTCATGCGGCACTATGCAAAAGGTGTGCATGATTAAATGTCCTAATTCAAAAGCCAGGGAAAAACGCTGTCTGTCGCCCAGCAGGTTTTTATTCAGAAAGATGATGGGATAATTATCATCTGTAAGCATACTGCGACTATCCACCCTGTCTGTACCAAAATCAAAGCTGCTTATGATGATGCCTTTTTCTTCCAGTATCTTACTAAGGTTCTCAACAGCACCTGCCGGTATATTCCATTTTTTTCTTACCAGCGTTGCAATTTTCTCCGGAGTATTCGTTTCATCCACCTTATACAAAGGCAGTTCAGGAACTGCCTGGTCCATAGCACGGGTTATCGTCTGCACATGGCGGCGGATGATGTTCATTTGCGCCTCAATGGGTGTAATGAGTTTGGCCGGAACATTTTTCCGCTTGCGGTAGCTAAGGTTCACCGGCAATATTTCCCCTCTCTGTAAAAAGAAATGCGGGGGATAGTTGGTAGCCTCAGAAAGTGCAACCAGGGTTTCCTCATCTGCGGTAGTATCTCCATGCTCCAGCCGGGAGATATTTGCTTTGTAGCTGTTCAGCTTCTCTGCCAGCACCGATTGGCTAAAGCCCCTGGATTCCCTGGCAAGCAAAATCATGTTTGGATTAATCGTCTGTGTCATAGTTCCTTTCTTTTGTTGGGGAACAAACATAAAAACATAATCTGTATATTTTTAAAAAAAATCTCAAAATGTGAATAAATAATGCTAAATATAGTAGTTTTACGATTCGGATGCTATCAAGGAGCTATTGTGGACTATTAAGGGAGGAATTGTAAATGGTTAGGGAGGCATTGCAGAATATGACAGTCAGAACATTATGTTGCAAGTAACCGCTGCATTTTGAGTAAATTGCAAGATAAGTGACGGTAGGTTGCCAGGGTTAAAATGCTTTATTGGATTCTGACCTTGCGCCAACCTTTAATTGTGGCAGTGGTATGGAGTGAAATTTTAGCAGGATTCTTCGGCAATCACACAAATAATTACCTGAAAAGGGGAAGAATTAGAATTATGTCAAAGACAATTAGAGATACGCATGTAACTGGAATGAAAGGAGTAAACCTCTTTGAACAGTATTGTCTTCAACATAGCCCTGTAATTATATTTCGTGAAACCCTTAAAAGCGATTTTGGCATAGATGCCGAAATAGAAATGACGGAGTTCAATGATGAAAGGAAGGTTGAGCCAACAGGTGAGATTATTAAAGTTCAAATTAAAACAGATGGAACAGGGCATAGCTATATTAAGAATGAAGGTCAAACACAATTTGATTATTACGCTTCAGAAGATGATATAGAGTATTGGTCAAAATATAAAAGTCATGGACTTGAAGTTGTGTTGGTAATTATTGATGCCTTAAACCAGAAAATATATTGCAAGAAAGTTTTTGATACAGATTTAGGGATTGCGAAAACTGCACAAAGGAAGAAAAAATCTTTTCCAATAATATTTGACAAAACCTCAAATTTGTTGGAGTTCGGAAAAAATGATTTCAGAGAACGTTTTTCGGATACATTCAGAAGCAGGGTTAACTATGGAATAACTGAGACCTTAGTGAGCAATATGCTTAAATTTCAGAAAACACCTAAACTAATTTTCAGATATAAAAGTAAATTCAAGGACAAGAGGGCTATTATAAAGTTTATCAAAGAAAGCCCTGATTTAATCCAGTTTAAAGATTGCCCATATTTTATTGGATATGGCAGCTTTGTTTTCACTTTTAACACACTTGGTAAGGAATTTTCTGTTTTTGTAGAACAGGTTTTAGAAGATGGTATATCTGCCACGATTTCTTATAATGAAGTAATAGGAGATATTGTTTTGAGAAACCATTATATTGAATTAATAAATGAATACATAAAGGAAAAGTTAAGGACTAAGGGATTACATTATCACCCTAAATACAGACGCTATTATTTTTCCTTTAACCCAGAAAAAGATACAGTGCCAGTTGTAGTAGAAGCATTTACAAGAGTAAGACGAGAAAAGACAGAGAAGAAAGTTGTTACATGGCATGAATACGGAACAAAATATAAATTCTACCGCCACCTGGCATTTAATCTTCATTTTCATTTCATAGAAAATGAATTGTATGTTGCCTTTGCCCATAAGTATTTTTTTACTGAAGATGGCAGAAAGACGCTTGCACCAAAAGAAATAACAAAATTTACAAACTATTTAACCGCAAGAGATTATAATGATAAATATTACGATTGGTTAAATTTTTGGTGGACTTATTTAAGTAAAGACAGCGATACCTGGGATATTTTTGATTATGCAAATGTGGTGATAAAAATACAGTCATTTTATTCAGAGGAGGTCAGCTTTGGGATTCCTTTGGAAAACAAGATTGAAAAACCACGGCTAAGAAGCAGAATAAAGAAATTGCCATATCAAAACACTAACCTTTTATTTACCGATGAAGATTGAATTATTGAAGGAGCCAACCCTTGAGTTTGGAAATGATTTTATCTGTGATGACCCGAAGATCGGAATATCACTTGGAGGCTTTTTCTCCTTAACAAATAATAGCCATAAATCAGAAATTCATTATTCAATCATTGGCACTCAGGCAAATATCGAAGAAGCAACAGCTTGGATAAAAGAGTTTGACAATTTTATTGAAGCATCAGGAAAGGAAGAGGAAAAGATTGATGAATCTGCAATTGAAGACGGCGAAGTCGTTGACTATACCGATGAGGGGGAGTTGTTTCATACAGATTATTCATTTCTAAATACCGTGGATGAGAGGAAAGAAAGATTGGAGCAGGCCACAGTAATAGATACAAAAATCAATAAAAAAAGAAACCCGGATTTCCCCGGTTTTAGTAATGATAGCATTACAAAATGCACTTTCTTAAATGATGAATCCAATAACAAAGAAATACAACTTTCAAAGCTAAGGGAGATACTGAAAGATGCAAACACAAATAGTTTTGATAAAGCAGTCAGAGTTTGTGATTTGTATATTGAAGCGTATGACTATATCCTTTCTAAAAGCATAACAAGGCCGACTGTTTGTTTCTTGGTGATACCCTCGGATGTTTTCAAAAAATTGTCCTCCATCAGGATGTTTGGGCATAGCTGGTTTAACCTTAGAAGATATCTTAAAGCGCAAATTATTGTAAAGCCGCAAGCTATTCCTGTTCAAATAATATTGGAAGACACCATAGCGCAAAAAAGAAAATCTTTGCAGGATTTTTCCATGCAGGCATGGAATTTTACTACTGCAAATTATTATAAGAGTGGGTGCATTCCCTGGACTTTGACCTTAAAAGATAAACACACATGCTTTATCGGGATAAGTTTTCATAAAGTATTAAATGCTGATAAGAACACCGTGAGATCAAGTGTAGCACAGGCATTTAACTATGAAGGTAAAGGATTGATTTTTGTTGGAGAGCATTTTGAATGGGATGAGGACGAAATGGAAACCCCTGCGCCACATCTCACTTATGAATATGCCAATAAATTAATCAGTCAGGTAATTGCTGAATACAAATCCTTTAACAAGAATCTTCCACCAAGAAGGGTTGTAATTCATAAAACCACTTCATACTGGGATAGTGCAATTAACAAGAATTATGCTGAAGTGGAAGGGCTGAAAAATGGAATAAGGGAAGTATTGGGTGAAGAAGTTCAAATAGATTTAGTATCTGTAAAGTCAACAGATATTAAACTCCTGCGAGAAAATGGACAATATCCTGTAATGAGAGGTACTCTGTTACATGTAGATGATGCAACAGGAATACTTTATACAACGGGGTATATCCCTTATTTTGAAACCTTTCCAAGCATGGCAATTCCCAGACCGCTTGAAATTAGTGTTTATGAGCAGGAATCTTCTTTAAAAAAGATCTGTGAGGAAATACTTGCACTGACAAAACTGAATTTTAATAACTGTAATTATTATGACAGTTTGCCAATCACAATAAGGTTTGCTCAAAAAGTTGGAGAAATAACCCAGTATATAGAGCCAGGTACTAAACCGCCGGACAGGTACTTCTATTACATGTAAATTGTATTATCACAGATGAGAATAACAATTTCTTTAAAAAAATTAGTAGTATAGGGTATTCAAAAAAGAAAGACGATGAAACTCTACATAAAAAACATGGTTTGTAACCGCTGCGTAATAGTGGTAAAGCAGGAGCTTGAAAAGATGAAGCTGCGGGCAGCTAATGTAAGCATGGGCGAAGTAGAACTGGCAAAACCAGCCTCTGCAAAACAACTGAGCGATTTCAGTGTAAGGTTACAAGAATTAGGGTTTGAGTTGCTGGATGATCAGAAACAAAAGCAAATTGAAAAAATAAAAAACCTGCTGATTAATAAAGTACAGTCAGGCGATATTGGCGAACATTTCAGCATCAGTAGTTTCCTGACAAAAGAACTGAACAAAGATTACAGCTCCATATCCCGCCTTTTTTCTGAAGTGGAAGGCGTTACTGTTGAGCAGTTCTTTATCCTGCAAAAGGTGGAGAAGGTGAAAGAGCTGTTGATCTACGGTGAAATGAACCTGAATGAAATCAGTTACCAGTTAGGTTACAGTAGTGCTGCTCATCTGTCGGCACAGTTTAAAAAGGTCACGGGATTTTCGCCCAGGGAGTTTAAAAATATTGGCGGCAGGCGTAAACCATTGGATAAAATCTGACAATTAAATGTAATTCCTTTCCAAAATTGCATAACCAGTAACCTGGCTTTATGTTTAACTTAGTATTCTAAACTCTGTAAGAGAGACGGGAAGGATTTCACAGTATTGCTTTAAAACTGAAAGCCTGTACAAATGAATATAAAGGGTGTTAGCTAATGCTTCTCATCTTGCAGACTGATCTTGGTCAGGAATTTTAAAAACGAGATTGGTAGTTTTGTCGTACAATCGGGGAAGCGTTGCTATCCTATTTGATGATGAAGAAACTTATAACCGCAATATTAGCTGTAATTTACCTGGGAACATCCACAGGAGCTACCCTGCGTTTTCACTACTGTATGGGTGAACTGGTGGGCTGGGGTTTTGGCAGCAAGGAAGCAGCACATTGCCCCGGCTGCGGTATGTCAAAAAAGGAAACAGACAGCAAGGGTTGCTGCAAGGATGAGCATAAGTTCTTTAAAAACGATACCGATCAAAAAGGAACAGATGCAGGTCTGCCTGTATTGCTAATGACCGTGACAGACCTTCCGGTTGCAATAATTGAAAGTACCCACCCAAATTTTACGTCTGCTTCAGAGGATTATCCTGTAAGCAATGCACCTCCACGAAGTCACGGCGTTGCTGTTTATATTCTCAACAGAACATTCCTGATTTAAGGTCTACACTACTCTAAAGGCCGGACAATCCATTTGTCTGGCTACCGGCATTTCTCATTGCCGTGAATTGATATTTTTCTAACATTATAAATAAAGAAAATGAAAACAGTAAAAATGCTGATGATGGCAGCAATAACCATTATGTCAGTAAACTTGTTTGCACAGGATAGTACTGCTGTAAACACAAAAAAAATAAAGAAACACAAAACTGAAAAGGTAAAATATACCTGCCCGATGCATCCGGGTGTGGTAATGGATGGCCCCGGAAAGTGTACCACCTGCGGCATGGATTTGACGCTTTCTCCAAAAGAAAAAATGAAGCGGGAAGTGATGAAAATGTATGCCTGCCCCATGCATCCTGAAGAAACCAGTAATAAAACCGGGAAGTGTTCAAAATGCAATATGGATTTAAAAGAGGTAAAGAAAGAAGCTAAAGTATATACCTGTTCTATGCACCCGGAAGTTACCAGTAATCAGCCCGGCAAATGTTCTAAATGCGGAATGAACCTCTCACTATCATCAAAAGAGAAAATGAAAATGGAGGTAATGAAGATATACACTTGCCCGATGCACCCGGATGTCACAAGTGATAAACCTGGTAAGTGTTCAAAATGCGGAATGGATTTAAAGGAGAAGTCAAATTAACAGCACCATTTACAGCCTCACAATAAAAATCAGATTATGGTTCAGAAATTAATTGAACTGGCATTACGCAACAGGTTTATCGTTCTGCTTTTTTCAGGCAGCCTGTTTGCGTATGGCATTTACTCCATCAAAAAGAATCCCATTGATGCCATTCCTGATTTGAGCGAAAACCAGGTTATTGTTTTTACTGAATGGATGGGACGCAGCCCGCAGGTAATGGAAGACCAGGTTACTTACCCACTTGTCAGTAACCTGCAAGGCATTCCAAAGATTAAAAACATTCGTGGTACTTCCATGTTCGGAATGAGCTTCGTGTATGTGATTTTTGAGGACAATGTTGACATCTATTGGGCAAGGACAAGAGTGCTGGAAAGATTGAATTATGCACAGCGACTGCTGCCCCAGGGAGTTACTCCTTCTCTTGGTCCGGATGGCACGGGTGTAGGGCATATCTTCTGGTATCATCTGAATGCTCCAAATATGGACCTGGGGGAGCAACGGGCCTTGCAGGACTGGTATATAAAATTCGCCTTACAAACGGTGCCAGGTGTAGCTGAAGTGGCTTCATTTGGAGGGTTTGAAAAGCAATACCAATTGGTTGTTGATCCTGTGAAGCTACAGTATTACAATATTTCGCTGATGGATGTAATGAACAAGGTAAAAGCCAATAACAATGATGTGGGGGGCAGAAAATTTGAAATGGCTGATATGGCTTACATCATTCGTGGATTGGGCTATATTAAAAACAAAGAAGATGTTGAGAACATTGCGTTAAGCAATTACAATGGCATACCAGTAAGAGTAAAAGATATTGGTAGTGTGCAAATGGGTGGTGACCTCCGGCTTGGCATATTTGATATGGATGGTAAAGGCGAAGTGGTGGGTGGCATTGTGGTAATGCGGTACAACGAAAATGCAAACAAAGTGATTGAGGCTGTAAAGGAAAAAATGAAGGAAGTGCAGAAAGGATTACCGGAAGGGGTTTCATTTAAAACATCCTATGACAGGAGTACATTGATACAGGAGGCTGTTGAATCTGTAAAGGGAACACTTACAGAAGAAATGATAGCCGTTTCCATTGTGGTACTGATTTTTCTTTTTCATTGGCGCAGCGCTGTTATCATCCTTATTCAACTACCTATATCTGTTGCAGCAGGATTTATTTTTCTTGAACTATTTGGCATTTCATCCAATATTATGTCACTCACCGGTATTGCACTTGCAATTGGAGTGGTTGTGGATGACGGGATAGTGATGGTGGAAAATGCTTACCGGCATATAAGCGTAGCACAATCTGAAAAAGCACAGGCACAGAAAAACTCATAATCATGACAAACTGGTTCAAAAAACATAAAGACCTTTTAACATCTGAAGAATGGATGACGATTATAGAAAAATCATCCAAGCAAGTAGGGCCAGGAGTATTTTACTCAACAATTATAGTAGTAACATCCTTCCTGCCGGTTTTTTTATTGACAGGCATGGAAGGAAAGCTATTTCATCCGCTGGCCTGGACAAAAACATTTATACTTCTTATAGATGCTTTCCTGGCAATAACATTAACTCCTGTATTGATTTCCTTTTTCCTGAAAGGAAGATTAAAACCAGAAAGTGCCAACCCGGTAACAAGAACACTGGAAAAGCTATATACTCCTGTTCTTAAATGGTGTTTAAAATGGAGAAAAACAACAATTGGAATTAATCTTGTAGCACTTGCTACAGGCATTTTGATGATGACAAAATTAGGCTCTGAATTTATGCCGCCTTTGGATGAAGGTTCATTGTTGTTTATGCCTGTTACCTTACCCGATGTATCAAATTCTGAAGCAAAAAGATTACTACAGATACAGGATAAGTTAATCTCCACTGTGCCTGAAGTTGACCATGTGTTGGGCAAGGCAGGCAGGGCGAATACAGCAACAGACAATTCGCCAATCAGTATGATTGAAACCATCATCCTGCTAAAGCCAAAGAATGAATGGCGAAAAGGCATGAATAAGAATGACATAATTAACGAACTGAATGCAAAACTGCAAATACCGGGTGTTACCAATGGCTGGACGCAACCGATTATTAACCGTATCAATATGCTCTCAACAGGTATTCGTACAGATGTGGGATTAAAAGTATATGGGCAAAACCTTGACAGTATTTATGCGTTTGCACAAGTATTAAAGAAACAGTTAGAAGGAATTGATGGCATTAAAGACCTGTATGTGGAGCCAATAACCGGTGGAAAATATATTGACATAACAGTAAAAAGGGAAGAAATTGGAAGGTATGGACTAAGTGTAGATGATGTGAATACTGTAATTGAAAGCGCATTAGGGGGAATGAAACTTACAACTACCATTGAGGGCAGACAGCGGTTTTCTGTAAATGCACGGTATGGACAGGATTTTCGCAACAATCTTGAAGCCCTAAAAAGGCTGCAGGTACAAACCATGAATTATGGCCCGGTTCCGTTGGAAGCCGTTGCTGATATTAAGCTCAGTGACGGCCCTCCGATGATTAACTCTGAAAATGCGATGCTCAGAGGTACGGTATTGTTCAATGTTCGTGAAAGGGATTTGGGAAGTACAGTAAAAGAAGCACAGAAGAAGCTGAACCAGATGGTTACTAAACTGCCAAAAGGGTATTTCCTGGAATGGAGCGGCCAGTGGGAAAACCAGATAAGAGCAAACCGGACACTTAAAATGATTATGCCGGTTGTTTTCCTCATCATTTTTATGGTGCTGTATTTTACTTATCATTCTTTCAAAGAATCACTCATTACCATGATCACTGTCCCGTTTGCTTTAATTGGTGGTGTATTCATGGTTTATTTCTATGGGGTCAATTTATCAGTTGCAGTGGCTGTTGGTTTTATTGCGCTGTTTGGCATGGCCATAGAGACTGCCATGTTGATGACTATATACCTGAATGAAGCCATGCAAAATATGGTAGCAAAGCATGGTAACTCAAAGGCAACAATTACACCTGCTATTATCCGGCAGTTTGTAATTGAAGGCTCTGCCAAACGTCTCAGGCCAAAACTGATGACGGTATCTGTCGGTTTGTTCGGGCTTATTCCCATATTATGGGCGAGTGGGGTAGGCAGTGACATCATGCGGCCTATTACTATCCCACTTATTGGCGGCACCATCACATCCACCATCTATGTATTACTGATAACACCAGTAGTTTTTGAAATAGTAAAGGAAAGAGAATTAAAACGTAAAGGCAAAATCATTTTAACCGATGTTAAAGAATAAACTTACAGTCGTCTTTATTGCTATCATCATAGCATTACAAGGCAAGGGACAATCCGCTAAGCTGGATGCCATTATTGACAGTATAAAAAAATCGCATCCTGTAGTAAAGATGTATGATAATGAAATCCGCTCAATGGATGAAGCCGCCAAAGGTGCAAAGAGCTGGATGCCGCCAGAGTTCAGTACCGGACTTTGGATGGTGCCTTATAATCCGGGGCTGTGGAAGAAAGGTGATTTGGGAGCTACCGGCATGGGGCAATACATGATAGGCGGACAGCAAATGCTTCCCAACAAAAAGAAATTAAATGCGGATGCTGCCTATATGGAAAACATGTCTTCGGTAGAAAAGGAAAAAAAGAATGCTTCCCTCAATGAATTGGTCAATGATGCAAAACAATATTATTATGAATGGCTGATATTAAAGAAGAAACTGGTTATACTTTCCGAAAATGAAAAAATTCTTGATTTCATGATTAAGAATGCGGAGTTACGTTACAAAAACGGACTTGAAAAAATAAGTGCATACTATAAAGCAAAGGCGGCGCTGGGCAATGTGAAAAACATGCAACTGATGTTTGAAAATGATATTAGGGAAAAGCGAATTGGTCTTAATACATTAATGGGGCGAAATGCTGCCATTGATTTTGATATTGACAGTACATACCAGTTTACTGATTTTTCAAGTCTGGTATTTGATAGTTCCCTGTTCTACAGCAACCGGAGTGATCTGAAAGCTGTTGACCGTGAAATATCGCTTGCCTATTTGAAGCAGGAATCAGAACGTCAAAGTCTGAAACCTCAATTTGGTATCAGGTATGAGCACATGTTTGGATTTGGCGGATTGCCTATGCAATATACCCTGATGGGAATGATGAAGCTGCCGCTTGCAAAGTGGTCATCAAAAATGAACAAGGCTAATATTGAAAGCCTTAAATGGAAAGCAAATTCATTGCAATCCCAGAAAGAAATGATGGTAAATGAATACAGCGGTATGGCTTATAGTATGAGAAATGAACTGGAACTTAAAAAACGTCAATTGAAACTGTATGATGAGAATATTATACCGGCGTTGAAAAACAATTACAAAACCATGCAGCTTGGGTATGAGCAAAACACAGAAGAGCTTTTTATGCTGTATGATGCGTGGGAAACCTTAAATATGACGCAGCTTGAATACCTGGAGCTGTTAAACAGTGCATTAAAATTACAGGTGGCTATTGAACGATTAATTGAGAAAAAATGAATAGAATAATTTTCATAGCATTTATGCTGACTATGTTCATGTCCTCATGCAAAAATGGCCGTAACCACTCAGGGCATAACATGGAAATGGCAAAGGAGGTTTATACATGCACTATGCACCCGGAAGTTGTTAGCGTTAAACCGGGCAAATGCCCAAAATGCGGGATGACCCTTATCAAGAAGGCAACAGAAACTGATTCACCTCAATCAGTAAAATTAGAATCTCTGCTGAAGCCAACTAATGAATTTGTGATTTCAACAATCCCATTAACTACAGTGAGCCAGCAAAGCGAAGCCATTGAAATAGACGCCCTGGGAAATATCGGTTATGATACAAGGGAAGTGGGCAGCATTTCCGCAAGGGTTACTGGCCGGATTGAAAAGCTCTATGTGCGTTACAGATATCAGAAGGTAACAAAGGGGCAAAAGATACTTGACATTTACAGCCCTGAATTGATGACGGCACAACAGAACCTGTTGTTTCTGTTGCAAAACGATGCAGGCAACCTGCCCTTTATACAAGCAGCCAAAGAAAAATTGCTATTGCTGGGTATGAGCAATGAGCAGTTGTTGCAGGTAATTAAAAGCGGTAAACCATCTCTCACTATTTCAGTATTCAGCAATTACAGCGGTCATATTCACGAAACAGGTTCAGGCAACAATATGAATGCAGGCAGCAGTAATATGAAAGATATTTCATTGATAACAGAAGAACTTCCTTTAAAAGAAGGAATGTATTTACAAAAAGGTCAATCAATTTTTTCTGTTTACAACCCGGTAAAAGCCTGGGCTATACTTAATATTTATGCCGAGAACCAGACGTTGGTAAAATTGGGAAATCCCGTTGAAATAATCCCGGAAACAGTACCCGGTAAAGTTATCAATGGTAAGATTGATTTTATTGAACCATTTTACCGAAAAGAAAATAAAACGCTTACTGTAAGGGTCTATTTTAATAATGCAGTTCTGAAAATTCCCATCGGCAGCCAGGTAAAAGCTGTTATTTCAGGCAATGCAAAAAATGCCAGTTGGCTTCCTGCGGAATCTGTACTATCGCTGGGTATGGATAAAATAGTTTTTCTTAAATCGGATGGAGGTTTCAGGGCAAAAAGAATAAATACAGGCATTACTTACAGAGGAAAAATTCAGATCATTGATGGGTTAGCAATTCAGGATTCAATAGCAGTAAATGCACAATACTTGATGGATAGTGAAAGCTTCATAAAAATAAACAGATGACCATGAAATACATTTTTGCTTTTGCAGCTTCGCTCATACTTCTTGTTTCTTGCGGGAAAAAGAAACAAGTAACTGCTGCCTCAGATATATTTTACACCTGTTCCATGCACCCGCAGGTTATTCAGAATAAACCAGGCAATTGTCCGATTTGCGGAATGCAGTTAATCCAGGTTAACAACAGTACTGCCGCAAATGGCGATGAAATAAGGCTCAGTGCTGAACAAATTGAGCTGGGGAATATTCATGCTGATACAATAAGCAAAAGCTCAATTGGAGACAGGTTGGTATTAACCGCTACCCTCAATTTTGATCAGATGAAAGCCACATCAGTCAGCTCCAGAGTCATGGGAAGAGTGGAAAGATTATACTATAAGAATTTAGGTGACTTCGTAAAAAAAGGTGTCCCATTGTTTGATTTATATAGTGAGGAGCTGAATAATGCCAAACAGGAATTTTTATTGGCTCTTGATAAGAGAAAAACATTTGCCTCCGAAACCGTGATTGATTTTGACCAATTGATCCAAAGTGCCAGGAACAAACTTCTTTTATGGGGACTAAGTGAGCAGCAAATAAATGAGCTTGCGAAAAGCAAGAAGGCTACCCCTGTTACAACCTTTTACAGTTCGGCCAGCGGATATATTACACAAATGGACATACGGGAAGGAGATTATGTTATGGAAGGAGGTACTATTGTCAAGCTGGCTGATCTGTCAACATTATGGGCAGAAGCACAAGTTTACACTTCACAAATGGCAGGTATTAATGCAAACAGCATTGCTACTGTTCAACTGTCAGATTTTGAAAATAAAGAAATAACAGGAAAGATAGATTTCGTTAATCCTGAAATAAATCCTGATACCAGGATAAATTTGATTAGGGTATCAATACCCAATCCCGGAAATCAGTTAAAACCGGGAATGCCAGCCTATGTGATCTTAAAAAGCCCTAAGCAGCAATCCCTGACATTACCAATTGATGCTGTAATACGGGATGGTAAGGGTGCTACAGTTTGGTTGCAAACAGGAAGTAATTCTTTCAAAAGTGTAATGGTGGAGACCGGGCTTGAAACTGATGACAGGATAGAAATTAAATCAGGTCTGAAAGAGGGGGATGTAGTAGTAATAAGCGGCGCTTACCTGTTACACAGTGAATTTATTTTTAAAAAAGGGGCAGATCCTATGAGCGGGATGAAAATGTGATTTTCAAAATTCTGTAATTACTTTCCATAATTATAAAATATGCACGGAATGGCGATGTGTAGCTTTGTGTAAAGAAAAACACAATGACGCATACATATAAACTTTCAGGAATGACCTGCGGCAATTGCGAAGTAAAAGTGAAAAGTAGCTTGCTTATGGTATCAGGGGTAACTGAAGCGGAAGTTTCCAAAGAAAAGCAGACTGCTGTCATAACAATGGATAAGCATATTGCATTATCAGCATTTCAAAAGGCATTGGATGCAAAATATTCTATTAGCACCGTTGAGCATATTGAAACAGTAGAACAAGCGAGGAGCTGGCTGGTTACCTATAAACCAGTTTTGCTGATATTTATTTATATTACAGGTGTTTCCCTGCTAATTGAGTGGATGTTGGGCGGTTTTTTGTGGATGCGCTGGATGAATCATTTTATGGCCGGCTTCTTCCTGGTCTTTTCTTTCTTTAAACTGCTTAATCTGAAAGGCTTTGCTGAAAGCTACAGCATGTATGATATTGTGGCGAAGCATTGGAATGGATGGGGCTATGTGTATGCTTTTACAGAGCTGGCTTTGGGTATAGCGTTCCTTGCCGGATTTAATTCTATTGTTACTAATGCCATCACTTTTGTAGTGATGACAGTAAGCATAGTTGGGGTATTACAAAGTGTGTTGAATAAACGAAAGATACAGTGTGCCTGCCTGGGCGATGTATTTAACCTGCCGATGAGTACGATAACTATTTTTGAAGATGCTCTGATGATCGGGATGAGTGGGGTAATGCTATTAACAATGTTACAATGACAGTAGTAAAATCAATAGGGCAATTTTTTTTGAAAATCTTAAAAGCGATCTTTGTAAGAAGGAAGGATTGCTGTAAATAGCTTGATTTACAAAATTTTATAACTTCTTTCCAAAATTGTATAAATTCGGCTAAATTAAATAACTGTATCTTTGAATTGATGAAGAAAATCATCGTCATACTATTATTGCTGATATACAGTGGCTCTACATTTGGGGTTACTGTTCATTTGCATTATTGTATGGATGAACTTGTTGGCTGGACTTTATGGCATCATGGCGATAAGGAAAAATGTGGTAAATGCGGGATGGCAGGTAAGAAGAGTGGATGCTGTAAAGATGAGCATAAGTCTTTTAAAGTAAAAGCAGAGCATCAAAAGGGTGATGTAGCAAAACTGATACAGCCTTTTTTATCACCAGTAATTGTCGCTCCTGCTTACAACTATTCTGATAACATTTCATACCGGCCATTAGCTATTTCTTATCCGGTTTCTCATGCGCCCCCGTTGCAGGGAACGCCGCTGTTTATCCAATACTGTGTTTTCCTGATTTGATTTCACTCTCCCTCTTTTTGCCAGCGCCAATCGGTGCCTGGCTATTCGCATTTTTCCTATTCTTTATTTAAAATTTTATTACGATGAAATCATTATTGATGATGGCGTTTGTAACGCTGTTCAGTGCAGCATCATTCGCACAAATTAAAAACAGTAAAACTGCGAGCCTGAAAGTATATGGCAATTGTGATATGTGTAAGGCTAAAATTGAAAAGGCCGGAACACAGAAAGGCATCAGCAAAACTATCTGGGATGAAAAAACCGCTATGGCAGCAATTACTTACGATTCAAAGAAAACAAACACGGATGCAGTGCTGAAAAGGATAGCACTCGCTGGATATGACAGCGACAATTTTTTAGCCCCGGATGCAGCCTATAACAGTCTTCCTGGCTGCTGTAAATATGAAAGAGTAAAAAAAGTAGTGGTAAATACACCTGTCAAGGACACGGCGATGGTTATGAATAATAATCATAGCGGCCATAACATAAACATGGATACCACTAAAATGACAATGCCTGAAAAGGAAGTAAACCAGTTACGGGCAGTATTTGATAATTATTTCGCCTTAAAAGATGCGCTGGTAAAAACAGATGTGGCAACGGCTTCATCAAAAGCAACGGCTATTTTGTCAGCCATCAATGCAGTGCAGATGAATAAAATGAAAATGGATGAACACATGGCTTATATGAAGGTAGAGAGCGACCTTAAAAAAGACGCAACTACTATCAGCACAAGCAAGACTGCCGGTGATCAACGGGTTGCCTTTATGAGCCTTTCAAAAAACATAATTGACCTGATGAAGACGGTAAAGCCTGCTGAACCAGTATATGTTCAACATTGCCCTATGTACAATGACGGAAAGGGAGCAGACTGGCTTAGTAAAGAGAATACCATTAAGAACCCTTATTACGGAAGCATGATGCTTACCTGCGGAAAAACAGTAGAGACAATTAAATAATCTTAAAATCCAGGAACATGAAACGAAGAGAATTTGTAAAAAATACTGGTTTGGGGGTTGGGGCTGTCATTGCCGGTGGGTCTGTTATTTCTTTTATAGCATCTTGTAATAAAGGAGGTATGATGGATATGATGACAACCTATGTAAATGTTACTGAAGGCAGTTTTAGCCGTCCTCTTGCAATACCAGGTTTTGTGAGTGCCAATACAACACTGACGCCACAAGCTACAACAGCAAATATTGATGGAACGATGCGATCAGTGCTGGGCTATCAGGCTAATGGAATTTTGGGGCCAACCATAAAACTGAATAAGGGAGACAACGTTAATATACTCCTTCAAAACAATCTTTCGGAACCAAATAATATTCACTGGCATGGGTTAATGATACCTTCCAATATGGATGGCTATCCCACAGATGTGGCAGCAGCAGGAAGTACATTTAATTATCGGTTTACCGTTAATCAGAGAGCAGGATTGTACTGGTATCACCCCCACACAGATATGCTCACCGGTTCACAGGCTTACAGGGGGCTTGCCGGATTATTTATTGTTAATGATTCTGAAGAAGCAGCATTGAACCTTCCCTCCGGTAACTACGAAATACCACTTGTGATACAAGACAAACGGCTGGGCAGCTCATCTCTGAATTATAACCCGACCTCAATGGAGATTATGTCAGGTTTCATGGGAGAAAGTATTGCGGTAAATGGTGTGGCTTCGCCTTACACGGATGTTGCCACCCGCTTTTACAGGTTAAGAATCCTTAACGGATCTAACGCCAGGATATATAATCTTGCATTCAGCAACAGTCTTTCTTTTACTATTATTGGAACTGACGGCGGATTGCTGAAAAACCCACAAACAGTAACCAGTATCCTGCTTTCACCAGGTGAGCGGATTGATGTTTTAGTAAACTTTACAGGTATCAGTACCGGAACAGATGTGTATCTTTTGAGTAAGACATTTTCAAACGCTGGTAATGCCCAGGGCAAACAGGAGTTTAAAATAATGAAATTCCGGGTTTCTCAGAGTGCATCAGACAGCTTTTCAATTCCATCAACTTTATCAGTTGTGTCAGCACTTTCAGGTGCTGCTCAGACACGAAACTTCGTTTTGACAGAAATGCAGATGTCAATGGGTGGCAGCATGACTGGTATGCACCGAATCAATGATAAAGTGTTTGATGCAGCAAGAATTGATGAGACAATTCTTGCTAACTCAACAGAAAACTGGGTTTTTGAAAATAAGGGCAGCGAACCCCACCCGGTTCATCTACATGCTGTTCAATTCCAGGTTTTGGGACGAACTGGCGGAGAAAACAGAGGAATTACAGCATCAGAAAAAGGCTGGAAAGACACAGTGCTTTTGTTGCCAGGAGAAAAAGTAACATTGGCAGTTCCGTTTGGTTCGTTAACCGGCAAATTTGTTTTTCACTGTCATAACCTTGAACATGAAGATGATGGTATGATGTTGCAATACATGATAAGCTGATCAGGCTGCCATGTATAATACACCATTCCGTAAATATTTAAACAGAAACGATTTTTCCAACAATTAAAAAGAAGTAAAATGAAAAAAATAATTTTCTTATCAGCAGCTTTTATTGTAGCTGTATTCTTCATTGCCTGCGGCAATAATAATTCTAAAAACAATGATAATACTGGCTCAACAGCAACTACAAACGTTGCTGACAGTAATAAACTATATGCCTGCCCTATGCACCCCGAAATAACAGGTAAGAAGGGTGAAAAATGCAGTAAATGTGGAATGGAACTCACTAAAGAAGTATCTGCCACAGTTACTTCCCCGGTAACTGAAAATACCGCAACAGATACATCTGATAAGCAAGCCACAGCACCAGCAACTCAAAGCAAGTTTTCTATTTCCGATATTGTAAGCAACTACCTGAAACTGAAAAATGCTTTGACAAAAGATGATGCTAATGGAGCAGCTACTGCAGGCAAAGCATTATATACTGCCTTTGCTAACGCCAATACTGCATCATTGGATGAGATGCAAAAAAAGGAGTTTGCAGATATTGCTGATGATGCAAAGGAGCATGGTGAGCATATTGGTGCTAATGCCGGAAAGATTGACCACCAACGGGAACATTTTGCACTGTTGAGTAAAGATATTAATGACCTCATTAAAATGTTTGGTGCGCCACAGAAGTTGTATCAGGATTTTTGCCCGATGTATGACGATGGCAAGGGAGCTATCTGGATCAGTGAGACCCAGGAAATCAAAAACCCCTTCTTTGGTTCCAAGATGCCTACCTGCGGTTCTGTTAAAAAGGCATACTAATGAGACGGTGGCTAAAAAAAATCGCCTTAACCCTGCTGATATGTTTTGTATTGCTGCAGTTCTACCAGCCTGCCCGTAATAAAAGCAACGGGCAGGATTTCAGCAAGGACTTTGTGACGACATATAATGCTCCTGACAGCATAAAGAAGATATTGCATACATCCTGCTACGACTGCCACAGTAATAATACCAACTACCTGTGGTATGATTATATACAGCCTGCCAGGATGCTGGTGGAAAGTCATATAAAGAGGGGAAAGAGAGAACTGAACTTTAATGAATGGACAGATTATTCCACTCGTAAGCAAGGCAGTAAATTGAAGGGAATTATTAAACAAGTACAGGAGGGAGAAATGCCATTAAAGTCATACACAATGCTTCACACTTCTGCAAAGCTGAATGCTGCAGAAAGAGAGCAGCTCATTAATTGGTTGAATGCTTTAGTAAACGGGGATAATAAACCAAACTAAAACAAATGGCAAAGAGTAGGCATTTCTATATCCGGAAAACACACCGTTATTTAGGTTTGTTTCTTGGCATCCAGTTTTTAATCTGGACGATCAGTGGCCTGTATTTTAGCTGGACAAATATTGACGATATACATGGCGACCAATACAGGGATTTTACTGCTAAATCCGCTTCGTTCACCAATCTTATCAGCCCGTCTAAGCTGCAAGATTCAATAGAAATAAAATCTGTAGAACTGAGGGATATTAACGGAGTAGCATACTACTGGATTAATAAGAAAGAATTGTACAATGCCCAATCAGGAGCTAAAAAGATTGGAATTACAAAAGAGGAAGCATTGGCGATTGCAATCCGGAATATGCGGAAAGACCTTGAGGTAAAAGCTATTTCTCTCATTGATTCTGTTGGTAAGAAACATGAATACCGGGGGAAGCTGTTACCTGCGTATGTAATCAGTTATAAGGATCCAAAAGATGTGAAAGCCTATGTATCGTTCAATGACGGAGCATTTCAAACGGTACGGCACAGAGACTGGCGCTGGTACGACTTTCTATGGATGACACATATCATGGATTATGACGGCAGGGAGAATTTCAATAACTGGCCGCTACGCATATTCTCTTTGATGGGGTTGATAACCGTTTTGAGTGGCTTCTTGTTGTGGTTTGTATCATCAAAACGCATTAAACGAATATTAAAACGAAGTAATGACTAATCTTACTCAAATCATTCAGCAGTACAAATCTGATACACAAAGTGTGTACAACACCTGGTTTGTTGATAACGATCAGCGGTTAAAGGCTTTTCGTACTATTCGCAGGGGTGTGTTGGAGGTTATTGAGGATATTAAGAACAAGACATTCCCCAATGATTTTAAGGGTAGCAGCCTTGAATTTGTATTGAATTGCATCGCAGAACAAAAGCAGGTTTTTGTTGGTGTGGCGCATCCTTTTTACTGGAAGCCAAAATTACGAATACCAGATATTTACGAAAACCAGAATAACAAAACTGCTTTTGGTCAGTTTCTTGAAAACTGCATCAATGCCAAAAGTCAGGAACAAATAATAAAGGAAATTGTACATCTTGACAGCTTGAAAATTAAAGGTCTTGGCCCGGCTTTAGCAAGCATCCTGTACTACCTGCATCCTTCCTTATTCCCTCCCTTCAATACGGCAATTGTAAATGGCTTTAATGTGCTTTTTAATGATAAGAAGAAGCTGGGCAGTTGGAGTGAGTATTTAAAAATTCGGGAAACATTGATTGAAACTAATGCCAGGCATAAAGCGGACTTGTCAAACGATTTAGGAGCTATTGCCGGGTTATGTTTTGAAATTGGCACACAAAAAATGCTGATTGGAAACGATGAGTATTTAAGTGAAGACGAAAGGATAAAGTTTGAAAAATCAGTTGAGAAAAGGCAAAAGGAAATTCAGGAAGAAAAACAGGAAGAAAATCTTCATACCGAAATGCAGTATCATCTGCTGAAGATTGGTTCTTCATTAGGCTATGATGTGGTGCCTGCAAACAATGACAAAAGTAAAAACCACTGTGGGAATAATTTCTCATTTCTTTCTCTTGCCCAATGTCCTGAATTAAATACTGATAAGGATACGCAGAATACTATCCGCCTTATTGATGTACTATGGTTCCAAAAAGGAACTAACAATGTTATTGGGGCTTTTGAGGTGGAGAAAAGCACTAGTATTTATTCAGGCATACTTCGGTTGACTGATTTGCATTACAGCATAGCCGATGGAGATGAAGTATTTTATCTCATAATACCCGACAGCAGGGAAAAAGATGTGGTACTGCAATTGTCAAGACCGGCAATTAAAAAATCGGCAATCAAAATCAAATACATCCTGTTTTCGGAGCTAAGAAAGAACTGTGATGCCATTTGCAAATTTGGTTCAGACAGTTCAATAATGGAAAAAATTGCAAAAACTGTGCATGGCAATTAAATATTGCCTGCTAAAATATATTAAAATGAATAAAATATTTATAACAATATGGCTGCTTTGTCTCACAGCTATATCATTTGCACAAAGCAAAGAGGCTGGCACTGACAAGGAGGCTATAAAACAATTCATGACTAACAGGGACACTATGCCCAATCTCATTCAAAGCAAAAATATTGATTTGGTAAAGAAAGTATTGAAAAGATATAACAACGCCATTGAAGCCCTGGATGTAACCGGTACGGAAAGATTCTTTACTGTGGATTCAAAAATATATGAATCTGGCAGCAGCGAAGGCAGTTATGCCCATTATATGGAGCATCATCTTCAACCAGAGCTAAAGGAGTTTAAATCATTTTCTTTCAGTGATTATCTGGTAGAAGTCCAGATTGACGGTAATTATGCTTTTACCACTGAATCTTACGGCTACACAATTGTCGTTGCAAAAGATAATTCTGAAGTAAAACGTAAAGGAGTTACCACATCTGTATTAAAAAAGATAAAAGGGCAATGGTTGATTATGATTAGCCACAATTCTTCAAGAAAAACGGGGTAAAGTTATTATTATGGAACATCAGCATTATATTTTAAAATACACCTGTCCGATGCACCCGCAGATAGTGCAGGATAAACCTGGAAAATGTCCGCTTTGTGGAATGACATTGGAGCCAATAAAAAACAGTTCATCTGATTCTGCAGGCAAAAACCATAGGAACCATACAGGCATGATTGCAGATTTTAGAAAGAGGTTTTATATTGTTTTAGCCCTCACTATTCCCATTCTGCTCTTATCAGAAATGATTCAGCATTGGCTGGGCATTCACATTGAGTTTCCCGGCTCAAAATACCTGTTACTTTTTCTATCCTCCGCTGTTTTCTTTTATGGAGGCTGGCCATTTCTGAAAGGGCTGGTGAATGAAGCTAAGACAAAGAACCCTGGCATGATGTTTTTGATTGGATTCGCAATCAGTGTAGCCTATATCTACAGTGTGGCTGTGGTTTTTGGATTGACGGGGATGGATTTCTTTTGGGAACTGGCCACATTAATCCTCATTATGCTCTTGGGCCACTGGATAGAGATGAAATCTGTAGCAGGTGCATCAAGAGAGTTGGAATTACTGGTACAGCTAATGCCTGCCGATGCTCACAAAATTAGTGGGCAGATGACTATTGAAGTAAAAACAGATTCACTTAATGAAGGTGACATAATTTTGATAAAACCGGGTGAAAAAGTCGCCGCCGATGGAATTATTGCAGATGGGGAAACTTATCTGAATGAGAGTATGCTTACCGGGGAAAGTAAACCGGTACAAAAAACAAAAGGAGATAAAGTTATAGCTGGCTCTATCAACGGGAACGGGGCTATTAAAGTTACAGTTTCGCATGGCGCAAAGGATTCCTATTTATCGCAAGTGATAAAATTGGTTCAGGATGCACAAAATGCCAAGTCAAACACACAACTGTTGGCAGATAAGGCTGCAAAATGGCTGACCATTATTGCACTCCTTGCCGGGGTCGCTACTTTCCTGTATTGGTATATTACTGGGCAGTCTCTTGCATTTGCGATGGAAAGAATGGTAACAGTAATAGTTATTTGTTGTCCTCATGCTTTAGGATTGGCAGTGCCATTAGTTGTTGCAAAATCAACAGCATTGTCTGCCCAAAGTGGATTATTGATAAAAAACAGGACTGCTTTTGAAAATGCAAGGAAGATCAGCACTATTGTTTTTGACAAGACAGGAACCCTTACTGTTGGAAAATTCCAGGTTATCCGGTACGCCACTCATAATGACATTTATAGCAAAGAACAGGTTTTGCAATTTGCAGCCGCATTAGAACAAAATTCTGAACACCCGATTGCAACGGGAATTACAGCAAAAGCTAAGGAGCTAAACTTAGTCTTACCTGTCGTTAAGGATTTTGAAGCGATTACGGGGAAAGGAATAAAAGGGACTATTGAACAAAAGAAAATAATGGTAGTAAGTCCCGGCTATTTAAAAGAGCGATATACTTTTCTCACAAAAGAAGATGCTGTAAAGGGAGAGGAAACTCTGGTGTTTGTATTAATAGATGATGATATAGCAGGGTCAATCGCATTGGCTGATGAAATCCGGCCTGAATCGTTTGATGCAATAAAAACATTGCAGAAAAATAGAATTAAAACCACATTGCTTACTGGCGACAATGCTACAGTTGCAAAAGGAGTAAGTGAGCGGTTAGGGATGGATGGTTTTATTGCTGAAGTGCTGCCTCATCAAAAATTAGAAAAGATAAAAGAATTGCAAGACAAAGGCGAATTTGTTGCTATGACAGGAGATGGCGTAAATGATGCGCCAGCTTTGGCACAAGCCGATGTAGGGATTGCAGTGGGCAGTGGCAGTGATATTGCTGCTGAAACAGCAGGAATCGTATTAGTAAACAGCAACCCGAAAGATATAGTCAACCTGGTTTTGTTTGGTAAAGCCACTTACAGGAAAATGATACAAAATCTGATTTGGGCAACCGGCTATAATATAGTGGCATTGCCATTGGCTGCCGGAGTATTGTATAAATGGGGGATTTTATTAAGCCCTGCGGCAGGTGCCGTTCTTATGACAGTAAGCACTGTTGTTGTTGCAATAAATGCAAGTTTATTGAGAGTTAAAAAATGAACAGTTGGGTCAAACTAATTAACAACTATTAAAATGAAATTTTTAAAATGGTTATACAAAACATTATTCGTAAAAAAGTGCTGTCGTTAACAGTATTGTTATTAATGTCAGCATCCGTTATTAACGCACAAAAAACAGTTCGTTACGATTTGTATGTAAGGGACACTATTGTGAATTTTACAGGGAAAGAAAAACGGGCAATTGCGGTAAATGGGCAAATACCAATGCCTACGCTAACATTTACCGAGGGTGATACGGCAGAAATTTATGTACACAACGAACTCAACGAAGAAACTTCTTTGCACTGGCATGGATTGTTCTTACCCAATAAAGAAGATGGAGTGCCCAATCTTACGCAAATGCCCATCAAGCCACATACAACCCATGTTTACAGATTTCCAATCATACAGCATGGTACACACTGGTATCATAGTCATTCAGGGCTTCAGGAGCAGATAGGCATGTACGGAAATTTTGTGATGTTGAAAAGGCCCACCGATCCAACGCAAAGGACGGGTATTGATGATTTACCCACTGTTCCGGTTGTTTTGAGTGAATGGACAGATTATAAACCAGAAAATGTTCACCGGATGCTTCACAACGCTACGGACTGGTTTGCATTAAAGAAAAATGCAGTACAGAGTTATGCTGAAGCTGCTAAAGCAGGATATTTTAAGGTGAAGCTGCAAAATGAGTGGAAACGGATGCTGGCAATGGATGTAAGTGATGTATTTTATGATAAGATATTTATGAATGGAAAACAGGAATCGGAAATTTCAACTGTTGACGGGAAGCAGCTTAAAGCTGGCGATAAGGTACGGTTAAGGATTTCTAATGGCGGAGCATCCTCTTATTTCTGGCTCCGGTATGCAGGCGGGAAAATTACTGTAGTAGCTAATGATGGCAATGATGTGGAACCCGTGGAAGTAGACAGGCTGATAATTGCTGTTTCAGAAACTTATGATATAGTGGTTACCATTCCTGCTGATGGAACGGCTTATGAGTTATTAGCTACAACTGAAGACAGAACTAATTCGGCTTCCCTGTATGTTGGTAATGGGATCAAACAGCTTATTGAACCTATGCCAAGATTAAAATATTTTGAAGGCATGAAGATGATGAACGACATGATGAAGATGAACGGACGACTGGATGATATGGGTATGAATATGAGCCTGAACCAGATGGATATGAATGTGGTAATGTATCCCGAAATCACGGGTGAAGAAAAGAAGAAAGGCGATACTGATATGAAAGGAATGGACATGACTAATGACCCCAACCGATATAATGCAAATGCCCTGGGGGATATAGTGACGTTGAATTACGCAATGCTAAAAGCTCCTGAAAAAACCACCTTGCCTAATACTACAACAAGAACATTAAATTTTGAGCTTACCGGTAATATGAACCGCTATGTTTGGAGCATGGACAATAAAGTAGTGAGTGAAACTGATAAGATTTTAGTAAAGAAAGGCGAAAACCTGCGCCTCATAATTTATAATGGCTCTATGATGCGGCATCCCATGCACCTGCATGGCCATGATTTCCGGGTAATTAACGGACAAGGTGAATATGCACCGCTTAAAAATATTATTGACATAATGCCAATGGAAACCGATACCCTTGAGTTTAATGCTAATGTGGATGGTGATTGGTTTTTTCACTGCCATATTCTCTATCACATGATGAGCGGCATGGGCAGAGTTTTCAGTTATCAAAATCAGCAACCCAATCCATTAATTCCTAATCCGAAACTGGCGCAGCGAAAACTGTTTGCCGATGACAGGAGAATGCACTTTATGATACAGAATGACTTTGCAAATAATGGCAATGATGGAGAAATGATGCTGCAAAATACCCGTTGGAGCATTGGCAGTGAATGGCGGTTAGGTTACAATGATATGCATGGCTATGAAACGGAAACTCACATTGGAAGGTATATAGGCAGGATGCAATGGTTTATGCCTTTTATTGGTTTTGACTGGCGTTACAGGAAACTGGGTCATAATATGTCAGAGAAAAATCTTTTCGGACAGGTTAATACGAAGGATAGCCGCAGTTTATTCAGCGTAGGGTTTAATTATACTTTACCAATGCTTATCCGTTTTCAATCAGAGGTGTTTACTAATGGAGATGTGCGGCTGCAACTGATGCGGGAAGATATACCCGTCGCCAAAAAGCTGCGGGCGGCATTTATGGTAAATACTGATAAAGAGTACATGATAAGCCTGAATTATATATTAGGACGTAATTGGTCAATCAGAACGCATTACGATAGTGATATGGGGTTTGGAGCAGGGATTACACTTGCTTATTAATCCACACAGACAGGTGAAATACTTCACCTGTCTGTATTTTTTGCAACCACAGTGTTATTTTACTTTGATAAGCTATATTTTTTTTTCAACAAAAAAGACTATTTTTGCAACAATGAAAATTTTCGCCTTCATAATGGCAATTATGGTATTGACTCTTAGCTGTATGCCTTGCACAGACGATGCTGATGCCATGAATAGAAGTGATACGAAGACTGAACTTTCAAAACCCGGTAAACAGCAAGAGCATAATGATACAGATGCCTGCTCACCATTTTGCACTTGCAACTGTTGTACAGGATTTGCATTTGTATTTGTTCCATACCAGATAGATCATTCAATTTCGCTTTCTGCCGAAATGACGGCTTACCATCTTCCCTCAAAGATTTCTGATATTGCCCTACCCGTTTGGCAACCCCCGCAATTATCTTAATTACCCTCTTTATTGAATTTGCTGCATAGCCCGGTGGGTATGTATTGCATTGTCCATTTTCAAGTATTGCAAATGGCAACTATCAAAAAAACTAAAAAGGCAAAACAGCCTTTGGTGTTAAGAGTAATAAAAATCATTGCTATTGTATTGTGTAGTGCCGTTCTTTTAGCAGCTATTGCCGAAAGGATATACCACTTCTACAGGCATATAGCCAAATAGAAACAAAACCATGCTCAATAAAATTATTCATTTTAGTATAAAAAATAAACTCATCATTGGGGTAATGACACTGGCACTAATCGTTTGGGGTTTGTGGAGTGCCACTAAACTGCCAGTTGATGCGTTACCTGATGTTACTAATAACCAGGTACAGGTTATTACCCGTGCCCCAACACTGGCAGCACAGGAAGTAGAGCAATTTATTACGTACCCTGTTGAAAGGTCTTTATCCAACATTCAGGGTATTGTAGAAATGCGTTCTTTTTCCCGTTTCGGATTAAGTGTAATAACAGTAGTATTTAAAGAGAACATAAACATTTATTTTGCCAGACAGCTTATTGGTGAGAAGCTGAAAGAAGCTGTAGAACAAATACCCAAAGGAATGGGTAATCCTGAATTGGGGCCTGTTACAACGGGGCTTGGAGAAATATACCAGTATGTTATTCATCCCAAAAAAGGCAGCGAACAAAAATATTCTGCAATGGACTTGCGTACTATGCAGGATTGGATTGTTGGCCGTCAGCTAACCGGTATTGCAGGTGTGGCAGAAGTAACTGGTTTTGGTGGTATTAATAAGCAATATGAAGTAGCAGTAAATCCGGACAGATTAAAAGCTATGAATGTAACCATCCCGGAAATATTTACAGCCTTAGAAAAAAATAATGAGAATACAGGAGGGGCTTATATTGACAGGAAGCCTAATGCATACTTCATTCGTGGTGTAGGCCTGGTAAAATCCTTTGCTGATATAGAGCAGATCGTCATCAAACAACAATCCGGTATTCCGGTTTTGATACGGGATGTTGCTACGGTGCAATTTGGTTCGCCGCCCCGTTATGGAGCATTAACTTACAACGGGGAAAAGGAAGTTGTTGGCGGCATTGTGCTGATGATGAAGGGGGCTAACAGCGCCTCAGTTGTTGAACTGGTTAAGGAAAGAATGGAAACGATAAAGAAATCATTACCTGACGATGTTGTGATTGAACCGTTTTTAGATCGTACCAATTTAATTGACCGTGCCATCAATACTGTTAAAACAAACCTGATTGAAGGGGCGTTGATTGTAGTATTAATACTTGTGCTATTCTTAGGAAATCTCAGGGCAGGTTTAATTGTGGCTTCTGCCATTCCTTTGTCCTTATTATTCGCATTGTCATTAATGAATCTTTTTGGGGTAAGTGCCAATCTCATGAGCCTGGGTGCAATTGATTTTGGGCTGATTGTGGACGGTGCTGTAATTATTGTAGAAGCATCCTTACATTTTCTGTCAACACAGAAACTCAACAACAGGCTTACGCAGGCACAAATGGACAACGCTGTAGGAGGAAGTGCAAGACGAATGATGAGTTCTGCAGCATTCGGGCAAATCATCATTCTTATAGTGTATTTACCCATTCTTTCTTTACAGGGTGTGGAAGGAAAAATGTTCCGGCCAATGGCGGAAACAGTTGGGTTTGCCATATTAGGTGCGTTGCTGTTGTCGCTTACTTATATACCAATGATGAGTGCATTGTTTCTTTCAAAAAGAACCAGCCATAAAAAAAATTTTTCTGACAGGATGATGGATTTCTTTCAACGGATATATGCACCGATTTTACAAGGAGCAATAAAAATTAAATATGCAGTAGTGGGTACAGCACTCATCTTATTAATTATGTCAATCTTCATCTTCAAAAATATGGGGGGCGAGTTTATACCTACATTAGAGGAAGGTGATTATGCTGTTGAATTTGTGCTGCCACAAGGTTCTTCCTTATCACAAACAACAGAAACAGTAATGATGGCAGAGCGTATGCTGCTGAAGTTTCCGGAAGTAAAAATGGTGATCGGAAAGACGGGAGCTGCAGATATAGCTACCGACCCAATGCCGCCGGAAGCAACAGATCTGATGGTTATAATGAAGCCCAAAAATGAATGGACAACGACAAAGGATTTCTATGCACTGGCTGATTTGATGAGAGACAAACTTTCTACCATTCCCGGAGTGATAGCCGAACCAAGCCAACCCATTCAAATGCGTTTTAATGAACTGATGACAGGTATCAGGCAGGATGTAGCCATAAAGATATTTGGAGAAAATTTAGATACACTGATTGCTTATGCAAATAAAGTTTCAAAAGTTATCAATCCCATAAAAGGCATTACACAGCCACAGGTTGAACGGGTAGATGGTTTACCGCAGATTACGATTGAGTACGACAGGGCGAAAATAGCAGGCTACGGCTTGAATATTGAAGATATCAACCATGTTATCAGTACAGCATTTGCTGGAGAAGCAGCAGGGGTTGTTTTTGAAAACGAAAGAAAATTTGATCTGGTATTACGGTTAGACAGTGCTCATCGTACTAACCTGGACGATGTAAGCGATTTGTTTGTGCCTTTAAGTGACGGCAATCAAATCCCTTTAGCACAGGTGGCAACAGTATCTTTTAAGACAGGTCCGGCGCAAATAAGCCGGGAATCAGGTAAGCGAAGGATTTATGTGAGTTTTAATGTCAGTGGCCGTGATGTATCCAGTGTTGTAAAAGAAGCACAGCAGAAATTAAATGATAAAGTAAAATTGCCTCCAGGTTATTATTACACCTATGGCGGTACATTTGAAAACTTGCAGAAAGCATCTGCCAGGCTGATGATTGTAGTACCGCTTGCATTGCTTCTTATCTTCTTTATGTTATACCTCACTTTTCGTTCAATTAAAGAAGCCTCCCTCATTTTCACTGCTATTCCTATGAGTGCTATCGGTGGTGTATTTGCACTGCTGATAAGGGGAATGCCATTCAGCATCTCGGCAGGTATTGGCTTTATTGCATTGTTTGGTGTGGCAGTATTAAATGGCATTGTTTTAATAAGCACATTTAATCAGTTAGAAAAAGATGGAATGAAGGATATTATGCAAAGAGTAAGGGAAGGCACAAAAATCAGGTTACGGCCAGTATTGATGACGGCGGCAGTTGCAGCATTAGGTTTTATACCAATGGCACTCTCAAGCGGCGCTGGTGCAGAAGTACAAAAACCTTTGGCAACTGTTGTTATTGGGGGATTGATTACCGCCACCTTCTTAACATTGGTGGTTTTACCATTGCTCTATATCATTTTTTCATCAAAAAGAAAAGCGAAAGTGAAACCTGTAATAACAGTACTCGTTATGTTGCTTGGCTTGTTTGGTTTCTCTAACGGCATCCAGGCGCAACAACCGGCAACTAAAAGAGTGAGCAGCAGCGAAGCAATAAGCCTTGCAAAAAACAACCTGCAGTATGAAATCAACAACCAGCAAGTAAGTAAAGGCAAAGCAAAAATTAAAACGGCAATAGCTTTACCAAAAACTGGTGTATTTGCTGAAAATGAAGACATGCGTCCGGGTGATAACGCAGGTATTTTGAAAATTGGCGTATCACAATCTGTAGCATGGCCAGGCTTGTATAAAGCACAAAAGAATTTATACGGAGAGCAGTTGAAATATTACAATATGAGTGCTGCCGCTATTGATGTGCAATTGAAAAGAGATGTTAGAACTGTTTACTACCAGCTCTGGTATTTACAGGATAAACAGCAATTGTATCATCGCTTAGACAGTATTTATAAATCGTTGAATGCTGCCGCTATTTTAAAAGTAAAAACCGGCGACAGTCCCGGTCTTGACAGTATTGCTGCCAATGTGCGGATGAGAGAATTGCAGGCATTAATACAACAGATAGGTAAGGAGATACAGATACAGCAACAATCATTAATGCAGTTGCTCAATACAACAGATGTTTTGTTGCCGCAAATGTTGCCATTGGAAAAATTGACTATGCCAGATATGGCTGGCGACAGTACACACCCTTTATTAGCCCTGCAATCGCAAAATATTAATATTGCCAATGCTGGTATTAATGTGGTGAAGAATGAAAATAAGCCGGAGTTCTCAGGCCGTTTCTTTTCGCAACGGCTCTGGGGAGCTAAAGACCCGTTCACCGGATTTTCTGTAACAGCAGCCTTTCCTTTGTTTGGTGCAAAAGCATACCAGAACAAAGTGAAAGTGGCGCAAGCAGATATGGCAGTACAGCAAAAGCAATATGAGTATGAAGCACAGGTACTCAATACTCAAAAATTGCAGATGCAGCAGGAAGTAGAAAAGAACCGCAGCATGTTATCCTTTTATGAAACAAGTGGACTGAAACAGGCTGATGCAATAATAAAAGCAGCTTCCTTAGCTTACCGTGCCGGTGAAATAAGTTTTGCGGAGCTGTCACAGTTTTTAACACAGGCCATTGAAATACAAAAAAACTATTTGGAGAATCTCAATGCCTATAATCATTCAGTCATTCAATACAATTATTACATCAATCAATAAACATAAAACGATGAAGAAGTTTTTAATAATAGTAATCATTTTCGCCAGCCTTGTTTCTTTTGTTTCCTGCGGCAGCAAGGGTAATACTGAAGCGGCTAAAACTGAAGCAGAAATTCCTAAAGACAAGCATGAAGACGAGAACCCCAACCTGGCTGTTCTCAGCGATGAACAGATAAAAAGCATTGGCATTGAATTAGGAACCATTGAAGAAAAACAATTAACCGCAGCACTTAAAACAAATGGAGTGCTGAAAGTACCAAATCAGAACAAAGCCAGTGTAAATTCTATTTACAGCGGTGTTATAAAATCCCTGCTGGTTCAGCCGGGCAACCAGGTCAGAAAAGGGCAAACCATTGCCACCATTGCTAACCCTGAATTTATACAGGCGCAAAGCCAATACCTCGGTGTTAATGCAAAAATTGCTTTTGCCGAACTGGAAGTAAAACGCCAAAAAGAATTGAATGAAGGCAACGCAGGGGCTTTAAAAAATTTACAGGCAGCAGAAACAGAATTAAGAAGTTTACGAACACTCAAGTCAACACTGGCGCAGCAAATACAATTAATGGGTATCAACCCTGCAAGGCTTTCCAATGGAAAATTGATTTCTGTATTGGCTGTTTCAAGCCCCATTAACGGTGTTGTAAGCAACGTAAATGTAAAAATGGGGAGCTATGTGGATGTAACAACTGTAGTTGCTGAAATTGTTGATAACAGTCAATTGCACCTTGATTTGTTTGTGTATGAAAAGGACTTACCGAAATTGCAGAATAATCAGACCATTCATTTTAATATCACCAACAACCCCGGTAAAGAGTATGATGCACAGATATTTTCATTGGGCTCATCATTTGAGGGAGAAAGTAAAGCTGTTTCTGTTCATGCAATGGTGAAAGGAGATAAAACAGGCTTGATTGATGGCATGAATGTTACCGCAATTGTAAGCCTGGACAAAACAACTGTACCTGCTGTGCCAAACGAAGCTATTGTAAGAGTTGATGGACAGGATTATATTTTTGTACTTATAGACGCTGTTGAAAAAGATAGCTTGAAGCAGGATGCAAAAAAGGAAGAAAAAGAAATAACTTTTGAACGGATACCGGTAGCAAAAGGCACAGCAGATATTGGCTATACAGAGATAACATTGATAAAGGAAATTCCTAAAAGAGCGAAGATTGTGGTGAAGGGCGCTTTCTTTGTATCTGCGAAGATGACCAATACAGAAGAGGAATAACATTAACAAAGTCACAATCAACTACTATGTACTTTTACATTCATAAAATTTATATAAATGAAAATGAACAGGCTCAATTGCTGGAAATGTGTAGTAATGCTTGCCTCCATTTTGGGAATGGTAAGTACTTTCCGGGCTTAACAGTAATTACAATTTAAAATAGAAGGTTGCAGATGAAAACATCTGTAACCTTTTTTATTGTCCATTTCAAAGAATAGAAAATGATAAATAAAGATCCCAATCATAAACATACCTACGATGCACAAGGCAGAATGACCTGCTGCACACAGGAAGAAAAAATTTATACCAAAGCCGGTGCAAAGGAATTACTAAAGGAAGGACATAGCCCTGATGATGGACATGACCACGACCATGAAGAACGGAACGGACATGACCATTCTGGGAGCAGTCAAACAATATTGCAAATGTTTCTTCCTGCAATCATTAGTTTAATTTTATTATTTACGGCCATTGCATTTGATAATTGGTTTCCGCAAACCTGGTTTACAGGGTGGATAAGGGTTCTTTGGTATGTCGTAGCTTACTTACCTGTTGGCTTTCCTGTAATGAAAGAAGCAGTTGAAAGTATTGGCAAAGGAGAAATCTTCTCTGAATTTTTATTGATGAGTATTGCAACCATTGGTGCATTTGCCATTAATCAATACCCTGAAGGAGTAGCGGTAATGTTGTTCTATGCCATTGGTGAAGTATTCCAAACATTGGCAGTAAAAAGAGCTAAAGCAAACATAAAAACATTGCTTGACCAGCGGCCCGATGAAGTAATCGTTTTAGAAAACAATCAACCCAAAACTATTAAAGCCGAAGCTGCAAAAATTGGGGATATTATACAATTAAAGTCAGGAGAAAAATTAGGATTAGATGGGGAGCTAATTTCTGAATCAGCATCATTCAACACTGCAGCACTTACAGGAGAAAGCAGGCCAGATACAAAAGCAAAAGGTGAAACTGTACTGGCAGGAATGATAAACCTGAATACTGTGGCACAGGTAAAAGTTACCACTGCTTATACAGATAGTAAGTTGAGTAAGATTTTAGAACTGGTACAAAATGCTACTGCACAAAAAGCACCTACCGAATTATTTATAAGAAAGTTTGCTAAAATCTATACTCCCATTGTGGTTTTATTGGCAGTACTTATTTGTGTTGTGCCAATGTTGTTTGTAGAAAACTATGTATTCAGTCAATGGCTTTACCGGGCATTGGTTTTCTTAGTTATCAGTTGTCCCTGTGCATTGGTAATTTCAATACCGTTAGGATATTTTGGCGGCATTGGTGCAGCCAGTAAGAATGGCATACTTTTTAAAGGAAGCAATTTTTTGGATATAATAGCTGGGATTCAAAATGTAGTTATGGATAAAACCGGCACTATGACGGAAGGTGTTTTTAAAGTGCAGGAAGTAAACATAAAACCTAATTTTAACAAACATGAAATATTGCAAATGGTCAATGCTTTGGAAAGCCAGAGTACACACCCGGTTGCAACCGCTATTCACCAATATGTTGGGGAATTAAATACATCTATACAATTAAGCAACACAGAAGAAATTGCGGGGCATGGATTGAAAGGAATAATTAGCGGAAAAGAATTGCTGGTTGGAAACTTTAAGCTGATGGATAAGTTTTCCATCAAATACGATGTTGACCCTTCAGCAATTGTGTACACCTCAATCGCCATTGCGTATGATAAAAAATTTGCTGGCTGGCTCACCATCGCCGACAGTATTAAGGAAGATGCCCAGGAAGCAGTAAACAAGCTGCACAGCATGAATGTGAAAACCACCATGCTAAGTGGCGATAAAAACTCCGTAGTAAAATTTGTTGCAGATCAGTTGGGAATTGACAACGCTTTCGGGGATTTATTGCCGGAAGATAAAGTTAACAAAGTAAAGGCCATTAAAGATCGTAATGAAACCGTTGCTTTTGTTGGTGATGGGGTAAATGATGCCCCGGTGGTGGCATTGAGTAATGTTGGGATAGCAATGGGTGGTTTGGGCAGCGATGCCACGATTGAAACTGCCGATGTAGTGATACAGGATGACAGGCCGAGCCGGATTGCTATGGCCATCAATATTGGCAAGCAGACCAAGAAGATCGTTTGGCAAAATATCATCCTTGCCTTTGCTGTAAAGGCCATTGTTTTGGCATTAGGCGCAGGTGGATTAGCCACTATGTGGGAAGCAGTCTTTGCAGACGTAGGGGTGGCTTTACTGGCTATTTTAAACGCCGTCAGGATTCAAAGGATGCGGTTTTAGCTACCAATCCATATTTTCCCGGAAAAGTCCCTTAAAAGCCGATATTTCCTTTAAATCGTCCAAAAATTGGTTGGATATTTGCCCAATCAGGGGCACAAAGCCCCCGGAAATTTCCGGGGGCTTTGTTTTACTGCTTTCTTCGGTTACAAACAGCATATGCTTTGTATCTTGAGTAAAAATGATAACAGGTTACCCGCCTGAGTTGTAAATTGCTGCTATGAAATGTAAACTGCTTGCATCCGTATTTTTATTGGTTATTGCTGAAATATGCGATGCCCAGGCTTATCGGGAGAAAGGGAAAAACAGGTACACATTTGCACAAACCACTTTTGGATATGATATGGAGTACACCCCCGGCTCGGGCAATTCTTATTTCCGGAATGCACAGAACCAGTTGCAGCGGATACCGATAGGAAAAAGTTTTGCCCCCGCCATCAGTATAGCCGGATTACATTTTTGGGGACGTGCCGAGTTTTTTACTACTTTTTCATTGCCGGATATAGACCTCGTTAAAGATAAAACCCACGGTGAATACCAGCGTTTCAGTTCCACGGGTTTCAAATATTTCATCAGGCCCGTGCGGACCAATACACTGAGCCCCTACTTAGGCATGTCGCTTTCATCATTTTCATATAAGCAGGCAGCCGGGGTACAAATGAAACGGGCAGATGGTTCATTTTTGGGCGGACTGACCTGGCTTTTTAAGCGGGGGATGCTGGAAATTGGCTGCAATTACCATTACAGGAACAGTTACAGTTATTATATTTCTCCGGCTGAAACTGTTCCGGTAAAAGTTCCCAGGCTTTCCTTTTCGGCCGATTATAAATATTTTTTCGACCTGTCTGTAAGCTCACTAAACCGGGAACGCAGGGGAGAACTGAAGCAGGAGTACGACAGGCTTAAAAAGAGAAATGCACTTAGCTCAATATCTGTGGCAATGGGGCCTGCCTATTCTTTTTTCTGTAAAACATCAGGGTATAATAAAACATTCAGACCTTTCCTGGATAATCACCGTGTTACAGTGCTATATCCCGATATAGGAATCGGCTACTACAATTTCCGCCTTGATGCGATGGCAAATTTTTCTGTAAGGCTTTTCAGATCCACGCTCAGCGCTTATGGGTACACACAGGTTGTTAAACGAAATTCATATGCCCTGGAGGGGTACAAGTTCCTGGCCGATTATCATGGTTTTGTACCCTTTGTGGGCGCTATAGCCAGTTATGAAAAATATAAGGTAACAGAAACAGAAAATGGCAGAGAAACGTTTGTAAAAAACTATAGTTTCCTGAGCCCCGGTTTCATAGCAGGATGGGATATCAGGCCAACCCGGACCGACTGGTGGGGGGTAAGGACAAATATTCGTTATTTCCCTTTTCTTTCACTAAGCATGCCGGGCAATAGCAAATTGTACATGCAGCAGGTAGAACTTAATTTTTTGCAGATGGTATTATACCCGGGCCGTATCTATGCCCTTTATCTTAAAAAATAAACTGAAAATTATTGGCTGCTCAGATCTGTATCACAAGCGGATCATGTAACAGGCAGGTTATACCCGTCAAGGCAGCCAGTTGCATTTTTTAGCCTTAGAGTTGCGTATAAATGTTTATGGTTTTAGCTTGCTTTCAGGGCTGGCAAGTTTCAGGTCAACCGCCAGCTCTGTTATGAGTGTCTTTGCTTCCTCATACATTTTTCCGGTAAGGTCATTCATGGCAGCCCATTCGCTTACGGAAGCATTTTTTGTGTACAGGCTTACCAGCTTCACTTCCTGTTCATTCAAAACCTTGTTCATGAATTTTTCCAGTTTAGCACTTACTTCGGGCGATGCCAGGGTTTTTGCTTTGGCAATTTCCACGCCCCATTGTGCCATCAGGTCTACCACTTTATTACTGTACCGTTCAAATGCCATGGCTTGCAGTTTATCGCTTGCCAAAGCTGTATCTCCTTTATAATAACTTACATCACCTGCCAGGTACTGATAAGTGACCAGTGTGTTGGTGATATCATCCAGCAGTTTGGTCTTGGCCTGGGCCAGGGCTTCATGCTGCGCTTTGGATACCTGTATCTTATCGCCAACATAAGGGATCAGCAATCCCGAGGACAAAGCTGTGAGTATCAGGATCACTGTTTTTTCAATGAAAGAAGCGCTTACGAGGGCTTCCCTCAGCATGGTCTTATTTTTTTGCTTGCCGGCTTCTGCAGCAGCTGTATTGGGTTCCATAGCTTATGTTGTTTTGGTTTTTGATTAATCAGGCGGGCAAAGCGCCGGGTACAATAATAAAAAAATAAAATGGTATATATTAGGCCAGGCATTTATTATCTGTATTTTAGTTCATACAATTAAAAATCGTTTATGAAACTGTCATCAGAAGTATCGAAACACTTTCGTGAAGTGTTTTTTGGCGGAAACTGGACTTCGGTAAATCTTCAAAATACCCTGGAAAATATCAGCTGGCAACAGGCCGTTATGCAGGTGAAAGGATGCAACAGTATTGCGGTACTGGTTTACCATATTCATTATTATGTGAAAACTGTAAAAGAAGTGTTGGAGGGCAAACCCTTAAATGCAAGCGACAAATACAGTTTCAATCTTCCGCCAATACATTCGCAGGCAGATTGGGATACCTTGTTACAAAAGGTTTGGGCCGATGCCCGGGATTTTACTGCCCTGGTTGAAAAACTGCCGGATGAACAGATGAACACCCTGTTTGCAGGCGAAAAGTACGGAACCTGGTATCGTAATATTCATGGTATCATTGAACATACACATTATCACCTCGGCCAGATATCCTTGCTTAAAAAGATGGTTCAGCAGGATTGAAGTGCTGGCTGCGGATATGCAGAACAACGGAGAATAATCTTCACAGGCCGGTGATTGCCTTTGTTTGTGATGCAACCAATTTCTGTTAATTTTGTTCTTACTAATAAAACAACCCTTTCAATGAAAAAACAATTATTGATTCTAAGCCTGGCATTTGTATGTTGTTTATCGTTAAGTGCCCAAACCTATAAGATAGATACTTCCACCATCACTTTCGAAAATGCAAACCGCCCCTGCCTGAAAGTGACATATGATGCATCACCCAAAACCGTTAAAAAAGCCTGGGATGAGTATTTCAAAAAAACATACGATGTAAAGATTAAAGGCATTGGCTTTTTAACCAATAAAGATGTGATAACCGGCACTGATATCAGCCTGGTAGCTGTTTCTGATAAAAGGATGAACATATACGCTGCGGTAGCGGATGCCCCGGGTGACAGGTCGGAGCTTAATTATTTCATGAGCTTTGGCTATGATTTTTTTATTGGCCCCGAAAATTATCCTGCTGAGTTTGCTGCCATGAAAAAGATATTGAATGATTTCAGTGTGGAATTTTTAACTGAGTATTATTATTCCGAAGCTTCCCGCATGACCCATGAAATTAAAAAGCTGGAAAACGATATCAAGGACAACAATAAAAGCATGAAAAAGAATACCAAAAAGGCACGCAAGGAATCTAAAGAAGTGGCCAGCGGCCTGGAGGCAAAGAATATTTCAATGCAAATGGAGAATGACCAGAACAAAAGAAAGATTGAGGAACTGAGCAAGGCAATCGATAACATCAAAATAAAACAAGCCGGCATCACCCGTAACTGATCTTACTGCCCGGGAGGTTTATAATCAAATACAAGTACCGCATTTGCTTCCAGGCTGGCGCTGGCAAAAAGCTCGTACCTTTTTTTACCAGCTGTAACCACTACCAGCGCTGTATTTGGAGGGATGCTGCCCAGGTTCTCGGCAAACAGGGTTATTTCGTGCCGGGGATGTTCTTCATCCAGCTCAATATTCAGCTCAATCCCTTTTTCTGACAGTAGCTGATGGGCCAGCAACATTTTGCCATTATAGAGAATGCTCACGGTATCGCCATCCACAACCGCATTATCGTACACCTTAAGGGTTATATGTTTTACATCAACTGTTATATGGCTTTGTTCCACATTCTTTCTTTGAGCCGGGGCGGGCAGAACTGATATACTGTCTGTTTTGCCAGGCTCAATTTTAACCACTTCGGGTAAACTGTCATTCTTCTTTTCAGGTAATGGTATTTGCACTATCGGGGGCAGGCTGTCTGCAGGCTTTGGTTTGATCTTTACATAGCCGGTATCGTCTTTCTTCCTGTCGGCTGCAATGCAATCCTGCATCAGTTCATTGATCTCCCTGGGCTGATCGGCAACTTTTTTGATGTACACATACTCTGATGAATCATAGTCAATGTATGGCTCCACGGTTATGCCAAAAATTGACCTGAATTCCCGGTAACGGATCGTCATGAATGGCTGATTTTCTAAAAACTCATTACCGGCTTTTGATTTTAATTTTAACTTAAGGTGCATCAGTATATGACTGCCCGAATTTTTCAGAAAGTATTTACCATTAATTACAAGCCTGTTTTTCTTTGTATCAAAATAACCTTCAAAAAAGGCCTTGCAAAAACTGTTAGTATCTTTTTTTACATGGTCACTGGTGTAGCCGCATATTTTATTGCCCGTTTGTAAAATGTTGAGCTGCAAAAACTGATCATTACCCAGGTCGCCCTCCCAGGTACCGGTGAGGTTTTGGGCTGGCATGCGGGCGGCCAGTAAAAGCAGGCTGCATACAATGATATATCGGGATAGCCAAAACATCACTCCTAATATAGTTAAAAACAAGGAGTAAAAAATGTTAACGGGCACATTTCTGTTGTTATACCTCCATTTTACTTAAACAGGCCTGCCCAGTTTGCATCGGCAGATTTTTTCAGGGAGGCCTCATTTTTATTCCAGTCCTTTAGCGTGTTTGTAAAGAAGCGGTTGTAAAAAAGATATAATTTACCATTCAGTATCTTGAAAGTTTCGGGATCAATCGTTACTTTTTCACCCGTATGCCCCATGGCATAAGCACACCAGCCACCATATTCCGGCTCATATTTATACGGGGCGGCTTTAAATGCTTCTTTATTTTGAACAGATGAAAAATAATACACGATGCCTGAATGGGAAACGGCCATTTCTTTACTGCCTTTTACTGCTTTGTTTTGAGTAAAGTATGCTACGGGGTCATAGCCCTGTATGGCAACACCTGCATCTGTGTTAAAATGTTTTTTGCGGATGGCTGAGGCATCCTGTGCCGGAGCCGAAAAACTTATTAACGCCAGTGTAATAAGACTAAGAAAATATTTCATGATAGTTTATATTTATACAGCAAAACTAGGAGGGGTGGTAATGTGGCATTGTCAGGCAGCCGACATCCGGCCTTAATTTACAAATAATTAACGGCACAAAAACCTGATCCCCTCCGGTTGCGTAGGTTAATTGTTAAATGCCGGTGAATATACAGGGAATGTCGGGCAGCGGACAATCCGGCCGGGATAACCTGCATAAAATTGCAAGTAAAACAATCAACAATGATCAAAACTATTTTTACCTGGACGCTGAGGATACTGGCTGCAGTGATCATGCTGCAAACCCTGTACTTCAAATTTACTGCGCATCCGCAGTCTGTAAAGTTATTCACCACATTAGGGATGGAACCATGGGGCCGCATTGGAACCGGCATTTGTGAACTGGTAGCTTCGGTACTGATATTGATACCACGTACCAGCTTATTAGGGGCATTGATGGGAATGGGCCTGATGGCCGGGGCAATTTTTTTCCATCTCACTAAATTGGGTATTATCTTTGAAGGAGATGCACTACTGTTTACATATGCAGTAATTACATTTGTTTGCTGCCTTTGCCTGGTGATCATCGACAGGAAAAAAATACCACAACTTTTAAAACTAAAATTTTGACAGGTTTATTCAAAAATTCGGAAGATTCTTTGCAGAAGCTGGTACAGATGCTGGAGTTGTTGCCGGCAAACGGATGCTACACAAATCCCTGCGAAGCATTAACCAATGCTACTATTGGTCAGCATACCAGGCATATCATTGAACTGTACCAATGCCTGCTGGAAGGCTATGACCCGGGTAAAGTATATTATGATAACCGGAAACGAAACCCGGTATACGAAAATGATATTGCTGCTGCTGTTGCAGAAGTAAAGGAAATTCTGCAAAAGCTGCCGCGGCCCGACAAGCAATTACTGGTATGTTCTGTGGCCGGTGACGACAGTGTAAATATTGAATCGAATTATTTTCGGGAGGTTTTGTACAACCTGGAACATTGTATCCATCACCAGGCCCTAATTAAGGTAGCACTGCTAACCATAAAAGATATACCTGTTGACAATGGGTTTGGTGTCGCTTATTCAACCCTGCAATACCGGCAGCAATGTGTACAGTAAGTTTTGTAAGGGCTAACGATTCCATTATCATCACTTCTAACCGTGATGAAAATATCAGGCGTGAAAATGCCGTAAAGCCTGCTTTGTATGAAAGCAGTGACAAGCGGATCATTTTTCCCAAAGACCCGAAGGCCGGCGGAACCTGGTTTGCAGCCACTGATACAGGGGTGGTTTGTGTGCTGCTTAACGGGGCTTTTGAAAAACATATGCCAGCACCGCCATACCGAAAAAGCCGTGGCCTTGTATTACTGGAAATCATTGAAAATGAAGACCCGCTTTCCTGTTTCCGGAAAATGGACCTGGAAAATATTGAACCTTTCACCCTGATACTGTATGTGCCGGGGCTGCTCTGTGAATTACGGTGGAACGGCAATAACAAATTTGAAAAGCAACCTGATATTTCCGCAAACCATATCTGGTCTTCAGCCACTTTATACAGCGAAGAAGTGATTGCACGCCGGCAGCAGTTATTTGACCAGTTTCAGCTTACTGAAGAACCTGTAACAGCTATGCGTGTTCAGGCCTTTCATGGCAACAATAATGGCGATACCGAAAACGGATTTATCATCAGCCGGGCTACCGGCCTCACCACATTTAGTATTACACAGGCCGTTATTAAGCATAACGAAATACAATTCCTGTACAACGACCTGCTTGAGGAAAAGCAATACAGCCAAATGGTACCCGTACTTCAACCCTCAATAGCCAGGTAAGTGAAAAAAATCAAGCTCTTCATTCATAAACTGACGCATTGGGAGTACTGGCCATTTGGGGTGGTTTATTTTCCGATGTACTTTGTTTGGTTCTATTACGCAGCCAAAGCAAGATCTTTCTTCTTTTTCAATGCAGCCAATCCCCGCATAGAAAATGCAGGTTTCCTGATGGAGTCCAAAAAGAAGATCTATGATATCATACCTGCCCGGTTTATTCCTAAAACACTTGGCTTTAAACAGGGTACTGCTGCTGATGAAATAATAAAGGCGATAACCGAAGCCGGTATTGCATTTCCCTGTATTGCCAAGCCGGATATTGGCGGAAAGGGCAGGGGGGTGCAAAAGATATTTGCGCCTGACGAGATAGCGGGTTATGTTGCCAGGATAAATATGGATTTTTTAGTGCAGGAATTCATTCCCTATCCCGAGGAAGTTGGTATATTTTACTGCCGTATGCCCGATAAACCGGATGGGTTTATCAGTGGTATTGTGGCCAAGGAATTCCTGATTGTAAAAGGCGATGGTGTTTCCACTATCAAACAGCTGATAGAAAAGGATCCGCGTTATCATCTGCAATTAACGGCGCTGAAAAAGATGTATGGCGATGACCTGGATAAAGTTTTAGGCAAAGATGAATTAAAGAACCTGGTGCCTTATGGCAACCATGCCAGGGGAGCTAAATTCATTGATGTAAGTCACTGGGCCGATGCTTCTTTCACCAAAACCTTTGATGCCATATTTAAGCAGATACCTGAATTCTATTTTGGGCGACTGGATATTATGTACAGCAACCCGGATGATCTGCGGGCAGGAAAGAATTTTTCGATCGTGGAATTGAACGGTGCAGGCAGCGAGCCCACACATATATACGACCCCCGGCATTCTGTATTTTTTGCCTGGAAAGAAATTGCCCGTCATTTTAAGATACTCTGCAGCATCAGCATGCAAAATCATAAAAAGGGATACAGGTATTTAACGGTAAAGGAAGGTATGCAGATGTTCAGGGATAACAACAAAGTGATGAGCAACCTTGACAAATTTTAAAACGAACCATGAACCGGGCAATAAAATATATAAAACGGGCTGGCTTACTTTTTTTTTGTTGCTGGATAGTGATGTCGCAGGGCTGTATGAAGTTCAGGATAAATGACAGCAATGCCAGTCAGGAATTTGCGCAAAAAGGATTGGCTGTCAGCTTTCATTATACGGGTGCCGGTAAAACCGGCCTACATTATGCCAAAACCGGCAACGATACTTTGCCCACTTTGTTTTTTGTGCATGGCTCACCAGGCAGCTGGGATGCTTTTAAGATATACCTGGAGGATACGGTATTAGCCCGTCATTTCAGGATGATATCCATTGACAGGCCTGGTTTTGGCTACAGCGGTTTTGGTACTGCCATGCATTTGGAAGAACAGGCAGTACTGATCAATACAATACTGGAGAAAGAAAACAATCACAAGCCACTGCATTTGGTGGGGCATAGTATCGGGGGCCCGGTCATTGTAATGCTGGCACAATTATATCCGGATAAAATAAGCTCTTTAACGGTACTGGCGGGATCTGTTTCACCCAAAGATGAACCTAAGGAATACTGGCGCTATTTATTTTTGCATACGCCATTGCATGTATTGCTGCCGGGCGCTTTTGCCCCCTCCAATGATGAGATCGTATTTTTTAAGAAAGATCTGTATAGTCTCGATACCGGCTATGCTTCAGTGAAGATGCCGGTAACATTTATCCATGGCGATGCCGATAAATTTGTTACTGTAAAAAATGTGGAATATGGTAAACAGAAACTGCTGGCCAATCCTGCGGTAAAAGTGATCATAATACCAGGTGCCAGTCATTTCATACCCTGGGAGCATTTTGACCTGATAAAAGAACATTTGTTAACCCTGGATGCCGGCCGGTAATTTTTTAAATATTCACAACACTTTTTCTGCTTGATCTTTTTAATGGGAACTTTACTGTAAGCTTGCAGCCTTCGCCGGGTTTGGAAATGAGAGATACCGTACCATTATTAACTTCGGCCCGGCTGGATATATTTCGCAAACCAACCCCATTCCTTTTAAGAGAAGCGTTAAATCCCAGTCCGTCATCTGTTACACTTACTTTAATATGGTCGTCTGACTCTATGACTTTAATTTGGGTTGTCTTTGCATGTGCATGTTTTATCACATTATTCAGTTGTTCCTGTACGATCCTGAAAATCGTAAGGTTCAGGTTCTTTGAAATGTCGTGTTCCTCTGTTACGGAATAGCTAAGCGTAATGTCAAGTTCATGCACCTGTTTTATATTCTCTATCAGTTCCAGTAAGGCCTGATTCAGCCCGGACTCGCCCAGAGATGGTGGCAGCAGCGATTTAGACAACACCCGCAATTCATGCATGGCTTTTTCTAAAAGCGATTTACTTTCAGCTAAAAGGTCCGCCCTTGGCTTTTCATCCCGCATGGCACATTCGATATATAATTTGGTGGATGCAAGTATCTGGTTGATATTGTCGTGTAGTTCCTGGCCCAGTTCAGTACGTTCCTTTTCCTGGCCTGTAATGACTGCTTCAGTAATTTGCTGCTGCCTGATGCGCCTTTCCTCATTGAGGCTGTTTTCCAGCTGAACTTTTTCTGTAATGTTATTTACAATGGTTAGTATTGCTTTGCGGTTCTTATAAATTATTTCGTGCGACCTGGTTTCGATGATAATCACAGAGCCGTTACTGGTACGGTGCCTGCAATCGAAACTGGCTTTCTGATTTTTATATCGCTGTATATTACTGATATACTCCCTGCAACCGGTATCTTCTTCTTCATAACTCAGGTCAAGCATATTTAGGTTCAAAAATGTATTGCGTGGATAACCATATAAATCGACTGCCGATGCATTTACCTCCAGTATTTTCCTGGAATCGATATCCCAGATGATAATAGCTGCAGGGTTATTATTGAAAAGATACCTGTATTTCTGTTCTGATGCCTGCAATAATGCCTGTGCATTTCTGCTTTCGGTGATATCCCGGGTTACGGCAAGTGCAGCAATGATATTTCCTTCAGCATCTTTTAAAGGAACAGAATGTGATTCCATAAAGAGTTGTTGCCCATGGAACCCTTTTATTTCAAATACATTTTTAATGGATTCCCCGTTAAAGATATTATTCAGCGATTCTTTAAACCCGGCATGATATTCAGGCAAAATAAGGTTCAGGGCGTTTTTGCCGATCACCTGTTCTGTATCGGTTGCACCAATCATCTGCAATCCTGATGGGTTCATTTCCAGGATAATGCCTTCCCTGCTGAGTAATTTAATACACTCGGGATCTGTATTAATAATTGCTTTTAAGTGGTTCTTGCTTTCTATAAGATCCTGCTCTGCTTTTTTCTGACTGGTAATATTCCGCTGTGTTCCCCAGGCACGGCTTATATAGTCACCTTCAATAACACCAATCATGTTGTTCACTAAAATTAAAAGGTTGCCATCCTTATCTTTTTCATAGCTAAGCTCATCCTGTACCCTGAAACCATTTTTGAAGAACCGGACAAAATAATCAAGGTTAGAAGGGTTAGATTCGGGCAATATTAAACTTAACGGACTGCCGATCATGCTTTCTGCATTCTCAAAACCATATGTACGGGCAAAAGCGTCATTGCACTCCGCTATATATGCATGTGCAGCACAATGCCCGATCATTTGTTCAATAGGCATGTAAATGTGCATGGGCTTTTTGAGTTCAACCCGCCAGATACCCTCTGTGCTCTGCTTTACAAACAATTTGTACCGCATTTCACTTTCTTCAATTTTCAATAAAGCTTTTTTTCGCTCAGTTATATCTTCAGCAGCACCAATCATGCGGATGGCTTTACCCGCTTCATCTCTTATTATGTACCCTTTGTCGCTGATGTATACATAAATTCCATCTTCTCTTCTGAAACGGTATTCCAAGTTAAAATCTGTTTCGTTAGCCGAATGGGTATAGTACTCCAGTTGTGCCAGTATCTTTTCTTTATCCCGCGGGTGAATGTATTCAGACCAATCTTTAATGGTTCTGATTAAATCGTTGCTGTGGTGCCCGTATACATCCAGCAAGTTGTGGCCGCTCCTGTAAATTTCCCCGGTAACCAGGTCCCAGTCCCAAACAAGATCCTTGGTGGCTTTTACAACCAGGTTGTACCTTTCAATACTTAACTGCAGGTCAGCCTTGATCTTTTTTCTTACAGTTATGTCTGTGATCATGGTACTGTATTTCCCTTTCCCGTCAGCATCTGTAAAATATGCAGCAGATATTTCTATCGGAAAATGTCTGCCATCTTTGGTAATGCCGGTAGCTTCTGTAACGGTAACAACATCTTCCTGTATTTGAAAAGCCGATAAAATAACCTGCATGGCATTGTCGACTAATTTTAAAATTTTCAGGGATCTTAATTCTTCGGCAGTGTATCCAAATAATGTATACGCAGCATGATTGGCATCTTCTATACTGCCAGTGGGGTGGAGCAGGAAAAAAGCACTTGTTGAATTTTCAACGATGGCCCTGTATTTATCTTCTTTACAGCTGATGTTAAATATGTTGCCTTTGCTATATAATGCTGCTAAAGGGGTTGTGCTGGTTTTTTTCATTCGATATTGCTCATTTATTCGGTTTCACAGGGTATGCTGATTACAAAACAGACAACGGGCTTTTACTTTAACCGATACAGTATTATACCTGTGCCATTTACTTATTGCAAATATCAAAAACACTTGTAAAACAACTTATAGTGAATTTATTTATTGTTTTGTAGATAAAATTCTACCTTTATCATAGAAAGTCATTTTAAATGACAACCATTAGCCTCTAAAATCCTAAGCCAACATGAAAAAATTTTTGCTTGTTGATGATCACGTTGTTGTACGATCAGGAATAAAAATCCTCCTCGCGGATTTGTATAACCCTTCCGAAATACATGAAGCCATGAATGGCGATACCGCTGTAGCCAGGCTTAAAGAAAATCAATACGATCTCATTTTACTGGATATACAAATGCCCAATACAGATACACTGGGTTTGATGGAGTATATACATATAACCTACCCAGCTGCAAAAGTGCTGATGTTCTCTATGAGTGCAGAGAATATCTATGCTCAAAGGTTTATGAAAGCCGGTGCCTTTGGGTTTATTTCAAAAGAAGCACCGCTAGAAGAAATTACCAAAGCCATTTCCGTAATTTTGAGCGGTAAAAAATATATTAGTGATACGCTTGCACAGAAGCTGGCAGAAGATTCTTTCTCCGGCAAATCTGCAAACCCTTTTAATGAACTCTCTCCGAGGGAATTTGAGATTGTATCTTTACTGCTTGAAGGAAAAACAGTAACAGAAATATCCCATGCATTAAATATTCAAACTTCAACAGTAGGTACACACAAGGCCAGGCTATTTGAAAAACTGGGTGTTGAGAATATCCTGCAATTAAAGGAACTTGCCACAACTTATAACCTGTAGCGGGTACTTATTTTTCTGCTGCCTGCTTAAATGATTTTATATCACTGATCACCATTTCATTTTTTGAAATGGTGATCAGGTTCTGTTTTTCCCATTGATTAAGTGTGGTGGTTACTGTTTGTCTTGATGAACCAATCAGCCTGGCTATGTCATCATGCGTGAGAAATTTTTCTATAACAGCTGTGTTGCCCGTTATGCTCTTATTATCAGCAGCCAGCTGAATCAACAATTGGACCAGCCTGCTTTTTACATCTTTGTTCAAAATATCCAGCAGCCGGTTCTCTACTTTTTTCAGCTTGTTGCCCAGGTGAAAACTGAAAGCAATGGCCATTTGAGGTTTGCGCTGCAGTAACCGCAGAAAATCTTCCATGGTAAAAGCACAAAGACTCACCCTGCTTTTGTATGCCTGGGCAAATTCATCCCGGTCGTTATTTTTTTCCAGGGTAAGCTGGCCAAATACCTCACCTTTCTGAATGATCTCCCTGATCACCTCATTGCCCTGTTCATCAATATAACCCAGCTTGATAAACCCTGTTTTGGTAAAATAAAGTTTGTTGCGGTTTTGATGGGGAAAGTATATGTATTCGCCGCTTTCTGCTTCAAGGTAGTTATGAATCAGGCTAAGTTCATCGTACTCTTCGGGCGTGATGTGTGCAAAAACATCAAAATTCCTGAGGAGTAAAAGGGTGCTATCGCAGGAATTAGGTTCTGTCAACTGGTTTATTTTTTCTCAAATATAAGTGAAGCTGAGTTCATACAATACCTGAGCCCCGTTGGTTTGGGGCCATCGTCGAATACATGCCCAAGATGGGCGCCGCAACGGCTGCAATTCACTTCTGTGCGTTCCATGCCCAGGCTGTAGTCGCTAAGCTCTTCCACATTCGCTTTTTTTACGGGCTGCCAAAAGCTTGGCCATCCTGTACCGCTTTCAAATTTTGTGGCAGAGCTGAATAATTCCTGCCCGCAGCAAATACATTTATAAATACCGGTTTGATGGTTATCCCAATATTTACCTGTATAAGCCCTTTCGGTTCCTTTCTGCCTGGTAACGTTATACTGTTCCGCAGTAAGTTGTTTGCGCCATTCTGCGTCTGTCTTGGTAACTGCGTATTTTTTTGTTTGAGCACCTGCAGTGTAAGCAAAGCAGCAAATCAGAATAACGGAGATAAGTTTATGCATGATATTTTTTTTCAGAAAAAACGAATTTTGATAACATCTGGTTTTCATAAACTTTTGTTTTAACAAAAAAATCAGTAGTAAAGTTCGGGATATTTTTTTAACCTGTTGCATCATTAGTAAAATGCAGGGCATCTTACACTGTTCAAAGAGGAACTCTCATTTTTTGTAAAACCCCTGTAGGAAAGGGTTACTTCAAAAGCGCCCCGCAATTGAGAGGCCGTTTTGAGTTTGCTTATATTGATATCATAATTGAACCCAAGTCCTAATTTATTGTAATCCAGTTTTACAACCGGTATAATAGCATCTCCTGCACGATATACAAGTCCGCCACTTAACCCCACTTTTCTGTCCTCGCCATCATTGATAAAATCGTGGTTCAGCAACAGGCCTCCCTGTATTTGCCTGGCACCACCCTGCATAAAATAATCGGCATATACTATAAGCCTGCTGGCATCATTTATCGGAGCAGACAAGCCGCCATTGACCACATATTTCTGGTTGAGCACAACATCATACAATTTTTGAAATGCCACTTTTGGTTTGGTGATATGGAAGAGGGCTGCCCCCAGGTAAAATCTTGTGCCAGCCCCGGCCACACTGCTAAAAGTAAGGCCGGCTGTAAGATCCCAGTAAGTGAAACCTGTGTTGGTAAATACCTCTTTAGTTGGATTGGTTGAACTGTAGGCACCATTTACAAACTGGTCATCAAAAGTTAACCGGGAAGGATCAAACCGTTGCATAACCGGCCCGCCCATGATACCGGCAGAGAGGTACATGTCCTTCTCTGAGTTAAGGGATTTGTGAAAATTCAGAACCGGGAAGACCTGCGTGCGCCTGAGCCTTGAATCTCCGGCAATATCATTGGTTCCCTGCAGGCCGATAGTGAAAAAATCGTTTGAATTGCGCTTCACCGGTTTTTTATATTCAAGGCCAACAGCAAAAGTGCGGTAAGGTGTTGTAACACTTTGCCACTGGTTACGGTAGGCTGTAGTAACTTCATAATCCCCGGAAAATATTCCTGCCAGTGCAGGGTTACGCAGCAAAGGAAGCTCGTAGAACTGGGAAAAATTAATATCCTGGCCCCATGCATTATTAGCATAGTGCATCGTTAAAAAAATGGCCAGGTATTTTATGATTTTTCTCAAAACTGATAAGTTATTTCAATAAAGTTGTATTGCCTTTGTAAGTATAATTTACCCCATTATCACAAACCACTTCAGCTGTAAACACAAACACATCCGGACTTGCAGGTACGCCCCTTACTTTTCCATCCCATCCATATTGTTTATCGTTGGGGTTGAAATTTGTTTTCTGGAAAATAAGTTCTCCCCAGCGGTTGAAGATGCGGAAACTCTTTACAAATATGCCGGTACCTCTTACCATCAGAATATCATTGATGCCATCACCATCGGGTGTAAATGCATTGGGCACAAATACCTGAGAGTTTTTGCAAAAAGTGGATATGCTGATATTGTCACGGGCTGTACAACCGTAAATATTGGTTACGTCTACAGTGTATGTGGCATCAGTAGTTACTTTTAAAACAGGTGCTGCACAGTTTGTACAACTAAGTCCTGTAGCAGGGCTCCAGGCCCAGGTAGCTATTGGTCCATTTTGAATAACGGGATTAAGGGTGGTTGTGGTGCCGGTTGATAAATTAAGATTGGCACCCAGTTCTACTGATGGATTAGGATCCACAGTAATCAACAATGTTTTGGGCAAACCTGTGCAACCGCTGGCAACGGGCCTAACTACAATATTGGCACTAACTGGTAACGGACCGGGATTTACTGCTCTGAATGAATTGATATCGCCGGTTCCGGATGATGCCAATCCGATGGAAGGGTTGCTGTTAGTCCAGTTAAAACTGCTGGCGGCAACACTGCCGGAAAAACTGATAGCATTGGTACTGATGGCATCGCAAATTCTTTGATCGGGCTGCTGCAGTACATCAGGTGTTGGATTAACTGTAATAGTAAAACTGGTTGGTACGCCGGGGCATCCGCTTCCCGAAGGAGAAACTGTTATTATAGCCGATACCGGGGCATTGGTTAGGTTGACCGCTGTAAATGATGAAATATCTCCTGTGCCGCTGGCTGCCAGTCCGATGGAGGTATTGTTGTTAGTCCAGTTAAACCCTGTTCCGCCAACAACACTGGTAAAATGTACAGCATTGGTTGTCGATCCATTACAAAGTGTTTGATTGCTCACTGCGTTTACATTGGGCGTGGGGTTTACAGTAATGCTGAATGTTTGCGGATTGCCAGAACAGCCGTTGATCAAAGGAACCACACTGATTATTGCTGTTACCGGGGCATTGGTTACATTGATTGCTGTAAAGGATGGTATATCTCCCACACCATTTGCAGCCAGTCCGATAGATGTATTACTGTTTGTCCAGCTGAAACCGGTACCGGCTACTGCTCCTGTAAAGTTCACTGTATTGGTCACAGATCCGCTGCACAGGTTTTGATTAGCGGGTTGGGCAACATCGGGGGTTGGATTAACAGTAATGATAAAACTTTCATCGCCGCCTGTGCAGCCATTTGCCGATGGGGTTACAGTTATAAAAGCAGTAACCGGAGCGTTGGTAAGATTTATTGCTGTAAATGATGGAATATCTCCATTGCCGCTGGCAGCCAGTCCAATTGCAGGATTATTATTTGTCCAGCTAAACCCGGTTCCGCTGACTGCACCGGTAAAATGAATAGCACTGGTCGCCGATCCGTTGCACAGCGATTGATTTGCAGGCGGCAGCACATTGGGTGTCGGGTTTACTGTAATGATAAAACTCTGCGAAGGCCCCGGGCATCCATTAGCAGATGGCGTAACAGTGATAGTTGCTGTTATTGGTGCATTGGTTGTATTGATTGCTGTAAAAGAAGGTAAATTTCCATTACCACTGGCGGCCAGGCCGATAGTGGGGTTATTGTTTACCCAGCTGAAAACAGTGCCGCTAACATTGCTGGTAAAATTCACCACATTGGATACAGCTCCGTTACAAACAGCCTGGTTGGCTGGTTGCACCACATCTGGTGTTGGATTTACAGTAATGAAAAAGCTTTGAGATGGCCCTGTGCATCCGTTTGCCGAAGGTGAAACAGTTATTGTTGCTACAACCGGGGCATTGGTTGTATTGATTGCTGTGAATGAGGGGATATTTCCGGTTCCGCTTGCTGCCAGGCCAACTGATGTATTGTTGTTCGTCCAGCTAAAAACAGTTCCGCTTACTGCACCACTGAAGCTTACTGCACTGCTGGCAGCTCCGTTGCACAAAGCCTGGTTGGCAGGCTGTATCACATCAGGAGTTGGATTAACTGTAATAGTAAAATTTTGTGAAGCTCCCGGGCATCCGTTTGCCAATGGCGAAACAGTGATAGTTGCAGTAACAGGTGCATTGGTTAAGTTCGTTGCGGTAAATGCGGGGATATTACCACTTCCACTGGCCGCCAGGCCAATGGAAGTATTGTTATTGGTCCAGCTATAACCGGTACCACTTACTGAACCGGTAAAGTTCACCGGGCTTGATAATGTGGCATTGCAGAGCGTTTGATTGGCTGGTTGCACCACATTGGGTGTTGGGTTTACCGTGATAGTAAAACTTTGCAAAGGTCCTGTGCAACCATTGATCAATGGAACCACGCTGATGGTTGCTGTTACGGGTGCAGTGGTTAAATTAATTGCAGTAAATGATGGGATATTCCCTACGCCATTTGACGCCAGCCCAATAGAACTGTTGTTATTTGTCCAGCTAAAGCCAGTACCACTTACTGCACCGCTGAAATTTACAGCATTTGTTGCCGTTCCGTTGCACAGGGTTTGATTGCCTGGCTGAACAACATTGGGGATTGGATTGACCGTGATAATAAAACTCTCTGCTCCGCCGCTGCAGCCATTTGCCGAAGGCGTTACAGTTATTAATGCAGTAACCGGGGCATTGGAAAGATTGATTGCTGTAAAAGAAGGGATATCACCCACGCCGTTTGCAGCCAAACCAATAGATGGATTGCTGTTCGTCCAGCTAAAGCCCGTACCGCTGACTGCACCGGTAAAATGAATGGCATTGGTGGCAGCCCCATTGCACAGCGATTGATTGGCAGGTGGATTTACATTGGGAGTTGGTTTAACCGTAATGGTAAATGATTGTGATGCACCCGGGCAACCGTTGATAAGCGGAACAACAGTGATAGTTGCTGTAACCGCTGCATTGGTGAGATTAACCGCTGTAAAAGCAGGGATATTGCCTACGCCGTTTGCCGCCAGCCCAATGGATGTATTATTGTTCGTCCAGCTAAAGCCGGTACCAACTACAGAACCGGTAAAACTCACCGGGCTGGTCACCACTCCGTTACACAATATTTGATTGGCTGGCTGCACCACATTTGGAATTGGATTTACTGTAATGATAAAACTTTCCGGGTTACCTGTACAGCCATTGGCTGAAGGCGTAACTGTTATTAATGCAGCAACCGGTGTAGTGGTAACATTAACAGCAGTAAAGGAAGGAATATTACCATTGCCATTGGCAGCCAAACCGATAGAAGTGTTATTGTTTACCCAGCTAAATCCTGTACCGCTTACTGTACCGGTAAAATTTACCGGCATTGTAGCTGCGCCGGCACATAAACTTTGATTGGCAGGCGGAGAAACAACTGGTGTCGGGTTTACGGTAATAGTAAAGATTTGAGATGGCCCCGGGCATCCGTTTGCAGATGGTGAAACGGTAATTGTAGCCGTAACCGGAGCATTGGTTGTATTGACTGCTGTAAAGGAAGGCAAGCTTCCATTACCACTTGCTGCCAGCCCGATTGAAGGGTTGCTGTTCGTCCAGCTGAATACAGTTCCTGCAACAGCACCTGTAAAGTTCACCACACTGGATGCAGCTGCATTACATACAGTTTGATTAGTTGGCGGGTTTACGTTGGGTGTGGGGTTCACCGTAATGGTAAAACTCTGTGGGGTACCCGGGCATCCGTTTGCAGAAGGAGTAACAATAATGGTGGCTGTTACCGGCGTATTGGTTGCATTGATTGCGGTAAAGGAAGGTATATTCCCTGCACCGCCTGCAGCCAGGCCGATTGATGGATTATTATTTGTCCAGCTGAAAATAGTACCACCAACTGCACTGGTAAAATTCAGCACACCTGTTAATGAACCATTGCACAGGTTTTGATTTGGCGGCAGCACCACATTGGGTGATGGCATTACAGTGAATGTAAAGTTTTTTGCCGGCCCGGTGCATCCGTTAGCCGATGGAGAAACTGTTATGGTTGCTGTAATTGCTGCATTGCTAAGGTTGATGGCAGTAAAGGAAGGAATATTGCCGTTACCACTTGCAGGCAGGCCGATGGAAGTATTGCTATTGGTCCAGCTAAAACCGGTGCCACTTACAGCGCTGCTGAAATTTACTGGATTCGTTAAAACTGCATTACATAAAATCTGGTTTGCGGGTTGCACCACATCAGGTGTGGGGTTAACAGTAATAGTAAAATTCTGTGCTGCACCAGGGCAACCATTGAGTAAGGGAACAACAGCTACATTAGCGGTTACGGGGGCATTGCTGCTATTGGTTGCCGTAAAAGAAGGTATATCACCAAACCCGTTTGGTGGCAAACCTATTGATGCATTATTATTGACCCAGCTGTAAGTGGTACCGATTAGTGGGCCTGAAAAATTGATAATATTTGTTGCCGCACCATTGCATACAACCTGGCTGGGGGGCTGAAGGACATTTGGAATGGGATTGACGGTAAATATAAAACTCTCGGCATTGCCGGTACAACCATTGGCCGAAGGGATAACGGTTACCAATGCAGTAATGGGAGTGTTGTAAATATTAGTTGCAGTAAAGGAAGGAATATTCCCGGTACCGCTGGCCGCCAGGCCAATATTTGTATTGTTATTTATCCAGTTAAAATTAGTGCCTGCTACAACACCTGTAAAATTTACGGGGTTGGTAGCTGTACCTGCACACATGGATTGATTGGCCGGTGGCGTTACATTGGGTGTTGGCTTTACTGTTATGGTAAATGTCCTGGGCGTACCAGTGCAACCTGCAGCTACCGGAGTTACAGTAATAGTTGCCACGGCATTAACACTCCCGTTATTAATTGCAGTAAATGCCGGAATATCCCCTGTACCACTGGCAGCCAGCCCGATTGAAGGATTGCTGTTCGTCCAGTTATTAACTGTACCCAATACCGTGCCTGCAAAAGCTACCGTGCCGGTTTGGGTACCACTGCAGAGCAATTGGTTTGCAGGCTGTGCCACGGTAGGTATGGGGTTAACAGTGATGGTAAATATTTCTGCGGCTCCCGTACATGTCAAATGTGTTGGCGTTACTTTTATGATGGCAGTAATGGGTACAGTACCGCCGTTGGTTGCAGTAAATGCAGGGATATTTCCTGTACCGCTGGCTGGTAATCCAATGGAAGGATTATCATTTGTCCAGTTAAATACAGTACCTGGCGGAGTTGCTGAAAAACTAACGGCACTTGTTCTTACCCCACTGCATAAAGTCTGGTCCGGGGGCTTTACCATGGAAGGTATGGAGTAAATGGAAATAAGTTTGATAGCGTTACCATGGCATCCGCCCGGCATGATCACATTCATGGTAACATTGTAATTTCCGGGCAACGTATAGGTATGGATAACAGTATCACCCGTAGCCGTATTACCATCACCAAAGTCCCAGGTTACCGAAGAAGAAGGCAGGTTACGGTTATAAAAAGTAAATGTTTGCGGGGCGCAACCGGTGGCGGCTGAATTATCAAACACGGCATCAAAATCCCCGTTGATATTTACTTTTAAAGTGTCCTGGCATCCAAACGTACTGAATGGTATCATTTCAACCCAAATAACAGAATTCAGCGCCGGACCGGGATTCATATTTAATTGCTGACCTGTTCCAAGCAATACGCTGTAATCAAAATTCCACCAGTTATAAAATTCAAAGCCCGGAGGGGCCGTTAAGGTTGTGGCGTTGGGGGGCAAACAATCGTATTGAACCTGAACCGGGCTTCCACAAGTACTTTGAACATCCACGTAAGCATAACCCCAGTGGCCTCTTCTTACGCAATCGGCGGTTGTAAATTCCAGGTACAGGGTTTTACCACCATAACCTCTCAGGCTGTAAAATACGGAGGCCCATGATTTATACATGACGGTGGTATCTACCGTAGAGCGCATGAAACCCGGCAGCCCGGATGTTGCTATATACTCAAATGAAGCACAGTCTATAGAAGTATTGGTTGCGGAATCGATGAGCCTTGATATGAAACGGGGCTGTGTCCAGAGCGTGTGACCAGGGTCTTCAAAAACTACCGCATAATCATATTTGATGGAGAAGTTAGTATCATTAAGTGGTACATGTATCGTGTAGCTGATGCGTTCGGCTTCTGCGCCCACATTGGTATTGCCCAGCTTTACAGCAAAATTGCTTCCATCGGGCGGGTTGGTTGGGAACAGGCCAAAAGGATCAAGTGCTGAAGGTATTGACATTGGATATACCGTATGCCTGCCGGGAATGGGAGCTGTTGGTGTAACCGTTATCACATTGGTATTACCTACAGAATCAACCGAGCCTGCAAAACAATTCCAGTTGGTAAAATCACCAAATTCAAAACCTAAATTATCAGGGCACGGTTCAGCAAGATTGTTGTTGTTTGGTTGCCACGAAATTGGCTTGGCTGGTTTTACAGCTGATGCACTCCACACAATCCTTCCGTCAGGGTAAAGCAGCCCCTGCTGGTCATCTTTGGTTACTTTGGCAATTCCATTCTTAAATCCGTAACAAACGCTTATATCCGGTTGTGCCATTACCTGCCCCTTATTATTTAGCAGGTACCATTTTTTATTTTCCAGAACGGGCGTTACAGCAGGTTGCGTAAAATCAAATGCGACTGAATATTTTACAGGGATGGAAATAGATCCTGCGGTGTTGATAAAGCCCCATTTACCATTTTTTTGAACAGCGGCTAATTGGTTGCAAAAATTTCTTATGCCATCAAACTCAATAGGGGCTATTAACCGGCCGCCTGCATCAACAAAAGAAAATTTATTGTTTTTTAGAACAATAGCAAAGCCATTTACAAAAGGCCCGGCTTCATCATACAGCATGTCATCAACAGGGGCCTGATTTTTTTTATAAACAAACTGGAATTTGGCAGCTGCTGTTTTTTTAGCAAATACCTTCTCACCCTGGCTTTGGGCAGATGCACAGCAAGTAAAGAGTAAAAGAAAAAAGGATAAAAGTATTCTCATGCCAGGTTGAATTGGTTTTTTTATTCGACTCATAGCAGTTTGAGGGAACTTTATCAGGGTAATTTGATAACGTTTTAAAAACATCCTTAGTATAGGTGAGGGTTAATTTTTTAAATATGCAGCCTATACCTCAAAAAATATAAAGACGGGAGCCGGGTACAAATATAACATTTTTATTCCATCCAATTTTACCCGGCTTGCCAAAATGGGTTATGTTTTATCCCTTAATTTTACAGTAACAAATTAATGATATGGGCATATTTGATCAAATTGCACAGTATTTATTTCTGAAGAAAAAAGATCCAAATACACAAGACAGCAAATGGGTAAAATATATGCATGGCATCAACAGGCTGTCTATCCTGCTGTTTTTACTGGCTATGATTATTCTGGCAATAAAGTTACTCAGGTAGGCTGGTAAGATAATTGAAAATACTTGTTGCCGCATTTGCCGAAGCATGGCCGCCAAGGCTCAATAAATTCTTAAGTGCCGCATAGTCTTTTTGTAATTGCCTTTGTTTGTTAGTGTCGGTTAGCAGTAAATTCAATTCTCTTCTCAGGTTTTCAACCGTCAGTTCATGCTGTATCAGTTCCTTCACTACTTCTTTATCCATGATCAGGTTCACGAGGCCTATGAATTTTATTTTTATCAAACGCTTTGCTATCTCGTAGCTGAAGGCGCTTCCTTTGTAGCAGATCACCTCCGGTACCGCAAACAAAGCGGTTTCCAGTGTGGCTGTACCGCTGGTAACCAGGGCTGCTTTTGACTGCAGCAGTAATTCATATGTTTTATTTACAACCGACGAAACATTGCTGTAAGGCTTTAACAGGCCAGCATAAAAACTTTCATCCAGGCCCGGCGCCTTCGCCACCACAAACTGGTGATCCGGAAAATGTTTAGTAACCTCAAGCATGATGGGGAGTTTCTTAAGTATTTCCTGCTTGCGGCTACCGGGCAACAGGGCGATAATGTTGTTTGTTGTCTGTTGTTCGTTGTTTGTTGTTAAAGGCTTTTGATGGTCAGCGGTCAACAAAAAGCTGTCAACCACTTCTGCTAACGGGTGACCAACATACTCCACTTCATAATCCCATTTTTTATAGAACTCTTTTTCAAAAGGAAGAATGACAAGCATTTTATCAACACACCCTTTTATAAGCTTAACCCTGTTCTCTTTCCAGGCCCAAACCTGCGGGGAAATATAGTAGATAACCGGAATGCCCTGCTGCTTGGCCCATTTGGCAATGCGCAGATTAAAACCCGGATAATCTATAAGTACCAGTGCATCCGGTTTGTATTGCAGGATATCTTCCTTGCAAAAACTGATGTTCTTTAAAATGGTACCCAGGTTTTTGATCACTTCCAGGAAGCCCATAAAGGCCAGGTCTTTATAATGTTTCACCACAGTAGCCCCGGCATCCTGCATTTTATCGCCGCCCCAGCAGCGTATATCAGCTTCAATATCCCTTTTCTTTAATTCCCTGATAAGATTACTGCCATGCAGATCGCCACTTGCTTCGCCCGAAATGATATAATATTTCATACTGCCTTGATGCTCGCTTTTCTTTTGAATGATAAAGATAGTTTGTAATGCCCAACCTGCAAGTACAGGGTATACTTTCAGAAGAGATACGTACCAATTGACCTGCATTAATGTTTGTGCAGGAACAAAAAAATTAGTATTTTACTGTATATATCAAAAGCAGCAAAATCATGAACACATACACAGTAAAACCGGGCGATAACCTTACTAAAATTGCTATAAAAATTTTTGGGGATGCCAATAAGTGGCGGGAAATAGCTGACCTTAATGGCATTGCCGATCCTTCAAAAATAAAAGTGGGGCAGGTACTCAACCTGATGCCTAAGGCAAACACACCTGCTGTGGTACCGGCAACCCCGCCGGCGGCTGCACCTGCTAATAATAATGTGCCGGCACCTGCAGCGGTACCTGTTTCTCACGATACAGAGATCACTGTTTCCGGTAAGTCTGTCTTTTATCGCTTCAGCGGAACCACCGAAAAAATATTCCTTGGTACATTATTTAAAAAAGGGCTTTCCAGGACCGGCAGTTTCAATACCGAACATTTTATCAGCAATAATGCTGCATTGCTTGCCTCACTGAATCTCAGCAATTCTGAAATAAACACCCTGCTTGCCACTTCTCAAAACGAGGGTAATCTCGATGCGATCAACACCTGGGACAACAGTTATTTAAGCTGGGGCATGTTTCAGTGGACGATGGGACAACTGACCGATGCCGGTGAATTGCCGGCTTTGCTGAAACTGGTAAAAGAAAAACAGCCTGCTGCATTTCAATCCTTCTTTGGCGATTTTGGAATTGATATTGCTGCCAATACAGGAACCGATACCGGTTTTATAACGCTGAATAATGTGATACAGAATACAGATTCACGCAAAACAGCTTTTCGCAATAATAACTGGGCGCTGCGTTTTGCTTTGGCAGGAAAAGAGCCTGCCATTTGTGCTGTGCAGGTATTGCATGCCATTAACCGGTTCAATCGTTTTTATTTTAATGCAGATGCCGGTTTTGCAGGCCTTTCCATAAATGATATGTTAAGCTCTGAATATGCTGCTTCGTTATTGCTGGACCAGCATGTGAACCGGCCGGGCCATGTAAAAGCAGTAGTGGCTGCAGCTTTGGCTCAATCGGGCCTTACGGCACCCCAGCTGGCAAATGGTACCGATGCGGATGAAATGAAAGTGATCAATAAATATCTCTCCATCAGGAAAACATTTGGTAAAAGCCCGATGACGAATTCAGATACACGTGCCAAAGTGGTGAAGAATTTCCTGGATAAGGGGCTGATCAGCGCCGGGAAAGGATCATTTGTTTCTAACCGGGATAAGCGATAATATATAGTGCAGTATGTACAGCAGCTTGTAATGACTTTTATTTTTTCAAAACTGATGCATATTTATAAACTGCTGATGGGATAAGCCTGCTTACATGGTTAGTGCTGCACCGTTCATTAATTGATCGTTTTTAAAACCAGCGCTATGATGGCATATACAAATGTTGCCACAAAAATTCCCTTGGCTGTTTTATCAATATGTGCATTGATGTAGAGCGTGAATAAAATAGCATTGGCCATTAAGGACAGGGTGATGGCCAGGGTAAGTAACTTATGGCCGGGTTGCAGTATCATGAACTGCATGGCCTCATAAAAACTAAGCACAGCAAGTTTGGTGTATTTAAAAAGTACCACGCCCAGCACCGGGGCAATGATGCCCATAACTAAACCAAAAACGAAATTGTCTTTTTTAAAGATCATTTGAAAAGTTTCTTTTTATCGAGTAATTTTTTCAGGGTATAATTGGTAAGGTCAAATTCAACAGGTACCACGCTTACATAATTATGCTGCAATGCCCATACATCGGTATCCTCCGCCTTATCAAAATTGATGAACTCGCCCGTAAGCCAGTAATATTTTTTGCCATGGGGATCGAGGCGCTCATCAAATTCTTCTTTATACTTTGCATAGGCCTGTTTACAAACCTTAATGCCCTGTATCTCTCTTTTCGGCACAGCAGGTATGTTTACATTCAGCAACAGGTGCTTATCCAGTTTGTTTTCCAGCACGGTTTTAATGATCTTCCTTGCATAAAAAACCGCAGCAGAAAAATCGGCGTCAAAACGATAATCGAGTAATGAAAAACCGATGCTGGGGATGCTTTCAATAGCAGCTTCCATAGCCGCACTCATGGTGCCGCTGTAAATCACATTGATGGAATGATTGGCACCATGGTTGATACCACTGATGCACAGGTCCGGCTTGCGGTGCAGTATTTTATCAACGGCCAGTTTCACACAATCCACCGGCGTGCCGGAGGTTTGCCAGGCTTCCACTTCGCCAAACATATCAACCTTGTCCATACGCAGGGGATTGCCAATGGTAATGGCATGCCCCATGCCGCTTTGTGCTTTATCGGGTGCCACCACCACCACTTTACCCAGGCCCCTTGCCGCTTCTATCAGGTTTCTTATGCCGGGAGATGTTATGCCATCGTCATTGGTAACCAGGATGACCGGTTGCTCTTTCTTTTTTGCCATGTAAATTCAAATCAGTTTTTAAAAACGAAATAAAGGCCTTGCTATTTCCGGTACACGGAAAGGCCAGGGTATCATGGCCAGTATAATGAGCAATGCTATTCCGAAATAGATAAGGGTACGTTTATGTTTTTGTGCGTCTGTACCGGCCCGCTTCACCATGCTGCGGCCAACATGTACCAGCAGCCAGGCAATGATCATCATAAGTGCATGTTCAACCGTAAAAAATCGAATAGCAGCATCTTTCATCACAGCGCCGCCATCACTTTTCAGCCTGTCGAACCACATACCTGTGAAATACAGAATGAGGCCCAGCAGCAATTGAATATCGCAGCAGATCATAAAGAACAAACCAATTTTATTGTTGCTGCCGGTATAAGGCTTTTTGGAAGTAACACCGCCAATGGCAGATAGCACGGCCAAAAGACCAAAAATTAAAACGCCCCAGCGGAGTATGTTGTGAATGACCAGTGTGTAATTCATACAAGTAAGTTTGATGCAAAAATAAGGTGTTGTGGCTAGGGATTGTAAGTAAGATTGAAAAATCTGTTTTCCTGTAGCAAAAATGGATTATTTGGCAGGCTTTGCCAACCCCGCAGCATGCCATTCCCTGTTCTGAAAAATTTGCCGGCATTAGAAGTTTAAACGGTAACCACTTTTTAGCTGAAACCGCTTAATTTAGTAAGTACAAAACTAATTGTATGCAAATCAACAAAGCCATTCTGCCAGCTTTACTGTTATTGGTATCGGTAAAAGCCATAGCACAGCCAAAGACGGATGCACCAGCCAAACCCAAAGCTGCTGATTCGTTAAAAAATATTTCCCTGGCCGGTTTAAAGTTTCGAAGCGTGGGGCCTGCCATCACATCGGGCCGTATTGCCGATATAGCTGTTAATCCTGTTAATCATAACGAGTATTATGTGGCTGCGGCCGCTGGTGGTGTATGGAAAACAAGCAATGCCGGCGTTACATTCGATCCTGTTTTTGATGGCGAAGGTTCTTATTCAATTGGTTGCCTGGCTATTGACCCCACTAATACAAGCGTAGTGTGGGTGGGCAGTGGCGAAAATAATAACCAGCGGGTGGTAGCATATGGTGATGGCATCTATAAATCGGAAGACGGGGGAAAAAGTTTTAAGAACATGGGGTTGAAGAACTCAGAACATATTGGCCGTATTGCCATCGACCCCACCAACAGTGATATCGTGTATGTGGCCGCCTACGGGCCGCTATGGAAATCGGGTGGAGAACGGGGTGTGTACAAGACCACTGATGGCGGCAAAACCTGGAAACAGGTTTTGCAGGTAAGTGAGAATACGGGTTTCAATGAAGTAATGGTCGATCCTCGTTTTCCAAATATCGTATATGCCGCTGCTCATCAGCGCCAGCGCAAAGTGTTTACCTATATTGGCGGCGGGCCCGAATCGGCTATGTATAAAAGTACTGATGGTGGCGCCACCTGGAATAAGATGATGAATGGCATACCGGCAGGAGACCTGGGCAGGATAGGACTGAATTACTCGCCCGTAAATCCTGATGTACTATATGCAGTGGTGGAAGCCACAGAAGGTAAGGGCGGCGTTTTCAAAAGTACCGACCGCGGAGCCAGCTGGGAAAAGCAAAGCGGCTACTCCACCAGTGGTAATTATTACCAAAAGATATTTTGCGATCCCAGGGATGTGAACAAAATATTTGTGATGAATACTTACCTGGGGGTGAGCAGGGATGGCGGAAAGAATTTTTCTAACCTGGGCGAGAAAAGCAAACATATCGATAACCATGTGATATGGATCGATCCTTCCAACACAGCTCATTGCATTGTTGGCTGTGATGGCGGGCTTTATGAAAGTTTTGATGCTGCCGAGAACTGGCAGTTCAAGGCCAATCTGCCGGTTACGCAATTCTATAAGGTGGCAACTGATAATGCGTTTCCTTTCTACAGTATTCATGGGGGCACGCAGGATAACTTCAGTATTGGCGGCCCTTCCCGTACAACGAGTGCAAACGGCATCTTCAATTCCGACTGGTATTTTACCAGTATTGGCGATGGGTTTGAAAGCCAGGTGGACCAAAGCAACCCGGATATAATTTATGCAGAATCGCAATACGGAGGGTTAAACCGTTACGACAGAAAAAGTGGCGAATTTTTAGATATCAGGCCCGTGGAGCAGGAAGGTGAAGCTGCTTACCGCTGGAACTGGGATGCACCCCTGCATATATCGAAGTATGATAACAAACGCCTTTACTTTGGTGCCAATAAATTATTCCGTACCGATGACCGCGGCAATACCTGGAAGCTCATCAGCGGAGACCTGAGCAGGCAAACCGATCGTAATAAGCTGGAGGTAATGGGAAAAGTGTGGAGCGTGGATGCGGTTGCCAAAAATGGCTCTACCGACATTTACGGACAAACGACCACGATTGCAGAATCGCAGTTTGATGAGAACACGATCTATGTGGGAACCGATGATGGGCTGATACAAATAACCAATGACGGGGGAAAAACCTGGACAAAGGTTGACGGTATTGCCGGTGTGCCGGAACGCACCTATGTGAACCAGATCATTGCATCACAGCACGACAGGAATGTTGCTTATGTAACCTTTAATCATCATCGCTATGGCGATTTTCATCCCTATGTTTACAAAACAACCGACGGGGGCAAAACCTGGAACCCCATTCAGCACAACTTACCGGAAAGAGGCACGGCATATACCATTGCCGAAGATCATGTGAACCCCAACCTGCTTTTTGTGGGTACCGAGTTTGGTGTTTATTTTAGTGTGGATGGCGGTACAGAGTGGGTTCCATTAAAGAATGGCCTGCCAACGATCGCTGTAAAGGATATCTGCATTCAGAAGCGTGAAAATGACCTGGTGCTGGCAACTTTTGGCCGTGGTTTTTATGTGCTGGACGATTATACACCGCTGCGTAATTTCAAAAAAGAAGATCTTACCAGGCCTGCAACCATTTATCCCATCAAAGATGCGCTGATGTATATTGAGTCGCTGCCTCTGGGAGTAAGAGGTAAGGGTTTTCAGGGCGAAAGCTTTTTTACCACGCCCAATCCTAAAGTGGGTGCAGTATTCACTTATTATTTAAAAGAAGACATAAAGACCATCAAAGAAAAAAGACGTGAAGGGGAGAAGGAGAAAATTAAAAAGGGATTGCCGCCTTACTATCCTTCGCTGGATTCGCTGAGGCTGGAGGATGAGCAACCTGCACCACATTTGCTGTTCACTGTATCGGACGAAAATAATAACGTGGTACGCCGGATCAAAGCGCCTGCGAAAAAGGGGCTCAGCCGTATTGTGTGGGATTTCCGTTATGCGCCCTTTGGCCCTGTGGACCTCACCCAGTTTGATGAATCCTTCGTATTCAGTTCGCAGGAGGAAGGTTATATGGCTTTACCGGGCAATTATAAAGTATCGCTCAGTAAGTTTGAGGATGGGGTTTATTCAGAACTGGTAGCTCCGCAACCCTTCAAAGCTGTGGCGCTGAATAATGCCAGTTTACCGGCAGCCGATAAAAAAGCATTGGAGGATTTTTGTAAACAGGTTGCAGAGTTAAGAAGGGTAAGCGCTGCTGCCGATGAATACCGCAGCGAAATGGTAAATAAGATCAGGTATATTAAACAGGCTGTTATTGAAACACCTAACCTGCCGCTCACGGTTTCCAAAACGATCGCAACGATCGAGAAAAGACTCATTGATGTAAATACAAAATTAAACGGGGATGCCACACTGGGAAGAAGAGAGTTTGAAAGCTCCCCATCCATCAATGGAAGGATTGGCTCCATCACGGGTGGTTTATGGAGAACAACCGCTGCGCCAACAACTACCTTCATTAATTCATATCAAACGGCAGCCAGGCTGTTTACGCCTGTGTACAATGAGCTAAAATCTATCGGGGCGGAAATGAAGGCCCTGGAAAATTTACTGGAAGCCAGTAAGGCACCTTATACACCCGGCCGCCTGCCGGAGTGGAATGGGAATTGATCATTATTTTTTGGGCACAGACTTTATTTCTGCGAATTCAGCGGTATCTGCAGGCTAATTGCTCATGTAATTCCAGCTTGCGATACCTGTTTGGAGGGAAAGTGGAAAATAAATTTGGTCAAACTAAAATTATTAGTATATTTGTACTAATCAAATTAGTTGCACCATGTCATTAGCAGGACAAAATCTCAAGTACTTGCGCAAACTCCGTGGATGGACACAGGAGGAATTTGCTAACAAGCTCGGAATTAAACGCTCTCTGATCGGCGCCTATGAAGAAGAACGTGCTGATCCCAGGCTGGATGTATTGGAAATACTGGCCGATATGTTCAAACTCACCCTTGATGAATTATTACTGAAAGACCTGAGTGATACTTCAGGTTCCTATCTTGCCAGGCGCCGCCAGCAAAAAATAATGATGAGCGCCGATCGCAATGTGATTCATTTTGTTCCTGTAAAAGCAGCAGCCGGTTACCTGGCCAGTTATGCCGATGCTGAGTTTATTGATGAGCTGAACACATTCACGTTGCCGATGCTTTCCGGCGGGCATTACCGTGCATTTGAGATCATTGGTGACAGTATGTTGCCTACACCAAGCGGCAGCATCATTGTGGGAGAGAAGGTTGACAGTGCCGATGATATTAAAAACGGGCAGGCTTATATTGTGGTAAGCCGCAATGAAGGGATTGTTTATAAAAGGGTGGAAAAAAACAGCAAGAGTAAAGGTAAACTTACGCTCATTAGTGACAACCCACAATTTCAGCCCTACCAGGTAAATGCCGAAGATGTGGCAGAATTGTGGCAGGCGCAAATGGTTATCAGTAAAGTGGCAGCCCAGCAACGATGGGATATGAATTCGCTGGCAAGTATGGTAAATAATTTACAAAGCCAGGTAAGTTCGCTGAAGAAAAAAATGAACTAAGATTTCCTGCTGATTCCGGAATTAAATTGAATGCCGTTAAGCGGCAAACAGGATTGTTGTGTACACCAGTGAAAGCCTGGTATAATTAAGAAGCCATGAATGCAAAAGAGTTATTAATATTGAATTTTGAAGAAGTGCGGCGCAGGAGTATAAAAGTATGGAAGGGTATTTCCGAAGAAAACCTTTTCTGGAAACCGGATGACGGGGCAATGAATTGTTTTCAAATGGTGAGACATGTACTGGAGTCTGAAAATATTTATCACCAGATCATCCTTAGCCGAGGAGCCCTGGGTGATTATGAAAGCCCGCTCACCGGAAATCCTTACATCAGTATTGATGATGAATTGAGAAATGCGCAACCGTACCGGGAGAAATTCCTTAAAATGATCCATGGCCTCACTTTAAAAGAACTGGAGGATGTGTACATTACCCGGAAGGATAAGAACCAGCACCGCAAACTGGGCGATTACCTGCTGCGGGTTGCCTATCATGAAAGTGTACATACAGGCCAGCTGCTCGACTATTTACGCACATTAAAAGCACCCCGGGCTGTAATATGGGATTAACTTTTATCTTTACCACATAACTTAAGTAAACCAGATACATCGATTAATAATTAAAAAACACAGTTATGATTAAGCTTCAGATCATCGGCAATCTTGGTAAGGATTGCATCGTAAAAGAGATCAACGGAAAACATGTTATCAATTTCAGCGTTGCCCATTCAGAACGTTATAAGGATGCACAGGGCAACCAAAAGGAAAGGACCACCTGGGTTGAATGTGCTTACTGGACAGACCGTACTGCCATTGCCCCTTATTTAACAAAAGGAACCACCGTTTATGCTGAAGGTACCCCGGAAGCAGATGGCTACACCAACAAAGAAGGACAGGCTGCAGCTACTTTGCGCATGCGGGTGCAGAACATCCAATTGCTGGGTGGCAACAGGGAAGGGCAATCTTCGCAGGGAGCCGTATCCAATACAGGCAATGTTAGCAATACAGGTATGGGATCTGCCCCGGTTGTAAGAACGGAACCATCCCATACTTCTGCGCCGGTTGATGACCTGCCGTTCTAAGTATATTTACTATCAGGGTTTTAACTCATATCCCACAAAGACGCAAAGCGCACAACGAAATTCAATAAATTTCAATTGATGCTCTTTACTACTTTGTGGGATTTTTTATCTCTCACTTTTCAATATGTTTTATCTTGTGCAAAACGATTGGCATGAAATTTAAAAAGTTATTGCTTTGCACTTTCTTTTTCTCCACTACACTGACCATTTTTGCACAGAAGAATTACGTTCAGTATGTGGATCCCTTTATTGGTACAGGTGGCCACGGGCATACTTATCCGGGTGCAACGCTTCCGCATGGTATGGTGCAGCTTAGTCCCGATACCAGGCTGGATGGCTGGGATGGCTGTGGCGGTTATCACTATTCCGACAAGTATATTTATGGATTCAGTCATACTCATTTAAGTGGCACAGGAGTAAGTGATTATGGAGATATTTTGCTAATGCCCATGAGCGGCAAACCATCGCCTGATAATAAAGTGTATGGTTCTGCATTTTCTCATGCCAATGAAAAAGCAACTGCCGGTTTTTATTCAGTAAAACTGGATGACGATAATATAAGCGCCGAACTTACTGCCACAACCCGGGTGGGTTTTCATCGTTATAAGTTTTCGGGCAGCAGCAATAACAATGTCATTCTCGATCTTAAGCACCGGGATGAAGTGATCGAATCTTCCCTGAAGATCATTGACCTGCACACCATTGCCGGCCTCAGGCGCAGCAGGGCATGGGCCAATAACCAGTATGTATATTTTGTGATCGAATTTTCCAGGCCATTCAGTAAGGCCGGTTTCTGGAATAATGACTCACTGCAGTTATCCGGCACCACTGAAATCAATAATTCAAAAAACATCAAAGCCTTTTTTCAGTTTGATGAAGCGATGGTGATGGCCAAAGTTGCGATATCTGCGGTTAGTATTGAAGGAGCCAAAAAAAACCTGGCCCTGGAATTACCTGGCTGGGATTTTGAGAAAACCAGGGCTAATGCAGAGAAGGCATGGAATGAGGAACTGGGGAGGATAGAAATAAGCAGCAACAATAACAAACAACTGCGTACTTTTTACACAGCACTGTATCATACAGCTATTGTACCTAATATTAACCAGGATGCGGACGGGCAATACCGCGGCAGGGATAATCAAATACACACAGCAACGAATTTTACAAATTACTCAGTTTTTTCCTTGTGGGATACTTATCGCGGGGCCCATCCATTATATACCATCATAGACCAAAAGCGCACTCTCGACTACATCAATTCCTTCCTGGTTCAGTACCAGCAGGGCGGGCGCCTGCCTGTATGGGAACTCAGCAGTTGTGAAACGGATTGTATGATCGGCTATCACAGCGTGCCCGTAATTGTGGATGCATACATGAAAGGCATCAAACAGTTTGATACTAAACTGGCACTGGAAGCCATGAAGAAATCTGCCACCTGGAACCATTTGGGATTACCTGCACTGATGGATCATGGATTGCTGGAAATGGATGATGAACATGAAAGTGTAAGCAAGACCCTGGAATATGCCTATGATGACTGGTGCATTGCCCAGTTTGCCAAAGCGCAGGGCAATATGGATGATTATAACAACTACATCAAAAGGGCGCAGGCATATAAAAATATCTTCGACGTGCAAACAGGTTTTATGCGGCCACGAAAGAATGGTAACTGGTTGTCACCGTTTGATCCGCGGGAAGTGAACAACAGTTTTACCGAAGCTAACAGCTGGCAATATTCTTTTTACACACCACAGGATATCAACGGGTATATTAACCTGATAGGAGGCAGAAAGAAAATGGAGGAGAAGCTGGATAAATTATTTACCGAAAATTCAAAAACAACGGGAAGAGACCAAAGTGATATTACGGGATTGATTGGCCAGTATGCACATGGTAACGAACCGAGCCACCATATCGCCTACCTGTATAACTTTACAGGTGCGGCGCATAAAACACAGGCCATGGTCCACCGCATCATGAACGAAATGTATCACGATACGCCGGATGGCCTGGAAGGCAATGAAGACTGCGGGCAGATGAGCGCCTGGTATGTTTTGAGTGCCCTTGGTTTTTACCCGGTAACACCCGGCACCACGGATTATATCATTGGCACACCCTTGTTTACCAAAGCAAAAATCCATTTGGAAAATGGAAAAGTATTTGAAGTAAATGCAGATAATTTCAGCGGCGAAAAATTCTATATACAGTCGACTAAACTGAATAAACAACTACATACCCGATCCGGTATTTCGTATTTTGACATTGTTAACGGGGGCAGCCTTGACTTTGTAATGGGAGCCAACCCGTCTGCATTTGGCACGGTTGATTTTCCTTCAACAGCCATCAATGATCATTTGATCGTTTTGAACCCTGTTATCAATGGTGGTGGTATTTCATTCAAAGAAAAAGCAACCATTAAAATTAATTCAGCACAGAAGGGGATGAGTTATTACTACAGCATGGATGGAACTGTGCCAACCAGGGCATCTAAAAAATATACTGCTCCATTTACGATCAATAAATCGGCTACCATAAAAGCAATCGCTGTCAGTGCAAGCGGCGAAACGAGTTATGTAACCACTGCCGTTTACAGGAAAGCGCCGCATAACTGGACCATTAAACTGAATACGCAATATGAGCAACAGTATGATGGCAACGGCCCGGGCGGGCTTATTGATGATATAAGAGGTGAGGCGGACTGGCGCAAGGGCAACTGGCAGGGTTATCAAAAAACCGACCTGGATGCAGTGATCGATATGCAGAAGCTGACGAGCATTTCATCTGTTACCCTTGGTTTGTTGCAGGATACCAGGGCATGGATTGTGATGCCTAAAAATATCATCATTGAAGTTTCGGTGGATGGAAAGCAATACACACAGGTTTACAGCGGAGGAGATTATTTACCTGTTGATGACCTGCAAGCACAGGTGAAAAATGTAGAAGCAAGTTTTACTGCAGTACCGGCAAGATATGTAAGGATCAAAGCCATTCAATATGGTAAGCTGCCTGCCTGGCATGAAGGAGCAGGCGGGGACACGCATATTTTTGCCGATGAAATAAATATCCGTTAACGATTAATGAACCGGGTTAAGGATGTGGTATTAAAAGAGCTCCGGGAAAATTTACAGACTTTTTACACCGGCATTTGTCAGCAGGTTTAGGGTTTAATAAATAAGATTCGATTTTATTATAATAAAATAATAAAAGTTTATATCTTGTTTTAAACCTAAAACCTCATCTCATGAATTTTGTAAAGAACAGCAAAAGCCTGATGGCTTTGTTGCTGCTGCTATTGGCAGCATGTAACGGAAGTAACGAAAAAGAAACGTCAGCTACTGACAACAACAGCAAGCCGCCCTGCGATTTAAATGCAGCGGTTGATTTTTCATCAAACATTCCGCATGAAGTAAACGTAGCGCTACCTAATGGTTACCAGGGGCTGTCGCCGACCACCCAGCCATGCTTCGATATCTTTTCCTGGCAGTCTTTCCTGGCGCTGAACTGGCCGGCTAATAATGACGGCTCTCCCTCCGGAAATTCAATTACAGCAAACCCTGATGCACCGAGGGTTTGGGAGTATTACCAGGAGCCTTCGGAAGTATTTGGTAGTAACGAACACCTGCTGCCCTTTGGCGGTATGTTTAAAAAGGAACCCGGCCTGAAGGGTTTTTACATGTTCAGTAAATTAAGTAATGCACTGGCTTCCACGTCAGATCTGCCTGCAAGTATTAAGCAGGCTACCGGCCAGCCAATCATTGATAAGAATCTGAACTTTGCCCTGTTTGAAGTGCGGCTGAATAAAGATGAAGTGGATTATATAGTGAAAGACAGTCTTACTACCATTGAAGGACAGAAAGGGAAGACAATCAAATTTCCTGAGGGTTCCACCAATGGGGGAGTTGGCGCTATTGAAATTAAAGCAAGCTGGAAAATTCTGGAACCCGGCAAAGATGATACCAGCAAATACTATAAAAGAATGGCGGTGATCTATGTACCTGCCAGTGAAAGTGCAACTGGTAAAGCTTTGTATTTAAAAGAAATGGTGGGACTTGTGGGCATGCACATCCTGCATAAAACAAAGGATTTTCCATTTTGGGTATGGACAACTTTTGAACACGTGGACGATGCACCACAGCAGGCGCAGGTGGCAAAGGCGGGCAACAATTATTCATTCTTCAATCCTGCCTGCACCGGCTGCACTTATAATACGGCCCCAACGCCTTCTGCAGGAGGTAAATATTTGTGGCAGCCCAGCAAGCCTTATGCAGCCATGTATGCTACCAACAAATTGTATGGTACGCAGGCGGTTGAAATGGATACTGTCTATGGACCTACGGATGCCATCAATCAAAAATGGCAAAAGGCACTGGCGGCCCAGGGAAGTGTTTTTGCCAACTATAAACTGATTGGCTCTCAATGGTCGGTAACACTGGATGCTCCTCCTTTTGATACCGTACCGGCGCCCACCAATTTAACCAACATAACACTGGAAACATACATACAGCCATCATCCTGTACGATGACTTGTCACCGCTTTGCAAAAGATGCAGTTGGCAAGCCATCCGATTTTAGTTTCATTCTTGGCCATGCACGTGCTGCGGCCATATTCAATGCGGTAAAAAATAAGTGATGGTGAAGATTTTGTTTTTGAATGCGTGGCTGTGATGAAAATGGCCACGCATTTTTTATTGAATGAAATTATGTTATCAATTCAGGCGTATTGTTTTCTCTTAACTCTTTATATGATTTTATTTACTTTTTGTCTTGAAACAAAAAGTAACAAAAAATTCAAGGCGAACCCGAACGCCTCCCCCGAGTTCCGCAGGCTCGTCGGGGCACGGCGGCCGTTTCGCCGGCCAGCGCACGGCACCAGCATGCGCTTTATACGAAAACTCAAATTCAAAACCATGCTTCAGGAGTTTTATAAAAGCTATCCTTGCTTTTGGTAAATGGCAGAGGCCATTCATGTTTGCGCAGCACCCAAATCGGGCATTACCAGTGATACAGTCAGTGCAAGGTAAATTGAGGGTGGTATGCATTAATTAAAAAGCAGTTACTATAGAGAAAGCACCGGTTTTTTGCGAAGGAAGCTGACTGTTTACCTGCTGATACGTTTCATGAGAAATGCGAACCCGATATTTAGGGAACCGAAAAGAACAAAAAGTGGTGATTCTGTAGGGATGTTTCAACCAGATTTATGCAGGTCAATGATCACTTTTGCATTCTTTTGTTCGGAGGATGAAATAAATATTTCGTAGCGTTTTTTACCTGCAGTAACAATCATCAGAGAAGTATTGGGCGGGATGCGGCCCAGGTTATCGGCTACCATTACCAGCTCGTGGTGGGGGTTGGCTTTATCTACTTTGATCTTTAATGCCACTGCTTTGGTGGAAATGCCGGCATGGCTTACCACGAGTTTATTGTTATGATAAATGCTTACGGTATCGCCATCCACCTCGCCATTATCATATAGTTCGATACTGATCTCTGTTTCTTCTGTTGTTATCTTTTTAACAACCGGGTTGTCCCTGGTTTCGAGTGCATTGGGCACGGGTGTGTCAAAAACCTTCACTTCGGGTTTGGTTTCGGGCAGGGCTGGCGGGGGAGTAACCGGTATTGAGCATTGGTTAATCTCTATATCATCCAGTGCAAAATCATTTACGCAATCGCCTGTACTGAGGTTGTTCATTTGTATGGTAAGCACGTCTGTGCCGGGAGCCATTACAAATTCGGCTGACTGGTTTTTCCATGCAGGTGCAGCCATGGCTTCCAGTCCGGAGGTTTTAAAACTGCTGAGCAGCTTTTCATTTGCATACAGGCTTATTTCCACCACGGGCGCTGCTTTGCCGCATGCATCCGGTTTGCATATATTGATGAACCAGGCATTAAAACGATAGGTAGCGCCCGACTTTAGCCCACTCAGGGACATTTTAAAGAAGCTGCCGGCTTTTTCGCCGGTATGTACCAGCATCATTTTACCAAACCTGTCGCCGGGTGTATGATCTTCGGGGAGGGCATGCCATTTAGCACTGTTGCAATTTTCCAGGTCGGCTGCATAACCATAAAAGCCTTTAGCGGGGCAGTGGCCGGTGGCTGCCTGGTAATTGTTGAGGTTGTACATCATGGGTTCGTTATAATCGAAGAGGGTGCCAAAGCGCACGGTGAACACCGGGGTGTTGAACACGCATTTGTTGTTGTTTTGAGCCTGTGCGTTTTTATTACTGATGAGCAACAAGCTTATAATTACTGAGAAAAGAAATTTCATAAAGCGGCGATGAGATACTAAAGATAAGCTGTTAACTATGCATTCAGCAAATAAAAAACCCCGGGATGATGCCGGGGCTTTTTGTGTTTACAGTTCTGTTTAATTTATGCGGGATCGAGGTTGCATGCCAGGGTGGTTGTTTGCCCGGGTTTAAATGCCACATTCGTTTCTGTTTTGTCTGCGAAGCCGGTGGCGGAAATTATAATGCTATATGTGCCTGGGGGCACGGGTTTTATTTCGAAGGTGCCGGCCTTTGTGGTTGTTGTTTTGAGGTTTGTATCCTTCAGAGTGATTAAAGCGCCGCTAACAGGAATCTTTTCCTTTGAACTTTGTACAGTGCCTTTTAACATTGTTACTGATTTGCCCGGATCGATGATTATCCGGTTTGTTTTGTAGGTGGCCACAAAATCGGGGTTGGATGCGTTGAAGCTAACAATGGTTTTATCCATCTGGTCTTTTAAGATGCTGTCTGTTTCGGCAAAGAGTTTTTTGATATTATCCCTTATGGTTTTCTTTTGTGCCGCAGAGTTTCGTGTGGTGGGTACTTTTGACTGATAGTTTTCGATGGCTGTTTGAAGGGTAGAGAGACTTGCTTCTGTGAGCCCATATTCCCCGAGCGCTTTCAGATTTGCTGTTGCGATGTCTTTGATGTTCTGGCACCGGGGCGCCAATACATCGTCTTTTGTTTTGAGCAGATCGGTGAAAGTGAATTTTACTTCCTGCTGCATTTTGTAATCTTCGGTGGCGGAAGCAAATGCAAAGACCGGCGCAGCCATATCCGTAGCCAGGCGGCAGAGAGATTTCTTTGCTTCCGATTTATCTACGGTGATACCTTTTGTGGCCAGGTCTTCCTGCTGGGTAAGTTCAATGATGGAACTTACTTTGAGGTTGAAGGTGGTGAGGATCTTTTCGAAAGCGGGTAAGGATGAGGTGACTGAAGGATGATCGAGACAGTGTTTTTGGGTGGCCCGATACATGTTGAGTTTTGACTCAAATTTTGCGTTCATAGTAAGGGAGATTAATTGTTATTTAACAGGGTTTGAATAAATACCGGGAGATAAAAGACCCGGTAATTTAATAGTGACGTTCATTTACCGGGATGGGTTGCTTTTTTACAAAGAATTGTTTTTAATTTCTTTTCTATCGTTCTCTGATGTTTACAGATTGAAGCCAATTTTGTAACAGACCGATCCGGTTTTCCGGCTTAAAGATTTTATTTACTGACTGACCGGCTTCATTTCTTAACCGGCCGAGTTCATTTCTTAAGTGACTGTGTTCATTTCCTGACTTACCATCCTTATTTCTTTTATGTAAAAAGCGATTGCTTAAAATTCCAACTACATTGCTGACAGGTGAGGTGCCATTGCGTCATTTTCTTTGTTCATTTCTTTGATTGCTGATTCCATTGCTTAAAAGACGAAAATCATTTCCTGAGGTTCAAATTTCATTGTATTGGATTAATGGTGCTGCGGGTTACTGATTTACAGGGATTTATAAAGCCTGCTGCAATTTTAAGGGGAGTATGTTTTGTTGGGGGGCGGTTTTGGAAAGACTTCCGAAGTTTTAGCGTGTAAGACTTCCGAAGTTTTGAAAACTTCGGAAGTCTGTGGAACTTAGGAACTGTGGTGAAATTTTGAAAGTCTGTTGAAAAAGGGAATGTTAAAGGTTAGGAAGTCCCGAAGCCCAGGCATCCTAGTGGGAGGCGAGGAATAGGGTCCGGGGTTTGTGCGGGAAATTTTAGTGGTGATATTTGTGTATTTGACTAAATTACATGTCAACAAGTTCTTTGATACTGAAAACAGCAGACCTTTTGAATGCTCTGACTATTATCCGTTCGGAATGAATATGCCGGGACGAAAATTTAAACAGGCTAATAGTAGCTATAGGTATGGATTTAATGGGCAAGAAAAGAGTGATGAAATTGCCGCAGGACTTACCACTGCTATGTATTGGGAATATGATAGCAGGACTGGCAGGAGATGGAATCTAGATCCTGTACCAAAAATCGGGGAAAGTGAATACACATGTTTTGGCGGCAATCCTATTTATTTGGGTGATGCTCTGGGAAATGATCCAGATCCTCCAAGTAAAAATACTAAAGGCTATGACTATGCTGGCGCAATGCGATCTGCCTGCATTCATTTTCTGGCAGCAAGAGTAGCATTTTTTACATACGAGGTAAGGTTAAAAAGAGAACAGTGTCAATGGAAATTAAATGATGCTTATCGTCAAGCAGCTAACAATTTCAGTGTAATAAGATACCAGGAAGATAATGTTTCAAATTTAGGAATTGACCAAGCAGCATTTACAAAAATAGTAAGCGAATATTACATAAAATTTGAAAAATCGTTCAACTATGCGGCTAATGAAACAGTGGAAAAGTTGGGCGCAATTTTCTATGCTCCAAGTGAGTCTAGAAATATATTCAAACCAAACTTAACAACTACCCAAGCACATGACGCTATTGCTGCAAACATAAAGTTACTCGATGACATGTGCGACGAAGCTAATACGATCGCTGCTAAATGGCAGGAAGTACTTGATAAATGTTTTATGTGGACAGCGGTGTGGGCATGCAGTGGAATAGGTTCGGGAGTGGGATTTTCCGGCATTGGAGGAATGCCTGGATTGGCACAAATTAATGAGGGATATTATAGTTCGACGTATTTTAGATCTCAAATAATTATACCCAATCAAGGATTTAGGTCTTTTTCTGCTTTTAAAAGGGCAATGGGGCCTGCTGGTAAAGGTCAAGTTTGGCATCATATTGTAGAGCAGACAGACGCTAACGTTGCTCGTTTTGGGGCAGAGAGCATTCACAACACAGGTAACTTAATAAGATTGCCTCATGGTGCAGGTACAATCCATGCTCGAGTGTCGGGTTATTATTCCTCAATTCAGCCGTTTACAAATGGACAAACTGTAAGGCAATGGCTAAGTACCCAAAGTTATGAGGCACAATATAATTTTGGAATTCAAACAATACAAAAATTCAATAAGATACCATGACGAAAATAAAAGATGCAGTAACAGCAATATTGAAATTTGAAGAAGCCGCGACCAATCATGCAGAAGCTACGGAAAAGGGCGACTATAAAACAGCAAATAAGAATTATGCTGTCATAATAAAGTCTATTACGTTTCTTAAAGAGCAAGACGAACTGCAAAAGTTATCTGAACTTTTAAACCATGGTTCTATTGGTGTCCGTTTATGGGCGGCTGCACATTTACTACCGGTATCAGAAAGTGAAGGACTGCGGATATTAAAACAAATTGCAGGAGAAGATGGAATACACTCGCTTACAGCAAAGACCACAATAAGTGAATGGCAAAAAGGAAACTTAAAATTATAATAGATCTCCGAGCCATTCAGATAACAATAAATCTTTTTTCCTGTGGGGGTCCTAAATTTTTCGCAAGGCAGCAGCTAAACTCTTGAGTCGCTGCTGCCTTGTCTCCGACAAGCAGCGTAGCACCGAAAAGCTGCCCCAATTTGCATAGTTTAGCAGCATGAAAACAGTGTATGCCGAGCATTGGCCGCAATTTTATACTGCCACCATTAATAACTGGCAAAATCTGCTTAGGGATGATAAGTATAAAAATATCATTGTTCACAGCCTGAAGTTTTTAGTAACAGAAGAAAAGATTGAATTAAATGCTTTTGTCCCGATAGCTATCGGGATGAGCAATCAAATACATTTAATTTTCGCCGCTGCCGGTGTTCTAAACCCCACGCAAGTCCGCTTTTAAACCCGTGAGTGCCGTGGCGTGGTCTCTGACCAGCCACGAAGAAAAATAATAATTCCCCCCCCCTCCATTGAGGGCATAAGAAGCATAAAAACTCCTGTAACAATTGTTTATATTAGTAGGATGAATCAATCCCACTGCCACAGGAAGTAAACCATTACACCGCCATCTGCCCCTGCCTGTCCCGATAGCTATCCGGGATCAACCAGCGGCGCATCATACTGCATGCATCATGCAATAATTTTTCGTAAATTCAGCAAATAAAAGTTCTTTGAGATTACCATCCGTTCGGAATGAACATGCCGGGACGCAAATATAGCGCCGGAAGTGGGTACAGGTATGGGTTTAATGGGAAGGAGAATGATAAGGATATTAGTGAAGGTGGGCAGGATTATGGGGCAAGGGTTTATGACAATAGATTAGCAAAATTTTTAAGTGTTGATCCTCTTACCAATAAATATGCCTACTATACTCCATACCAGTTTGCAGGAAATATGCCCATTGAAGCAATAGATTTAGATGGTTGTGAGCCAGGACCATCGGGTCCAGGACCAGCGAGAGGCGTAGCGCCATTAGGGCCCAGATCGCCAGCAGCAAGACCCAATGAAGAGGCTGGTTTTGAAGAATGGAGAGAGGCAGGATATAGTGACCCGGCAAGCTATCAGCAAGCTAGGGCTGCAGCAGGCAGGCGTTTAATTTACGAAGAAAAAGAAAAAGAAGAAAGGGCTGAAGAGTCAAGGGCTTTGCGTGACCCAATTTTCAGACGATTCTACAATACTTTACAAACTTGGGCACGTAATTCCTTTGAGGTAGCACCTTCTGTTTTTGGGGAAAGTCCTACTACGGTATATAAGCAAATTCATATTAATCGTGGAAATGGAAATGCTTTTGAGTATGCTTGGGGGCAAGCTTTAGCAAAAAATCCCAATGTTCAAGCTGTTGCCAAGCAGGTTACTTTAGTAGTTGAAGGCACGATGAAAGATGGCACAGTAATGACAGCAAAAATTAGAGTGGACTTTATTGCTATTAAAGACAATGGGCTTTCTCTTGATCTTTACGAGGCTAAATATTCCTTTCAAGAAATTAAAGTTGGAGGTGTAGTAAAAACGTTGACCGAAAATCAGGGGAGATTGAACAATATTTTGCAATTAGATAATACCTTATCCGTTTTCGTTCGAGGTGATAAATTGAAGGAGTATGGCCTACCTTCGGGAACAAATATAATTACATATATTAAATCAGCTCAAGTAATAGTGCCAGAGGGTAGCGCATCTACTGGAAAGAATCAAGCGGCTAGTACCCCTCCAAAAACCGCTACCAGCACTAATAAGCCAATTAAGAAAAAATCAGGTTAGGGTCTTTAAAAAATTATCCATATGACAGTAACTAAGACACCATTAAAGGTATCAGATTTAAAAAAAATATTGTTTGAAAAAGTAAATACTCTTTTCACTGATAATAATTTTAAATCAAATAAAGGGCAAATGAAGTTTATCAAGCAGACAAAAACTGCTACTATTGAAGTTTTGTTTGATTTTTCTTCTTTTTTCCCTTCTCATTGTGAATATCATTTTAAATGTTTTGTATACTTAAAGGAACTAGATGTCATTATAAATGAGTATCAAAGATTCATACAGGATAAACAAAAAATTTATTTTAATGTTTTGATTGTTGAGGGTGAATTCATAAAGGAAATGATCATGAAAGATAGAAAATTTTCAAAAATCTATGTAAATCAAGTTGATACTTTACAAAATGCCGAACTTAGCATCGCTCAGACGTTAAATATACTGAAATCAGACGCACTTCCCAAAGCGCAAAATTTAAGCAGTCTAAATGGATTTCGAGAATTTTTCTTTGATCATCCAGAAAGAATAGCGGGAAGGATTACCGATAATTTTTTTATACTTTCATGTTTAATGGCTGCATATACGGCAGATAAAAATTTGTATTTTCTTACTTCCGATTTAATTTATCAGGAGTTAGAAAAATCTAAAAAAGCGGGACTAGATTTACCTAGTAGTTATTCTGTATTGGATAAAATGAGATCGTTCGTTGAATATAAAAGTAAAATTTAACTGTTATAGAGATACAAATTAAAATTGTTAAACTGCTGAACCTGTGCTCAGCAGTTTTTTCCGCTGTTGGTGTTAGCCAACCCGTGTAGGTTCCCGCATTGTCTCTCAGACAACAGTGAAACATACTGCATGGTGCATGGAATATAAAGCGCCATACGTACTCAGGCAAACGACTTCTTGCTCTGTTTTATTTTCCATGAAATTTTTAAACGGCTCTCTTCATTTGACGACCAATTTTGACCATGATGCCCGCTAAATTCATCGGTAATGATTTCATTACCTGTTCCTCTTTTAAAGATTCCTCCAGCAGTCACATTAACGTTAAGCCCGCCAACCTTAACCAAGCTTATAAGTACAATACTCAATACCGTCTACATTAATACTATGTATCGGTGCCCTCTTTCAGTAAGTTTTTATCATACCAAATATCTTCATAATGATTATCAAATAGAAACCTCCATCCAGGGGCCAGCCCTAAATAATTTATTACCTTTGGACAAATTTCAATTAAATGACTAACATGAATTGGCTGAAAAAAATCATCCGAATTCGAATATTCTCCAGCCCAAATATACCAATTAGTAGATTGTTCGCTCTCAATAGGATGGCGCAAACCATTAATCGGCATTTCAAATCTTTCAAAGCTTGCCAAAGCAATACCCACTAATTTATCAAAGGGTGATTCTAAAAATTCTGCGCCATATTTTTTACATATTTCTTTTTGCTTTTCTAAAAATTTTTTTTCTATATCTGGGCCAATAGTCATGTTTAACTTTTTTTATCTTTAATTATTTTATTCGCCGCTTTACTTGCTGCACGAACTTTGACACTTTGATCAAGAGAACAGCTGTTGCATTGAGGTTGTGTAGCATTTAAACTACGCATTTTCTTTTTATCAACTGTTCCAGTTGTTATGTGCTCTATTGCCAAAGGTGTTTTATGATCTGCGACAAAAGGGCCTTGTGTTGTGCCACAAGTAGCACATTTGGCATTAGGTTGATTCACCGCTTTTCTTTGTGCCTCGGTTGTTGCATTATTAGGTCTTTTATATGGTACTATAGCATTAACTTCATATTGCTCTCCTTCATAAGTTACAGTCTGATTAGCCACATTATTTGCAGTTGTAGCCTCATTATTTCCATTATTAACAGCACTTGCTTGTTCATTGGTAGTGCTAGTTGTAGATTTCTTTTGCACTATTCTATTGGCTATCTTGCTGGCAATGATTCTATTTGATGCTTCCTCTGCTAAACCAATTGCAGTTCTTGTGACAAGTTCATGCATAAAAGCATTAATTGCATCTTCTTCTGATTCATATCCTGCATTAGGATTTTTTAGAAAATTCTGATAATCTGTCGAATTATATATTTTAGGACCGGGGAATGAAACTTTTAGTATATATGAATTTAGATCGTCTGAACGACTTGCTCCCCATGCGAATAAATAATGCTCGCCCTGATATTCTATTCTTATATGAACTGGGACATCGATTTTTTTATCTAAAGGCCAATTTCCAACTGTAGCAGTAGTGGGACCCGCTGAAATAAATTTAAGGTGATTTGTGCCGTCTTCATTTTTAATTAGCCGAAAATCCATACGTTCTCTACCATCTAAATCAACTCCGTCAATAGGGCTATTGCTTGAGAACTGATATGGAGTTAATTATGGAAACTTTTTTTGTAATGGATCTACAGATTTGAACCTAACTAACCTCGGGTCATAAATCCTAAATCCATAATCATATTGTACAACTTCGTCTTTTTTATCAATCTCCTTCCCATTAAACCCATACCTGTACCCACTTCCAGCATCAAATTTCCTACCCGGCATGTTCATTCCGAACGGATGGTAATCTCAAAGAACTTTTATTTGCTGAATTTACGAAAAATTATTGCATGGTGCATTTTGTATAATTCGCCGTTGGCCAGGAGGCCAGACGGCGGCAATGCAGGCAGCTTATCCACTGCGGCAGAGAAAGGGATTATACGGTTTAGCGAAAATCCACAAAGGCAAAAGGATTTTCAAATTGCATAGTATAGATTATTCATTAATGGATTTTGCCATTATATTTTCAATAAAACCAGCTTTTCTTTCAGGATCATTTATTATTTTAGCTATAAAATTCCCCCATTTAAAATCCTCTTTATCTAAATATTCAAATGGTGAGACAAATAGTTTTGAATCTGGGGATGAAACATAGAACTTAACAAGTACCTCATTTTCTTTCATAAGGCTAAATTCATTTTCAATCTTACTAGTTTCTTCAAGCAATACTTTATGAGAATCCAATATTAAAAATTTGTCCTCTCCATACAAGAAATAAAGTTTATACTCAATTACTAGTAAAGCTGACAGCTTTCCACTAATAAATTTATACCATCCACTTATTTTCGGGTTTGAAGTATCATCTATTTCTTTTTTTGATTTGAAGTCAAAGTACTTTATAGCAAAATCAAAATTTCTTAAAAGCATAATTATAATTTTAAAAATTCAAATCTTTACCTCCTGGTCTACAAGCACTATTTATTATATCATCCCAAGATTTTCCTTGCTGCCTTAAGTACTCAATTGAAGGACCAAGCTCATCCCCATATTTCAGGAGATTTCTTTGATAAATTTCCCTCAACTTATTTTCTGGGGTGAGCGATTTGTATTTTACTCCCAGTTCTCTTCTTAGTCCGTGTAATGTAGTTGCAATTTCTTCAGATGACTTTCCCGCGGCCCTCATTTCACTAGCTGTTGATGATAACCCCCTCACTTCGGCTTCGTAGGCTGCTCTTAATGGGGGTACTCCAGACATTTGAGGAAAAGTTCTTGAAGGTACTTGAGCTTGTTGAAGCCCAGGGGCAGTTACGCTAGAAAATGCTACTCCAGAACCTAGTGAACTACATGCCCAAGCTGCTGTAATGGCGGCACATTTCATGAATAATTCTTCCTGTTTAGCCGCTATGGTATAAGTCGCTCCTTCCATATCATCAAGCATGGCGATGGTTTGATGTATACCGTCATAAGCTTGATTGACTGTTATGTTCGGTTTAAATATATCGCGGGCCTTGTCAAACTTATTGTAATAAATAAACTTTAACTCCTTCATTGTTTCATTAGCCGACCAGTTGAAAGCATTTTCAAACTTTAAATAATATTTACTTACTTCTTTCGTAAATGCTTCCTGGCTAATTCCTAACGTAGCGACATTATCATCGTTGTATCTTGTAACACTAAATGACTTAGCCCTTTGCCGGTATTCATTATTTAAACCCCAATCATAATCTTTTCGTTCAGCACGTGCTACGCATATAAAATATGCTGTTCTTGCAGCCAGAAAATGAATGCATGCAGCCCTTAGTGCTCCAGGATAGTCATAGCTTTTCGTATTATTCTTACCTGGGGGATCTGGTTGATTACCTGATGGATCACTGAGATAAATGGGATTGTTGCCAAAACAGGCATATTCGCTTTCCCCAATTTTAGGTACCGGATCCAAGTTCCATCTTCTTCCAGTTCTACTATCATATTCCCAATACATGGCAGTGGTAAGACCTTCGGCAATTTCATCACTCTTTTCTTGCCCATTAAATCCATACCTATAGCTACTATTAGCCTGTTTAAATTTTCGTCCCGGCATGTTCATTCCGAACGGATAATAGTCAGAGCATGCAAATGGCCTACTGTATTCAGTATCAAAGAACTAGTCGGCATGTAAGATAACCAATTTTGTATAAATATTTTTTAACCAAAAAATTATCAATCATGACAACAAAAGAGTATGCCCTTGTACCGCTGTTTGAAAAATTTATTAGCTACAGCTATAAGGGGAAAAGATTAAAACCGGATGGTAACCGTATAAAACCACAAACAGTTAATAACTATGTTTACGTGCTCCGGTATTTACAGGAGTACCAGAATACTTATAATGTAGTATTGCGTATAAGAGTTTTTCGCAACAATAACCGGCGACTGCTGCTTGCAGAACGTAATTACTGGAAAAAGTTTTACCTGCAGTTTACTGGTTTTTTGTACCACAAAAAGAACTGCTACGATAATTATGTGGGCACTGTAATTAAAATCATCAGAAATTTTTTTAGTTTTTTGAATCAGGAACTGGATATTGTAACAGGCGTGTTTTATAAAAGCTTTTATGTGTGCAGGGAGGAAATACCTGTAATAACCCTTTTGCCAGCACAATTACATTTTTTAATTACAAACAAACCATTTGAAGAAGGCCTGAGTAAAACACTTAAAAAGGCCAAAGATATTTTTGTGTTTGGGTGTACCGTTGCTTTGAGGGTGGGGGATCTTTTTAGGATTAAATTCACTGATATTGAGCAGACAAATTCCGGTTACTACCTTCAGGTTAAGACTTTAAAGACCGGCAGTTTTGTGCGTATTAAATTGCCGTGTTATGCTGTTGCCATTATTAAAACATTTGAAAGTGTTGCCAGAGGAAGAAAGACTATTTTTCCGCCAATACCAAGAACAAGGTTTAATAATCAATTGAAGCTTATAGCAAGGCTTGCAGGCTGGACAAGTATAGTTAGAAGGGAGCGTTCGAAAAGGGGCATGTATTATTCAAGCAAGGGAAAATGTAAAACTTCACCACGCAATTTCTGCGACCTGGTTTCATCGCATATCATGCGGCGTACGGCTATTACCACTATGCTAATGCTTGGCATGAAGGAACCTGCAGTTAAAAAGATATCGGGACATGCTGTTAACAGTAAGCATTTTTACCGTTATGTTAACCTTGTACAAAGCTATTTGGATAATGAGGTAGATACGGTTTTTGAAAAGCTGGTGGAGGGAGGGAATCAGTAGCGATGTAAATATTATCCAAAGACTGTTTTTGTATTAGCCAATAGCGGGTATTTTTGGAAAGACTTCCGAAGTTTTAGCATGTAAGACTTCCGAAGTTTTGAAAACTTCGGAAGTCTGTTGAAACTTCGGAACTGTGGTGAAAATTACTCCTCAGCTGTCTTTTATCATAATGGAACAGATAACTTTGGTGTGTTGGCGCATTATTCGGGTAATTAGAGTGGCAGCCTGGTTCCGGCAGGTCGGAGACCACGCCGGGGCGTTCGGGAGTTTAAGAGATTTTAATCAAAAAAGGAGAACACCGGCCAAGGCGGAAAAAGGCAATTACTACCTATTAAAGTTGACCGTTAACAAAGTCTTTACTTCAGCAGTATCTTCTATTGCTAAGTGCATGGAAAATTTCAAAATTGCTAATTCATACATTTCTATATCATTAGGATTTTGCAAGACATATATTTTCAAAAGTACTAGAAAAAGCCAAGTCGGGAAATTGAAGTTGTCTTTATTTTTTACTTCTTCGATTAAGAGTTCTTTTATTAATATTGAATCCGATATTACTGCACATTCTATTATTCTATCCATTAGTTTGCAATACTCTCGATAATAGCTTTTTTCGTCTTCTATACTTATGTTGGTGAGTTCATGATATAACTCTCTAAGAATATTTCTCATTTTTAATTTTTTGAAATAATTAAACTTTATCCTACAATCTATTCTTAATACAATTTAATCAAAAACTGATCCTGCAGTGGAATTTATATAATAATTTGATACGGAAATAGTGCCATCTTCTGCCGCCGTAGGTAGCCCAATTCGCTGCCATGAGCTGTTGCCGCCGCCTGGGTTTCAACCAGCGGCGTAGCTTGAAGCCGACTGCCCGATGCTTAACAAAAAATCAGTTACCGCTATAGTGCATAAGAAAATTGAATTTTTTTTGGAAAGACTTCCGAAGTTTTGAAAACTTCGGAAGTCTGTTGAAAACTATTTAAAAATAAATTTTTCAATTTCCTCAGCATCGATCTTTCTTTGATTATGAATTTTAATAAACATATCGATCCCGCCAAACCATTCTAATACTTCATCTCTTTTTATTTGTGTTGCTGCATTGCTAATTATGGCATTGTAAGAACTGAATTTATAATCTTCATACCTGCTGCATAATTTTGCGTTTACGGGATTAGCATGTATATACTGTATTAAAGATGTAAAATAGCCATCGTTATCGATTTGCTTTTTTTTAAATTTTGCCTGAAATAAACTTCCTGTCCGACTGCGTGATTTATTAATGCTTTTGGTGTATGAAATAAAGAAATCTTTAAAGGCTTTTTCCAAGGGTGTTAGTAATTTTGAACCTCTTTTACTCAGGGTTTCCGGTGTTTTAGCCGGGTGGCTGAAAGGGCTAGTTAGTTCGCCTTCCGAAGTTTTTAAAACTTCGGAAGGCTTAATTTGTATCAAAAAATGAAAATGGTTTGGCATAAGGCAATAGGCATATACATCTGTATAAACTCCCAGGTAATGATGGAATTTCCTTAAGAAATAGTGATAATTATCTTCTGTGAAAAAAATATTTTCTTTATTATTTCCCCTGTTGTATATATGGTAAAATTCACCGGGCTCCATGAAATGCTTACTAGGGTATGAAGTTTTTTTATTTTAAAATTATGATATTTTGGGTAGAGTATGTTCAGACTTTCGGAGTTTATTGCGTGTAGGACTTTCTGCGTGCCAGACTTCCGAAGTTTTGAAAACTTCGGAAGTCTTTAGAAGCTTTTCGTTTGTAATTGGACTGCATAATAAAATCCCCCGGATATTTTCCGGGGGATTTTATTACAAAGAGTTATTCTTTATCAAAGTTTAGTTTATCAGGCTTTCGGTTCAACCCTGCCAAGTTTATGGCTAAATGGGTGTAAGGCTTCCGAGCTTGCGTGCCAGACCCGAAGTTTTATGCGTGTAAGACTTCCGAAGTTTTAAAAACTTCGGAAGTCTTTAGAAGCTTTTCGTTTGTAATTGGACTGCATAATAAAATCCCCCGGAGATTTTCCGGGGGATTTTATTACAAAGAGTTATTCTTTATCAAAGTTTAGTTTATTATGCTTCCGGTTCAACCCTGCCAAGTTTACGGCCAAATACAACGAGATGAACTACTGCAAAGGCCAATGCGATGTATAGCAATGTCCTGTCGTTATCAAAGCCAACAGAATACTGATGCAGGAAACCTACTGCAATGAGCAGCAGACAAAGCACCAGGCTGGTAACCCTGGCTATCTTCATACCCTTGCGGTTATCTGTTCCATTGCCCAGGTGGCTGTTTTTGGCACCATACACCAGGTAGATGTCCATACCTATCAGCATCCAAACCAGCAGGCGTATCCAGGTATCCATGGGTAAAAACACCATCATGAACAGGCAAACAAAAATACCCAGGATAGGTACCAAAGGTACCAGGGGTGTTTTGAAAGCCCTGGGCAGTTCAGGCATTTTTTTACGCATTACCCACACACCGATACATACCAGAATGAAGGCAAATAAGGTTCCTATACTGGTCATCTCGCCCACAACACGTGCAGGTACAAAGGCCGCAAACAAGCTTACAAAAAGCATGAAGAGGAGATTGCTTTTTGCCGGTGTTTGTGTTTTTGGATTTACGGTTGAGAATACTTTGGGTATGAGGCCATCTTTACTCATGCTGAAGAATACACGGGTTTGTCCCATCAGCATAACCAAAATTACAGAGGCATAACCTGCCAGGATTGCCACAACGATTGCACGGTTCAACCAGGGATAATCGGGTTGTATCGCACCGGATGCATCCGGAGTGCCCATGTGGTCGATTGCGATGGCAACCGGAGCGATACCATCTTTACCAGCAAATGTGGTATAGCTGGTAACACCGGTCATTACGTGAGCAAATAAAATATACAAAATGGTACAAATTGCAAGAGAGCCCAGGATTCCCCAGGGCATATCACGTTTTGGGTTTTTTGCTTCCTGTGCTGCGGTACTCACTGCATCGAAACCGATATAGGCAAAAAATACAATGGCTGCCGCCCGGATAATACCACTGAAACCAAAGTTGCCGAAAGTGCCGTTGTTGTCGGGGATATAAGGATGGTAGTTAGCATTGTTTATGTATTTCCATCCCAGGAAAATGAATACGAGTACCACGGTTATTTTTAATCCGACGATAAAAGCATTTACGGTAGCACTTTCTTTGGTACCTTTTATTAACAGCAAACTCATTAATACAATAATGAAGACTGCCGGTAAATTAATAATGCCTCCATCCCAGGGCCCTACGGTAAGACTTTCGGGGAGATGAATATCGAAACCGGCAAGAAATTTTACAAGATAACGGCTCCAGCTGATGCCTACTGTGGCAGCGCCTACGGCATATTCAAGTACAAGGTCCCAGCCAATGATCCAGGCAATAAACTCGCCCATAGTGGCATACGAGTAGGTATAGGCACTGCCTGCCACCGGGATCATGGATGCAAATTCTGCATAACATAAACCTGCGAAAAGGCAGCCCAATGCGGCCACCACAAATGAAATGGTTATAGCCGGCCCTGCATGATTTGCAGCGGCCATACCGGTTATGGAAAATAATCCTGCGCCAATGATGGCTCCAATTCCCAATGCAATTAAACCGCCGGCGCCGAGGGTTCTTTTAAGCGTATGGCTGCCTGTTTCGGAAGCTTCGCTCATTAAAGCATCCATTGGTTTTCTTACGAATAAACTCATATCAGTTTGGTTTTTGTTTAATTTAATGAAACTGAAAAATAAGCAATAAAATCTTAAATAAACAACCATTGATACTTTTTGTGGGCTGTATGCCGATAACAGCATTTTAATATTATATTGCACTATTAACTGATTATTATGGAAATAGCTCACCAGCCACCTCAAAAGAGCAGGCTTACCTTATACATTGTAATTGCCATGATACTGGGTATTGTGGCAGGTTATTTTGTGCATGAGAATTACCCCGCAGATACCATTAAAGGATTTGCCGATAATATAAAGCTGCTTACCACTATTTTTCTGAGGCTGGTGCAAATGATCATTGCCCCTATTGTATTTGCCACCCTTGTGGTGGGTATTGCCAAACTGGGTGATATGAAGACCGTGGGGCGTGTGGGCGGGAAGGCCATGCTTTGGTTCATTACCGCATCGCTGGCTTCGCTGGGTTTGGGGCTGATACTGGTGAGTATATTTAAACCGGGTGTGGGTTTTAATACCAGCAATGTGGATGTATCTGCTGTAAAGGATGTGGTGGAAAAATCGCAGGGATTTTCTTTGCCTAAGTTTGTGGAGCATGTGGTACCCAAGAGTGTGGTGGAAGCAATGGCCAATAATGAGATACTGCAACTGGTAGTGTTCTCGGTATTTTTTGGCCTGGCCGTAACGGCTGTTGGTAAAAAAGGGGAGCCCATCATCAATGCCCTGGATTCGCTGGCGCATGTGGCCCTGAAGATGGTTACTTATGTGATGTTTATGGCGCCGCTGGGCGTGTTTGGCGCAATGGCTGCGGCCATTGCAAAGAACGGGCTGGGGGTACTGGTTACTTTTGGTAAATACATCGGGTCGTTCTATGCCGGGCTGGCGGTGTTGTGGCTGCTGCTGCTGCTTATCGGTTATTTAATTTTTAAACAAAGGTTATCGCATTTAATAAGGCGTATTGCATCGCCTATGTCCATTGCTTTTAGTACTGCCAGCAGCGAAGCTGTATATCCGAAACTGGTGGAGGAGATGGAACGCTTCGGGTGCAATAATAAGATAGTAAGCTTTGTGCTGCCGCTTGGTTATTCTTTTAATTTAGATGGCAGCATGATGTACATGACTTTTGCCAGCATGTTCATTGCACAGGCATTCAATGTTACTTCGATAACGGGCGATGTGAGCCAGCAGATCGTTATGCTGCTTGTGTTCCTGGTTACCAGCAAGGGTATTGCGGGTGTGCCCCGGGCATCGCTGGTGGTGGTGCTGGCAACCGGCGCCATGTTTAAGCTGCCGGTGGAAGAAGGAGTGGCACTTATTTTGGCAATAGATGTGTTTTGCGATATGGGCCGCACCATGACCAATGTGCTGGGCAATGCGCTGGCCACTGCCGCTGTGAGTAAGTGGGAGGGGCAGTTGGAGCATGGGTGATTGGGGGGAGAATGGCGAATGTTGAATATCGAATGTTGAATGTTGGATGGCGAATGTCGAATGTTGGATGGCGAATATCGAATGTTGAATGTTGAATGGAACAGGTGGGTATTTTTCATTTTTAAATTAACGCATGCTGGATTTTATTTTTCTGGATTTTCACTGGACGAACCTGTTACAACCGCAATGGTATATCCTGAACGGCGGGCTATGGTTTGTATTGCTGGTGGTTTTTGCCGAAACGGGTTTGTTTGCGGGCTTTTTTTTACCGGGCGACTCTTTATTGTTCGTGGCCGGACTATCGGCACATGAAATAAAGCTGGATGGCAAAACAGAACCCGGGCTTGGTTACCAGTTCCTTCATTTGTTTGGAATGGATAACAATCATAGTTACTGGCTGGACCTTTTTGTGCTGATCGTGCTGATATCGCTGGCGGGCATACTGGGCAATGCACTGGGGTACTGGTTTGGCAAGCGTTTCGGGCATGGTATGTATAACTGGAAGGAGCGCTGGTTTTTTAAGAAGCGCTATCTGACCGAGGCGCATGATTTTTATGAGAAGCACGGCGGCGGCGCCATTGTAATGGCCAGGTTTGTTCCCATTGTGCGCACATTTGCCCCATTGATAGCAGGCATTGTTGACATGAACAAGGCTAAGTTTACTTTTTTCAATATCGTTGGCTGCATTGCCTGGGTTACTTCTATGATACTGGGCGGTTTCTTTTTACAAAAATGGCTGCTCGATGCTTTTAATTTCGACCTGAAAGAACATCTTGAAATTATTGTATTAGGCATTGTGCTGGTTACCACAGCGCCTATTTTTATTAAATTATTTTTTGGTAAAAAGAAAAACGGGAATGAATCAGCAACAAACTAAAACTGCTTCCATTTTCAATATAGCCGTTGTGGTGGCTGCACTTGGATACTTCGTGGATATCTATGACCTGCTGCTTTTCACGATCGTAAAAAAATCAAGTGTGCTGGCTGTTGGTGCCACGGATGCAAGTTTGCTGGTTGACAGTACCAAAATAATCAACTGGCAAATGGGCGGCCTGCTGCTTGGCGGAATCATATGGGGAGTTTTGGGCGATAAAAAAGGCAGGCTTTCGGTCCTGTTTGGATCCATCGTTTTATACTCTGCTGCTAATTTTATCACGGGCTTTATTCAAACGGTTGATCAGTATGCCTGGTGCAGGTTTGTGGCCGGGCTTGGTTTGGCTGGTGAACTGGGCGCCGGGATAACACTGGTGAGTGAGCTGTTGCCCAAAAATAAGAGAGGTGTGGGCACTTCACTGGTAGCCGGTATTGGTTTATTTGGTGCTGTGGCAGCTTATTTTACCTATCAATGGACGGGTAACGACTGGAGACTTTGTTATAAAATTGGTGGCGCCCTGGGCTTGCTGCTGTTGTTCATGCGTATCAGTGTTGCTGAATCGGGTATGTTCAAACAGGTGAAGCAGGCAGGTGTGCAGCGTGGAAATTTCCTGATGTTCTTCAACGATGCCGGGCGTTTCCGAAAATATATGCTGGCTATATTAATTGGATTGCCCACCTGGTATGTAGTGGGTATCCTGATCAATCAAAGCGACCGGTTTGGCAAGGCCATGTTTGGAAGTACGACCATAGATTCGGGACGCTCGATCATGTTTGCCTATGCGGCCATTGCAGTGGGCGATATTCTAATAGGCCTGGTGAGCCAGTATTTTAAAAGCAGGAAAAAAGCATTGCTAATATTCTATACCCTTTGTGTATTAGCCCTGGTATTGTATTTCAGTTCTTTTAACAATTCAGATGCCCGTATGTATCTTATATGTATTATCATGGGTTTTGGTAATGGCTACTGGGCCATTTTTGTAACCATGGGGGCGGAGCAATTTGGTACCAATTTAAGGGCAACTGCTGCAACCACTATTCCGAATATGGTACGTGGTGCGCTGCCGCTGATAAACCTGATGTTCCTGGACCTGTTTCAAAAAAGCTGGCAATGGCCTTTGATTAAAGCCGGTATTGTTACGGGTGTGATCGTGATGCTCATTACTTTTGTTGCTTTTTATTTTACTGAAGAAACCTTTCACAAAGATCTAAACTATACAGAAGGAGAAGAGCTCCTTCCCTAATATCTTAAGCTGTGGCAAAATTCCTCATTATACGTTTTTCTTCCATCGGTGATATTGTGCTTACAACACCTGTGATCCGCTGCCTGCGCAAAGCATATCCTGATGACGAGATACATTTCCTGACCAAGCAATCGTTCAGGAATATTGTTGAGCATAACCCGTATATCAATAAGATACATACGCTGGGCGACAGTTTTGAACTGATGCTGCACGAACTGGCAACAGAGGAATACGATTATATCATCGACCTGCACCACAACCTGCGCACGCTGCGTATCAAGAAACACCTGAAGAAAGTGAAGTCTTTCTCCTTCAATAAACTCAATATTGAGAAGTTCATTTACACTAACCTGAAAATAAATATGCTGCCCGCTAAGCATATTGTTGACCGCAATTTTGAATGCATCAAAGAGCTGAAAGTGGAAAATGATGGTTTCGGACTTGATTATTTTATTCCTGATTTTGACCGGGTAAAAGAAGCTGACCTGCCAACAGCACACTCGGCCGGATATATTGCCCTTGTGATTGGCGCTGCACTGGCAACCAAAAAAATGCCGCTGCATAAATTACAGGAGCTCTGCAAAGCCATCAATCACCCTATTATTTTACTGGGAGGAAAGGAAGACTATGAGGATGGCAAAGCCATTGCGCAGGTGGATGAGATCAAAGTTTATAATGCCTGTGGCAAATTCAACCTGAATGAATCGGCTGATATAGTGCAAAAAGCAAAGCTGGTAATAACGCATGATACAGGTCTGATGCATATTGCAGCGGCTTTGCAAAAACCTGTTATTTCTGTTTGGGGAAACACGGTGCCTGCTTTTGGTATGTATCCCTATTATGGAAAACGATCGAATATGCAGTACGATGTGGTGGAGATAAATAAACTCTGGTGCAGGCCCTGCAGCAAGATCGGCTACGACAAATGCCCTAAAGGCCATTTTAAATGCATGGAAAAGATCGATGTTAATGAAATTGTAAACCTGGTGGCACAAAGGCTAAGGCAATAATAAAAATCAGAGTTTTGGGTTCTGTCAGATTCCTATGGTTAAAAATATTCTTGTACTCCTTCTTATTTTCTCCTGCACTTCTGTAAAGGCACAGGTTACGGTAACTGTTCAATGGAAGAATATTGACGATAATCAAATAAGCGACACTATTTATTACAGCAGCGACCGCAAACTTACCTGGCCGGATTTTAAAGGAAGGCCAAATGCTTCAAGCCCGGCTGCGGCCATAACAGAATCGGGGTTTGGTTACCTGCTGGCCATGCGGTCTTTAAACAACCGCACTTTCATCAATATTACCGTGTATTGCTATTTCAGTAAAAACAAATCATGGGTAAAAAGAGGTATGTCAACCGGCTATGCACTGGAGCACGAACAACATCATTTTGATATCACCTACATCAATACCTGTTTGTTCTTTAAAAAATTAAAGGAAGCAAAGCTGAACAGGTCTAATTACAATTCACTGTCAGAAAAGATTTACAATGAATGTGTAGAAGCCCTGCACCAGATGCAGGATGCCTATGACGGAGAAACACTGAACGGCCGAAAGAAAGAAATGCAGGCTGTATGGAACAGTAAGATTGACCGGCAACTGGAGGAGCTGATCATAAATTAACGATCAGTACGGGTATTTTCAGCTCGTGCCTTACTGTATTCACTGTTTCGCCGTAAATAAAATCCTTCAGCCCGGTATGGCCATGTGCGCCCATTACGATCATATCGGCATTTACTTCTTTGGCAATTCGCACAATTTCTTTTGCACGGTTGCGGTAACCAAGATGGCCGCTTGCATTTAAACCACGGTTTTGTAATTGCAGCACATAGTTATCCATCCGTTCCTTGTCTTTCCTGGATTCATAATCATCACTGGCATCGCCATGGAGTTTGGCGGAAGCACTTTCCACAATGTGGAGCAGCAGGTATTGAGAGCGTTCCTTACCCTGACCTAAAGCATAAGCAAGCAGTTTTTCATCGCTTTCGCTGAAATCGAGTGCCACGGCAATTTTATCAAAGCTGGGAATTACCAGGTTATTCAGTGTATTGCTTTCGGGGTGCATCTTAATGGAAAAGGGTTTGCCTGCTTTTGAAATAAAAGGATGAAGGATGACATACAGCAGCAGGCTGATGCAAATGACTGCTGCCAAACTTACTAATATCTGCTGCCATAAGATTCCATTGCTAAAAACATGGCTCATTTCGTTGACCAGCATCTTCAGGTTTAAGAATACCAGCGTGGATGCAATAAGCCAGGCGGCAATTTTCTGAATTGGGTTGATCGCAAATTTGCCCATTGTTTTCTTATCGCTAACAAAATGAATAAGGGGAATGATGGCAAACCCGAGTTGCAGGCTTAAAATAACCTGGCTTAAGATGAGCAGGGCGTCCACATTTTTTTCTCCGTAGATAACAATGACCACCAATGCAGGTACAATGGCCACCAGCCTGGTTATGAGCCTGCGCAACAGGGGATTGATACGAAGGCTTAAATATCCTTCCATGATGATCTGTCCTGCCAGGGTACCTGTAACAGTGCTGCTTTGCCCTGCGGCAATTAAGGCCACAGCAAAGAGAACGGGCGCTACGTTGCCTAAAAAATCAGGCAACAGCCGGTGGGCCTCCTTTATCTCGGCAACATCTGAATTGCCGGTAGAGAAAAATACGGATGCTGCCACTATCAGTATGGCGGCATTTACAAAAAAGGCAAGATTGAGCGCAATGGTTGTATCAACCCGGTTAAAGCGGATAGCCTGTTTGATACCTGCATCGGTGCGGTCTATTTTCCTGGTTTGCACCAGGGCAGAATGCAGGTATAAATTATGGGGCATAACGGTTGCGCCAATAATGCCTATGGCAATATACAATGCCTCATCGCTCATACCCGTTGGAATGAAGCCTGTGACAACATCGCTGACCTTTGGCGCTGCTAAAAATATCTCAATTAAAAAACAAATGCCAATGATACCCACCAGGGTGATGATGAATGCTTCCATTTTGCGCATACCCAATTTTTGGAGGTATAGTAAAAGAAAGGTGTCGAGCACGGTGATGGAAACGCCCCATACCAGCGGGAGCCCGGTTAATAACTGAATACCGATTGCCATACCGAGCACTTCAGCAAGGTCGCATGCAGCAATGGCAATCTCTGCAAGTAAATACAATATAAAGTTTACAAGCCTGGGATAGGTTTCCCTGTTGGCTTGTGCAAGATCGCGGCCACGTACAATGCCAAGCCTGGCAGAAAGTCCCTGCAGCAATAATGCCATCAGGTTGCTCATCAGCAGCACCCAGATCAGTGTGTAACCAAACTTGCTTCCGCCGGCAAGGTCTGTGGCCCAGTTACCGGGATCCATATACCCAACGCTTACCAGGTAGGCCGGACCTAAAAAGGAAAGTATCCTTCGCCAGCCGGTTTTTTTAACTGTGGTATCTACCGATCCATGGACTTCGCTGAGCGAAGCATCCGAATTATTTTTCGTTATTATCATAAACAAATACATTTTTGGCCACCAGCTCGCTGATGATGCAGGCATTTTGGCGGGCAACTTTTATTTCCATCGATCCGTCAAAATCAAATCGTTTAATAATTGTGAGTTGTGTACCCAGCGCTATGTGATAATGCCTTAGCATTTCCAGCATATGCACTGTTTGGTTGCTTACCGAACTTACGGTTACCTGTTTTTTAACAGGGGCCTGGGCAAGGCTTTGCTGTTTTATTACTGCAAGTTTTCCGTTTTTGTCGGGTATAGGGTCTCCATGCGGATCGAAAAGAGGATTGCCTAAAAAATTATCCAGTCGCTGAACCAGCTCCCCGCTGCTGATGTGCTCCAGTTCTTCTGCAATGGGGTGAACTTTGTCCCAGTCGAATTTTAAATGTTCCACTAAAAAATATTCCCAGAGGCGGTGTTTGCGTACCACTTCCAGTGCTGCTTTTTTACCGGCGTCATTCAGTTTAAAACCCTTGTACTTTTCATATTGAAGCAATTTTTTGCTTTTCAGCTTCTTAAGCATATCAGTTACCGACGCAGCCCTTGTATTCATCTCGGCTGCCAGGGAGTTGGTATTTACCAATCCTGTTTGTTGCTGCAGGTGGTAAATGCTTTTGATATAGTTCTCTTCGCTGGTGGTAAAGTTCATGATTTGAAAAATATAATTTAGACAAAACTAAAAATATTATTTTGAAACTCCAAAACAACACCGGGTCCAGGGATTTGGTACCTTGCGGAACAATTAAACAATATGAGAAACAATATAAGTTCCGGTGCACCCTGGGAAGATATAGTTGGCTACTCCCGTGCCGTACGGGTGGGCAACATCATTGAAGTGGCAGGTACCACCGCTATGGATGGAGATACTTTAATTGGCAGCGGGGATATGTATGCCCAGGCTGCTTTCATTTTCAGGAAAATTGAAGCCGCCCTGCAGCAAGCAGGAGCTTCCCTGGCTGATGTGGTACGAACAAGAATGTATGTTACCGATATATCCAGGTGGGAAGAAGCCGGCAAAGCGCATGGTGAGTTTTTTGGGAAGATAAAACCTGCTGCCAGTATGGTGGAAGTATCAAAACTGATAAATGATGAACTGCTTATTGAAATTGAGGTTACTGCAATCGTTAGCGGAGATTAAAACTTAGTTTCAAAAATAAGAATCTGTGAAATTTCGTTTAATATTGCGACTCAACAATATAACCCATTATGAATTTTTCTTCTTTTAATGTACCATACCCGGTTGATGAACAGTACAGCAGGCGAGTAGCCTATTTTTCGATGGAATTTGCAATCAGCCAGCCTTTGAAGATTTACAGCGGTGGTTTGGGTTTTCTGAGCGGGTCACACATGCGCAGTGCATATGAACTTCGCCAAAACCTGGTAGGTATTGGCATTTTATGGAAATACGGTTATTACGACCAGGCACGCAACCAGGATCAGACCCTGCAGGTGCAATGGAACGAAAAGATCTATAATTTTCTGGAAGATACGGGCATCAAATTCCAGGTGGACATACACGATCACCCGGTATGGGTGAAGGTTTGGTACCTGAATCCGGAGACATTTAAGTCGGCCCCGGTTTTTTTACTTAGTACAGATCTGCCGGAGAACGATTATGTATCGCAAACGATAACACACCGCTTGTACGATGCCAATGTGGCTACCAAGGTGGCGCAGTTCATTTTGCTGGGTGTGGGAGGTGCAAAGCTGATGGATGAATTGAATTTCAACCCTGAATTGTATCATTTAAATGAAGCCCACGGTATCAGTGCGGCATTTTACCTGTTTAAAAAATTCGGCAATATAGATGAGGTGAAAAAGCGACTGGTTTTTACCACGCATACGCCTGAAGAAGCGGGCAATGAAAAGCATGATATACATCTCTGTGAAAAAATGGGATATTTCTGCGGGATGAAGCTGGAGGATGTGAGGATACTGGCAGGGATGGAAGGGGACCTTTTCAATCATTCACTGGCTGCCCTGCGTTTTGCAAAACTGGCCAATGGCGTTAGCCAGTTGCATGGAGAGGTAAGCCGCCAGCTATGGAAAAAATATGAAGGTATCTGCGAGATAAAAGCTATTACCAATGCACAAAACTGGCATTACTGGGCAGATAAGCAGCTATACCGTTTTATGGAAGAGAACAACGAGAACGGTTTTATTGACCGTAAGCGTTATTTAAAGAAACGTGCTTTTGATGTGGTGGCAGATCAAACCGGTAAACTTTTTAACCCGGATGTATTTACCATTGTATGGGCCCGCCGTTTTGCCGGTTATAAAAGAGCGGAGTTACTTACCCGTGACGAAGCAAGATTTGAAGCACTGCTGAGCAACCCTAAATATCCTGTTCAGATCATCTGGGCAGGGAAGCCATACCCGGTAGATTATCCGGCAATCAGCGATTTTAATATGCTTGTTCATTTAAGCAAGAAGTATGACCATGTAGCAGTATGCATCGGATACGAACTTGGTTTAAGTAAGAGATTAAAGCAGGCGGCAGATCTGTGGCTGAACAATCCCCGTGTGCCCAGGGAAGCCAGCGGCACCAGCGGAATGACAGCAGCCATGAACGGCGCTGTAAACTGCAGTACCCACGATGGCTGGATCTGCGAATTTGTGAACCATGGCAACAACGGATTTGTGGTGCCGCCAATTGATTATGAAAATATAAGTGTGCATGAGCAGGACGAATACGATCTTACTAAATTATACGAGATACTGGAGAACCAGGTATTGCCCCTGTATTATGAGAACCCTGAAGTTTGGCGTGAAATAACCAAGAACGGTATGCGGGATGTGCGGTGGCAGTTTGACAGTAACCGTATGGCTAAAGAGTATTATGAAATTATGTACAAATAGCATTCATGAACATCCCTGTAAACACAGGGATGTTTTATTTTAAAGAATACATTATTTATAACATGGAACAATACGCTGTAAAGCTGGAAATACGCTGGGCCGATCTTGATCCGAATTTTCATGTGCTGCATTCCAAATACTACGATTACGGAGCTTATTGCCGCATGAAATTTTTAACCAGCCATGGTATCACTGCTTCTGTAATGCAGGAGAATAATATTGGTCCTATTATCTTCAGGGAAGAATGCATTTTTAAAAGAGAGATAAAATTCGGTGATGAACTGGAAGTATTTTTAAAGTTGAGCAAATGCAATGAAGACTCCAGCCGCTGGAGCATGGTTCACGAATTATGGATCAACGGAAACACACTGGCAGCCATCATTACTATTGACGGTGCCTGGATGGATACCAAATTGCGCAAACTGGCCATACCACCTGAAGTATGCAGGGTAGGGCTGCACCTCATTCCCAAAACTGATGATTACAATCAATGATCATGTTTATGTCTTTTTCCCGACATTCCCTGTAAACCGGGTAAAGTAATTTTATAAAAAATTTCTTACATGATGGAAAAAGCAAGCACTCTTTTTTTGCTGTTATTGGCTACAGCCTTTGCAGCTTCTGCGCAACCGGAAACCAATTATCCCCAGGGTTTAAAGATTGGAGAAGAAGCACCCGCTTTCACTGCCAGGGATCAGCATGGTAAACTAATCAGTCTTAAACAAGCTCTGTTAAAAGGGCCGGTCATTTTGCTGTTTTACAGAGGGCAATGGTGCCCCTATTGTAATAAGCAACTTACCGGTTTTTCAGATTCCTTATCCATGATAGCCGCAAAAGGAGGGACAGTGATAGCGGTAACACCGGAAACAGCAGAGAATGTGAAGAAAACCGTTGGTAAAACAAAAACAGTTTTTCCTGTTCTTGAAGACCAGGGTATGGCTATCATGAAAATGTACAGGGTTAATTTTGCCGTTGATGAAAAAACCATAGAAAAGTATAAAGGCTATGGGATTGATTTTAATCAGGCGAATGGAGCAAATGGAGCAAATCTGCCCGTACCGGCTACTTATATCATAGGCATGGATGGAAAAATAAGTTATGTATTCTTTAATACCGACTACAGGAAAAGAGCTTCTGTTGCAGACATACTGAATAATCTTTAATATCTTTTTGATAAGGAGAGGAGCAAATGAATAACTTTGCTCTACTTCATTATGTTTAATGCTACCGTTAATTTATACAGGAATGCCTATAGCGGCCTTACACGCCGCATCTGGCTGCTTGCCCTGGTGATGCTGATAAACCGCAGCGGCACCATGGTGCTTGCTTTTATGACACTGTATATCACCCATATTGGCTTTTCGTACAAACTGGCGGGATTGGTGGTTGGCATTTATGGTGTGGGTTCTTTAGTTGGCGCTTTTATAGGAGGAAAGATAAGCGACAGGTTTGGTTTTTATTATACCCAGTTCTTTGCTTTATGCTGTGGAGGCTTCCTGTTTATCTTACTGGGCCAAATGAGACATTATGTTTCTATTTGCACCTGCACCTTTTTTCTGGCCATGGTCAATGAATCCTTCAGACCTGCCAATGCAACAGCCATAGCACATTACAGCACGCCGCAAACACGTACCCAGGCATTCTCACTGGTGCGGCTTGCCATCAATATGGGCTGGGGCGTGGGAGGGGCACTGGGGGGCTTCCTGGCCATTAAGAATTATCATTTATTATTTTGGGTAGATGGGTGTACCAATATTGTTGCCGCTTTTCTGATGCTGCTGCTGTTGCCCGGGGTAAGCCTTGCCCAGCAGCACAATGGCGTTAAGACAGGCGTGGATAAACAAAAAGCAAACCCGGCATATGCTGATAAAATATTCCTGTATTTCATCGGACTCCAGATACTATTTGCGATTTGTTTTTTCCAGTTGTTCACAACCATTCCCCTGTATTTTAATAAGGGCCTGCATGTAAACGAGTTCTGGATAGGTGTGTTAATGGCGATGAACGGTGTTGTTATTGCTCTCTTTGAAATGCTGATCGTTTTCAAACTGGAAGGAAGAAAGCCTTACCTGCAGCTGATGGCATATGGTACCACGATCATGGCTGTTTCTTTTATGATACTGAATGTGAATTTTGTGCCGGGTTTCCTGGTGGCTGTTTTGGCAATGCTGCTGATGACTATTGCAGAGATGACATCCATGCCTTTTATGAATTCGTACTATATATCCAGGAGCACCGAAGGTAACAGGGGGCAATATGCAGGTTATTATACCATGGCCTGGAGTGCGGCGCAGGTAATAGGCAGTACCAGTGGAACTCAAATAGCCTATGCGATAGGGTTCAATAATCTTTGGTGGATAATTGGCGGTATCTGCCTGCTAACAGCTTTTGGGTATCAAAAACTGTTAGCAGGAAAATAGAAGACTTACTTATACGTATTGGTGGTAGTTACTTTGGCGCTTACAGGCATGTCCTGTCCCATAACCTGAACAGAGCCGGAAATATCAGATGTAAGCGTTCTTTTCTTTACAAAACCTGTTGAAATATCGAGCACAATCTCTTCATTGGTCTTTGTTTCGCTTTTCAACTCAAATTCCATTTCCTGAAAATTCAGTTTGTTAGTGCCGTTGGAGGTGATAACAGCCTGTATAACACCTTCATTGCCGGTAACAGATTTCAATGTGTAGGTACGAACTGTTTTAGCGCCTTTTTCCACGGTTGAATCTGCCCAGCTGTCACCAACGGATTTGCCGCCTGGTACAACTTCAAAGGCACTGGCAACAACAGCTTCATCTGAATTATCAATGAACATTTTCATGATGCCGGCAGAAGGGTCGGCGTCTTCCGCATCATTGGCTTTAGTATCATTAGATTTTCCTGCAGTTGTTTCTCCGGTCTTATTATCGAGCACCACTTCAACCTGCTTGTTCATTTTTTTATCCAGGTACTTAGCCATTTCTTCACTGTTGCCGTCTTTTTTATCTGAATCATATACGTTCGACTGGCCCATCCCGGACGTGTTCACTTTAAGTTTAGTTAGTGTATTGATAATGTTATAGTTGTTGGGGTTACTGCTTTTTACTTCCAGTGCATTGGTGGATGAAGTGCTGCCGGTTATTGCCATGCCCATAAGGAAACTGGCCTCTAAATCCGTGCTGCTCTCAACGGTTATTTTCTGGCCATTTGTGAGTTTGATCCTGGGTGCATCAGAGCGTTTGACTGAGGCAGATGGTTGTGCAACAACTAATCCTGAAATACCCAGGCAAACAATCAATGTGTAAATTCTTTTCATTTTCGGTTTAATTGAACTGTAAAATTATTTATAAACAATATACGGTACCAGTTTGTTTTGAGTTTTTGTAAAAAATTAAGATTTGCGTTTTAAAGCATAAAATAAGGGCTATCCTGTTAAGAATAGCCCTGAACTTTTTAAAAATGTAGGCCTTATCCTACAACCTGCACGTTAACTGCGTTCATACCTTTTTTGCCTTCCTGCAAATCAAATTCAACGCTGTCTCCTTCCTTAATATCGCTTATTAATCCACTTACGTGAACGAAAGTTTCTTTGTTAGAGTCATTGTGCTTGATAAAACCGAATCCTTTTTCAGTGTTGAAAAACTTAACGGTACCTTGTTGTTTGTCCATTTGTTTTGTAATTGTATTGTATTAATAAAGTGCAAATATAGCATTTTAAGATAAAATGCTGTTTTTTTATTGATGAGAGGGCAATTCTGCATTATTTTAAATCAAAAAGCGGTAATTTTATCGCAACCGATTGCCTGCGCCTTTTTTAATCGTAAAAGTTTATTTTATGCTTAATTCAACTGCCACCGTAATAACTGGCACAGGTTGTTATATACCCGAATACGTAAAGACCAACCGTGATTTTGCCGGTCATAATTTTTATGCAGAAGATAATACTGCACTGGATATTGAATCTCATTTGATTGTTGAGAAATTCAAGAAGATAACAGGAATAGAGGAAAGGCGTTATGCCCCTTCAGGAACCGAGTCTTCTGATATGGCTGCCATTGCTGCGCAGAAAGCATTGGATGATGCAGGCTGCGATGCTGAAACGATCGATCAGATAATTGTTGCGCATAATTTTGGTAATGTAATTAAGCATACCATTCAAACTGATGTTTTGCCGGCCCTGGCTTCAAGGGTTAAGCATGCACTGAAAATTAAAAATCCTTCCTGTGTGCCATACGATATTTTATTCGGCTGCCCCGGCTGGGTTCAGGGTGTGATACAGGCTGATGCTTATTTTAAAGCTGGCCTGGCAAAGAAATGCCTGGTGATTGGCTCGGAAACATTATCGAGGGTGCTGGATATGTACGACCGTGACAGCATGATCTTTTCGGATGGGGCCGGTGCTTGTGTGGTGGAAGCTAAAGCATATGTTGAGAATGGCCCCGGCATTTTGGGAACTGCTGTGCAATCTCATTGCGGAGAGGAAGTTAATTATCTGAACCTCGGTAAATCGAACTACCCTGATTCAGATCCCCGTATCCGGTACATCAAAATGAAAGGGAGAAAAGTGTACGAATATGCATTGAAATATGTACCTGAAGCAATGAAGATATGTTTAGATAAAAGTGGCATTCCCATTACTGAATTGAAAAAAGTATTCATTCACCAGGCCAATGAAAAAATGGATGAGGCCATAATCAAGGAGTTGTATAAACTATATGGCATTGCGCAGGTTCCTGAGAATATTATGCCCATGAGTATACAAAACCTGGGCAATAGTTCCGTGGCAACGGTGCCTACCTTATATGATATGGTACGCAAGGGCCTGATGCCGGAGCACAGCCTGAACAGCGGAGATGTGGTAATGTTTGCCTCAGTAGGTGCCGGGATGAATATCAATGCTGTTTGTTACCGGGTATAGACAGGTTTCAGAAGGTTGTAAAGTGTAAGCACATTTAATAAATCCCGGTAAAAGCCTCAATTAGTCTATCTTTACCAGAAATCAATATATGCTAAATGATCTGATTTCGAAGTTCCTGGAGCCATCTCATCTTGCTAAGACGGCTATTAAAATCGAATTTAAGAAGAGAAATACCTTCATTGGTATTTTTGTCGATTCCGCCGATTATGAAGACCTCAAGGCCAAAAATTTTTGGCGTATCGTGTCAGAAGTAAATATCCCCGAGTGGAAAAAAACAAATGACAACAGGCTTGCAAAGATTTTCAGTGGCTCAGAATTTACAAGGATCACTGTGGCAAAAGAAAAGAAGGAAGGGGCAGCCTGATTCAGTTTTTGTAATTGTGTAAAAGACTGGTAATAAAAAAAGGGCACAATCTTCATGTGCCCTTTTTTGTTATTTAGCCTTTCCGTTAAAAATTTCTTCCGCCGTTGCCTCTTGCTTTCGGTAATTCTTTCCTGGGTATTTTTTGATCAAGCTGTGCCGTGTTGTAAACAAATGAAGCAATGATGGTAGCAGCCTGTTTCAGGTCGGCAGGCACCAGGTGATCGTAAGTATCCATATTGGTATGATGAGTGCGTGTGTCATACTCAATTGGATCCTGTATGAATTGAAAGCCGGGGATGCCCACCGCATCAAAAGCCTGGTGATCGGTGCCTCCTGTATTGTTGATGGTGACTGTTTTTGCATCCAGGTCGTAGAATGGCTCCAGCCATTTTGCAAATATTGGTCCGGCTTCGGCATTACCCTGTAAATAAATTCCCCTGATCTTGCCTGTGCCATTATCAAGGTTGTAATAGGCAGACAGTTTGGAATGTTCAGGTTTTAGCACCATATCTGCAGGATCTGCAAAATGTGTTTTGACATAGTTCCTGGAACCAAGCAAACCCTGTTCCTCACCACTCCATAAAGCAATGCGGATGGTTCTTTTTGGTTGCAGGCCTGTAGCTTTTAGAATGCGCATCACTTCCATCATCACAGCGCATCCTGCAGCATTGTCTGTAGCCCCGGTTGCTCCCTGCCAGCTGTCCAGGTGTCCGCCCAGCATTACGATCTCATCTTTCAGCACAGGATCAGTTCCCGGAATTTCGGCTACCACATTGTATCCTTTTATATCCTTATCGTAGAATTTTGTTTTTACATCTGCTTCAAGCTCCACTTTTTCTCCGGAAGCAACCAGGCGTTGTACCCTTAAGTAATCATCGCTAGACAGCATTACCCAGGCATAATTGTTTTCTGCGCCTTTATCAACAGAGCCGCCATTCTGTACAAACAAAGTACCATCATTTCCTCTTCCGTTCATGCTTAAGACCAGGGCAGGTTTTTCCAGGTTATAAAATGCCGTCATCTGTCGGGCAAGTGTTTGCTGCTGACGCCGTGCTGCAAATTGAGGGTTGTTGTTATTGGGATTTCTTCTTGTAGTATCGGGTTTTGCATTGGCCATTTTGGTCAGTTCATCATCGGTAAACCTTGCGCCGTCTGCTGTAAATGAGGGACGTAATGTGTCGGTTGAATAGAACATTACTATCTTATCTTTTATTTTACCGGAATAATTCTGGTATAGTTCTGCGGAATCCTTTGCTTTTATAAGTATTACATCGCTGCTGATTATTTTTTTACCGGGAGTGCTTCCTGTCCATGCCCTTGGTATGGCAATCATGGGTGTGTAATAAGGTGAGGTCATGGCTATATAGCAACGGGTTTGTTCCCAGCCGGTGCCAAAATCGCCCCATGGCTCAATGGCAGCATTAACAAGCCCCATTTTTACCAACTCATCTTTGGCCCAGTTGGCTGCCCTGAAAAACCCCGGTGAATTGGTAAGCCTTGGTCCGCTTATATCCGTAAGATGAAATGCGATATTCATTACGCCGGAATTATCAAGACCCTCCTTCCTGATCTTTGCAGTGGCATCTGTTTGCGCAAACAGGCTGCCTGTAAACAAACAAAAGATACTGGTAAACAGCATTAGCTTTTTCATGATGATTCGTTTTATGTTTGAAGGATAAAGTACAATAATAAAAGTAAGGAAGCAATCAATTTATGATGAACTACCCGGTATTTTTTGTGCCTGGTATTTCCATCACCAGGTTTTCTCCATAACATCCTGCCGGCGTTTGATATCCGGTCTTTACATTACCTGCCAGTATCTTTTTGCTGATGATCAGGCTGCTGTGCGCCGTAAGTGTGTAACCATCCAGGCAACTGATCGATGCATTCATAGTGTTGCCTGCAGCATTACGTACTTCGCCCCAAACCAGGCTGCTGCTGTTCTTCCTTTGTTCATCACTGGGGCCAGCAGGCCTGGCTTTTATTTTTTTACGAATGATATTGCGAATAAAATCTGTTCGTAACAACCAGTTAAATGCCCATTGCCATTTCAGTATCCTGTAAACTTTTGGGGGCATGCCCGTATAGGTTTCTATATCAGGTATGCCGGTGGTTGTATAAGCAGTTGAAACATCTCCCCAGGGGATCGACATTACAAATAAGTTTCTTTCGCCAAAATTCACCCGCATCCCTTTTTGTCCCAGCGGCTTCCTGACAATCTTTCCATTTTCCCTGGCAGCCCCGCCTTCCCCAATTTTACCAACCATGGTCATGGCTGTTCCATGAGATATGCCCCCGCCAACTGATGCGAATGCCAGTTTTAGATGAGTGGCATCCGGCATGCGATTTTTTAATTGCAATGCAATACAATCCGTTGGAACCACATCAAAACCAACGCCCGGCATGATCATGATCTCCTGCTCTTTAGCTTTATTATCATATTGCTTCAGCATTTCAAAAACGGAAATATCGCCGTTGATATCAATATAATGTGTACCGGTCTTCAAACAGGCTTCAACCATTTGCCTGGCTGTGTACACATACGGGCCGGCTGCATGCAATACCAGTTTTATATTCGATAAAGAAGCTTCCAGTGCTGCGCTGTCGTTCAGATCAATGATGAGATAAGGGAGTTGCAGTTTTTCAGCAATGGGTTTTATGTTCGCTTCTTTGCGACCGGCAAGCACTGGTTTTATACCATACGTTTCAGCCAGCCGGGCAATTAAAGTGCCGGTATAGCCATTGGCTCCATACAATAGTAACTGATCCTGCATCATGAAAATTACAATTAAATGTGCGGATATAAAAAATCCATCAGTATTAGCTGATGGATTTTCTATTCTATATAACACTAATTATTACTTCTCTTCCAGGTAACTTTCCATGGGTTCACAGGTGCAAATTAAATTCCTGTCGCCAAATGTGTTATTAATGCGGCCAATCGAAGGCCAGAATTTGTTTTTAGCAACATAGGCAAGCGGAAATGCCGCTTGTTGCCTGCTGTAAGGGTGCTTCCATTCATCAGCACAAACAACATGTTGGGTATGCGGGGCATTTTTCAGGGCATTATCCGCTTTGTCAGATTTGCCTTCTTCAATCGCTTTTATTTCATGATAGATGCTGATCAGCGCTTCGCAGAAACGATCCAGTTCTCCTTTATCCTCACTTTCAGTAGGCTCGATCATGATGGTGCCCGGTACCGGGAAACTCATGGTAGGTGCGTGAAAGCCATAATCCATTAAACGTTTGGCCACATCTTCTGCTTCAATGCCGCAGGTGTTTTTAAAAGGACGGAGATCAACAATGAATTCATGTGCACAATAGCCATTTACACCCGTATACAGGATAGGGTAAAATTTCTCCAGCCTTGCTTTCATGTAATTTGCATTCAGTATGGCAAACTCCGTAGCCCTTTTTACGCCTTCGCCTCCCAGCATTTTAATGTAGGCATAGCTGATAAGTAAGATACTGGCGCTGCCATAAGGTGCTGCGCTTACAGCATGAATACTGGTTTCGTCGGTTTGGAGCGTATCATTCACATGATGTCCGGGTAAAAAAGGTTTCAGCTTATCATTCACACAAATGGGGCCCACGCCGGGTCCGCCTCCACCATGAGGTATGGCAAATGTTTTGTGCAGGTTCAAATGGCAAACATCAGCGCCAATGGCACCCGGACTGGTGAGCCCTACCTGTGCATTCATATTTGCGCCATCCATATAAACCAGTCCTCCATTATCGTGTACGGTTTGACAAATGTTGATGATGCCTTCTTCAAACACTCCATAGGTACTTGGGTAAGTAACCATCAGTGCAGCTAAATTATCTTTATGTTCTTCCGCTTTCAGCTTCAGATCGTCAATATCTATATAACCTTTTTCATCACTTTTAACCACCACCACTTTCATGCCGGCCATGATGGCACTGGCAGGATTTGTTCCATGAGCCGAAATAGGTATCAATACGATATTTCGATGGCTTTCATTCCTGTGGGCATGATAGGCCCTGATGGTAAGCAATCCTGCGTATTCGCCCTGGGCACCACTGTTTGGCTGTAAGGAACAGGCAGAGAAGCCGGTGATCTCTGAAAGATATGTTTCCAGCTCACGGATCATTTGCTGGTAACCTGCTGTTTGTGATGCAGGAGCAAAGGGATGAATGCTGTTAAATTCGGGCCAGCTTACAGGGATCAGTTCTGTTGCCGCATTTAATTTCATGGTACAACTTCCCAGGCTGATCATGGAAGTATTTAAACTAAGATCTTTATTCTCCAGCGATTTGATGTAGCGCATCATTTCGCTTTCGCTGTGGTGCGTATTAAAAACAGGATGTGTCAGATAGGCCGAAGTCCTTTTGCCAAACAAGGCATCTGCTTCATCAAACATCAGGCTGAATGTTTTGCCTGTAAGGGTATTAAAAATGGCCGAGAGATTTTTTTCAGTTTCTCCAATGTAATTACTGGCTACCTCATCAATGCTCATCGTAACTGTACCATTGGCATTGTAGTGAAAGTTTGCTTCGTTTTTTTCTGCGATTGCTTTAAAAGCAGCAGTATCTGCAACCTCAAAAGTGATGGTATCAAAGAAGTCTTCAGCAGATACTTTTATACCGATATGCTTTAACCCCCTGGCAATAGCAGCGGTTAATACATGGATACGCTGTGCAATCTTTTTCAATCCCTCCGGGCCGTGATATATAGCATACATAGCAGCCATATTTGCCAGTAAGGCCTGTGCCGTACAAATATTCGAAGTGGCTTTTTCCCTTTTAATATGCTGCTCTCTTGTTTGAAGTGCCATGCGTAAAGCACGGTTATTTTGGGCATCGATGCTAACGCCAATGATACGTCCCGGCATGCCACGTTTGAATTCATCTTTGGTTGCAAAGAAAGCCGCATGAGGGCCTCCGTAACCCAGGGGCACGCCAAAACGCTGTGAATTTCCAACGGCTACATCTGCCCCCAGTTCCCCGGGAGGGGTAAGTAAGGTAAGTGCAAGCAGGTCGGTTGCCATAACAACATAACCATTCACTGCATGTACTTTATTTATGAAGTCCCGGTAATCTTCAACCGAACCGGTACTGTTTGGATATTGTACAATGGCGCCAAAATAGCTCTCATCCAGAGAAGCAGTTTTATAGTCTCCATGAACCAGTTCCACACCAATGGGCGTTGCCCGGGTCAGCAATACCTCTTTTGTTTGCGCAAAAATATTTTCGTCAACAAAGAATTTGGGAGAGGAAATTGTTTCTGATTTATTTTTTTGATGGAACAGCATGGCCATCGCTTCAGCAGCAGCAGTTGCTTCATCAAGCAGGCTGGCATTGGCCAGTTCCAATCCGGTAAGGTCGCAAACCATGGTTTGAAAATTCAACAGACTTTCCAGGCGGCCCTGCGATATCTCGGCCTGGTACGGAGTGTATTGAGTGTACCAGCCCGGGTTTTCAAAAATATTACGAAGGATCACGCTTGGAGTGATCGTGTTATAATAACCCTGGCCGATATAGGTTTTAAAAACTAAATTCTTTGCAGCAATTGTTTTCAGTTCATCCAGGTAAGCAAATTCTGTTTGTGCCACAGGAAGCTGTAAGGGCTTTTTCAGGCGGATGGCCTCCGGAACAGTTTTGCTGATCAATGCATCCAGGCTATCGATACCAATAGCTGCAAGCATTTCATTGGTTTCATTCTTGCCGGGGCCGATATGACGGCCTGAAAATTCGTACTGTTGTTCATCGAAAAGATTCATATTGCTGCAGTGGTTTTATGCTCCCGTTTATCGAAATATAAACCGGAGTAGATTATGGTTTATTTTTTTGAGCCCGGCTTTTGATTCGCTGTTCAGCTTCACAGGCGTCGCACTCTTGTACTGTATAACTTTACTGAACTTTAATTGTGTTTTGCCACATAGTCCAACCGGGGGCGCTGGGCTATGTATGCGGCGCAAATTTACGATTTCACAACAAGATTTTGTGCTTATAAGTTCGCTACTTTTGTCCTGTGGAAATTTAGGGGATATAAGCAGCCAAATACCTGTACAAATGGAAGAAGACCTGTTGCATAACTGGCAAAAAAAATCAGCCGATCATCAAAAGCAGTATAAACAATACCTGCAGCGGGCCGACAAGCGCAAAGTACTAAAACTGTTGCCCGGCCTGCATGAAGAAGCTTTTAAGCAAGTGGATTGCCTGCAATGTGCCAATTGCTGCAAGAATTACTCGCCCCGCTTTAAAACGCCCGATATTAAACGTATTGCCAAATATTTAAAAATGAGGGAAGGGGAGTTCATTGATGCATATTTGTTTATAGACAGAGAGGGTGATTATGTGCTGAAATCCAAGCCATGCCCTTTCCTGGGAGAAGATAATTTTTGCAGTATTTACGACCAGCGGCCTTCCGACTGCAGGCGTTTTCCCTATACAGATGAAGATGTGTTACTGAAGCGCCAGCAGCTTACACAAAAAAACAGCAGCTTTTGCCCGGCTGTTTATTATGTACTGGAAAAATTGGTTGCCTTAAAATAACAGCCGCCAGGTGTCAGGCCACTACTACTTCAGCTATATATAAATGGATTCTTAGTGTCTTTTGTTCAACCAAATTGCAGGAATATTCAAAGTGGCCAGACACCTGCTGCTACTTGATGGCCAGTTCCTCAAAAGCAGCTCCCAATGGTCTTTCAATACCATCTCCTTTCCATTCGGGAGAGCCCGGGATCTCAGAAGCTTTCAAAATCTCATCTTTGGTTTTGCCAAGCCTGATCTGCGATTCGGTATATTTTAAAACATTGCCCAGGTAATCACCAAAAGCCTTCAGATCGTCTGCTTTCACCACTACATCATATCCTGCACCGGCATGGCCACAGACAAATTGGGTGTCCTTGTTAAAAGTGGTAACAGCTTTGTCAAGCACTTTTATCCAGTTGCTGATACTGGCACCTGATTTTTTATCAACATAAGGGTGGCGGCGGTTAAATACCAGGTCTCCCATATGTACAATATTGCTTTTTTCAAAATGGATCAGCGAGTCGCCATTGGTATGTCCGGCCCCAAAATAATATGCTTTGATGGTCTCCTTATGAATTTTGGTGCTCCATCCGCCATCGTCATAAGTCAGGTCGGGCACATGAAATTTATCAGCTGCTGTTTTTTGTTCTGCTGCCACCCTGAGCTGGTTGGCTTTAGAATTTTCATGGGCCACCACATGTTCGGCCAGTCCTTTAAAAGCGATGTTACCGGCTGTATGGTCGCCATGATGATGCGTATTGATAAGATATTTGAAAGGTTTACTGCTTTTCTTTTTCAATGCTTCAATCAAATGACCAGCAGTATCGGGAAACTGTGCATCCACCACCACAATGCCTTTTTTGGTAAGCAGGAAAATGATAGTGCCCCCTTTTTCCGTAAAAATGCCGAGATCATCTGTAAGCATTTTTATTTTCCAGGCGGGGTCATCAAGGAATGATGCCAGCGAACTTTTGGATAATAAAGCCAATCCCGCCATGGTTAAGCCGGTGTTGCGAAGGAATGATCTGCGTTGCATATAAATGAGTTTTATAGCAACAATTTACAAAACAAAAATGAGCTTACCACTTTTTTGAATACCTAATATTCCAGCTTTCTCAGTTTAGGAAATTTAAGCCAGGTGGCTGCCACCACCAATACAGACATGGCACCGCCAAAAATGATGGCAGGTAAAGTGCCAAACATGCGTGAGGTTACCCCGCTTTCAAACTGGCCAAGTTCATTGCTGCTGTTTATAAAAATGAGGTTGATGGATGCAACACGCCCCCGGAGTTCATCAGGTGTGTATAGTTGCATAATGGTGCCACGCACAACCACGCTTACTGCGTCGAACATGCCACCAATGAGTAAAGCTGCAAAACTGAGCCAGTAAACTTTTGACAGTCCAAAGACAATGATGCAGAAACCAAAACCGGCTACGGCCAGCAGCATTTTCAGCCCCTGCTTTTGTTTCATGGGGAATTTTACTAAAATGCCAATGCAAATAAGACTGCCAATATCCATGGCAGCATTCAGAAAACCATAGCCTATGGGGCCTGTATGCAAAATGGTAGAAGCAATTTCAGGTATGAAGGCAACAGCGCCGCCAAAAAGCACAGCAAAAAGATCCAGGGAAATTACACCCAGTAAATTCTTGTTGTTGAAAACATAAGAGAACCCTTTTTTGATGGATTCAAGCATCGGTTCCTGCACTGTTTTTTCTGCCGGCGGTTTGGGATGCAGCTGTACAGCAAAAATTCCCGCAATTAAAATCAATGCTGCGGTCACGAAATAACTATTGGATATACCAGCTCCGGCAATTAATAACCCGCCTACTGCGTGGCCGCCAATAGAGGAAATAAGCCAGGTGGAAGAATTGTAGGAGATGGCTTTTTGCAATTGTTCCCGTGGCACGATTGCAGCAATCATACTGTTGGCGGCCGGGCCGGCAAAGGAACGAATGATGCCCGTACAAAACACTACCGATAGAATCACCATAAGCTTCATTCCATTACTAACTTCAAGCCCCGGAAAACTTACCAGTGCCAGGCAGATGCCACAAAGCAGGTAAAAAATATAAGAGCGCACCAATATTTTTCTTTTATCGTGCTTGTCGATATAATGACCGGCAAATAAAGCGGCGATAACGGCAGGCACAAACTCGGCCAGGCCAGCCAAACCAACCATATAGGTATTGGCAAGATGAAATACCTGATAAATAACAATGGTGGTTATCATTCGAAGGCCCAGCACGAAAAATAACCTGGCAAGAATAAAATGATGGAATTCTTTCGGCAGTTTGCTGTTCATTTATTTCGGTTAGGGCAAAGTTATGTAATGTTGCCCGTCTTCGTATTCTTTATCCAGTGCATCAATGATCACTTTCATGTGTTCTTCATTACCCAGAAAATCTGCATTGCCTGCATCCACAAAAAGTGTTTTTATATTATGCTGTTTGATGTATTGGGTATATGTTTCCTGCAGCGTAAACAGGTATTCATTAGGAATAGATTGCTCATATTCCCGGTTACGTTTTTTTATATTTTCCTGCAGTTTTTTTACGGGGGTATGCAGGTATATGAGGATGTCGGGCTGAACGATTTGCGGATTGATGATCTCAAAGAGCTTTTGATAAAGCCGGAATTCTTCGTCGGGCAGGTTTACTTTGGCAAAAAGCAGACATTTGGTAAACAGGTAATCCGAGATGGTTATGTTTTGAAACATATCTTTTGTCTGGAGCAGGTCTTTCAATTGTTTGTAGCGTTCTGCCATGAAAAATAACTCCAGCGGGAAAGCGTATTGCGAAGGGTTATCATAAAATTTAGGCAAAAAGGGATTGTCCGCAAACTCCTCTAATATAAGTCTGGCATTAAAATGCTTGCTTAACAGGTGTGATAAGGTGGTTTTGCCGGCACCTATGTTTCCTTCAATCGTAACAAAATTATATTTCATGCAGTTGTATAAAGCAAACTGCAAAATAAGCGGAAACAACCTTGGCGCAATTAAAACTTTTTCACATTTAGTGTATCGGGACAGTGTATAAGAAGCTGGTGGATTGTTTTATTCAATACCGGGTGTTTTAAATTGGGCGATAACTGGTTCATTGGCACCAGCACAAAACGCCTGTTTTGAATTTGCGGGTGGGGAACCACCAGGCCGGGAATGTTTATTATTTCCCTGTTAAAAAATAAAATATCTATATCAATTACCCTTGGTGCATTCTTAACTGTTCTGATACGGCCCATTTGTGCTTCGATACCTAAAATAGTTTGCATGGCTGCGGCAGCAGTAAGTGCTGTTTCAGCCACAATCACCTGGTTTAAAAAATCGGGTTGCGAAATATTGCCCCAGGCAGCAGTGCTGTACAAATCAGAGTGGCGGGTAACCTTGCCGATCTTTTTTTCAATAAGACTGATGGCCCTGGTAAGCCGGGACCTGCTGTTGCCCAAATTACTGCCCAGGAGCAGATATAGTGTATTCATTACTTTTTCATTAATCTTACGTCGATATCAAAGGGAATCGATTCTTTTAAGACAATTTTCTTAAAGTCAGCATGCGCAGGGTTCAATAAAAAATTATATTCTTCCTCCACAATGGCTGATGGTATTTTTAATACTGCTTCTTTTCCGGATTCTAAAAAATTAGACCCAATGAATTGTGTATACTCAAAATCAGACTGCCATTTTTCTTTCAGTGTTTTGAGAGTGATTGTTTTAATATGGATACTGTCAGGTACATGAAGCTTTAACAAAAAATAACTGGGAGGGATGTAATTTTTGTCGGTGTTTACTAAAATTTCGAGTACGGCAAGCGATATACTTCCTGCTGTGTAGATAGCTGCATGCCCGGGCAAGTTCCACCGGCCTCCATAAAGTTTAGAGCCCGTTCCGCTGAGATCATCTTTGTATGCTTCAATTGCCAGCCTGTAAATGATCATGCCAGTATACCATGTTGAATTCTTCCCAATTGTGTCAGCACTTTTTGTATGCCTTCATAACTGGTAAGAGAATGGAATGATAAATTACCTTCCAGCATATAGGGGTTACTTTTTAGCCAATTGTAAAAATTTTCCACCTTACCAAAAGTAACTTTTCCTTCTTTAATCACTTTTTCGATCTGGATGGCACGTTCTGCATTGATAGGAGCAAAGCTTCCGTTGTTTTTGGCATATCGCTGTAAAGTGCGTTCGCTGATATGAAGTATTGCTGCCCACTCCGCCTGGGTGAAGGGGGTTTTATCTGCAATTTTTTTAAATTCGCTGTACGTAAAATCTTTTACCTGCGGCAATGCCTTCACAGTTCTGTAGGATGCAGCCGGCTCTTCAGTTTTGGATGAAGACAAATTACTACCCCGGGATGTATTTTTTTCTTTTCTTTTCATAACTCCGCCATTTGTCACACAAATATACGACAATTGTCGCAGCCGCAGTTTTTTTTAATCCTTTTGTGGTTTTTTAACCTAGTTTTACGAATAAATTGAATCCAGATGAAAAAATATAGCCAGTTCAGAGCATTCCTGGCCATTCTTAAAGCAAGTTTCCGGTCTATCATGAGCAACCCGAGCGCTTTGGTGTTCAGTTTCCTTTTCCCGGTTATATTTATATTTATTTTCGGATCCTTTGGTGAAGGCAATGGTACAATTTACCATATTGCTTTATCAGATAATGCAGATACTACCAATGAAGTTTATGACAGTATCAGAACCAGCCCGCTTATTACCATCAGCCATTTTAAGAAGGCAGATGGCAGTACCGATCTGGAGGCAAGAAAAAAGGCATTGGAAAGAGGTGATATCTCTGCTGTGGTTAATATCCAAAGGAATCCTGACACGTCAAGCGCCAATAAATTTCTAATATTGGATACTTTAACCAATGCCAGCGGAAACGCAATAGTGGCTTTGCAGCAAATTTTCTCAAACATCACAAACTCCATTTCGCACAAAGGCGAGATCAGGCAGGCAAGTTCGTCGGTACATCCTTATGTCTATCCAATCAGGGAATTCCGCAATATTGATTTTGTTTTGCCGGGTATGCTCGGATTTTCAATCCTGTTCTCTACTCTTTTTGGCATTTCGTTTATCTTCTTCCAGTTCAGGCAACAGCTTATTTTAAAACGTTTTTATGCCACACCTGTAAGCAAAATAAATATCCTGCTGGGTATTGGTATCAGTCGCCTGGTCTTTCAATTGGTTAACGTGGTAATGCTAATTGCACTGGGTTATTTCTTTATGCACTTTACCCTGGTGCATGGTTTTCTTACTTTTTTGGAAATGACCCTGCTTACCATTTATATGCTATTGTTGCTTTTAGGGGTGGGCTTGATTTTCAGCAGCATTGTAAAATCTGATACATCCATACCCTTATTCATCAACCTGTTTGCATTTCCACAAATGCTGCTGGCCGGTACTTTTTTTTCAATTGATGTTTTTCCTGCCTGGTTACAAACCATCTGCCGTTATGTACTGCCCTTAACACAGTATAATGATGCAATGCGTAAAATCTCCTTTACAGGCCTTCACCTGTGGGATTGCGGAAAGGAGTTGGGGATACTGGCTGTCTGGATGCTTATTATTTATGCAATTACCGTGAAAGTATTTAAATGGGAGTAAAATAGATTTATGCGATTGTTAAAAGGATTTATAGTAGTGCTGGCGGGGTTATTTATTTTTGTAACCCTGCTTTCGTTGTTTATCCCTTCCAAACTGATGGTAACAAGGGCAGTGGTTATAAATGCTGATGCTGGTAAAGTGTTTAATGAAATAAGTGATTTGCAAAACTGGAAGCACTGGCAACCGGTTTTTATGAAGGATTCAACCAGTATCCATTTTCAGCCAGATGCAAACGGGTCCGTTAATTATTGTTACTGGGAGTCGAACGGGAAAAAGAATATTGTTGAGATCACAAACAAAAGTGCTAATTCAATTTCGGTATCTTTAAAACGAACGGGTGAGAATGAAGTATTGAATACGATCAGTGTATTGCCCTTATCAGATAATAACCAGGTTCAGGCAGAATGGAATGTACTGATCAAATTAAAATGGTATCCCTGGGAAAAATTCTATGGAATTTTTATTGAGAAGATAAGCGGCCAGGGCTACGAGTATGCTTTGAACAGTTTGAAAAATTACGTTGAGGGCCATTAAGAAGGAAAGCTGATCTTGCCCATGGAAACTGCTGCCAGGCCTTTACCCTGGCACTTTTTGGTTTTTTCACCAGCAACAGCCTGATTGGCAAGTATGGCAAACAGAATGGCTTCTTTGGCATCAGGGTTTATTCCAAGCGATTCAATATCATCAAAATTGCAATCCGGCAACATTGCCTTCAGTGTTTGAACAAGCAATGGGTTGTGAATGCCGCCCCCACTCATAAATATGGTAACTCCGGGCTTGCTTTTTATACAATCCTTTATGGCTGTGGCAATGCTGTCTGCAGTAAATTTATTAAGCGTTGCCATTGTATCTTCAACTGATATAGCGAGTGTGTTACTTTGCTGTTTTGCATTTTCAAGATAATAAAGGTTAAATAATTCAGGCCCTGTTGTTTTGGGACAGGGCTGTGAAAAAAAAGCTTCTTCTTTTAATGCTGATAATAATAGCTGGTTCACAGAGCCTGACGCAGCTACAGTTGCATCCATATCAAAGTATTTACCGGGGAACTGCTGTTGCATATAAGCATCCATCAAGGTGTTACCGGGCCCTGTATCTGTGCAAAGGATATCGCCGTTATTCCCGGGTAAAAAAGTGAAATTGGCAATGCCCCCAATATTCAGCAAAATTCTGTCTTCCCCTGGTTTAGAAAATAATATCTGGTCTCCATAAACAGCCAGGGGTGCGCCTTCTCCGCCGCAGGCAATGTTTTTCTGCCTGAAGTCGCTAATGGTTATGATGTCTGTTGCAACCGCCAAATGATCACCATCTCCGATCTGCAAAGTGCTATTACCAAATTTGATTTGCTGGTGCAGATTCCTGGGAGCATGATAAATAGTTTGACCATGGCTGGCGATCAGATCAACATCTTTATTCGAAACTTCCCATTTTTTTAAGCAGTTGTTTATCATGGCAGCATGTTGCAGGGCAATCCATGGATTTAGTAAACAGAGTTTTTCAAGATCAACCTCTTTTTTGGAGAATATTGTTTTTACTTCCTGTTTAAAATCATCTTTGTATAGAACTGTTTCAAAGTGCAGCAACATTAATTTTGTTTCAGTGCCGCTTCCCTCAAACCTGCAAAGAGCAATATCCAGCCCATCCAGCGAAGTACCGCTCATCAGCCCGATGATAAGCCTTGATGGTTTGCGGGCAATTTCATATAAGTTTTGAATATGGCTGTTCATGCTATTGCCTGATAAAATGCAGGTTTCGTTTTATACCTTCAAACTTAGCCCTTTTAAGCGGTGAATTCCTGAAAATATTTTTGAACGATTCTTCTGTCATTTGCTCCCAGTCATTGGTTGACAGATTCAGTATTTCCGGGATCGGGTTAAATCCGGCTACATCAGTTGGTTTTGAAAACCGGTTCCAGGGACAAACATCCTGGCAGGTATCACATCCAAACATCCAGTTTTCGAATTTGCCTTTTTGTATTTCCGGTATCAGAGTATCTTTTAGTTCAATCGTAAAATAGGAGATGCATTTGCTGCCATCTATCTCTTTACCAGGCATAATGGCACCTGTGGGGCATGCCTCAATACATTTCTGGCAGGTGCCGCAATAGTCCTTAATAAATTCATTATCGTATTCCAGTTGAAGGTCAACGATCAGCGTGGCTATAAAAAAGAAAGAGCCATTTTGCCTGGTAATAAGGTTCCCGTTTTTACCTACCCAGCCAAGGCCTGCCTGTTGCGCCCACGATCGTTCCAGCACAGGGGCACTGTCAACAAATCCCCGGCCATTAACTTCTCCTGTTTTTTCTCTGAGCTCCTGCAAAAAAAGGTTCAGCTTGTTTTTTATCACTGCGTGGTAATCATTACCAAATGCATACTTCGAGATGCGTGGACTATCTGCAGATTGTTTTTCAGCAGGGAAATAATTAAGTAACAGGGTAATGACCGATTTTGCACCAGGAACCAGTCTTGCAGGATCTATTCTGAGATCAAAATGATTTTCCATGTAATGCATACTGCCATGCATTCCTTTATTGAGCCAGTTCTCAAGCCTCCGGGCATCCGCATCCAGTTTTTTGGCCTGTGCAATACCACAATAATGGAAGCCATAAATAGCAGCCAGGCTTTTGACAATTGCCGTATGTTTTTCAATAGTGTTCATCAATCTTCTGCAGTATCTTCCAGGTGTAGCTTATGAAAAAAACGGTGTGCTATGGGTGCAATTGCAATACCTATCGTACTTATGAATGCCACCCCACTAAATAATGCGTAAGCCGATGCAAATACTTTGGCTGTACTGGTTAACTTAACAGAAGGGTCAATCATTGGACCCATACCACTCAGGATCATGGAAGCATTTAAAAGGCTGTCGTACCAATCCAGTTCCGGTATGGTGAATTTATATCCCAATATCCCGATCAACAGGCAGCTAAGCATACAGCCCGAACCAAACAGCGCATTCTTCCAAAGGCGTTTGTGATAAACTTTAACCGGCGCCAGCTTTTGTTTCTTATTAGTGCTCACTTTTTACGTTTCTATAAAAATACAAAAGCCCTGTGTATTAAACAGGGCTTTCTTAATAAAGTCTGCGCCTGGCTAGAATGTTATTTCATAGCCAATGGTACCAATAAATTCGAAGTACCCAAAACTATGCCTGGCCCTTATTCCCTTAATGGCATTACTGTTGGATAGTGCATTCAGATATTTTACAAAACCTGTTTTACCGGTACCTTCAATAAAGAATTTTTTCAGGGGATAAAGTCTGGCTCCTGCTTCTGCGCTGATATTATAGCCTGCAACGTGAAAATCATTATTGAACCGGTCTCCACGCCAGGTAAAGTCAGTACGGGGTATGTTGATACCAGCACCGGCTTTCCAGAGAAAAGTTACCAGCGGTGTCTTATTTCTTTTCAGTAAAAGTGTATGTTGCTGCACATAATTAAAGTGCAGCCAGTTAGCGCCGTCTGTATGCTCAAAGTGCAAAAAAGTATTTGGGTTCAAAGTGCTGTCAGCATCAACAGATTTTCCATCAATGGTACCGGTAACACGAACTGTTTGCCAGTTGGATACTATATATTTCGCATGGTCAAAATTAATTTCAACAGCCCTTGAATGCTTTTTATTCAGGTAAAAACCAATTCTGTAATTGTATTGTGGAATCGAAATGTCCTTGGGCTTTTTATAAATAGCATCCAGGTCGGGCCGGTCGCCGGCCTTTACATGATGCAATGTAAAATCTGTGCCTCCGGGCATTCTGAAATGAATAGAACTTTTAGTGTACCATTCTGTATTATATCCCCATTGCAGGTACATGCCGGAGAGGAGCTTCCCTTTTTTTTGGGCTGAAGCTGTAAACGCAAAGCTGCAAATCAAAATGCAGCCAACAAAATTCTTCATACGCAGTGTTTTTCAAAAGAGTACGAGCTCTTCCTTTCTTAATGATCTCTGATTTTATATATGGATGCAAATTTAAGCCATAGCAGCAGATATGTGTAAACTCTTTTGTTAAGCAGATATTAACCGGTTTTTGGCCGGATGAGGCCCTGCTAGAATTACATAAAAAAACCACCCGGGCTGCTTATGAGTCAGTCTGATGAACCGGCTCATGCCATAATAACCGGATTTTTCGATTGGATTGAGTTTTGCTGCCTGTTGAAAAAAATAATACCATGAGTTTACAAAATCTTACCATAAAATCGCAGGAAATACTGCAACAGGCACAACAACTGGCATTTACTGCCGGCAATGCCAATATTGAAACCGAACATTTGTTAAAAGCAATGCTTAATGATAAGGATTCGCCCATTGAGTACCTGCTCAAGAAGAGTAACGTAAACGTCAATTATGTTGATGAAAAACTGGATGCTGCTATTGCAAAACTTCCAAAGGTTTCTGGTGGCGAACCTGCACAATCTTTAAGCCGGGATGCGAATAACGTTTTATTAAGATCAACCGCCACGTTGAAAACATTCCAGGATGAATTTGTTAGCGTTGAGCATTTATTGCTGGCTTTGCTTCAGGGAAGCGATAACACAGCCAAATTACTGAAAGATGCCGGTTTAACAGAAAAGATACTGGTAGCGGCTATCAAGGAACTGAAGAAGGGGTCTACAGTTTCATCTCAAACCGGCGAAACACAATTCAATGCGCTGAATAAGTATGCTAAGAACCTGATGGAGATGGCAAGATCGGGTAAACTAGATCCGGTAATTGGCCGTGACGAGGAGATCAGGAGAACCCTGCATATCCTGTCTCGCAGAAGCAAAAACAACCCTATACTGGTTGGAGAACCGGGTGTGGGTAAAACAGCTATTGCAGAGGGACTGGCCATGCGTATTGTTAACGGAGATGTGCCGGAGAACCTGAAATCCAAGATCATATACGCATTGGATATGGGCCAGCTTATAGCCGGCGCCAAATATAAAGGTGAGTTTGAAGAGCGCCTGAAATCAGTTGTAAAAGAAGTTACCTCCAGCGATGGCCAGATCGTTTTGTTCATTGATGAGATACACACACTGGTTGGTGCAGGAGGTGGCGACGGAGCCATGGATGCGGCTAATATTTTAAAGCCCGCTTTGGCCCGTGGCGAACTCAGAGCAATTGGAGCCACCACGCTGAACGAATATCAAAAATTCTTTGAAAAGGATAAAGCGCTCGAAAGAAGGTTTCAAAAAGTAATGATCGACGAACCTTCGGTGGAAGACGCTGTTTCAATTTTACGTGGTCTTAAAGACCGGTATGAGAATTATCATCATGTGCTGATAAAGGACGAAGCTATCATTGCTGCGGTCGAATTATCCAGCAGGTACATAACAGATCGTTTTTTGCCGGATAAAGCCATCGACCTGATTGATGAGAGTGCTGCCAAGCTTCGCCTGGAAATGAACAGCATGCCGGAGGAACTCGATGAACTTGACAGAAGGATACGTCAGCTTGAAATTGAAAGGGAAGCCATCAAAAGAGAAAAGGATGAGCAAAAGCTAAAACAACTAAATACTGAAATATCCAATCTTTCTGTGGAAAGGGACACTTTTAAGGCCAAGTGGCAGCAGGAAAAGGAAATTGTGGAGAAGATACAGAATGCCAAGGCTGAAATAGAGAATTTGAAGATTGCTGCAGATAAAGCTGAACGGGAAGGGGATTATGGAAAAGTAGCCGAAATTCGCTACGGTAAAGTGCAGGAGCAGGAAAAGATTGTTGATGATTACACCCTGCAACTAACCGAAAGTACTGAAAAACGCCTGTTGAAAGAAGAGGTGGATGCAGAAGATATTGCAGAAAATATAGCCAAGGCAACCGGGATTCCCGTGGCAAAAATGATGCAAAGTGAAAGGGTTAAGCTGCTGTTACTGGAGGATGAACTGCATAAAAGGGTTGTTGGCCAGGAAGAGGCTATTGCGGCCGTTTCTGATGCTATTCGCCGCAGCAGGGCGGGCTTGCAGGATCCTAAAAAGCCAATTGGCTCCTTTATCTTCCTGGGCACAACGGGTGTTGGTAAAACTGAACTTGCCAAAGCCCTGGCAGAATATTTATTTGATGATGATAATATGATGACCAGGATTGATATGAGTGAATACCAGGAAAAGCATACGGTAAGCAGGCTGGTAGGAGCCCCTCCGGGCTATATTGGCTATGAAGAAGGCGGACAATTGACAGAGGCCGTACGCAGAAAGCCATATAGTGTTATTTTATTAGATGAAATTGAAAAAGCACATCCTGATGTTTTTAATGTACTTTTGCAGGTGTTAGATGATGGCAGGCTGACAGACAATAAAGGTCGTATTGTGAATTTCAAAAATACGATCATCATTATGACCTCCAATATGGGCAGCCATATTATTCAGGACAATTTTGAAAACGTTTCCGAAGATAATAAAGAAGAGGTAGTGGAAAAAACCAAGGCTGAAGTGATGGCCTTGTTGCGCCAATCTATACGCCCGGAGTTCTTAAACAGGATTGATGAAGTGATTATGTTCCAGCCCCTGATGAAAAAGGAGATCAAAGGAATTATCAGCATGCAACTGGACAACCTACGGCGTATGGTTGCAGAGAATGGCATTAACCTGCAATTCAGCGATTACGTACTGGATTACCTGGCAGAGAATGGTTATGATCCGCAATTTGGGGCAAGGCCGCTTAAGCGCCTCATCCAGAAAGAGATAGTAAACCAGCTCAGTAAACGGATACTGGCTGCTGATATCGATAAAACAAGACCGGTGCTGGTTGATGTGTTTGACGGAACTATGGTTTTCAGAAATGAGGCATTGAAAGACGAAGCGAAAGCCAAAAATAAATAAAGGAAAATATATTAATAACAGTTGTTTAAACAACAGGTAAAAGAGAAATAATATGGCAATGAAACCGAAAGATGCGGCAGAAATTATTGAACCAAAAGACGTCTATGTTGGCAATCCCCAGGCAGCAGTAACCCTGATGGAATTTGGAGAGTATGAAAGTGAAGATTGCGCCAGGGCAAATGAAGTCGTAAAGAAATTACTGGAAGAATTCGATGGTAAGATCAGGTTCCAGTTCCGTCATTTTCCAATGACGAAGATCCACCAGCGCTCTATGAAAGCGGGAGAAGCAGCTGTTGCAGCTTCACAGGCCGGTAAGTTCTGGGAAATGCACAACATACTGTTTGATAACAGGCGCCAATTGGGAACCACCAGTCTCAAACTGTATTCTAAAGAAGCCGGGGTAAATAATAAAAGTTTCCTCGAAGAGCTTATCAATTCAACTTATGGATGGCAGGTGCGTAACGATCTGAATGAAGGAATTGAAAAGGGTGTTAGGGATGTACCGGCATTTTTTGTTAATGGCGAAATGGTGGAAGGTAAACCCACCTATGAAAACCTGAGCAAGGATATTAATTCCGCATTGAAAAAAGTAAAGAAGAAGGCACCAGCTAAACAAGTAAAGCAAAGGGCCTGACCGATAAAATAAAAAGCTTCAATCAAAATTGAAGCTTTTTATTTATGATAAGCTGTTGGAACAGGTTATGATATAGCTATTTGAGCCGGTTTACTCTATCTCAGCATAATATTGCGCAAATTCTTTTCCATTTACGAAAACAGTTACGGGTCCTGAATCTGTATCCCTGAACTTGTAAGTAAAACTCAGCACGGTGGCAGAATTTGAATATTGAATTTCTTCCAGCCTATATTTTTTCTTTTCGCCTGTTCCCAATTCCACTTTAGTAATATTCTCTGTGCTTTTTAAAGTAAAACTGAATTTTACGGGTTTATCTGCCTTTGCTTTAATTTTTCCGTCAACGGGGCTGCATTTTGTAATGCCCAATTCCATAGCTGCGGTTTTTATAACAGGCAAATCAAAAAAATCGCTTTTGTTCTTTGGAGCAGCACCCAGTTTCCAGGCTGTATTATCCGGAAAATGCTGGAGGTTAAAAGTGGATTTCTCTGTAAAAAAATAAGCATCTGTATAAGACCTTGTAAACTCTTTCATATCCGCACTAAGAAAACCACTGCCAAATGCAGGATCCACATAGTACCACTCGTCCGGGCTTTCGCCAAGTTGCACCACAGCCCAGGTATGGTTTATTTCCTGGTCTTTTTCCCCAATTTGCTGTGTATTATATTTTACGAACCCATCTACTGTAAGACAACGGATATCGGCGCTGCTGCACATATCCTGGAAGAGACTGGCAAAGCCAATACCAACAGCTTTCCTTGTGAGCAAAACTTCGGCAGGGGTATTTTTTGAAGTATTGCTGGCCCGCATTTGCCGGATATCATAAACGATGTTGTGGGCAATCCAGTAATAAATGGCCCTGGCCTTGTCCATTTTATCGGTAAACTTATTGCTTACCACATTATTGATAGTGCCCATACTCATGTTTTCGAGCGGCCCGAGGCTTTTTACATAAGCATCGATCTTGGAAAAATCGCGGCCATTTGTTTGGGCAGAAGTACTAAATCCGGCAATTAATAAGAATGCGGGCAGGAGTTTTTTTAAGGTCTTTTTCATGTAATAAAAGTACGTATCAATAAGTTAATATTTTTAAAAAGAGCCGGATATTAATTCCCGGAAAATACTAAACAGCAGCCAAATATATTTTTGAAAGAAAATTTTTCAGTATGCCCGGTAGTGGGGCTTATTTAAAGTCATACAGGGTAGCAGTAAAAATACCCCGTTCCCTTGGTTTGAAAATGGCTTTCCAGTTACCTACATAGCGAATCAGGGTGGGTACCAGGTATTCTCCAAATTTTGAGAGTTCCACTTCCATCCTTACTTTAAAATCATAAACACCTGCACTGTAACTCAGGGAATAATTCCGGGCCATAACTTCAAAGGTCTGATCACTGAACCAGGTCGTCATCTCATCAATCACTACTTCACTGCGGCTTTCGGGCTTCACTTTTTGTGTAAAAACATAACAGTTTTGATTTTTTAGCGTAACAATATCAATACTCATATCATATTTATCAGCCAGTTCATCATCATAAATTGCAGTCTTATCGCTGATGAAAGGTAATCCGCTTATTCTTTTCCCGGGATTAAAGAAAAGCATTTTTAATTGTTCTTTATTTTTTTCAAGGCCAGCCTTCCCGGCAGTATTGAATTCTTTGCCGGTAACTATATTATCCTCACCGCATACGGTATCCTTTGTGAAAAATAGTGAGGCATACATTTTTGCCGTGTAATAATTAAACTCTCTGTTGTCATCGAAGATATCACCCGTAATTTGTTCATCAAAGGTTTGCATACTGCGGCAGTTTTTACTGCGCAGCTGTTTGGTAATACTGTGAAGGCCGGCTTTGATGTTCCCGTCCGCATCATTCATCCTGATATCATTGATGGAAGTAAAATTCAAAATGTGCAGGTTGCGAAAGGCTTTATAAAAGCTTGTATCGGTTTTAATATGATTTATAAATGAAGGCACATTGAGGTTATTATTAACCACCACTTCACTCAGTGTAATGGTTTTTTGGCCCAATATAATAACACTGTCACTTTTTTGCTGGGCTTGTGCAGGAATGCTGATGAGTGCGCAAAAAAAAGCAGGCATGAAATATTTCATGCCTGCAAGTTATTAAGAAACTACTAAATGATCTTAGCCATTCACGCTTTGAGGACCTGTTGGTTTAGCAGCAGGTTTTACTTCTTCTTTTTTAACTGAAGGAGCAACGCTTCCATCATTGGTCAGTTTTTTATCGGCTGGTTTTGCCGCTGGGGTATCCAACACACTACCACTTGGCTCAGTTTTTACAGCTGCATTTTTTGCAGGGGCCACATCGCTTACACTTCCGCTGTTATCCATTTTAGCAGCAGTATTTGGCGGTACTATCTTGCCTTGTTCAAGACTGCCACCTGTTGTTGGAGGAGCCGCTTTTTTATCAGCAGAAGGCTTGATGTCATTCAATGAAGATGAAGCTGCTTCAGCTGTATAGCCAATAGCCATAGATTTAGGTTTTCCAAACACCTCAGGATTCAGGTATTTACCTTTATCTTTTGCATCTTTTTCAACTGAATTTGGAATACGGTTTTTCTCGGCCCATGCATCATGGCGTATACCGGTTACCTGCCAGCTTACTTTTACATTAGGCTGGTTAGTGGCAATTTCAAATGTATTACCGCTAACTTCTTTGTTTACAATAGCCTGAGCAAAAGAACCAATAACAGTTAACTGATAACGGAAATCCTGGTTCAGGGCCTGGAAGTAATCAGGCAGGGTCACTGTAGCTTTACCGGCAGCATCAGTTACAATATTGCCATTGTAAATGTTCATCATATCAGGACTTTCAACAAAGCTATGTACCAGGTATTTGTTAGCAGGATCAAGCGGGTGGTCAATTTTAAATGCACCGGCTGCTTTTGATAAGGTACCTGCAACATGCAGATCGCCATCAATAACAACACGACCGGTAGTATTTTCAATCCTCATCCTTTCGCCGCCGCCGCCCAGTTCAAATATTTGCAGGTCATCGGTTCCCGGATTGTTGCGGATGTTCCATTGATTAACACCGGCTTTTGCAAAACGCAGCGCAGCATCGCCATTGGCAGCATCAATATCCATTAATGAGAAAGTAGAAGAAGAACGGCTGCGGATACCAGTGGCGCCACCATGCAGTACATCTAACCTGTAAGTTGGGTTGGTAGTTTCACCAATACCTACGTTACCAGTTCCGTCCTGGATAACCATACGGCTGCCGCCGCCACCTAATTCAAAGAATTCTAAATAATCGTCAGCAGGGCGGTTGCGGAGGTTCCATTGATTAACGCCGGCTCTTGCAAAACGTAAAGCAGCGTCACCACTTGCAGCGTCAATATCAACAACAGAGAAGCTGCCACTTGAACGGCTGCGGATACCAGTAGAACCACCGTGTAATACATCTAATTTATAAGAAGGGGAAGTAGTTTCACCGATACCTACGTTACCGGTACCATCCTGGATAACCACACGGCTGCCGCCACCACCTAATTCAAAAATTTCATAGTAATTATCAGCAGGACGGTTACGTGTGTTCCACTGATTAACACCATTGGCTGCAAAACGCAGCGCAGCATCACCACTTGCAGCGTCGATATCAACTACAGAGAAAGAACCAGATGATTTACTGCGGATACCAGTTGAACCACCATGCAATACATCTAAACGGTAACTGGGCGAAACACCACCGATACCTACGTTACCAGTTCCATCCTGTATCTGGAACCTTTCACCGCCACCACCTAATTCAAAAATCTGGTAGTCATTTGTTGCAGGATTGTTCCTTGTATTCCATTGGTTAACGCCGGCATTAGCAAAACGCAGAGCAGCATCACCACTGGCTGCATCAATATCTACAACAGAGAATGAAGCTGATGAACGTATACGAGCACCTGTTGATCCACCGTGCAATACATCTAACCTGTAAGAAGGAGAAGTTGTTTCACCAATACCCACATTACCGGTACCACGCTGAATAACCATACGGCTTCCGCCACCACCTAATTCAAACCACTCGTAGTAATCATCAGCCGGCCTGTTACGTGTATTCCACATACCGGCACCGGCTTTTTGGAAACGTAAAGCAGCATCACCATTGTTTGCATCAATATCCACTACAGAGAAGCTGCCGCTTGACTGGCTGCGGATACCATTTGCACCAGCGTGTAAAACATCCAGCTGATAAGCCGGTGTTGACTGTGTGATACCTACAAAACCAGTACCGTTGTTGATTGTAACATTGGCAGGTAAAGAGTTATTCCTGATAATTTGATAGTCGTTGCTTCCTGGAGCATTACGAACATTCCAGCGGGTGCTACCTGCACTTTGATAGCGCAATGCAGCATCACCGTTTGCAGCATCCAGATCAATAACTGAGAAAGAAGCCAAAGACCTTACATGCAGACCTGTATTTCCATTATGATTAACATCCAGTGCATATGAAGGAGCAGCAGTACCAATACCTACATTAAAGCCTGGTACGGAGTTTATTGCCAGGGGAGCCCATGCAGTTAGGTTGGCATTGTGCCCGCCCAATTGAGCAACCCCGCTCACTTCACCCATAATTACTGTAGCACTGGTATAACCAAAGGCAGCACCACCTTTCCAGTTAAGCGGACCATTGCTGTATCCCCTAACAGAAACTGTTTGTCCGTCTGCAGTAGCAGCACCAACGGAAAGCTGGTGCTGTGGAGCAGTTGTTCCGCCCACACCCACATTTCCACCTAAGTTATTTAAAACCAGGTCGCCATAAGCACTGCCGGCTGATCGGATAGCCTGGATAACGCCATAACCACCGCTTTGTGAAGAAACACCCATTGATAATCCGGTAAAGCCACCTGAGGACAGGTTGGTACCAATGCCGATACCGCCAGCACCTGCAGGATTAACCTGGAATTTATTCTGGGTAGTAGTAGTGTTAATACCCACATTGGTTCCGTCATCAAATATTTGTGAGTTGCCAATGTTGGTTCCGTTCGGAGTCCATTTTGGTACGAAGTTTAAAGTACCTGTACCTGTAACCACACCAATACCAGCTGGTGAAGACCAGCTTGCGTTACCGGCAGCATCAGATTTCAATAAGAAATTATTTGCTTCGCCGATGCCGGTTAACTGAACACCACCGGCAGTTTGCAATGCTTTGGGAGCAGCATTTGAACTGGCAGCCCTTATTGCAAAACCGGTACCCGCCACATTCACTTCCACACCATTGGATGCGCTTGCTGCATTGGTTGAATTGAATAAACCTGCACGACCCAGTCCGTTGGTATTTGATTGTAAGTTGTTATTGGTAGCAGCTCCGTTATTAGATATAAACAAACCGGCTCCGTTTGTGCCGGTGCTGGTTGCTCTGATAGCCCAGCTGGCGCCGGTACCATTAGTAGTAGCCCTTAACGCATCGGCTGTACTAGCTGAGTTATTAACTGCAAACGTACCTGCGGCACCAGTTCCTGTATTAGTAGCGTTTACAGTAGTATTAGTTCCGTTTGAAAATGCATCCACTGCAAAATTTGCATTGGCTGCATTATTTATGGTGAAAGTACCTGCTTTTCCGGTGCCACTGTTAATTGCCTGAACCCCATCACCGGCACCATTTGTATTGGCCACCAGCGTTGGAGCAGCATTGGCTGCATTGGTATTGGTAAATACACCTGAGCTGTTGGTATTGGATACACCGCTAACACCCACACCACTTGTACTTGCACCGGCCACACCTGTGCCACTTGTGCTTGATCCGTTAACACCAGTGCTGGTAGTACTTACACCATTAACACCAATACCGTTTGGAGTGGTACCGTAAACGCCCCAGCCGCTTCCTGCCTGGCTGCCATACACACCTATACCTAAACCGGCAGTACCATTATTGATACCCCTGATACCGGCAGAAAAACCACCGGGAGTTGTTGATGAAATAGTACCGGTTACTGCTGTTGCATTCGCATCTGCGCTGGCACTGGTACCTGTAATAGCACCTACAGTACCGGTAGTTGCAGAGTTAGTCATGCCAATTAACTGGCTGGCAGGAAAAGCAAAAGTCTTTATTAAAGGAAATGCTATTTGAGGATTTGGATATGTACCTGTAAGATCTCCACCGGCCGGCCCAACCGGCGCAGCAGCAGCAGCATATAATGAATAAGGCACACTTACCAATTGAGTTGATCCAACATTAAAATAGTTGGTACCGCCAATGGGATCAATTTCAACCTGTAAATATTTGGGTCCGCTTCCCACACCGAAGGCTGTCCAGTTAATACCGGCAATGGTACCGGTACTTGTAATAGCACCAGGGCTGCCAACCTGTACGTTGAACAAGCCGAATGCATTGGTGGTAACGTTCCTGGTTTCTGTGTACACAGGCGTACCTGTAGGGCTGCCGCTCAAGATACTCAAACGCAGGCCTATTGGCTGACTTGGAAGCACATTACCTACTGAATTACGGGCAACCCCCTGATAATTCAACAGGTTGGGCGACTGTGCCACAGCGAATAACGTAACCAAAAAAGCTGTTATCGTTAATAAAATCTTTTTCATGTGTTATTTAGTTTTAGTGTTTAGTTTTAGTTGTATCAGTTAGTTAATTGGTTTATTTGATTTTTATAACTTTAAATGAACCTTTTTTGGCAACTGATGTTCCTGTGGGTTGCAATTGAATATTCAGGAGATACATACCTGATGGGAATTGTGTAAGATCCCATTTCTGTATACTTCCGTTTCCAAAATAATCAAACTGCCTGGTAGACACGTATCTTCCTGATTCATCAAAAAGATTCATGATTATCTTGCCTTTTTGTTTACTGAAGAAATCAATCTCAATTACATTTTGAGTGGGGTTGGGAAGTATCCTGATCTCATCTCTGTCCCAGGTACCGCTATTATTGATAGTAGCGGGGTTGTGAGTGTTCGGCTGCAATAATCCATTAGTAACAAAAATGTTGGAATTGGCATCAGTCATGGTGTTAATAGCCATAGACTCACCAAAGTTCCACTCAACACTGTAATACGTAAATATATACGTACCACCTGTGGTGTTGAGTATTGCCGGAGTAATACTTTGTGCAAACGAACCGAGAGAGAAAAAGATACCAACTGAAAAGAATAATAGTCGTACTTTTCTCATAAGCAATGTTTAATGGTGAAAAAGCTGGTTAATTTTAGATTTGGATACTAAATTAGGGGATAAATTTGGTTTGTGCAATACTTCAAACTGGGTATTTATAAAAAAATACTATTTGTGGATAAGTTAATTAATATCAATATATTAGATAAGTCAGGAGTCCTTATATAAGGTAATGAAATAATGTACGTTGATGGATAGCTGAATTTACCCTTTATTTAGGGAAAACCATGCGGTAATCAACCGAAATCCTGCCTTTGGATATATCGTCCAGTTTACGTTTTAACAGCTTGCGCTTCAGGGGTTTCAGGTAGTCAATGAACAGTTTACCCTCAATATGATCATACTCATGCAGTATTATCCGGGCGGTTATCCCATTGAAGGTTTTGGTGTGTGTAACAAAATTCTCGTCTTCAAATTCCAGCGTTACTTCCTCATTACGCATAACATCTTCCCTTACTTTTGGGATACTCAGGCAACCTTCGTTGTAAGCCCATTCCTTCCCGTTAAGCGCTGTAATATGTGCATTGATAAAAACGCCTTTGTACCCCGGGGCATCGGGATATTCATCTTTTTCATCCTCTTCCTGGTTCTCAAAGATCTGTTCGCTGTCAATGATGAACAGCCTGACAGGTGCATTGATCTGAGGTGCTGCCAGCCCAACGCCATTACTGTTGTACATGGTTTCCCACATGTCTGAGATCAGTTTATTAAGCCCGGGATACTCGGGAGTAATGTCATCACACACTTTTCTTAAAACGGGAGAGCCGTAAGCTACTATAGGAAGAATCATTCGAATTTAGATTGACGATTTCAGGTTATAGAATTTCTGCAAATTTAAGATTATCCAACAATCTGCATCCGTAAATCTGAAATCTACGATCGGGCCATATATTCCTGCAGCATAATGGTGGCGGCAATAAGGTCCACATTGCCCTTATCCCGGCGGTCTTTTTTCTTCATGCCCATTTCAAGCATTGCATCTTTGGCCATTTTGGATGTATAACGTTCATCCACCGTTTTCAGGGGAACCCCGGGGAACTCCTTCTGGATCTTTTTGATGGCAGCCTGCACCAACGGGGTACCATGGGTGTCTGATTCATCCCAGTTTTTGGGCAAACCGATTATAATCAGCTCGACTGTTTCCTGCAATAAATATTTTTTCAGCCAGGGGATAAGTTCCCGGGAATCGATGGTTTCCAAACCGGTGGCAATGATCTGTAATGGATCCGTTACAGCCAGCCCGGTTCGTTTACCGCCATAGTCTATTGCAAGGATGCGTGCCATAATAAACCCGCCCCGTCCTGCCAGTATGCCTGGATCCGGGAAACGAGGGGATTGTTTTTATTTGGTTAAGAACAGGTCAAGTATAACAAAGATGGCAAAAACAACGGATGCAATGCCATTGGTGGTAAAAAATGCCATATTTACTTTTTTAAGGTCATCTGGTTTTACCAGTGTATGCTGGTAGATGAGCAAACCACAAAAAAGAATTACGCCCAGCCAATACCATAAACCAAAGTGACCGTAAACACCCGCACTGATCACACAGGTTGCTGAAAGCAGATGCAGCATATTTGAAACCATCAGCGCTTTGGCTTTGCCCAATGCTGCCGGTATTGAATGCAACTGGTTAGCTCTATCAAACTCCTCATCCTGGAGGGCATAAATAATATCGAAGCCGCTTACCCAAAAAAGTACGGCAAAGGAAAACAGAACGGGCAATAAGGCAAACTGCCCGGTAACAGCCAGGTATGCACCGATAGGGGCCAGGCTTAAGCCTACACCCAATACCAGGTGGCAAAGGGCAGTGAATCGTTTGGTATAACTGTAAAACAATACCACGAACAAAGCAACAGGCGACAGGTAAAAACAAATCTTATTAATGAAAAAGGTGCAAACAATAAAGAGAACGCAGTTTATTATTACAAACACTAAAGCGTTGTTTGCTTTAATAACCCCCGCGGGAATTTCACGAATAGCCGTACGCGGATTTTTGGAATCAAAATTTGCATCCAGCCAGCGGTTGAATGCCATAGCAGCGGAACGGGCGAAGACCATACAGAGGATGACGAATAAGAATTTGCTAATGTGCTGATTTGCTAATGTGCTAATTGGTGGAAATTCAGGCTTTGATGTTCCTGCGTAAACACAATATGGTTGTTTAAGTAAATCTTGCTGATAAACATAATATCTGATCCCCAAAAAAAATCCTATTAGCGCAAAGGGCATTGCAAAAATGGTGTGGGAGAATTTTACAAGAGAAAGATATTTTTTTACTGCAGACATTAATTACTCAACGTTTAAAATTCATAATTTCCTTCGCACAATTTCCCACAGCACCACACCGGCAGCAGTGGCAATATTGAGCGAGTGCTTCATACCCAGTTGCGGTATTTCAATACAACCGTCGCATTGAAGGATCGTTTCCTGTTCCACGCCGGTTACTTCATTGCCAAAAATAACAGCTATTTTTTCATTTGGTTCAAACTGCAGATTTTGAAGCATCAGGCTGTTAACCGCCTGCTCCACTGCATATACTTTGTAACCGTTTTCTTTTAATGCTTTAATGGCTTCACCGGCATTCTTAAAATGCTTCCAGGAAACGGTTTCTTCCGCACCAAGCGCCGTTTTTTTTATTTCCTTATGCGGGGGTATGCAGGTATAGCCTGTAATGTAGATGGCTTCCAGCAAAAATGCATCGGCGGTGCGGAAAACACTGCCCACATTGTAAGCACTGCGGATATTTTCCAGCACTGCAATCAGCGGTGTTTTATCAGACTGTCTGAATTCCTCAACTGATTTACGGTTGAGCTCATCCATTGAAAGTTTTTTATTTACCGGCTCTGTCATTAAATTTTTTACAGGTTTCGGGCAGCGCATTTGCCACACCGATCCGCAAAGGTATGCGGTACAAGTGAGTGACACAACGATGCTGCCATGAAAAACAAATGTTTGAGCAATAACGACGCACGAAAGGCCAATAACAAATGATGCCCATAACCGTAGTTAGTGATTTGCTGACTATGGTCATTTATATCATTTCGCTTTGCAGCAATGGGTCTTTAACAGCATCCCGGTTTTCGGCAAAAGCTTTAGCGGCTTTAATAAAATGAACAAATATGGGTTGGGGGTTTTCCACCGTGCTTTTTAGTTCCGGGTGATATTGCACGCCAATAAAGAAGGGATGATCTTTCAGCTCCACAATTTCAACCAGGCCTGTGGCGGGGTTTTTACCACTGGGTAATAGCCCTGCTTTCTCAAAATCACTCATGTAGGTATTGTTGAACTCCCAGCGGTGGCGATGGCGTTCGCTGATCTCGGTGGTACCGTAAATGGTATAGGCCAAACTATCTTTTTGAATGGTACATGGATAAGCACCCAGGCGCATGGTACCTCCCAGGTTTACAATGCTCTTTTGCTCTTCCATCAGGTCAATTACCGGGTGGGGCGTTGTTTTATCCATTTCGGTGGAGTGTGCATCTGCCCAGCCCAGCACATTCCTGGCATATTCTATCACGGCCATTTGCATACCCAAACAGATACCAAAGAAAGGCAGCTTGTTTTCACGGGCGTATTTCACAGCTGTGATCTTACCTTCCACGCCGCGGTTGCCAAAGCCGGGTGCAACCAGCAGGCCGTCCAGTTCTTTCAGTTTTTCCTGAACATTCTCATCAGTAATAAATTCACTGTGTACGTTTACTATTTGTACTTTACATTCATTGATGGCGCCGGCATGAATGAAAGATTCTAATATAGATTTATAAGCATCCTGCAACTCGATATATTTTCCTATCAGGCCAATCTTCACTTTGCTCTGCGGATATTTCAGCTTATCCAAAAAGGCACGCCACTTGGTTAGTTCAGGTGCGGCGTATCCGTTTATCTGTAATTTCTTCAGTACAATCACATCCAGTCCTTCCTGCAACATTTTAAGCGGCACTTCATAAATGGTGCTGGCATCCATGGCCTCAATGACAGCGTTGGGTTTTACATTACAGAACAGGGCTATTTTTTTCTTCAGGTCTTCTGTGAGCGGGTGTTCGGTGCGGCATACGATCACATTGGGATGTACTCCTTCCTGGCTGAGCATGCGCACACTATGCTGGGTAGGTTTTGTTTTTAATTCCTTAGCTGCTTTTAAATAGGGGATAAGGGTAAGATGTACCACCATGCAATCCTCCTCAGGCAGTTCCCATTGTATCTGGCGCACGGCTTCCACAAAGGGCAGGCTTTCAATATCGCCTACGGTTCCGCCAATTTCAGTGATCACAATATCGTACTTACCACCCTTGCCCAGCAGCAGCATACGGTTCTTTATCTCGTCGGTGATATGCGGAATTACCTGTACGGTTTTGCCCAGGTAATCGCCGGCCCTTTCTTTATTGATAACTGTTTGGTAGATGCGGCCGGTTGTAACATTGTTGGCCTGCGAGGTAGGGATGTTTAAGAAGCGTTCGTAATGACCAAGGTCCAGGTCAGTTTCGGCACCGTCATCGGTTACATAACATTCACCATGCTCATAGGGGTTCAGCGTTCCGGGATCGATATTAATGTAGGGGTCAAATTTTTGTATGGTTACCTTTAAACCCCTCGACTGCAGCAGCTTTGCCAGCGAGGCAGCGATGATACCCTTACCTAATGAAGAAGTAACACCACCGGTTACAAAAATATACTTAGCCATAAAAAATAATTTGCCAACCCCTCCCTTATTTTTCGGGAAAGCCTGTTGCCGTTAATAAATATGACCAGAAGAATTTGGGATTAAATCTTAGAGGTCATGCAAAGATAAGCGGAAAATTCGGGGAGAGAAAATTTGGAGAAAGATTTTTAATAAACAATTATCCCTTCACAATCTTATTATAACTAGTAGCAATTCCTTTTATCAAAGATGAACTAAATCCCTGGTGCTCCATCTCATTCAGCCCGGCAATAGTGCACCCCTTGGGTGTGGTTACCTTGTCAATTTCCTGTTCAGGATGAGTGCCTTTTTGAAGCAGCAGGTCTGCAGCACCTTTTACCGTTTGTGCAGCAATCAGGTTGGCCGTAACGGCATCAAAACCAATTTCGATACCGCCCTGAATATTGGCACGTATATAACGCATGGCGTAGGCTGTTCCGCAGGCGCCCAGCACGGTGGCGGCATCCATGAGGTTTTCATTGATCACGGCTACTTTTCCCAAAACAGAGAACAGTTCCTTTACATAGGCAACCTGTTTGTCAGTGGCATTGGTGACACTGATGCAGGTCATGCTTTCCTGTATGGCAATGGCGGTGTTGGGCATGGCACGGAAAACAGGTAATTTCTTTTTGATGATGTCCTCAATGTCTTTGATAAAAACACCCGTAACTACCGAAACCAGGATGTGCCCAGCAGTGAGTTCTTTTTTGAGGCTGCTCAATACTTCCGAAACCTGGTAAGGTTTTACAGCGAGTATCACCAGTTCGCTTTGTTTTACGGCAGCTGCATTATCTGAGCCTGTTTTAATACCTTTTGCCTCCAGGTTCTTTAATGTGGCCGTATTGCGTTTGGTAATATGTATATCGGCAGCTTTGCAGAATTTACTTTTTAATAATCCTTCGGCAATGGCAGAACCCAGGTTTCCACCACCTATTATTGCAATCTTATTTTTCATTGGTAATTTTTAATAGAAAGTATTTTTCGAAAGATAATTCCGCACATAGTCATCCACCCCTTTCTCCAGCGAATAGAATTCTTTTGTGTAGCCTGCAGCTTTCAGTTTATCCATGCTGGCTTCGGTGAAGTACTGGTATTTATCGCGGATGTCTTCGGGCATATCAATGAACTCAATATTGGGCTGCAGGTCCAAGCCGGCAAAAGTTGATCTCACTAAATCGTTGAAACTCCGGGCCTGCCCGGTACCTAAATTGTAAATGGCTGAAGCTGGTTGGTTCTGCATGAGCCAATGACATACTTCAATCACATCTTTTACATAAATAAAATCACGCAGCTGCTCACCATCTTCATACCCGGCTTTGTGCGATTTAAAGAGTTTTACCTTACCATTTTCTTTTATCTGGTTAAAAGAATGAAAGATGACACTCGCCATTCTGCCTTTATGATATTCATTGGGGCCATACACATTGAAGAATTTTAGCCCGGCCCAGAAAGGCGGATGGTCTTCCTGGTGCAGCATCCATTTGTCAAATTCATTTTTGGAAACACCGTAAGGATTCAGCGGGTGCAATTGTTCAATAATATCATGATCATCGTGGTAGCCCAGTTCCCCCTCGCCATAGGTTGCGGCAGACGATGCATATACCAGCGGAATATTATTGATGGTACAGTAATTCCAAATCTTTTGAGAATACTCCACGTTCAGGTGCTGGTGTACACTGTAATCAAATTCGGTGGTATCGGTACGGGCGCCCAGGTGAAAAACAAAATCAACATCCGGCTTTTCTTTTTGTGCCCAGTTAAAGAAATCCTCCCTTTCCACCCTTGCTAAATATTTTTTATGCAACAGGTTTAATTCTTTCTGTTTATCGTCAAACTCATCAACTAAAATTAAGTTTTCAAAACCCTGCTGGTTTAGAAAACTAACCATGCAGCTGCCAATAAAGCCTGCTGCGCCTGTGATTACTATGGTCGAATTTGTTTTCATGGGTGAATGGTGAAAGGAATTGAATAATAAAATTTCAGTGCTACTGACTGTAGTCTTGCATTGTCATTTTTCAAAACCGGATTTAGATATTGGTAGTACATAAACCCTGTTTGTACAGATTGACTAATAGTATAAAAAATTCCCGCACCTGCACGCCACTGCGTACGATTGAATATGTATGCAGGTTGATCGGGTTGCGAAACCTCAGATGTTACCTTATAGGCTATCAGGGCAGATGAATGAATTGAAAATGATGGGCAAATTTCTGCCTGGAATTGAAATTTTGATTTGCCTGGATTGATTGAAATTCCTACCGGGATGTCAATTAGAATTATTTTTATTTTCTCTTTACCTTCTGCTGAATATTTGAACAGGTGTCGTTCTCTGTTCAATACGATTACATTACTCCCAGAACCATAGCCAAAAATTTGTCCCCAGGGAGATGATGGATTTGTATTGCCGGACACCCGTTGAACCATAAATCCGTTAGCAGGATCGGTCCAGATTGGTCCGGTCCCCAATAATTTGACAGTAGGGGAATCATTCATTTCAGGTTGAAAGTAAATATCCCTTTCAACAACACAATTGCTAAAACCAATACCTGCGCTTAATTTCAGTATTTTGCTAATTTGATGTTCATAGCTTACACCTATAGATATGCCAGCTTTTATTTTACTTTTTATTATCTGGTTCAGCCTGTAATCATATCGTTTAAACATACTATTCGCGGAATCCAATAATGAATACGTTGTAATGTTATAACCGTCTTTCAGTGTATTTGCTTTCATGGCATTTATAGCAAAATTTATTTGCAAATGGCCTTTGTTTTGAGCCACGCATTTCAAGCTTATAAAGCACGTGCAAATGATCAGAAAATGTTTCATATTCAGGGTTTGGTCAATTATCATAGCGAAGATAACGCATGCTCACTCTCATGTCCGGCTAATAAATTCGCAATTGCATTATCATATTTATCTTTCCATACAGTCACTTCTCCCCAATCTGCTCCATTTACCTTTATTGTCCTGCCAGTCACTTTTCCTAAATAAGTAACCGTCATTTCCATTTTCTCCAGCAGCATCATAAAATCATCCCGGTTCTCTTTTGAAACAGAAATAACCACCCGGCTTTGAGACTCTCCAAACCAGTAAGCATCGCTGCGTATATCAGCTGCATGGGTTTCCACTTCAAAGCCCAGGTTGCGGTTGAAGCAACTTTCTATCAGTGCAATAAACAAACCACCTTCACTTACATCATGTGCAGAGTTGATAAGTTTCTTGCGGATCATTTTGCTTACTTCATGCTGTACTTCAAACTCTTCATCCAGGTCAAAATAGGGGGCAGGGGAATGTTCAACACCGTGTACCTTATGCAAATACTCAGATGAGTTGATGCAATTACGTTGCGTACCTACCAAATATATTTCATCATCTTCCTGCTTGAAGTCCATCGTCATTTTATCATTTGCATGATCCAGTACACCTACCATGCCAATAGTTGGAGTTGGATAAACTGCGCCATCGGGCCCCTGGTTGTAAAAACTAACATTGCCACCGGTTACAGGGGTATCAAATTTCCTGCAGGCATCTCCCATGCCTTTGATGGCATGCACAAACTGGTAATAAACTTCCGGGTCGAATGGATTCCCAAAATTCAAACAGTTGGTAACACCCAGTGGCTGACCGCCGCTGCACACAATATTACGTGCTGCTTCAGCTACAGCTATCATGGCGCCTTTATACGGATCGGCAAAAACATAACGGCTGTTACAATCGGTTGTTAAAGCCAATGCTTTGTTTGTTGGTTTGGCAATCACGATGGCGGCATCGCTGGGTGCATTGGTACTGGCATTGCCGGTGCCTACCATGCTGTCGTATTGCACATATATCCATTTTTTGCTGGCAATATTTGGTATCTGTATCAGTTGTTCTGCTACTGCTTTTAAATCGGTTGGCACCGGAACCGTTGCTGCATCAAAAGCTTTTATCTTCTCAAAATATCCTGGTTCACTGTAAGGCCTGTCATTTTGCGGGGCACCGCCACCCAGTACCAGTTCATGTGCAGGTAATGCTGCTTCCAGGTTTCCATGCATATAAAATCGCAGCATGCCATCTGCTGTTACCTCTCCAATTTCGCTGCAGGGCAGGTCCCATTTTTCAAAAACATCCAGTATCAGTTTTTCCTTTCCTTTTTCTGCCACCAGTAACATGCGTTCCTGGCTTTCGCTGAGTAAAAGTTCCCAGGCTTTCATATCCTTCTGCCTGGTAGGCACCTTATCGAGATCGATCCGCATACCAGCCCCGGCTTTTGCACTCATTTCGGAGGTGGAACAGATGATGCCAGCAGCGCCCATGTCCTGCATGCCCACCAGGGCGCCCGTCTGAATCACTTCCAGGCAGGCTTCCAGCAATTTTTTTTCCTGGAAGGGGTCGCCCACCTGAACAGCCGGCAGATCTTCAGCACTGTCTTCTGTTATATCGGCAGATGCAAAACTGGCGCCGCCTATACCATCTTTACCAGTGGCGCTTCCCACAAAAAAAACAGGATTGCCTGCTGTATTGCCGGATGTGGCAGAAACAGTTCCGCCGTTTTTTAAGATACCAACGCTCATGGCATTCACCAGCGGATTGGTATGATAGCATTCTTCAAAATATACTTCTCCGCCTACTGTAGGCACCCCAAAACAGTTTCCGTAATGCCCGATGCCATGCACCACACCTGCCAGCAGGTGCTGGGTTTTGGCTTCGGTGAGCTTTCCAAAGCGCAGGGAATTTAAGGAAGCAATCGGCCTTGCACCCATGGTAAAAATATCTCGGTTGATACCGCCAACACCGGTGGCTGCACCCTGGAAGGGTTCTATCGCAGAAGGATGATTATGCGATTCAATCTTGAAAACAACACCATAACCATCGCCAATATCCATGAGCCCTGCATTTTCTTCGCCGGCCTTCACCAGCATTTTTTTGCCTTCCCTCGGCAATGTTTTTAGCCACTTAATGGAGTTTTTATAACTGCAATGTTCGCTCCACATAGCGCTGAAACAACAGAGCTCGGTAAAATTAGGCGTGCGGCCCAGTTTTTGTTTTATCAGTTCAAATTCTTCGGCTGTAAGTCTTAGTTGTTCGGCTGTTTTTACTGTTATTTCCATAAATCTGTGATGAAGACGGTGATGAATGGCAAAGGTAATAGCTGCTGGTCTTTTATCCTGACAGATAAAAGCAAATATTTTAACTATCTTCCCACACCAAAAAATGTGCAGTTGAATTACCTGTTATTCGCTTCTTATCTTATTATCCTAAGCGCACTTATTTTACGTGTGCCCTTTATAAAAAATGCCGGAATCAGCAGTGGCAATTTACTCACGCTTTTCTTACTCAAAATGCTGGCCGGCATTGCCATTGGGTGGATATCCATACACATTTACGGGCCTGGCAATGATTACTGGGATACCAATGATTATGCCAGGGAGGAATACCAGCTTCTTCAAACAAACCCCCTCAGGTACCTCAGTAATTTATTTACATCTGATTATCCCGGCGGGTATGCAGGAATGTTTAGTGCAGGCAATTCTTACTGGAACGATTTGAAGGGAAATATCGTTATTAAACTGGTGTCGGTATTCGATATTTTCAGCCGGGGAGATTATTATATCAATAGTTTGTTCTTTAATTTCCTTGTCTTCTTCGGACATGTGATACTGTACCGGCTTTTCAGTAAGCTATTTCCCGGTAAAAGGAGGCTCATCATTATCGGTTGTTTCCTGCTGCCTTCAACACTGTACTTCACTTCAGGCATACACAAGGACGGGCTGGTATTTTTAATGACCAGCATTTTGCTGTACAGTGTTCATGGATCATTGCTGAAAGGCAGCTTTAATTTTAAACGAAACTGCCTGATTGTAATAAGCCTTTTGTTCCTTTTTTTGCTCCGCAATTTTGTTTGTCTTGCATTGCTGCCGGCTTTATTTGCCTGGATACTGTCATCAAAAACAAAATGGCCGGCCATACCTGTCTTTGCTGCTGTTTATTTGATCGCAGGCTTGCTGGTTTTTAATGTAAACAATATTTTACCCGGGTTAAAGCCTTTGGAAATTATTACCGCCAAGCAGGCTGAATACATGAAGCTTGAAAAGGCTGCCACACAAATACCATTGACCCCGCTGCAGCCAACATTTGGCAGTTTTGCTTCTAATGCAGTTGAGGCTGCCAACCATAGCCTTCTCCGCCCGTATATTTTGGAACTGCCAGTCCGGTCGCTGCTTCCCCTGAATATTGAATTATTATGTTACCAGGTCCTGGCTATTTTACTGGTATTCTTTTATCAAAAAGATGTCTCTCAACACAGGAAACCCATAATGCTGTTTATACTCTTCTTTACCCTTAGTGTTTTTTTAATGATAGGTTTTATTGTTCCAAACCTGGGTTCACTTGTAAGGTACCGGAGCCTGTATTTTCCTCTTATTATAACGCCGGTCCTTTGTTTGTTAAACTGGGAAAAACTATTGGGAAAATATAACGTTATGAATAAAAATATATGAATTATTTTTCCACAACAGGTTGATTTTTGTGATCGTGCCTCTTAATTTTCTTGTTTTATAACGGATTTTAATGTTTTTTTGCAACTTAAATTCAAAAAATCATGGAATCTTTAAGGTTTAAAGCATTAGACAATCTTAGTAAAGGCCTCCCCGGAGTTAAGGTGGAAGGCTCCCAAAAAATAACAGCCATCTTTAATGAGAATGTATTTACACTGCAAACTGCCCGTAAATATTTAAGTGATGAGGCCTATAAAAGTCTCACAGCTTCTGTTAAAGGAGGTAAAAAGATCGACCGCAATATGGGCTCTCAAATTGCAAACGGGATCAGGGCCTGGGCAGAAGAAAAAGGGGTTACACATTTTACACACTGGTTTCAGCCGCTTACGGGTTTATCAGCCGAAAAACACGATTCGTTTTTTACATTAAAATCAGACGGGACACCTATTGAAGAATTTGAAGGTGCAGCATTGATACAGCAGGAGCCCGATGCTTCTTCTTTCCCCAATGGTGGCCTAAGGGCAACATTTGAAGCCCGTGGTTATACAGCCTGGGATCCCTCTTCGCCTGCTTTCATTATGGAAATAGGGCAGGGTAAAACCTTGTGCATTCCAACTATATTTATTTCTTATACCGGTGAATCTTTGGACACCAAAACACCCTTATTAAAGGCACTGGTGGCGCTTGACAAAGCAGCAACGGATGTTTGCCAGTATTTTGACAAGAATGTATCCAGGGTTACCGCTACGCTGGGATGGGAGCAGGAGTATTTTGTTGTGGATGCCGGTCTGGCCAATGCCAGGCCCGACCTGGTACTGACTGGCCGTACGGTATTTGGTCATGCACCTGCAAAAGGGCAGCAACTGGACGACCATTACTTCGGCGCAATTCCTGAACGTGTTTATGCTTTCATGCGTGATTTTGAACAGGAGAGTTACAAACTGGGTATCCCCATCCGTACCCGTCACAATGAAGTGGCGCCTGCGCAGTTTGAGTGTGCGCCCATCTTTGAGGAAACCAACCTTGCAGTTGATCACAACACCCTGCTGATGGATATTATGGAACGTGTTGCCAAGCGGCATGGTTTAAAATGCTTGCTGCACGAAAAACCATTTGCCGGCATTAACGGAAGTGGTAAGCATAATAACTGGAGCATGGCCACCGATACCGGCGTTAACTTACTTGCACCGGGCAAAACGCCAAAGACCAACCTCATGTTCCTGGCCTTCTTTGTGAACACCATTAAAGCCGTTCATGATTATGCCGACCTGTTAAGGGCTTCGATAGCCAGCGCCGGAAATGACCACCGCCTGGGTGCCAATGAAGCGCCGCCTGCCATTATCTCTATATTTATTGGTAAATATTTAAGCGAGGTTTTGAGCCAGGTTGAAAGCAGGGTTTCAGACAAATTTGATGAGCAGGACGAAGCCATGCTGAAACTGGATATCCATAAAAGTATCCCTGAACTGATGCTGGATAACACCGACAGGAACCGTACCTCACCATTTGCATTTACCGGGAACAAATTCGAATTCCGTGCTGTGGGCTCATCTGCCAATTGCGCCAATGCAATGACAGCATTGAACACCATCATGGCAGAAACCTTAAAAGGGTTCAAAAAGGATGTGGATACCCTGATCGAAAAAGGAGAGAAGAAAGAACTGGCTTTGATGCAGGTTATTCAAAAATATATTGTAGACAGTAAATCTGTTTTGTTTGAGGGCGATGGCTACAGCGAAGCCTGGGCCAAAGAAGCTGAAAAACGCGGACTGGCAAACGTTAAAACCACGCCATTGGCGCTGGATGCTTATGTAACGGATAAGGCTAAGAAACTTTTTGAAAGCAACGAGATATACAATCACCCCGAGCTGGAAGCACGTCATGAGATCATGCTGGAGGCTTACATTAAAAAAGTGCAGATAGAAGCGAGGGTAATGGGCGACCTGGCCACCACCTTCATTTTACCTTCAGCGGTTAAATACCAGAATGTGCTGATCAAGAACATTCTCGGTCTGAAAGAAGCCGGTTTGCCGGAAGCTGCCTATGCCAATCAAAAACAAGTGCTTGAAACGATCAGCAATCACATTAATATTGTAAGCGATAATGTGGAAAAGATGATCGAGGCAAGAAAGCAGGCCAATGAACTGACAGACACCCGGGAAATGGCCATAGCCTATTGCGATAATGTGAAAGGTAAGTTCTTTGATACCATCCGCTACCATGTGGATAAACTGGAGTTGCTGGTTGATGACGCTTTCTGGCTGCTCCCTAAATACAGGGAAATACTTTTCTTAAGGTAGGATTATAATACTAAAGTAAATAGTTGTCCCGCAAATACGCAAGGGCATAAAGCAAATCACTTTGTGTTCTCCGCGTTTTTGCGGGATTTTTTTTACAACGATTAAACTTTGGCTAAATAAAGATATCTATTAAACAAGCAAACTGAAATTCATGAAATTAACGGGTATCGTCTTGATCTTTTTACTTAGCGCAGGTACTGCTTCGGCGCAGATAGAGCGCAAGCCTGTTGTAAAAGCAGATTCAGCTGAAACCAGTACAAAGGCTGATAAACAAAGCCGTAAAGAACGTTTCCGTGAGTTGGATCTTACCAGGGAACAAATGGGCAAATTGAAAGAGATTGGCAGGGCTAATAAGGCAGCCAAAGACGCCATTGGGAATAACGAGTCACTTACAGAAGCAGACAAGAAAAAGCAGATCCGTGAATTACAGAAAGCACAACTGGAAAAGATACAGGCAATCCTTACACCTGAGCAGTTTGAAAAATTCAAAGCGTCCCGCACCAACAATCCATAAAATTTTATCGCAGCAAAAGCATCAGTCACTTTTCGCTGCAGTAAGGTTGAGCAAAAAGAAGCCGTTCATTTTTGAGCGGCTTTTTGTTTCAGCCACTGATGGGGTTAATAAAAAGAGAATGATAAAACTTATTTTTGCTACATGAGTACAATCTTCACTTACGATCAGCTTTACAAATTCTCCAAAAACATATTTCTAAAAATTGGTTGCAGCGAACACGATGCTGAAACAGCAACGCTGTCACTGCTTTCTGCGGATCTGCGGGGGGTCGACAGTCATGGTGTGGCAAGACTGAGCGGTTATGTACGACTTTGGGAAGCTGGCCGTGTAAATGCAAGACCGGATTTTAAAATTGTTCACGAAACCCCTTCAACGGCTGTGATTAATGGTGATAAAGGATTGGGTTTGGTAGTGGCGCCTTATGCCATGCAGGTTGCCATTGAAAAGGCTAAAGCAGTTGGCACCGGCTGGGTAAGTGTAACAAACAGTAACCATTTTGGAATTGCAGGCCATCATGCCATGATGGCTTTGGAGCAGGAAATGATTGGTATTGCCATGACCAATGCCTCGGCATTAGTGGCGCCTACTTTTTCCAAAGAAAGGATGCTGGGTACCAATCCGATTGCCGTTGCAATTCCTGCAGGCAGGCAACCGGCCTTTGTAGCCGATTTTGCAACAACAACAGCAGCTAATGGAAAACTGGAAATGCTGCAAAGAAAAAATATGGAAGCTCCTGCCGGCTGGATCCAGGATAAGGATGGTAATGTGTCAACTAATTCCGGAGAGTTGAAGCAGGGCGGCACGCTGGTGCCGCTTGGAGGCGATAAGGAACATGGCAGCCATAAGGGCTATGCATTAGGCGCAATTGTTGATATTTTTTCAGCCATACTCAGTGGTGCAAACTATGGCCCCTGGGTACCGCCTTTCCCTGCCTATCTCCCCATGCCGGAAAATATGCCGGGCGAGGGCATCGGCCACTTTTTTGGAGCGATGCGGATCGATGCGTTCAGAAAAGCAGATGAATTTAAAGAACATATGGATAAATGGATAAGCCGTTTCAGGTCTGCACAAACAACGGCCGGCCAGGATAGAGTCATCATTCCCGGCGACCCTGAAAGAGAAATGGAAGCAGAAAGAATGCAAAATGGAATTCCTTTGCTTTCTGCTGTGGCAGAGGATTTAAATGCTTTGGCCAATAAGTTTAAAGTTGACTTCTAAGGGTTATATTTGCACCTAAAATTTTTTATTGAAGATGAAAGTAATGAAGTTTGGCGGCACCAGTGTGGGAAAGCCGCAGCGTATGCATGAAGTGGCAAAACTGATTACCCGGGATGAGGAGCGGAAGATCGTTGTTCTTTCTGCTTTAAGCGGCACCACCAATGCATTGGTGGAAATAAGTGAATCGCTTTCAGGCGGGGACAGGCCAACGGCCAAGCAGCAAATAGATGCATTGCACGGACATTACAGAAATTTTGTTTCGGATCTGCTTGAACTGGAAACATCAAAGGCAAAAGCAAATGAGGTATTGAATGAACATTTCGAATTTCTTACGATCATTCTGAAAATATCTTTCAGCCAGGCATTGAACAAAGATATACTGGCACAGGGAGAATTGCTGAGCACCAAACTGTTCAGTATTTATCTGGAAGAAAAGAATATTGAACATGTGTTGTTGCCTGCACTCGATTTTATGACGATTGACAGTTACGATGAACCGCAGGTAGGTACTATCAAGGTGAAACTGGCACAATTGTTAAACAAGCATAAGGATACGGGTATCTTTATCACGCAGGGGTATATAAGCAGAAATGCAAAAGGAGAGGTTGATAATTTAAAAAGGGGCGGAAGTGACTATTCGGCTTCGCTGATAGCTGCAGCTATAAACGCCAGTGTTTGTGAAATCTGGACCGATATTGACGGAATGCATAACAATGACCCGCGTATTGTTGAAAAAACAAAAGCCATCGAACAACTGAGTTTTGAGGAAGCTGCAGAGCTTGCGTATTTTGGCGCCAAGATATTGCACCCGGCCAGTATCTGGCCAGCCCAGTTTTTTAATGTGCCGGTGCGGTTATTGAATACCCTGGAGCCATCTGCCAAAGGCACCCTCATTGCAGAGAAAGCTGGCAGTGTAGGCGTAAAAGCAGTTGCGGCCAAGGATGGCATCACTGCGATCCGCATTAAGAGCAGCCGCATGTTGCTTGCTTATGGTTTCTTGCGTAAGATATTTGAAGTGTTTGAAAAACACCGCACCAGCATCGACATGATCACCACATCCGAAGTGGCAGTCTCAGTTACCATTGATGATGATGTGCACTTACCCGAAATATTGAAAGAACTGGAAGCCTTTGGTACAGTAGAGGTTGATACCAATCATACCATTGTATCTATTGTGGGTAACGAGATTGCTGAAACCAAGGATGTGATGAAGAAGATATTTGATGCGCTGGAGCCGATACCTGTACGCATGGTAAGCTATGGAGGCAGTAAGCACAATGTTTCTTTACTGATTGCAAGGACTGATAAGGAAAGTACTTTACAATTACTGAATAAAGGGCTGTTTAATTTATAAGCCAAATGTGAAAAGTCAAAAGTAAAAATTCAAATCTGCTTTCACATTTGAATCGTCAATTTTGACTTTTAATTCTTCTTTTTTCAGAATTGCAGTTTGTTGATCTTTTCCGATGCTTCCAGGTATGCAGGGAGGGCAGCAGATCCATACCATTCAAAAAATTCGGCAGCTAATAAATCCCCCTTCACTGCCGGATCTGATTGAACAAGCGCATTGGCTTCCTCAATAGTATTTACATTCAGAATAAAAATTCCGCGGTAGGTTTTATCATTCTTGCCCAGTGGCCCGGCAACAATAAGTTTATTGACCTTAACCAGGCGTACAATATTAGCCATATGCCCTGCAAACAAACTATCTCTTAACTTTTTATCTTCAGTGGTATTTGTACCGGTTTTAAGAATGACCAGCACATATTTTTTCATACCATATTCATCAGCACCAAATTTTTTGGCCAGCGCCGAATCGTAATTGGGATTTGTTTTTTGCCCAAAGGAAATAAGGCAAACCACAGTTAAGAGAAATGTTGAGATAATAACCTTCATTGCCGGAAATTTTAATTTTTGAATATTGATTTTCATATTCCGATCCCCAGTTTCCTGTAGATAAAACTCATCAGCCAGGCGGGGCCGATCATCAGGAACTGAATATCTTTAAAGAAGGAAGGTTTTTTCCCTTCCACTTTATGCCCGTAAAACTGCCCGATCCACGCAACCACAAAAATAATTACACAGAATAGCCATAATTGCATGAAGCCCGCCTGCTCGATGAGGCTGCACAACCATAAACAAAGCCCGGCAAATAACAACAGCCCCACCCAAAGTGTTCTGGAGAGGCTGATATAGTAAACTGTAACCAGGGCCAGGGCAACCATCGCTACGTTTAGCTGAACACCTGCAATTTGTACAGGCAGTTTTATGCTGTACAATAATCCCACAATTGAGAAAAAAATGGATGGAACACAGATCCAGTGAATGGTTTTATTGGTATGATCCTGGTGGCTTTCTCCATATTCAGAGAGCCACTGTTGAATTGTTTTCATATATGAAATTTAAGTTACTAAAGATAATTAAAACTCTTAACAATTCATTTACAACAAATTGCGCCGTTTCTGCGTCTTATCAGTGGTTTTTCATAGGATATTGGATTATAACGGCCCTGATTTCTATCAGGGCTTCTTCTTTTTAACCACGTCACGAATTTTTCGGATTGCACTATTGAACGGATTGCATCTGTAAACAAAAAACTCCCCGTTACAGACAGGGAGTTTTTTTTAATTCGATAGTATAAACGTCAGATGATCAGCATCGCATCTCCATAACTAAAGAAACGATATTTATCCTTGATTGCTTTTTTGTAGGCTTCCATCATCAGGTCGTAACCGGCAAATGCACAGGCCATGATCAGTAAACTAGTCTTGGGTAAATGAAAATTAGTTACCAGCGAATCGGCAATGTTAAAGCTGTAGGGCGGATGAATAAAATGATTGGTCCATCCTTCAGAAGGTTTAAGCAGCTTTTGTGCAGTGAAAGAAGATTCCATTGCCCTCATAGTAGTGGTGCCAATAGAGCAAATACGATGACCACTCGTTTTGGCTTTATTCACAATATTGCAGGCGGTTTCTTCAATACGGTAATATTCCGCATCCATTTTATGTTTGCTCAGGTCTTCCACTTCGATCGGGCGAAAAGTTCCCAGGCCTGTATGTAAGGTAGCTTCTGCAAAGCGGATACCCTTTATCTCCAGTCTTTTGATCAATTCCTGGCTAAAGTGCAGGCCGGCAGTTGGCGCTGCCACTGCTCCTTCATGCTTGGCATATACGGTTTGGTAGCGCTCTTTATCTTCTTCATCAGGCTTGCGTTTGATGTATTTTGGCAGGGGTGTTTCCCCTAAAATTTCCAGCATTCCCCGGAACTCCTCATCGGTACCATCCCATAAAAAACGAATGGTTCTTCCACGGCTGGTGGTGTTATCAATAACTTCAGCAACCAGTTCATCGCTTTCGCCGAAATATAACTTGTTCCCTACACGAATTTTACGGGCAGGATCCACAATAACATCCCAAAGCTTGTTGGCTTTGTTCAGTTCACGCAGCAGGAATACTTCGATCTTGGCACCGGTCTTTTCCTTTCGGCCATACATGCGTGCAGGAAAGACCTTGGTATTGTTCACCACAAATACATCCTTGTCGTCGAAATAATCCAGGATATCTTTAAAATGCTTATTCTCGATCTGACCTGTTTTACGGTCAATCACCATCATACGGCTGTCCTCACGGCGCTTGGTAGGGTTTTGGGCAATCAGGTTTAAGGGAAGATCGAACCGGAATTGGGATAATTTCATGTAACGTGTTTAATTTTTGTTATGTCACATGCCTTTTTCGATGATATTACTGCAAAGAAGCCCTGTTTAAGGACATTTATCATGTTACGGCATGATTTAAAGTGGGCAAAGGTAACACATTTACCGTGATTACGGTTCAAATATTTTAAGATATTGTACAGGTAAGGAAAATACCATGCAAACGTTAAAACCTTCCCTTTAATTTTGTTGTATCTGCAGTTCTGTGCATCTTTATAGAGTTCCATTCAAATGATTAATTCTTACAATGATGTTTATAAAGCCGGTTAATACCCTGGTACTGCTATTCCTTTTTTTTACGGGTGCCGTATATGGTCAGAAGAAAGCAGCAAAATATCCCAGCCTTTTGTGGGAGATCACGGGTAATGGATTAACAAAGCCATCTTATCTTTTTGGAACCATGCATGTGAGCAGCAAAATGGTATTTCACCTGAGCGATTCCTTTTACCTGGCCCTAAAGAGCGTGGATGCGGTGGCGCTTGAACTTAATCCCGACCTGTGGCAGGGCCAGATGGCGAATATGGACAGGCTTAAGGATAATTATGCCGATTTTATGCAGCCTGTACCGTCCAATTATCTTAACGAAAATTCGTTCCGCATTCCCCAATATGATGATGCTTTAAAAGTGGCCATGAGTACTGAGCCTACTGTGGTGAACAGTCTGCTGTACCGGTCTTACAAGTCAAGGGAAGATTTTGAAGAAGATACTTTTCTTGACCTGTACATTTATCAAACCGGTAAAAAACTGGGTAAAAGAGGAACGGGTGTGGAGGATTATTTTGAAACAGAAAAGATAGTACTGCAGGCTTATGCCGATATGGCCAAAGAGAAAAAGAAAAAAACAATTGATATCGATTTTGAATCCCGTTCTGAGATTCTTGATAAAACCCAGGATGCTTACCGCCGGGGGGATCTTGACCTGATGGATTCGCTGGACAGGATGATGGATGGTTCCGATGCCTTTGTGGAGAAATTCCTGTATAAAAGAAATGAGATACAGGCCGGTTCGATCGATACGATCCTGAAAAAAAATTCCCTGTTTGTTGGAGTGGGTGCGGTACACCTGCCCGGCGAAAGAGGCGTAATTGAGTTGCTTCGCAGGATGGGGTATCATCTGCGTCCTGTATTAATGACCGACCGGGATGGCGCTCAAAAGGAAGAGATTGACAGACTGAAAGTACCCGTGAAATTTACGACCCAGGTTGCTGAAGACAAATTTTACAGTGTGGATATGCCAGGCCCCCTGTTCAAACTGGGCAGCGATTACCGGCAAATGGACAGGAGACAGTATTCGGATATGAGCAATGGCGCTTATTACCTGGTAACCCGTGTACAAACGCATGCGGCTTTTTTAGGCCAAACGGACAAGCATGTTTTGAACAAGGTGGACAGCATCCTGTACGAAAATATCCCCGGCAAAATACTGTCGAAGAAAGCGATCAGCAGGAATGGCTATGCTGGCTTTGATATCAGCAACCGCACCCGCCGCGGCGATCTTCAGCGGTACAATATTTTTATCACCCCCTTTGAAGTGATCATTTTTAAAATAAGCGGAAAGGAAAACTATGTGGATGGGGAAGAAGCGGAACGTTTTTTTTCATCCATACAATTAAAGGAACCGTCCAATGGCTCAGTAAACTTTCAGCCCCTGCACGGAGAATTTACTGTTCGATTTCCGCAACAGCCTGCTGTGCATATTAACACCAATAACGCTGATAAGGCCGACAGATGGGAATATGAGGCGGTGGATCAAACAACCGGTGACGCCTGCCTGGTATTGAAAAAAGCAGTTTATAACTTTCGGTTCCTGGAAGAGGATGATTTCGACCTGGGACTGATTGAAGAATCCTTCCGGGATCCTGATAGTTTTGACAGGCAACTATACAGGAACCGGGGCAGCTACAAAGGTTTCCCTTCACTGGACGTAAGGGAAAAACTGAAAGATGGGTCAACAGTGTATGCCAGGTATATCATTCGTGGTCCGCATTACTATGTGGTGGCTGTAAAGAGCAGGAACAGAAAAAATGAAGCGAATGCATTTCTGAACTCTTTTTCCTTTACCGATTTTAAATATGATGTGGCTAAAAACTACGCAGACACTTTCATGCATTTTACCGTTAACACACCTGTTGTTCCTGAAATAGACAACGACATCAGGGCAATCACAGAAAATGCTTCGGAAGATCTGTTTAATGGCAATAACAGCATTGGCTACCTGAGTTACTGGCCAAAGACTAAAAATGCTTTATTCAAAAGTGATGCAACCGGCGAACTGGTTGGGGTAAATTTGCAGGAATACCCTAAATATTTCTATGCAAAGGATTCCGCTGCTTTTTTAAAGGAAGAGCTTAAAAAATATATCGATAAGAACAGCATGCAGCTGTACAGCTCAAATGAGTTTTTATTGAAGAACGGCATCAGGGGCATCAGGTTCAGCCTGCGTGATACCGGCTCGTCACGAACTATAAACCGGGTGCTGATGCTCAAGGATAATTACCTCTTTGGATTGGTTGCCTTAGGCGATACGTTGAATACTGAAAGTGTGTTTTTACGGTCTTTCTTTGCCAGCATGAACCCGGAAGAAAAAAAACTGGGAAGGGATATTTATGGAAGCCGTACAGACGAATTCTTTGCGGACCTTTTCAGTAAAGACAGTACAACGCAGAAAAAAGCACAGCAATCAATTTCCAATGTATACTTTGCAGAACAGGATGCACCCAAAATAGCTGCTGCCATTGCCCGGCTAAATCTTTCGGATAAAGAATATTTCAGCAGTAAAACAAAACTAATCGCCGAGCTGGGATACATAAAAGACACAACCAGGCCCGTGGTAACTGACCTGCTCAAAAAAATATACACCCAAACAGCCGATACCAGCCTTTTCCAAAACGAAGTATTGAAAGCACTTGCCAGGCACCAAACCACTGAGTCTTACCGGCTGTTCAAGGAATTGGTGCTGCAGGACCCGCCGGTTTTTTCAGACAATTACGATTATAGAAACCTGTTCAGGAGCCTGGGCGATTCATTGCAGCTTGCCCGGGAATTGTTTCCGGAATTAATGCAGCTATCGGCAATACGCGACTACAAGGATCAGGTGACGGGTTTATTGGCTACCCTGGCAGATAGTAATATTGTTAAAGCAACAGATTATGAATCCTACTTTACAAAAATATATTTTGATGCAAAAGTTGAACTGAAAAAACTACAGGTAAAGGATGAGAAAATACTGGAAAAGGAAATGGTGAAAGCAGATACGGATTCACCTGTGTCTTTTGGAGACTATACCTATGGCCGCTCCAGTAACGATCTTGATGACTACAGCGTGTTACTGCTTCCTTTCTATGATAAAAAGAATGTACAGTTATTCTTTGAACGCCTGCTATCGTCGAGGGAACCAACCGTAAGATTAGATGCGGCTGTTTTATTGCTGAGGAATAAATTGCCTGTTGCAGACAGTATCCTGGAGAACCTGGCTGCTGATGATATGTACCGGGGCAGGTTGTACACAAGACTGGAGAAAATAAAACGGCTGGACAGGTTCCCGGCTAAATATAAAAATCAGCTGGACATGGCCAGGAGTTTTTTAGTTGCATACAAAAGCTATAATAAGCCTGACTCGGTCATATTTGTGAAGAAACAACCAGCCTCCTGCCTGGATAAAAAAGGTGTCGTATACTTTTTCAGGTACCGCCTCAAAAAAGAAGACGACTGGAAAATGGGTATCAGCGGATTACAACCAGAAGATGAGGCCAGGATATATACAGATTCCAGGCTTACCATTATGACCGAAAAAAAGCTGAAGAAGGATGAGCCGGAAGATGAGCAGTTCAATAACCAGCTTAAAAGAAGGATATTCAGTCAGTACCCTGGTGGCAGGAACTTCTTTGGCAGCAACAATTATGCTGATTACCATATGATAAGCAGTTATGAAAATTAAAGAACCTGCCGGCCGGGTATGGCATTGATGAGCCGCCGGGTATATTCATTCACGGGGTTATGATATACCTGGTCTGCAGTCCCTTCTTCCACGATCTTTCCCTTGTACATCACCAGTATGCGGTTACAGATATAGTGTACAACCGAGAGATCATGCGAAATGAAGATAGCAGTAAATCCGAATTCGTTTTTCAGGTCGTTTAAGAGATTCAATACCTGGGCCTGCACACTTACATCCAGTGCAGAAACACTTTCATCAAAAATCAAAAAAGAGGGGTTCAGGGCAAGGGCCCTGGCAATACAGATACGCTGACGCTGGCCACCACTGAATTGATGAGGGTAGCGGTTGAAATGGGCCGCATCCAGACTTACTTTTTCAAGCAGATCCATTACTTTCTCTTTGCGTTGCCGGTCGTTGTTTAAAACGGAATGAACTTTTAATGGTTCCAATATGGCATCACCAATGGTAATACGTGGGTTCAGGGATCCGTATGGGTCCTGGAAAACGATTTGCAGGTCTTTGCGAAATTTACGAAGCTGCTGTGCATTTGCTTTCGACAGGTCATTTCCATCCAGCAGTATTTGACCCGATGCAGGCTTTATCAATTGCAGGATGCTTCTTCCCAAAGTAGTTTTGCCACAGCCGCTTTCACCCACCAGGCCAATGATCTCTCCCTGCCCCACAGTAAAACTAACGTCATCAACTGCTTTAAAAAACTGCGTTGTTTTGCCCAAAAAATTTTTTGTAACAGGAAAATGAACAGAGAGATTTTTTACTTCAAGAATGACAGTTTGAAGTTTGTTGTTTGTTGCTTCTTGTTTGTGGTTGACGTCGGGCTGTTTTGAGTGGCTGACAACCTGTTCCTTTTTAGTGGGCTCGTCATGTATAAAATCACTCACTACTGGCAGGCGCATTCCTTTTTCTTTACCTGCCGGCCTGCATGCAAGCAATGCTTTTGTATAAGGGTGCTGAGGGTTTCGTAATATATCCTTTGCATTGCCCTGTTCCACAATGTTACCTTTACGCATCACCACAATTTTATCGGCAATATCGGCAACCACACCCAGGTCGTGTGTTATGAAGATAACACCCATATTGTTTTGCAGCTGCAGCGATTTAATGAGTTCCAATATGGTCTTTTGAACGGTTACATCCAATGCCGTGGTAGGTTCATCAGCGATCAGTAATGCGGGGTTGCAGCTCATAGCCATGGCAATCATCACCCTTTGTTTTTGTCCGCCGCTTATCTCATGGGGGTAGCGGTTCATCAAATTTTCAGGATCAGGTAATTGCACTTGTTCAAAAAGCCCGATGGTTTTTTTTCTTGCTGTTGCTTTATTTACTTTCTGGTGCAGTTGAATAGCTTCCATCACCTGGTAACCACAGGTAAAAACCGGGTTCAGGGAGGTCATGGGTTCCTGGAAGATCATGGAAATATCATTGCCCCGGATGCGGCTGATTTCCCTGCCGGATAATGCCAGCAGGTTCACTGGCTGGTCTTTGCAGAAAATAATCTCGCCTGAAACGCTTGCCTGGCCCGGCAATAATTGCAAAGCGGAAAGTGCAGTTACCGATTTACCCGAGCCACTTTCGCCAACAATAGCCAACAGTTCCCCGGCTGCCACATCAAATGAATTATTGTGCACAGCTGTAACTGTCCCTTCTCCCTGGCTGAATGAGATGCTGAGGGCTTTTATGGATAGCAGGGGGGGCATATGCTGTTAAAACTTAAGGTGCCTTACAGTTAACCCGTCATTGATCAGTTGTTCCAGGGAATTAATGCCAATCTTTAAATGACGCTCAACAAATTCGGTAGTAACTTTCTTATCACTCTCTTCAGTTTTTACACCTTCTGGTATCATTGGGCTATCGCTTACGAGCAGCAAAGCGCCGGTAGGTATTTTATTGTAAAACCCAACAGTAAAAATGGTGGCTGTTTCCATATCAATGGCATAGGCCCTTACTTTTTGCAGGTATTCTTTAAATACATCATCATGCTCCCAAACCCTGCGGTTGGTGGTATAACAAACGCCTGTCCAGTAATCGCAATTGGCTTCGCGGATAGTGGTGGAGATAGCTTTTTGTAATGCGAAGGCAGGGAGGGCAGGCACTTCAGGTGGAAAATAGTCATTGCTGGTACCCTCGCCCCTGATAGCTGCAATGGGTAAAATCAGATCGCCTATTTTATTCCTCTTTTTAAGCCCGCCGCATTTGCCCAAAAACAAAACAGCTTTTGGTTCGATGGCAGTCAACAGGTCCATTACGGTAGCAGCACCGGGGCTGCCCATCCCAAAATTAATAATGGTAATATTATGAGCCGTGGCACACTGCATGGGCCTGTCGGCACCAATGATGGGTACGCTATTCCATTCGGCGAACATATTCACATAATTACTGAAATTGGTGAGCAGGATATATTTTCCAAAATTCTCCAGTTTTTCACCGGTATATCGGGGCAACCAGTTATTTACTATTTCTGCTTTTGACTTCATATCTTTCCGTTTAATTTAAATATAGCGATAAAGATACACATTCTTAGCCTGCTGCCGGCTTATAATCATGATCAAAATTGAATATCCCCCATATCGGCCTAAAATAAAAAATGAGCATGATAAGGAATTTATCTTCGATGAATTTCGAAAACGCTGGGTAATACTAACTCCCGAAGAATGGGTGCGCCAAAATTTTCTTCAATACCTTACCCGCATAAAAAAATACCCGGCCTCATTAATTGCAATTGAAAAGGAGATAAAACTGGGAGAGCTTAACAAACGTTTTGACATTGTTGTATATGATAAGGAAACAAAACCCCGGATGATCATTGAATGCAAGGAGATGAATGTTACATTGGATAAGACAGTACTTGACCAGGTATTGAGATATAATATTGCATTGAATGTGCCTTACCTGGTGATCACAAACGGAACTTACTGCAGGGCATTTTCTTTACAGGACAGGCATTTTGCTGAAATGGAAATGATGCCGGATCTGTAACGCCTATTCCCCGGTTTTTTCAACTTCTTCTGCTGATTTATATGCCGCAGCGGATTTATATGGCCACTGGTGTTGCAATTTTGCATATACAAAATACACCAGCACGCCGGTACCAAAAACGAGCAGGAATGACCTGATGACTAAAAAGCCGGTGGAATAAAACACAAATAACCACATGGCAATCGCCAGAATAACAGGAACAGGGTAAAGGGGCATTTTATAAGGAAGGAGCTTGCTGCCATTTCTTTGGCGAAGCATCACCACACCAACTGCCTGACCGATGAACTGTACCATGATGCGCATGGCCAGGATACCGCTGATCACATCACCCATCCTGAAAAGCATGCTGAATACAAATGCAAATGCAGCTAATACCAGTAAAGAAACATATGGGAAATTGCGTGTTGGATGCAGTTTGCCAAATATTCTGAAAAAGGCGCCATCCAATGCGGCAGCATAGGGCACACGGGAGTAGCCAAGCATAACGGCGAATAAGGATGCCAGTGCAACCCACAGGATCATTACAGTGGCTGTGCTGGCAGCAGCAGGTCCGTATAGTCTTTCAATAAAAGTACTTACCACAAAGTTGTTGACACCCGCATCCTGCCAGCTTTTTATTTCCTGCCAGCTTATCACACTGCTTACACTCGTGTTCATGGCAAGGTATAGAATAGCGATGCCAATTACCGAAATGAACATGCTTCGGGGAATATTCTTTCCCGGATTCCTGATCTCGCCGCCCAGGTGACAAACATTGTAATAACCCAGGTAGCTGTAAATGGATTTGATGCAAGCCTGCCCAAAAGCAAAGGATGCCAGTTGTCCCCAGCTAAAACCTGCATTAATATCCTTGAGCGGTTGTAAAAAATTACCATGGGCAATGCCGCCGATGATGATCCAGCCGATGGTAAGTATTACGCCTGCCCATAAAAGAACAGCGATCTTTCCTATGCTGTCAATCTTTCGGTACAGCAAAAGGGTAACCACAACGATAACGGATGCAGAAACCAGTTTTTGTTCAAGCGTATTCAATTCAATCAGGTAGCCCAGGTATTGGGCAAAGCCAATGGCTGCTGATGCAGCAACAAGGGGCGCCTGAATAACCGTTTGCCACACGTAGAGGAAACTCATCATGCGGCCCATACCATTTTTGCCATAAGCCTCTTTTAAAAAATTATAGCTTCCGCCGGCAAGCGGGTAGGCAGCTCCCAGTTCACTCCAGATCATGGCATCGATCAGCGATAATATGGCTCCGGCAATCCAGGCGTACAGGAACATTCCGCCCATATAACCAATCACGATGGGCAGGGTAACAAAGGGGCCAATGCCCACCATGTCTATCATGTTTAAAACAGTAGATTGAAATAAGCCCAGGCTTCGCTGTAGTTTTGGAGCAGTCATCCGGTTGATTGAACCGGTAATTTACAATTTTGGGAGATAATAAATGAACCCGGCAGCAGCCAGGGCAACTTATTTCTTATTTCGTAAGATCACAAGGCAATAAGTATGATGAGTATTAGCAGTAATAATATGAGCCGGAAAACAATTTGCATATAACTTTGTTTGTAGCTTGTTTAAATACAAACGCAGCAATGAAGAAAAAAATTGTGATAGCAGTAACCGGAGCCAGTGGTTCCATCTATGCAGAACTGCTGTTGAAAAAATTACAGCAGCTTACTGATCAAATTGATGCGCTGAGCCTGGTAATGACCACCAATGCGAAAGAAGTGTGGAAAATAGAACTGGGAAACGAGAGCTATTCCAATTACGGGCTGAAACACTATTCCCAGCAGGATTTCAATGCCCCCTTTGCCTCCGGCTCGGGCCAGTACGATACGATGATCATCATCCCCTGCAGTATGGGCACGCTGGGACGTATTGCATCCGGAATTTCAAACGATTTGATCAGCCGTGCGGCCGATGTTATTTTAAAGGAAAGAAGAAAGCTGATCTGTGTTTTAAGAGATACACCTTACAGCCTCATTCATATCCGCAATATGGAAACGGTTACCCTGGCCGGTGGCATCATTTGTCCTGCCACGCCTTCCTTCTACAGCCAGCCGCAAACCATAGAAGAAGTGGCTTCCACTGTAGTAGACCGGGTGATAGACCTGGCAGGGTTACAGAACGACAGTTTCAGGTGGGGTAAATAAAAAACGTTACCGGTTGGGGTAACGTTCCTGTAAAATAGTTTATTTGATCATTATCTCAGATCCACCAGTTCCATTCCCGGGTAATTCTTTTGATTGAACACGAACATCGCATCTGCGATATTGCTGTTTGGGGTAAAGCCATTAACGGTATAGGTGTAACGGTTGCCCGCTTTTTCAAAAATCTTGGTGGTCATGATACTGTTGGTGGCTTTGTTGATAGAAACGATCACTTTATGAAAAAGCTTTGATTTATCAATAGGGGTCAGTTCAATTTCCTGGATACCTTTTGCATCACTGTTTAATTTGTACAGGAAATCTTTGTTATAAAAATCGGTGAAAAGCTTTTGAGGGGTGATGGTATTGTTGGAAGGATCGAGTTTAGTCAGTGTTATCTCTTTGGCGGTTGGGTCAACCGTCCACACATTTACACCATCACTGAAAATATCCTGTCCTGCCACTTTAATGCGGTATTTGGTCCCTTTCATATAAACCGTGCCGGTTTTGGTACCCAATACCTTGTTGGCGGCATTCTCTATCTTTAAAACAAAATTAGACTGAACAGATTTGAAGGTCTTGAATTTGGCGCTTACTGCATCCAGTATTTTTTTTGCAGCCGGGTCATTGGAACCCATTCCTTTGGGCGCCTGGGCCTTCGCAGAAACAAGCATCATTAACAGTAAAACAGATACACTTAAAATTTTCTTCATTTTCTTTATTTAATAGTAAAAAAACATCCTCTCTTTAAGCGGTTGCAAAGATAGGTCAATAGACGGGTTTATGCAAAGCATGTTTAACGGCTTTGTTTAATAAACTGTTAATATGATCCACCAGGCAAAATATACTGTATTTGCGACCGTTAAATCATCAAAAGAATAGCTATTTTGCAGTCCTTCAACTCCACTCCGCTATTGATCCTTTTATAAGTTTCATTTAATTATTTGTTATCATGGAAAAAAACATTGCGTTTTCCCAGCGGGAAAGCTACGTACCCGGACAATTCACGGAGTTCCTCTGGTGGTTATCAACTGCAGAAAAGGAGATACTGGCCGATTCGGTCGTTGACAGGAACCGCTACCGTATCATTGGCATGACCGTGCTGGCTACCTGGGCCTTTGCAACGTTTACCTGGGCTTACTTTTTCAGCACCATCGTGGAATCATGGATACTGGCTTCTGCCCTGGGCCTGTTCATGGGTTTTATCATACTCACCATCGACCGGGCATTGATAAAAGGCATTACCAAATTCAACAAGCGAAAAATGCTGCCGCTTGCATTCAGAGGGGTGCTGGCACTTACCATTGGAACCTTCATGGCGCAGCCTGCTGTTCTGTATATGTTTGATAAAGAAATAAAACTGCAAACATCACTGGATAATGAAAAGAAGAAATTACTGAAACAGCAGGAACTTACTGCATTGTACAAGAAACCCAAGGATGCCCTGCTGAAAGACAGAGCGGCTTTAAAGACCGAACTGGATAATAAGTATGAGGCTGTTAATAAAGCCAGGGAAAGTTTTATTGCCGAAACAGACGGAAGCGGGGGATCGGGCAAGGTGGGCATCAGGGATATTGCTATTGCCAAAAGAAATGAGTATCAAAAGCTGGATGCCGAATACCAGGTATTATTAAAGGCATACCAGCCCAAACTGGATAGCGCCGATGCGGCGGTAAAAGAAATCGATAATAAAGTAAAAGCAGAAGAAACGAATTTTATCACTTATCTGAACAATGGTTTTTTAACCAGGGTGGAAGCGCTCACCAATTTACTAAAGAACAACCCCGCATTGCAGTTCCGGTACTACCTCATTGTTTTTATTTTAATGCTGATAGAACTGATGCCGGTTATTGCTAAAACCATGCTGCCATCAGGCAGTTATGATGAGAAAGTAATGCTTCGGGAAGAAATGGAGATCGATATCGCTCACAGCAATATCCGCAAGGAACAGCAGCTGAAGGAGATTTACAACCAGCTGGCCTTTGAAAATGATACAGAAGCCATCAAAGCCTTCTTTGCGGTAACCAGGGACGACCGGAATGAAAAAATGAAAAATTTCAGCAAAAGATGGAAAGAAGAGAATCACCAAAGCTTTGACGGGCTCTGGGAAAAGATGAAGAAAGAGATACTGACAAAGCAGGAGAATTGATTTGGTGATTTGGTGATTTGGTGATTTGGTGATTTGGAAATGAATAACTGATAAAGATAGGGGAGTTAATAATCAGCAAATAAGCAAATCTTCAAATTTTCAAATTACTTTTGCCAACCATGGCAAAAGCTTCTGCTGAAACACCCTTAATGCAACAACACAATGCCATCAAGGCCCGGTACCCTGATGCCATTTTGCTATTCAGGGTGGGTGATTTTTACGAAACCTTCGGGCAGGATGCCATAAACACAGCTGCAGTGCTGGGTATTACACTTACCAAACGAAATAATGGAAATCCCGATGCATCTGAACTGGCAGGCTTTCCACATCATGCGCTGGACACTTATTTGCATAAACTGGTAAAAGCGGGTTACCGGGTGGCCATTTGCGACCAGCTGGAAGATCCTAAACAGGCAAAAGGTATTGTAAAGCGTGGGGTTACAGAACTGGTTACACCGGGCGTGGCCACCAACGATAAAATGCTGGAACATAACAGCAATAATTTTTTGGCTGCCCTGCATTTTGAAGAGGAGAAAATAGGGGTCGCATTCCTTGATATCAGCACCGGCGAGTTCTTTGTGGCTGAAGGTGATAAGGAATACGCAGACAAACTATTGCAAAGTTTAAAACCCGCTGAAGTCATTTTCCAGCGCAGCCGGCAAAAATACTTCAAAGAGCATTTCGGCCTTAAATTCTTTACCTACACATTAGAAGAGTGGATATTTGCCGAAGCCTATGCAACTGAAATTTTGCTGAAACATTTTGGCACCCACAGCTTAAAAGGTTTTGGGGTGGAAGGCCAGGCCATGGGCATCGTTGCAGCAGGTGCTATTCTTCATTATTTAAAAGATACAGAGCATCCTAACCTGGGACATATCACTTCCATTCAAAGAATTGACCGGGAAGACCATTTGTGGATGGACCGCTTTACCATTCGCAACCTGGAATTATTTGGGGGTGCAGAAGGAAGCAATACTTTATTGAAAGTGCTCGATAATACCGTGTCGGCCATGGGGGCCAGGCTGCTGAAACGCTGGATGGTGTTGCCGCTGAATAATATCGCCAGGATAAATGAGCGGCTTAGTACGGTTGAGTTCCTGGTTAGGGAGACCGATCTTCGTAATAAAATAGCACAATACATCAAACAGGCAGGGGATGTGGAAAGGCTGGTGAGCAAGGTGCCGCTGAAGAAAGTGAACCCGAGGGAGGTTTTACAAATTGCCAAAGGCCTGCAACAAACAGCCTTAATAAAAGAAGCCTGTGAAAATTCAGACAATGAATATTTGAAAAGACTGGGCGATTCACTCAACCCCTGCAAATACATTTTAGATAAGATACTGAAGGAACTGAATGAGAACCCGCCTGTGGCTGCTGCTAAAGGCAATGTGATTGCAGCCGGCATTCATGAGGAACTGGATAGCCTGCGTACAATTGCCAGCGGCGGAAAGGATTTCCTGGTGGAGATACAGCAAAGGGAGGCGCTGGCAACCGGTATCTCTTCTTTGAAGATCAGCTTTAATAACGTGTTTGGGTATTACCTGGAAGTAACTCATGCACATAAGGCCAAAGTGCCCGATACATGGATACGCAAACAAACACTGGTGAATGCCGAGCGTTATATAACACCTGAACTAAAAGAATACGAGGAGAAGATAGTGGGTGCTGAAGACAAGATACTGGCCATTGAAATCCAGTTGTTCGAGGAACTGATGAACGAATTGCAGGATTACATTGCACCCATGCAGGTAAACGGCCATGTGATGGCGGTACTGGATTGTCTTGCATGTTTTGCCAATAATGCGCTTCAGTACAAATACAAAAAACCGCTATTGCAGGATGATTTTGTGCTGGACATTAAAGACAGCAGGCACCCGGTAATTGAAAGGAACCTGCCCGCAGGCGAACCCTATATTGCCAATGATATTTACCTCGATCCTGCCACACAGCAGATCATTATTTTAACCGGTCCCAATATGAGTGGTAAAAGCGCCATATTGCGGCAAACGGCTTTAATAACCCTGATGGCGCATATCGGCAGCTTTGTGCCTGCAAGCGATGCAAAGATTCCTTTGACGGATAAGATATTTACCCGGGTGGGCGCCAGCGACAATTTGAGTGGTGGCGAAAGTACCTTTATGGTGGAGATGAACGAAACAGCCAGTATCATCAACAACCTCACCAAAAGGAGCCTTATATTACTGGATGAGATAGGCAGGGGCACATCCACCTATGATGGTATCAGCATTGCCTGGAGCATTGCCGAGTTCCTGCATAATTCGCCCCATCAGCCCAAAACATTATTTGCCACCCATTACCACGAACTGAATGAACTGGAGAATAAATTCAGTGGCATAAAAAATTATCATGTTACCAATAAGGAAGTGGGCAATAAAATCATCTTCCTGCGTAAGCTGGCTCCCGGCGGCAGTGTACACAGCTTTGGCATACACGTGGCACGCATGGCGGGTATGCCGCCGCAACTGATAGACCGGGCCAACGAAATATTAAAACAACTGGAAGACAGCAGGGAAGAAGCTGGTGGTATCAACCTGGATGAAGGCATTAAAAAAATTGCGGCACCCAAAATGCAGCTTAGCATTTTTGATGCACACTCGGCCACCTTCGATGAAATAAGGAAACTACTGGAAACTGTTGACGTAAACCGGCTCACCCCCGTGGAGGCATTACTGAAATTGCAGGAAATTAAAAGCAAGGTGAAATAAGGGTACAAAATTTGCAACCGGATTGTGTAAATCTGCTCCTTTCATCATCAAACCTGTTAAAAGCTTATTAACTCTTGCAGCAATAATGTCAATAAAGGGGTCTTTGTAATAATTTCGCCACACTTATGATGAGAAAAATACTTTCACTGCTTGTTTTTTGTTTTACCACAGCGCTTTACAGCAATGCCCAAACCTGCACCTTACCGGGCATGACCCCCGGTAATGCCATACCTGTTTGCGGAACCACTGTATTTCATCAAAGTAATGTAGATAATTGTACAGGTCCGGATGTGGCGCAAAGCGGCTGCTCGGTGGGAGCAACCTCATCAAGTTCATATTGGTATAAATTCACCTGTTTCCAAACCGGTACCCTGGGTTTTTTGATAAGCGGCATTGCCAGCACCGATGATTATGACTGGGTATTATTTGATATTACAGGCCATAACCCCACCGATGTATTTTCCGATCCTTCCCTGGCCATTTCCATCAACCTCTATGGTGCAGGGGGCGGCACCGATCCTTTTCCCGAATCGCCAACCGGTTGTAAACCTGGCGCCAGCGGCAATGTGCATTGCGAGGGCCATGCCAGCAGCAACACACCTTTTAATGCCATGCCCACTATTACCCTGGGGCATAATTATTTGCTGATGGTGACAAACTGGACAAGGAGCACTACGGGCTACGATCTTAGCTTTACCGGTGGTACGGCCAGCATTACCGACCCTAAAGAGCCTCAGATGGAAAGTGCCCGTGCCATTTGCGATGGCGTAAGCGCCAGCATCAAGATGAATAAGCGTATGAAGTGCAGCAGCCCTACATCAACAGGCAGCGAATTTACGATCACACCGCCCGTGGCTAACGTAATTGCTGCAAGAGGTTATGGCTGTAACCCTGCTTTTGATATGGATTCCGTACTCATCACTTTTGATACCCCGCTGCCACCAGGCAATTATACCATCAATATAAAGAACGGTACAGATGGCAATACCATACTGGATAATTGCGACAGGCAGATACCTGTTGGTGAAAGTATTCCAATGGTGGTGTACCCGCTTATACCAACACCAATGGACAGTATAACGCCCCCCGGTTGCAAGCCCGATGAAGTGCAGCTGGTGTTCAGAAAAAGAATGAAATGCAGCAGCATTGCGCCCAATGGCAGCGATTTTGAAGTATTGATTATTTCGGGAAGCGAACCGGTGAATGTTGTGGGTGCATCAGGAGTTTGCGATGCGGATGGATTAACACCTGTTATTAAGGTAAAACTGGCAACCAACCTGTCGGCTCCCATACGTACCAAGGGCACTTACCTGATCAGGCTTAAAACCGGTGATGACGGCAATACGATCATTGATGAGTGCGGACAGGAAACCCCTGCAGGCGCCACGCTCGTTTTTAATACCAAGGATACGGTAAACGCTGATTTTACTTACTCCATTAAATATGGCTGCGACCGGGATACCATTAATTATTTTCACAACGGAGCTAATGATGTTAATTTCTGGAAGTGGAATTTCGACCGTACCCGAACCAGCACTTTACAAAACCCCACCGTACTGTATGGTTCTTTCGGGCTTAAAAAAACATTCCTGATCGTTTCCAACGGAGTGTGCCGCGATTCCAGCGATACTGTCTCTATCTTCCTGGATAATGAACTGAAAGCCTCATTCGAAGCCACATCCATTATTTGTCCGAATGAGCAGGCTACATTTTTAGATAAAAGCACCGGCCATATTGTAAGCTGGTTCTGGGATTTTGCCAATGGCAACACCAGTACCCTGCCCGGCCCTGCACCACAGTCTTACTTTGTGCCCCGGTTTACGCAGGAACTTTATCCCAGGCTTATTGTGAAGAACAATATAGGTTGTTTTGATACGGCCATACAAAAGATAACGGTACCCAACAGTTGTTATATTGCCGTACCCAATGCGTTCACGCCCAATGGCGACGGGCTCAATGATCAGCTTTACCCGCTCAATGCCTATAAGGCCCGTGACCTTTTGTTCAGGGTGTATAACCGCGTGGGCGAACTGGTATTTGAAACCACAGACTGGACAAAAAGATGGAATGGTAAATACAAAGGCCAGCCTGCAGACCTGGGCACCTATGTATGGATTTTATCCTACACCAATATCGATACCGGAAAACGGATCAATCAAAAGGGGACAACGATCTTGCTGCATTAGGCTAAAAGCCTGAAGCCTGGTACTTGTTACCTGGATAGCCATACCAATTAACGTGTTAAGGGATTAACAAGCTTACATTATCCCAGCTTCCTCCTTTCCTCCCTCTCTTCCCTGAGCATGGCACCAAAATCCATTTTGCGAATCATGGTCTTTATTACCAGGGCAATGCGTTTTGTTTTGGTGGGTTCTGTTTTGGCTGATTCTATCCATTTGGTGAAATAATTGCGATGACTTTGCGGAAGGCCGTTAAAGTACTTCAATGCTTCCGGTTCGTCCTGCAGGCATTCAATCAGTTCGGCGGGCGGCAGTATAGGGGAGTTGTCTAAAGTGAACTGAAGTTTTACCGTGGCACCTTTTCTTTTTCCAATAGCCTTGCGTATAGCTGCGTTCAGGGGAACAATAAAATCTCCTTTGCCCATGGGTATCAGCGCCATTTTTTCAACCGGATACGCATCTATCTTACCTTTTACGCGGTACGATTTTTTAACACCCGGATTTATTTTTTCTGCAACAGCCTTCGGAATGGTAATATAGGTCCAGCCGGTCTTTTCGCCCTGCTCGGCAAATTTATCTATGGTGCTGCTGAAAGAGATCATGGTTACAAGATACAATATAAGCCGCTTTTAAATAGCTGTCAGTTTGAGCTTGTCGAAGACGGGTTAAGAATATGTAATGCGTGCTTTAGCAAGCCGGGACTTAAAACGTTTTTTTTGTCTTTACTTCTTGCAATAGTACCGCCTGGCAAAATAGCTGATGGGCAAACCAATGCACACATATAAAATGCCAACAGCGATCAGCGCTTTCTGTAAATTGAACGGGGCAGGGTTTATCCGGCTTAGTGGTATGATGATCCGCGTGGTTACTGTCCAGGCAATGAGTGCGATCAATGCAGCGCTTACAAAAATATTTTGCTGCAGGAACCTCCATTTGGGATACAGCAGAAAATAAACCAGTGTGCAGGCAAAGGCAATGAGGAAATGCACAAGCAACCCAACCATAATCATACCGGGGCCGCCGGCAAATGCATCCTTACCAAAGAGCCCGCTGGCCAGGTATTTAAGAACAATATCAGGCGTGGTACCCCTGGTAAGCCAGGCCTGGATGCAGGCAGCGAAAATATCGAGGCTGCCGGCTACTAGGGTTGTTTTAGCGATTTGTTTCCACATATGTTGTAGTTGGTTAGGTCATGTATCAGCAGTTGTAAAGTAAAGCAATGTACACCTGAAAGCAGCTGGAGTTTATATGAGTGGCAAAGGTTGATAAGGGGGTTTGCTTCATACCATGTTCTATACAAGTCCGTAACAAGTCCGTTAAATGACGGACTTGTTACGGACTTGTTAAGGGTGAATCAGCTAGCAAAGACGGTTAAAACAACCGTTCTGGAAGCTTGTTTTTTTAGCAATTTGGTAGTAAAGGAAAAAGTATCGGGCATAGTTGACCCGCTTGTGCCCCGAATAGGCAAAAGAACCCTGCAACAGGGGTCAAGGCAAAAAGTAGTGTTTAAAGTTGAAACGACCGGGCAGGGTAGTATCGGGAGCTAAAGTATTGTAAATAAAAGCTATTACTTCAGTAGTTTACCTTTCTGCGCCAGGTACTCTTCTTCGGTAATAGCCCCTTTTTGTAACAGTGAGAACAGTTTGTCCAGTTCATCAGCTATCATTTGCTGTGATGGGGCAGCGCCTGCGCCGGCATTTGTACGTGCAATGGCTTCGGCCAGTTGGGTGGCCTGGTTGCTTATCTGCAGTTTCTTGTATTCTTCCTGCGCATGGGTAATGGTGTCTTTCAATAATTTGGGGTGATGTATAAGTATGTATTTTGTCTCGCCCATTTCGGCAGCGGTTTGTATATCCACATTGCCATAACCAAAGAGGCGGCCCCAGATGCTTTGATCGTACTCCACATTATTTATTTTATCCAGCGGGCTCTCCTTGGAATAGCGGGTAAAGAAACCTGTCTCATCCACAATGCGCAGGTTGGTTACCGACCAGAGGTTGTGCCTCCAGTTCACATACTCAATAAGCGGGTAAAGTGCTGCCAGTATAATAATGATGAAGACCGTCAGGTTCTGCATCCATATCAGCAGCAGGATAGTCAGCAACAGCCAGGCAAAAAAAGGCAGCACCAGTTTTAACCAATGCTGCCTTGTTATTAAAAGTATCTTTTCGTCTTTTTTGAGTGCAGTGCGCATACAACGTAAATTGGTTAATCCGTTAATCGGTTAATCGGTTTGAGTGCATTAAGGTAGTAAAACTTTTACATAACGGCTGCACAGCAATTAACGGATTAACGTTTACCAGATCCTTACCCGTAAACTATCAGGCCTGTACATCTTATCGGTTGTTTTTATGCCGAATGTGGTATAGAATTCATCCACATCAACAAAAGGCCCGTTCACCCTATATTTTGCCGGACTGTGCACATCTGTAAGCAGGCGGCTTCTTTGCTGCTCCTCCCGGGTTTGGCTTAGCCAGCCCAGTGCATAGCCCATAAAATATCGCTGCATGGGCGTCAGGTTGCTGATATTTTTATTTTCCTTGAACTGCTGTGTTTTTTTGAAGGCTTCAATGCCTAATAAAATACCACCCAGGTCGGCAATATTTTCGCCCAGCGATGCTTTACCGTTGATATGATAACCCTTCACCGGTTCGTATTCATTGAACTGCTTCACCATCACATCGGCACGCTTATTAAAAGCTTCCTCATCTGTTTTTGTCCACCAGCTCTTTAAATTACCCTGCTCGTCAAACTGCCTTCCCTCGTCATCAAATCCATGAGTGATCTCGTGGCCGATGGTACTGGCACCGCCATATCCATATACCACCGCATCATCAAGTTCCTCGTCACGGTATCCCGGCACAGTAAATATCCCGGCAGGTAAAACGATCTCGTTGTTGCTGGGGTTGTAATAGGCATTATAGGTTTGAGGGTACATATCCCATTCATCCCGGTCAACCGGTTTGCCCAGTTTGCTGTAATTGTAATTATGCCACCAGAGTTTTGCATTCATGTAGTTCTTAGCAAAACTTTCTTTACCTATATCCATGCTGCTGAAGTCTTTCCATTTATCCGGGTAGCCAACCTTGCTTTTAACTGCGGCCAGTTTGATGTAGGCTTTCTGTTTGGTGCTGTCGCTCATCCAGTCCAGTTTGGCAATGCGTTCCTTCAGTGCCTGGCGTATATCTTCCACCATAGTAGTATAGCGCTTCTTGGCGGTTTCGTTAAAGAATTCTTTCACATACAGCTGGCCCAGCATTTCGCCCATGGCATCTTCCTCCATTTGTATGGCACGCTTCCACCTGGGTTTACGAACCTTGGCGCCACTGAAAAGTTTGCCATAATTGAAGGCAGCCTCACCATACTTATCGGGCAGCACGGCAGCCATATCGCTGATGAGGTTGAATTTTACATATTGCTTCCAGTCACTGATTGGGGTTTTAGCCAACACCTCATTGAGGGCGGTAAAGAATTCCGGTTGCCCCACGATAACAGAATCCACTTTTTGAACCCCGGTGTTCTTTAAGTAAGCAGCCCAGTCGATATTGCCGGCCATCTTACCCAGGTCGGTGATGGCCATTTTGTTGTAGTTCTTATAAGGGTCACGCAGGTCTTCTATCTTGCGGCTTGCGGTAGCCAGTTTGGTTTCAAGCGCTAAGATATTCTTTGCTGCAGTTGCCGCCACTGTTGCATCTTCTCCGGCCATGGTCAGGATCTGTGCCATGTACTTCACATACTCATTGCGAATGTTGATGGTGGCCGAGTCGTTCTTAAAATAATATTCCCTTTCCGGCAATCCCAGTCCGCCCTGTGTAAGATTATAGGCCATCACATCGCTCTTCTTTGCGTCCTGGTACACGTAATCGCTGAAGAGTGTGTTGGAGCCAATCTTCTTCAGATCGGAAACTGTGGCCACCAGGGACTTCACATCCGTGATGGCATTTACTTTATCCAGCAGGGGCTGAATGGGTTTTAAGCCGTCCTGTTCAATCTTTGTGCTGTCCATGGCCATGCTCCAGAAATCGCCGATCTTCTGATCATTGGTCCCTTTGGCAGCATGGGATGCAGCAGCTTTCTCCGAAATTTCCCTGAGCCTTTTCAGGTTCTCTTCTATCACCAGGTTACCGATTCCCCAGCTGGATTGTTCTGCGGGAATTGGGTTTCTTTTTAACCAGCCGCCATTGGCATATTCAAAGAAATCATCGCCCGGTTTCACGGTACTGTCCAGGTTGGCAGCCAGTATGTCTGGTTTGGGCGTGGCAGACTTATTGTTGCAGGCGGTAATGCAGGCAACCGTGGTAAATGCAAGCAGTATTTTTTTCATGAAGAATAGTTTTATGGGTAAATGTAAAGAATGATCGTGGCTTAAAAAGGCTTTTTTGATAAGTGGAAACTGCTTTTATCATTTTTCAGCAATCTTTGTTAAAACTAAAATAAAGTAGAAATACCTGTTGCAGGAGTAAATTATTCAGTCTAATTTTCATGAAGCGTTTTTCAGCCAAAACCAATAACATGAATATCTCCGGGATTTACTACTGCAGGGAATGCCGCATTTCGCATCATAAAAGTATCAGGCGCTTGAAAGATTCCTTCCTGGAGAGGCCGGCCAACTTCAGGGAATTATCCAAAACTGATATGAACATACTGGAAGATTATGCGATGAGGAACAGAATTAAGAAACCGGCTCATTTTAGTTCACTGGCACGCATAGCCACAGATATCAGTACCGAATGGAAGAATGGGAGGACGATCACGGTGTCATTTATGGGTGGCAACAGGCAGGTGAAAGACCGCATCATCCGCCATGCAAAGATCTGGATGGATTATGCCAATATTGAGTTTGATTTTACAACAGGGAAGAAGCCGGGCGATGTGCGGATAGCTTTTGATAAGAATGACGGCTCCTGGAGTTTGATGGGCACAGATGTTTTATCGGAAGATAAAGCAAACCCCACCATGAACTTTGGCTGGCTTACACCCACTACCGACGACCTGGAGTATAACCGCGTGGTACTGCATGAATTTGGCCATACGCTGGGCTGCATACATGAACACGAAAGGCCTGATAACGGCATACCCTGGGACAAGCCCAAAGTGTATGAATATTATAAGAAAACAGACGGATGGACAAAGGCGGACGTGGATGAACAGGTCTTTGGGAAATATGATATCAGCCAGATAAGGGCCGGTAAACTTGACAAAAAATCCATTATGATGTATCCTGTTCCGGAGGCGCTTACCAAAGGACATTTTTCGATAGGCTGGAATAATGGTTTGTCGGACGCAGATAAAAAATTTATTGCGAAACTGTATCCCAAAAAGTAATTGATTGTTATGAAAAAGACCGGTACACTTGTTTTAATGCTGATGTTGTTTGCTGCCTGCAAGGATGCAAGTGCAGGCTTTCAGCCCCGTGTGTTTTTGCCCGAGGCAAGCATTCATGCCGAGGATGACTACGTGCCCGATACAGCAGTGCCCGTGAAAAAGGTATTCATAAAACAAACGCAGTTGGAGCCCACACAGGTAAAGCAATTGCATACAAACCCGGCCCTGGTTACCAAGCCGGTACAAAACACGAACGTAATGCCTGTGGCACCGGTGAAAAGAGATACCGCCCTTATGCGGATATTATATGAAGGCTTTAAACCAAAAATTAAAACAAGTCCTGATAAAATAAAGATCAAACATATCATTGATTCACTGGTTACCGTGAAAGATAATCCGCCAGGCTCCGGCGGCACACCGGCCTTAACCTACCAGGATATGGTACGTATTCTGGACTCGCTCATCAAAGCAAATAATATAGAAACCAGACCGGTTAAAGACAGCCCGGTGGCGAATGTGCCCGATACCACAAAGACCATTATGACAGATACTCCGGCGCAGGTACCTGAAAACTTCTTTAAAAAATATGGAAAGCTGGCAGGCCTTATTGTATTTGCACTTGCAGCAATTGTTTTTGTGCTGATGAGACGAAAGCGCCCGGCTGCTGCAGATAACCGCATCTTTTTTTCTTATGCCTGGGAACAGGACGAAGCCTTTGTACTGCAATTGTACAATAGCCTGAAGCGGGATGGTTTCACTGTGGTGAAGGATAAGGAAAATATGGGTTATAAAGGCGTTATCTCTCAATTCATGAACGAGATAGGCAGCGCCAATTATGTGGTAGTGGCCATCAGCGATAAATACCTGCGTTCCCGGTTCTGCATGTACGAGTTGTATGAACTGTACAAGAATTCGGGTATGAATGCCGAAAGATTTGGCAAGAAATTATTCCCGGTTCGCATTGATGAAACACTGAACCTTAGCGACCCTGACACCGTGAATGGTTATGTACGCTTCTGGCAGGAGCAGGAAGACAGCTGGGAAAAAAGGATGAAGGAAGATACGGGCTCCATCACGGAAGAGCAGGCCCGGCAATACCAGTTCATCAAGCGCCTGGTCACTGATGTACAGAATATCCTATCCTGCCTGGCCGATATCAATGCACTGAACCAGCGCACATTGCAGGCAAATGATTTTGCCGATATAAAAATGGCATTGAGGAGATCGATGGAAGGCAGCTGAAAGTAAAATGCCAGAAAGGAAAGCATCCGGGAACCCGCCGGATATCCAGTCAGGCCCCATCGCTGCCAGGCTATTACAAATACAGCTAAGATTTCTTTTTGGCAAAAAGGTGAATGCCGGGAAAAGATAAATTTTCCTAATTTAGCCAAACATCATTCGGGATGTAGCGCAGCCCGGTAGCGCACTACGTTCGGGACGTAGGGGCCGCTGGTTCGAATCCAGTCATCCCGACTATCACAAAACAGGTGGCAGGCCTTCGGGGGTTGTCACCTGTAATTTCAAAAGTAAAACCTGTGTGCAGCTTCAGCTTTTTCAGTTGTGAATTTCAAGTAAGCTGCTTTCGTTCCATGCCGAAACGACTAAAGCTGTAACAGGCCTGCCTTCCACAATCCACTCACCGGTTTATTATCCCAAAATAATTCAAAGTCTTCCAGACCGGCAGCTTCGTAACTGTCTTTTAATTCCTGCAATGTGGTTAGTTTGTGGTTTGAAATGTTGGTGGTTTGTAGTTGAGTAACCAGCCATTCGCCCTGCGCTTTATCAACTTTAATATTGATGGTCTCTTTTTTTGTTTCAAAGCTGAGTGACAGCAGTTCCCACTGGTTACCTTTTTTACTTTTGGTAACAATCCCGGTTTTGGGTTGATTGCCGAGGAAAATAACTTTTGCATTGGCAGCACTATTATTGATCTCCGGTTCTTCAATGGCTTTTAAAATATAATCAGGTGCAATGGTTGTACGGGGCACTTTATGATCGAACCATTTCTGTAATGGATAATCAAAGCAGGTGCCATGCATATAATTGAGCAGGGATTTCTTCAGGCCGAAACTGAAGCTTTCATGATCTGTTCCGGTTGGGTCAATATGCGCAATGTCATTATTGGCAAAGCTGCCAATGGCATCTGATACTTTTTTCACTTTATACTTCTCAGGGTCCAGTCCCACAGGGCTGTGTGCAGTCATGGTAAATAAATGCCAGAAAGCAGATTGCAAAATACCGGTCTCAAACATTTGTCTTACCATTTCCAGGCTGTCGATGGTTTCCTGTGCGGTTTGTGTGGGGAACCCATACATGAGGTAGGCATGAACCATAATACCGGCTTCAGTGAAATGCTTGTTTACCCTGGCAACCTGCGCAACGGTGATCCCTTTTTGTATCAGGGCGAGTAAACGATCGGAGGCAACTTCCAGTCCGCCGGAAACAGCAATACAACCCGATGCCTTCAATAGAAGGCAAAGGTCCCTGGTAAAACTTTTTTCAAAACGAATATTGGCCCACCAGCTTACTGTTAATTTCCTGCGGATGATCTCTATGGCCAATGCACGCATTAATGCCGGGGGTGCAGCTTCATCCACAAAATGAAAACCGTTTTGCCCGGTTTGGGCGATCATAGTTTCCATCCTGTCTGCCAGCAGCGAAGCAGTGATGGGTTCATAATTTTTGATATAGTCCAAACTGATATCACAGAAAGTACATTTGCCCCAGTAGCAGCCATGTGCCATGGTAAGTTTATTCCAGCGGCCATCGCTCCACAAGCTATGCATGGGATTGATCACTTCAATGGCCGAAATGTATTTATCGAGGTACAGATCGCTGTAATCGGGAGTGCCCACCTGGCCCTGTTTATAATCGGTGCAGGCAGTATTGTTGATATAGGTTACTTTACCGTCAACCAGTGTGAAGCAGCGCTTTAATTCATCGGTTGTCTTTGTTCCGCTGATATGCTGCAGTAAGATCTCCAGCGGCGCTTCGCCATCATCCAGTGTAATAAAATCATAGAATTCAAATACACGGGCATCAGATAAGGAACGCAGCTCTGTATTGGCAAAGCCTCCGCCCATGCATACTTTGGTTTGCGGGTAGTGCTTTTTGATCCATTGACCGCACCGCAAAGATGTGTACAGGTTGCCGGGGAATGGAACAGAGAGTGCAACCATCTTCGGCTGTATCATTGTCATCTTCTCTTGCAGGATGCCCAGCATAATTGTATCAATATAGGTGAGGGGTTGCTGCAGGCTGTGGTACAATTCATCAAAACTGCTGGCGCTTCGGCCCAGCCTTTCGGCATAGCGGCTGAAACCAAAATGTTCGTCAACAGTTTCCCTGATAAGATCACTCAGGTCTTCGAGATACATGGTGGCAAGGTGTTTGGCCTTATCCTGTGTACCCATATTCCCGAAGGCCCATTTAAGGTCGTCAAGCTGGGCAAAGCGGCTTGCCTCCGGGAAAAAATCACGTTTGCAGATCAGGTGGGCCAGGGTTGGATTCTTTCCCTGTAAAAAAAATATCACTGCATCAATGGTATTGATGTAGTTGTCCTGCAGACTGATGATCCTGTTAATATTATCTGTGTGTTCTGTTGTTTGTTTGTTGATCCCGTCAAACAGTTGCTGCAATCCTTTTTTTGAGAACAGGGCCAGGGTCACTTCAATACCCAGATCGCTCTGGTAAGCGCTGATACCCTTTGTATTGAAAAAACCCTTCAGGTAAGCCGTGGCCGGGTAAGGCGTGTTCAGCTGGGTGAAAGGCGGTGTTATTAAAAAAACGGATGAATTCAAATTGCGGTGTTTGTTGGCAAAAATATTCTAATAAATATAATTACGCGGATTTTTACTAATTACACGAATGGAGGAAAATTCGTGTAATTAGTGCATTTCGATTTAATTCGTGCATTCTGTTTTAATTTGCACCCATGACACCAGAAAGAGACGAACGCCTGACATCCGTTTTAAACAAACGGCAACCAGATCTAACTGTATTGTTAGAAAATGTTTTTGATCCGCATAATATCTCTGCCGTAATGCGTACTTGTGATGCAGTGGGCATCCAGGATATTTATATTCTGAATAACAAAATTCCCCCGCACAAGAAATGGGGTGCTAAAAGCTCGTCCAGTGCAGCTAAGTGGCTTACTATTCACCAGTTCACCAATGCTGAGGAATGCTTTGCGGCATTGCGTGCACGTTATAAAAAAATCTACACCACGCATTTAAGCAGCGATGCGGTAGGGCTGCACGACCTGGACCTGACTGAACCGGTATGCCTGGTCTTTGGTAACGAACATAGTGGCGTAAGTGAAGAGATCATCAGCATGGCCGACGGGAATTTTATAATCCCGCAGGTAGGCATCATCAAGTCGCTGAATATATCGGTGGCCTGTGCAGTGTGTTTGTACGAGGCTTACCGGCAGAAGAACAATGCCGGGCATTATAACCAGGCAAAGCTGGAAGGGCAGCAGTTGAAAGCACTCAGAAATGAATGGGGTTTTATAGAAGATTGATAAGTGGCTGGTATATTATGCCCCATTTCCAATAACTTTATTAGATCAAAACTAACTGTATGAAGAAATTATTTCTCCCGGTATTGTTATTCCTGAACTTTTCTGTTTCTGCTCAAAATAAAAAACCATTGGACCATGCTGTTTATGATGGCTGGAAGAGTGTGGGCGAAAGGCTTATCAGTAACGACGGGCAGTATGCGGTGTATGCCATCAACCCTCAGGAGGGGGATGGGGAACTGGTAATACAAAATTTGGCAACGCAGGGCAAAACTGTATTCGCCAGGGGGTATAATGCCGTGATTACCGAAGACAGCCGCTTTGTGGTTTTTAAGATAAAACCTGTTTTTCAGCAAACCCGCCAGGAAAAGATCAAAAAGAAAAAGGCAGATGATATGACCAAAGATTCCATAGGCATTGTGGAACTGGGTAAAGAAGGTATTGTGAAGTTTGCCAGGGTAAAAGGATTTAAAACACCGGAAAAGGGTTTTGGGTATGTGGCTTATCAAATGGAAAAAGCATTGCCCGATACCACCAAAAAAACTAAAAAGCCTGTGATCGATTCTGCCAAAGCCAATTTGGATATGCTGGTGAAACTGGCCGATTCGGTAATACGCAAATCGATGGAATCGGTGAATGCACAAAATCTTACCCGTGAAGAAATGATCGGTGCGGCAAATAAAGCAGTTAAAGAGATCATTAAAAAAGGGAAAGATGAAATGTATATACCCGGAGATATGGACCGGGATGCAGACGGTGATGATGCTGGTGGCGGCACAGGCGGTGCAGAAGGCACTGACCTTGTGCTGAGAAGATTATCTGATGGAAAGGAAAAAGTATTTAAGCTGGTTAGTGATTATGCTTTTGATAAAAAAGGAACCAGGCTGGTATTGCGAACCACCAGGGCCGGCAAGGACAGTAACAGTATTGCTTTGGTATTACTTTATAATCTCGCCTCTGAGAAAACCGATACCATCATGCGCAGCCTGAATGATGCTAAGAACTTCAGCTTTGACGAAGAAGGCACGCAACTGGCATTTGTGGCTGAGCGTGACAGCAGCACTAAAGCGCTTCAAAAATTCTATAAGCTCTGGTATTACAAGGCCGGGCAGGATAGTGCCGGGCTGGCAGCAGAAAAAAATACGGTAGGGATGCAGATCGGTTATACCATCAGTGAAAACGCTTCTGTAAAATTCAGTCGCGATGGAAAGAAATTATTCTTTGGTACTGCCCCCATCACACCTGCAAAGGATACCACACTGGTCGACTTTGAGCTGGCACGCCTGGATGTATGGCATTATAACGATGATTACCTGCAGCCCATGCAGCTTAAGAATGTAAGCAATGAACAAAAAAGAAGTTATGTGGCCGTGATGAAACCGGGAGATAATAAAGTGGTGCAACTGGGTGGGGAAGATGCTGAGAACATTACACTGGTGGATGAGGGCAATGGTGATTGGGTGCTCGCTGAAAGTACCAGGGGCGGAAGGATTGCCTCGCAGTGGGAGGGAAGGACCCATGCAACAGCTTATGCTATCAGTACTTCAGATGGCAGCAGGCGTATGATCAAAAATAATTCGCTGGCAAACTTCAATCCTTCGCCGGCTGGTAAATATGTATATTGGTACGAGCCGGATACAAAGAACTATTTTACCTGGAACAGCACAACCGGTGCGATAAAGAACGTGAGTGAAAAGATCAAAGAACCCTTGTATGATGTGGAGAACGATGTGCCCGATTATCCGGGTGCTATTGGTGTAACGGGCTGGATAGAAAATGATAAATACTTGCTTGTAAATGATGTATATGATATTTGGCAGCTTGATCCGGATGCGGCAGAGCAACCCAAAAATATAACTAATGGCTGGGGCAAAACAGCAAAAACAGAGCTGAGTTATATCCGCTTCGACCGGGACAAACGTTTCATCGAAGCCAATGAGACCATTGTATTGCGTGCCATGAATAAGCTGAGTAAATATGCCAGCTTCTATGCTAAAAAGGTTAATGAAGTGGCGGACCCAACATTTATTTCAGGCGGACCTTATAGTTACCCTTCTGTTCTAAAAGCAAAGAATGCCAGTGCCTATCTATTACAAAGGGCCAATATCAGTGAATCGGAACTCTTTGCCGGTAAAGACCTTAGCTCTTTTACCAAACTTACTGATATTGCTGCCCAGCAAAAAGATTATAACTGGCTAACCACCGAATTGGTAAGGTGGAAAATGTTTGATGGCAAAATGAGTGAGGGGATTTTGTATAAGCCCGAGAATTTTGATTCAAAGAAAAAATACCCCGTGATCTTTTATTTCTATGAACGCAATGCAGATGGGCTTTACACATATAAAGCACCTGCACCAAGCGCTTCCACTGTCAATATCCCCTGGTTTGTAAGCAATGAATATTTGGTTTTTGACCCCAACATTTATTATAAAGAAGGAGAACCAGGCAACAGCGCTTACAACAGTGTGGTGAGTGCTGCTAAATATTTGTCAAAGATGCCCTGGGTGGACAGTACCAGGATGGCGATACAGGGACAAAGCTGGGGTGGCTACCAGGTTGCATACCTTGTTACCAAAACAAATATCTTCAGGGCTGCCTGGGCAGGTGCCCCCGTTGCTAACATGACGAGTGCCTATGGCGGTATACGCTGGGGAAGCGGATTGAACCGTCAGTTCCAGTACGAACACACACAAAGCCGTATAGGTGCCACGCTTTGGCAACGGCAGGACCTGTACCTGAAGAACTCGCCTTTATTTGCAGCGGATAAAATAACGACGCCGCTTGTTATTATGCATAACGATGCGGATGGTGCTGTGCCCTGGTACCAGGGAATTGAAATGTTTACCGCCATGCGCAGGCTGAACAAAAAAGTATGGCTCCTGGAATATAATGGTGAAGACCACAACCTGGTGGAACGTAAGAACCGCAAGGACCTCTCTGTAAGATTGGGGCAATTCTTTGATTATTACCTGAAGGGTGCCAAACCGGCTAAATGGATAAAAGACGGGGTGCCTGCAGTGGATAAGGGACGTGATTGGGGTTTAGGTATTGAATAGTCGGTAAAAAGTTACCAGCTTATCTGCATAACAAGCAGAGCAACCTGGCAGTAAAATTGAGATATAACCTTTCAGGCTGATATGGTATTGAATAAATGACTTTACAGTCAGGTACGCTTATTTACTGTATTTTTATATTTCATTGCTAAATATTCAATTCAATTAAACTCTACTTATGCGCAAAATACTCGGTACCCTGTTATTCAGTATGTTCCTATCGGTTTCTTTTGGCCAGTCAAAATATACTTCCAGGGATAGTATAAATATGTTTTGCGATAATGTAATGCAAACATTGGTGGATGGAAAATATTCTGCAGCCATCCAGTTGTTCAGGCAAAGATCAGTGATGGACGGTACCGTAATTGATAAGATCGATAAAACACTGAATGAACAGATGCCGGGCATTTTACCCTACTATGGAAAGATACTGAGTTACGAACTGGTGGAGGAAAAGCAACTGAAGAATGTGCTGCTTCGCAGAAGGTATATCCTGAAGTTTGAATACTATTTCCTGAGCTTTGATTTTATCCTGTACAATAATGGGTCTGGCTGGACAGTCTCTAATTTCTACTATAAAGACGAGACCAAGGAACTTTTTTAATGATTGCCTGTTATGAAAACGCTATTCCCATTTTTGTTACTGCTTTTTGTTATTGCATTTTTTTTCGCATGCTCTAAATCCGGAGCCCCTTACCAGCCTATTAATTGCGATGGCCTGGTAACTGATACTGCTGGCAGTGGTGATAACGGACGGATATTTATGCCCAATGCATTCAGTCCGAACGGTGATGGGCTGAATGAAGTATGCAGGCCCATCACACAAAATATTGACTCGGTACAGTTCACCCTTTATGATGAATATAACCGCCTGGTGTTTACAACCAGTGTTTTGGGTGAGGGCTATATACCAGCACCCGGAGGGCTGGCTGTGAAAAAATATTACTACCGGATACAGGCAACAACCCGGGGTCACAAAAAGATCGGCACATGCGGTGAAGTGTACAGTCTAACCTGCTTTACAGCCATCCCGCCCAAAGGCTTTTATTATTTTGAAGATATGCTTACGGCATCCGGGTTTACCGCTCCAACAGCAGAAACATTAACCAATTGCCCATAACAATTAAAAAAACACAACCTGCCATGAAGATAGGAATGCCTGTGTTTGTCTTGTCTGTATTACTCTTTGCCTGCAACAGTACCAATCACCAGGGCAGCAGCAAAACATACAAACCCGACTCTAAGGAATTGTACAACAGCATTGTGCATATGGACAGTGTACTGTTTGGTGCTTATAATGTTTGTGATCTTCCAACGATGGCTGATTGTTTTTCTGAGAATATCGAATTCTATCATGATCAGGGTGGGTTAATGACCAATAAGGACAGCATTATGGCTGCCACCAAAAGGAATATTTGTGGTAAAGTGCAAAGGGTGCTGGTACCGGGTAGTATTGAAGTGTACCCGATTGCCGGGTACGGTGCTATTGAAATGGGGCAGCACTATTTCATTAATAACCAGGAGCCGCCAAACGATCACCCTGCTATTGGTAAATTTGTACACACCTGGAAAAATGAAAATGGGAAATGGCGCTTAACAAGGGTTATCAGTCTTCATTAAAATACCTATAATGAAAATACAGGTTGATGAACAGACGAGTTTGGAAATGCTGGAAGAGATCCATGCAGAATCGCTGTTTAACCTGGTTAATAATAACAGGGTATACCTGAGGGAATGGCTGCCCTGGGTGGATCATATGCAGACAATTGCAAACTTCACACACTACATACTTGATACGCAAAAGCGTGCAGCCGAAAGAACAGATTTTGGTTTTGCGATCATTATTGACAGAAATATTGCCGGAAGAATTGGCCTGCATCATATCAACCATCAAAACCGTATTGCAGAGATCGGTTACTGGATTGCAGCTGGCTGGCAGGGAAGGGGTATTGTAGTTAATAGCTGCAGGGTACTTATCAATTATGCTTTTGCAGAACACCGCCTTAACCGTATCGAAATAAAATGTGCGGTAGGTAATCATAAAAGCCGGGCGATTGCCGAAAAGCTGGGATGTAAACAGGAAGGCATTTTGCGCCAGGCAGAATTACTAAATGGCAGGTTTGTGGACCTGTATCTCTATTCGATGCTCAAAGAAGATTGGGTGTTATAAGGCCATTAAAAGGAAAAATATGCAAAACAATCAGCCCTCAGGATTGTTAAAAATGCAGTGCAATATTTTACGGAGAAACTAAAGCCTGGATTAACGAAGTATTAGTGCAGTCACAAAGCTTGGGAAACCTGTCTGTTCAGGGATTCAAAAAAGACAAATAGCAGGTCCGGGTCAGCGCCTGGTTTACGCTTGTAGAAAACATTCTACAAATTTATTATGCCCGATTAATTATTGTAAATTACTGTTCGTTAAACCATGAAAAAGAGCAGCAAAACTAACGCTTCTTATGCCGGCGAACCTGCCGGAAAAGAGTCGTATGTTTTGCTGAATGATAAGACATTCAGGGCGCTTGTAGAAAACAACGATGCCATCGTGGCATTGCTGGATAAAGATTTGAAGACCCTTTTCCGCAGCACCGGTTCTGTAAGACTGATTGGCAGGGAGCCCGGTGATATGGGAGAAAGCGCAGCACTTCAGCTGATACATCCCAATGACCTTGAGCAGGTGAAAGCAGTCTTTCGCGAAGCACTTGATCAACCCGGTAAAACAATGCCGGTCTCTCTCCGGCTGCAACATAAAAATGGACATTACCTGTGGATGGAAGGAAGTATCACCAACATGCTTCACGATCCTGAAATACAGGGCATCATCACCAACATACGGGATATTACCGAACGAAAGGAGGCAGAAGAACAGGTGCAAAAGGTACTGCGCTTATATTATTTTATCAGCCAGGTTAACCAGATGATCGTGAGAACGGATGATGAAACAACGCTTTTTGAACAGGCCTGTAAAATAGCCGTGGACCTGGGCCGGTTCAGAATGGCCTGGATAGGGTTGATCGATGATAATACAAGCCGGGTTGTACCGGTGATGCATGCGGGTGAAGAGCATGGTTATCTTTCCAGCATACCCGGCATTTCAATATCGGATAAAGATACGGGCAGGGGCCCAACCGGCACTGCCATTCGTGAAGGCAGGTATGTTATCTGCAATGATATCGAAAAGGAAGACTCGATGATACCCTGGCAAGCAGCAGCGCTTGAAAGAGGTTATCGCTCTTCCATTTGTTTACCGGTAAAAAAATTCGGTAAAATAATCGGCGCATTCTCTCTGTATGCGGATGCTGTTAATTTCTTTAATGAAGAGGAGGTAGCGCTGCTTCAGGAATTGACGGGAGACATCGCTTTTGCACTGGAGAATTTTGAGAAGGACAGTATGCGCCGCAAAGCAGAACAGGCTGTTCTGGAAAGTGAACGTCGTTATCATATACTGGCCGAAATATCCCCGGTAGGTATTTTCCGTACAGACGAATTTGGTAATACAATCTATGTAAATCCATGCTGGTGCAGTATTTCAGGACTAAGCAAAGAAGAGGCGATGGGGAATGGCTGGTTTAATGCCGTGCATGAAGATGACCGTGACCTGCTAAGAAGGAACTGGCATAGGGCCACGGTTTCGGGCCAGGTATCCAGGTCTGAATATCGCTTTGTAAGACCGGATGGCAGCATACGCTGGGTGATTGGTGAAGCGGTGCCGGAGAAAGATGCAATGAACCGTATAGTGGGATATGTAGGTACCACCACCGATATTACCGAACACCAGCAAAGAGAAGAACTGCTTGCTAACCTGTACAGGGAAAATGAGCTGGTGCTCAACCGGATCAATGATGCCATCATATCGCTGGATAATGAATGGCGCTATACTTTTTTGAATGATGCGGCATTGGCCACCCATCCCGATGGAAGGGAAGGAACCCTGGGAAGACTTATGTGGGATGTTCATCCTGAAGTGAAGAGTACGCCCTTTTGGGCAAAATACAACGAAGCAAAAGATACCGGCAAAGTAGTGTATATAGAGGAATATTACGAGCCCATGCAAACCTGGTTCTCAGGCAGGGTGTATCCTTCGGCCGATGGCCTGACCATTTTTTATGTGGACGTAAATGAACGCAAAAAGGCACAGCAGCTTATAGAGCGGGAAAGAGTGCTGTCTGATTCCATCATCAACAGTTTGCCCGGCATTTTCTATTTGTACAACCGGGAAGGCAGGTTTTTAAGATGGAACCGGAATTTTGAAACTGTGTCGGGATATAACGCTGAGGAAATGCTGCAGGTGCACCCCCTTGATTTTTTTGATGATGCCGATAAAGAACTGCTTACACAAAAGATTACCAGCACTTTTACACACGGAGAAGATTATGTACAAGCAGATTTTCTTATTAAATCAAAAGAGAAGATACCTTACTATTTTACAGGCAAGGCAATAGATTATGGCGGAGAGCCCTGCCTGCTGGGTGTAGGGATAGATTTTACAGACAGGGTTAAAGCACAGGAAAAAATTAAGGAAACTACGGAGCAACTGCGTATGCTGACTGCCCACCTGCAGCATATACGGGAAGAGGAGCGTAAACGGATCGGCCGTGAAATTCATGATGAGCTGGGGCAACAGCTTACAGCCATTAAAATGGATGTGGCCTGGCTTGAGAAAAAAATGCCTGAAACGGAGCCCCTGTTTAAGAGCAAGCTGAAGAATATGCGTGAATTACTGGACGGCAGCAACCAGGCCATCCGCAGGATATTAAGCGAACTGCGGCCGGGTATACTCGATGATTATGGATTACTGGAAGCCCTTGACTGGCTTGGCAGCCAGTTTACCGGTAATACCGGTATACCGCTGGAATTTGTAACCGGTGAAACAAGGATTCAGGGTCACGATACTGTACTTACCTGTGTATTCAGGGTGTACCAGGAAGCACTTACCAATATTACCCGTTACTCAAATGCCACAGCTGTCTTATCTTCACTAAAGGTTGAAAACGGATTTATTGTGCTGATGATCGAAGACAATGGAAAAGGTTTTGAGGTGGATGCTGTTAAAAAACATAAATCCTTTGGCATCTTAGGCATGAAGGAAAGGGTTCACTCGTTGGGTGGAAGGTTTGAAATTTTTTCCGAACCGGGTAAAGGAACAAAAATCACTGTACAATTACCTGTGGATAGCACCGATACATATCACACTAAAGCAGGGACAATATGAAAAGGATACTTTTAGCAGATGATCACAGCCTGATACGGGTGGGCCTTATACAAATACTTAAAGATGAGTACCCTGCTGCTGAAATAAAGGAGGTAACAGACGGTGAGTCACTGATAAAGGAGGTTATGCAGCAAGACTGGGACCTGGTTATATCCGACCTGGATATGCCCGGCAGGAGCGGACTGGAGGCTTTGGAGCAGATCAAGCTGATTAAACCGGAGCTGCCGGTAATCATCCTGAGCATATTCACAGAAGACCTCTATGCAGTACGTGTTCTAAAAGCCGGGGCTTCGGGTTACCTGAATAAAAATTCGGCGCCTTATGAATTGATTGAGGCAATACAGCGCATCAGCCTGGGAAAAAAATACATCACCCCCGAAATAGCAGAAAAGCTGCTGACTTTTTCCGAAAAGGGCAAAAAGCCACATGAAACACTCAGCAACCGGGAGCTGGAGGTATTTAAGTTGCTGGCCAACGGAAGAACAATATCACAAATAGCCGATTCCCTGTCTATCGCACTTACAACAGTGAGCACCCACCGGAGCCGTATCATGGAAAAACTGAAACTTTCCACTAATTCGGAACTTACCCGCTACGCCATTACCAATAATATTCTTCTTGATGTGTGAAAATCCCTTTGCAGTAAGGGTTATAGAATAACTACTACAACAGTAATCCGTTATCTGCTATAATTAAATTCCCGGTATTGAAGGTACTTTGCACAATACAATAATATGCAGATTTTACTGGTAGATAGTTCACTGCTCATACTTCAAAGACTGGAAGAATTACTGGCCGATATGGTTTTGCCTCTCCATATTCATAAAGCAGTATCCTATACAGACGGACATTTTTTATTTTCTGAAAAGAAACCCGAAATGGTGATCCTGGATGTGAACCTGCCTCAATCTGCATCCTATCGTTTATTAAAGGAAATGAAAGAGTCTGCCCCGGAAACGATTGTCATCACCCTGTCTATACATACCGAAACGGATATACAGCAACAATGCAAAAGGCTTGGCTCAGATTTTTTCTTTGATAAATACGATGAGTTTGAAAAAATACCTGCTATTGTAGACATGCATCACCACAGATTCCTGGCAGCCCGGCAGAATTAAGAAAATCCCGGCAATCAAATGATCTCATCCTTCTTATAATCAAATACTCCGGTTGATATCAAAATTCTCCAGTTCCTTGCTTACGGCATTCAGGAAAGTTGAACCCAATGCGCCATCAATGATGCGGTGATCATAGCTGAGGGAAATATACATCATGTGACGAATTGCAATACTGTCGCCCTGCGGGGTTTCAATTACCATGGGCCTTTTTTTGATAGCACCAACAGCCATAATGGCCACCTGGGGCTGGTTAATGATGGGGGTGCCCATAATGCTGCCAAATGTACCCACGTTGGTAAGGGTAAATGTGCCGCCGGTGGTATCATCCGGTTTTAGTTTGCCGGTACGGGCGGCATTCGCCAGTCCGTTAACCTGTTTGGTGAGGCCAACCAAATTAAGCTGATCTGCATTTTTTATTACCGGTACAATCAAATTGCCCGTTGGCAGTGCAGTGGCCATTCCTATGTTCAGATCTTTTTTTACAATGATCTTATCGCCCTCCACACTGCTGCTAAGCCATGGATATTTTTTAATGGACTTTACGATCGCTTCAATGAACAGCGGCGTGAACGTTATTTTTTCGCCTTCTCTTTTTTCAAAATCCTTTTTCACTTTTTCTCTCCACAATACCAGGTTGGTAACATCGCACTCGGCAAAACTGGTAACATGCGGAGAAGTATGTTTGCTGTCAACCATATGCCTGGCTATCAATTTGCGCATGCGGTCCATTTCAATTACTTCCACATTGCCTGTAAATACAGCCGGTGCCTGGTAAGCTGGCTGACCGGAAGCTGTTGCTTGTTCTGTAACTGCCTGCACTGCCTGATTGGTTAGTTGTGGTTCTGCAACAACAGATGCCTGTGGCTGTTGTGCTGCAAAGGGTGGTTGTGCTCCTGTTGCTTTGTTTGCAACATATGCCAGTATATCTTTTTTACTTACCCGGCCATCCTGGCCTGTGCCTGGTATATTTTCCAGCTCTGCCATTCCAATTCCTTCCTGCTGGGCAATATTCAAAACAAGGGGAGAATAGAACCTTACTTTATTTTCAGATGATTCAGTGCCTGCTACCGGAACAGATGGCTGATAAGGAATTTCTTCCACCACTTTCGCCTCTTCATACTGTGGTTGAGCTGCAGGTGCGGCAGGGGCGGCATTTGATACGGCAGCATTGGCGCCTACTCTTATTTTTGCTATTACTGTGCCAATAGGTACAACATCATTCTCATTGAACAGAATTTCCTCAATTACACCTTCAGCAGTGGAGGGAACTTCACTATCCACTTTGTCTGTAGCTATGTCCAATACTGTCTCGTCCTGTTTAATACTGTCACCGGGCTTTTTGTGCCATTTTAAAATGGTGGCTTCCATGATACTTTCTCCCAGTTTTGGCATTACTAAATCAACTAAACTCATGAGTATTGAATATTTTAGATTGAATATTAAATATGGTGTTGCCGGCAGTATCACTTATGTACCAGGTACAAAAAATGAACAGCAAAGCAGGCAAACCGTTTAAAGTGCCAAAGGTAATTATTTCCCTTTAATAGATAATGTTGAATATGCAAATATAAAAGGATCGCTAACGGGGCTTACAAAGGCTGATGATACATAAAGAACATTAAAAATACTACCCCCAAATAAGATATGTATCCATTTGATATTACTTATTCCCGGGCCAGTATGAATTTGCGGAGCAGGTTGAGGGCATTGGTGGAAGTAAGCTGAATATTACGCATCCTGTCGAACCGGAAATAAAATTTTTGTGTGTCGATACTTTCTTTATTTCCGACAGCTACCCAAACAGTGCCCACTGGTTTATCGGGCAAGCCTCCACCGGGGCCCATGATACCGGAAACAGCTATTACATAATCAGATTTTATATTTTCAAGAGCTCCTTTGGCCATTTGTAAAACAATCTCCTCACTTACTGCTCCCTTTGTTTCCAGGGTTTCTTTATCAACCTGCAACAGGTCCTCCTTTGCCTGGTAACTGTAGCTTACCACGCTGCCATCATAAAAAGCGGAGGAACCGGTAATGGAAGTAAGCAGGTGGGCAATATAACCACCGGTGCAGCTCTCGGCAGTGCACATGGTTTTACCCTTTGACAATAACAACTTACCAACCACTTTCTCCATCGGTTCATCCTCATCAGTAACCAGGTAGGCGGCAACCAGTGATTTCAGGATGTCAAACTGTTTGTCCACTTCTTTTCCGGTTGTTTCAGCATCCGTGCCTGTGGCGGTTAAGCGTAACCTGACCATACCAAAATTTGGCAGGTAAGCCAGTTTTAAATGCGGGGGCAGGGTATTTTCAAAATCCTGTATCAGGTCGGCTAAAAAACTTTCGCCAACACCGGCAGTTAGTAATGTTCTGTGAAGGATGGTTTGAAATTTAAATTGCTTTTGCAGCATCGGTATCACATCATCTTCCATCATTCCCTTCATTTCGAAAGGTACGCCCGGCATACTTACAAACACTTTCTTATCCTTGACGAACCACATGCCCGGGGCTGTTCCTCTTTTATTCTGCAGCACGGTGCATACATCAGGCACTTCAGCCTGTTTTAGGTTTCTTTCAATGATAGGGCGGTTTAACCTGGTGAAAATATCCAGTACATTTTGCCTGGCTGCCTCATCAATAACCAGTTTGCCGCCAAAATACTTGCATAATAATGGTTTTGTAATATCATCAGCTGTAGGGCCAAGGCCGCCTGTTATTAAAATGATATCAGCATACTTTTGTTCCTCATCCAGTGCAGTCCAGATCTCATCCCATACATCACCCACAGCCACCCGCCGGGCCACCCGTATGCCTGCTTTGTTGAGCTCCTGCGCCATCCAGGCGCTGTTGGTATCAATAACCTGCCCTATTAAAAGTTCATCGCCAATGGTAATGATTGAAGCTTGTTTCATCTGTCTTTTTAAAAAGATTAATTTTAATGCAAGATAAGTTAAGATGAAAACAATTTTTTTAGGATTTGGTTTGCTGGTCTCTGCAATTTCTTATGGCCAAAAAGAAATTGACCGTTTGAAAGAAGCATATAAAAGCTTTGAAGCCGACAGCCAGTTTAAGCACGCTATCATTAGCCTGTATGTGGTAGAAAGTAAAACAGGCAGACCGTTATTTGATAAAAATTCTCAAACAGGTATGGCGCCGGCAAGTTGCCAGAAAGTAGTTACCAGCTCTGCTGCATTTGAGCTGCTGGGAAAAGATTACCGGTATAAAACAGTGGTGGGTTATGATGGGAATATAAGCGGCAATACCCTGAACGGTAATCTTATTATCACCGCTTCGGGCGACCCTGCTTTCGGAAGCTGGAGATGGCCCGGAACAGAAATGGATACCGTACTTCAAAAAATTTCCGGTGCAGTAAAAGAAAAAAATATTAAAACGATTAACGGAGACCTTGTAATTGATGACAGTAAATGGGAAACACAGGCCACGCCAGGCGGCTGGACCTGGGATGATATGGGCAATTACTACGGAGCTGGCTCACGGGGATTGAACTGGCACGAAAACCAGTACGACCTTTTTTTAAGACCAGGCAATCAGACGGGTGATTCAGTTCAAATACTTTCAACTGATCCTGCATTACCCGGCATAGCATTCGTGAATGAACTAAAGACAGGTAAGCCTGGCAGCGGAGATAACTCGATCATCTATTTGCCTGAAAACGGCACCCTTGGTTTTGTAAGAGGCACTGTTGCAGGTGGCAATAAAAATTTCAAAGTTTCCGGTTCCATTCCCGATGCAACCCAGGTGTTTTGTGAAACACTGAAAAGATCACTTCTGGAAAATAATATTGAACTTAAGGGTAAATCCAGGCCCGCCCTGTATTATTTTACGAACAGCCAAAAAATGCCAGCAGCTGTAAAAACATTAATAACGCATTTTTCGCCTCCGCTGGATAGCATTAATTACTGGTTCCTTCAAAAAAGTGTGAACCTGTTTGGTGAAGCATTTGTAAAAGCTGTCGCTTACGAAAAGAAAGGCTTTGGGGCTACTGACACAGGGCTGAATATCATCAGGGATTTTTGGGCTAAAAACGGGATTGAAAAATCTGCTTTACATATCATTGATGGCAGCGGCTTATCGCCTGCAAACAGGCTTACCACGAATGCACTGGTAACTGTGATGCAATTTGCACGGAATAAAAACTGGTTTCCCTCTTTTTACAAAGCCCTGCCGGAGCAGAATGGGATTAAAATGAAATCGGGTTATATAGGCGGGGTAAGAAGTTATACAGGGTATATCAGGTCTGTATCCGGGGCTGAATACACTTTTGCTTTCGTCATCAATAATTATGATGGTAATCCAGGAACTGTACGGGAAAAAATGTGGAAACTGCTGGATATTTTGAAGTAACTTCAGCATTTACCTGAAATTTAAACTACTATTATGAGCGAACAGAATTTTAAAAATCATTCAAGGTACGTGCCATTGTACCATTTTGTCACATCCACACTGATCGTTGCTTTACTGGTTGGTTCGGGCATGGGTTTATTTCATGCCTGCAGCGATTGTTCAAACCATGCAGGATTGCACAATGCCATGTTGTTCTTTGCAATCAGCCTTGTATTGTTGTTCCTTTGGTGGTTTTGCCGGGCCTTTGCACTAAAGGCACAGGACAGGGCCATACGTGCCGAAGAAAACCTGCGCCATTTTATTGCAACGGGCAAAGCACTGGACAGCCGCCTGAAAATGTCTCAGATCATTGCTTTACGTTTTGCCGGTGATGAAGAATTTGTGGCACTTGCAAAAAGGGCTGCTGAAGAAAACCTGGGCAGTAAAGAAATAAAATCGGCTATTCAAAACTGGAGACCGGATAACCACAGGGCTTAACGGTTTAAGAATGGTATCCGCATATCAATCACGAATGGTATTGCAAAGGATATCAGCCAGATGCCGGTTATCAAAACCTTTTCAAACAACTTCATATCATTGGCCGGAGCAGCTTTCAAAAGCTGCTCCATATTTTTTGCAAGGGCCTTTTCTTTTACCGAGTTTATGTCGTACTCAAACAGGTCGTATTGTTTGTAAGCAGACAGGTGCTGAACCATGCGCTGGCGCACATGGCTGTATTGTTCTTTATTTAATTCATCATAACGTATGCCCGGTTCAATTCCCTCTTCCTTTAGAAGTTTTAGTAATTTCTGCTTTTGAACGGAATTGATCAGCGAGGAGATCATTAACAAACCAAAGACCAGGAAGATATAATCCCTGCGGGTGATTGAAAAGTAAATGATAACCAGGATCGACAGCGCTGAAAATATAGTACTCAGTATTTGACTGTTACTGAGGAAAATGACCTGCAGCAGCCGGCCACCATCCAGGGGATAAACAGGCAGCAGGTTCAGCAGGTTAATAAAAATAAAGCCTATTGAAAACCCATGTATCCAGGGATTGTAAGGTGCATCTTTATTTATTAAAAACAACACTGCGCCAATCAGGATCCCCGGCAGGGGGCCTGCAAGCAAAACAATGGCTTCCTGTTTTTGAGAAACATTGGTCTTGGTGCCTTTGGCCGCTCCTCCAAACAGGGGAATAAAAAATATTCCCAGGTTTTTATAATTAAATAATTTCATGGCAAGCAGGTGGCCCAGCTCATGAATAAAAATAACCGTACTGATAATAACAAGTGCCCTGATATTTGAACGCCAGGCAAAATACCCGATCACCGCAAACAAGATGAAACTGATAACAGAAGCTGAGGCCCCGGTTGTTGATTCTGTTAATGCTGGTTTGAAAGCTGCTGTCCCGTCAACAATACCTGCCATCATATCATTACCGGATGAGTTTGCTTCCATGGCGCTTTGTTCTGTATCGGGTATAGGCATCGGGTTGGTTTAAAAGTAAGGGCTTAATTTATTTCTCAGTTCTTCCGGCATATTACAGCGCTTCATGGTTTTGGCATCAACAAAGAAAAGGCTTACCACACCCGTATTCAGTAATTCATCATGCTGGTTATAAATTTCTGCATGAAAAACGATCTTGAAATGAACGGGCATTTCCTTCAGCGTGGTTTTTACCGTGATCAGGTCATCGTATTTTGCAGGGCGTAAAAAACGACTGTGTATCTCCACCACAGGCATTATGATACCCAGTGCTTCAATTTCTTTGTATGTGTAGCCGATCTGCCTGATCGCTTCTGTTCGGCCTATCTCATAAAACTGTGCATAGTGGCCATAATAAACTACACCCATCTGGTCGGTTAGTGCGTAGTGAATTCGTATTTGTGTTTCGGTAATGAACATCAGGATACCGGGTTTTCCACGTTAAAAGAATCTTCAATATTCAGTGGTTCCTCATTAATGTTCTTTGCGAAAAAAGAAGCAATGGGTTTTGCAAAAAACAATAAAAGGCATGGAAGTAAAATGCTGATAAAAAGCTCCGCCCATTCCACGGGCCTTTGATCTTCCTGAGAGAAGCTGTTACCTGTAGCCTTTTCTTTAAAACTTTTGAAAACAGCATTTATCAGCGGTGTAAGATTAGTGATCAGGAGATAAATGGCAATGGCCACCAGGATAATGTATAAAAGACTTTGAATATTGCTTACTATTTTAAAGCCGGTGCCCAGGTTTGATTTTTCATATAAATAAGCTGCCAGGTTACCGGATTTTGTGATCAGCAACCAGGAGCAAAGCCCCTGCAGTACAATAGAGATGTAGACAGCAATACCCGGGGCTAAATAATTTTCTGCAGCATATCCTCCTGTAAAGAGCCAGGCCAGCAATCCAAACAATGCAGAGAATATGATCTGCAGGGTTATGAACCCCAGAATAATTCCAACCAGCATGACCGCTAACTGGAGTACATCGGCTTTTTTCATATAAGAATCATTAAGCAGTTATTTTCCGATCATACTGTCCACACTTACCCTGCCGGGGCCAACAAATAAAAGTACCAGGTACCCTGTAAGATATAATGCAGCCGTCTCTCCATCCCCAAAAACTTCACCATTGTGCGCTTTAAAAACCATTACACAGGTTGCAATGATCAGCGGAATTGCCGCCAGCCTGGTAAATAAACCAATAATCAGGAATAAAGAACAAAAGAATTCTGCAAAAACCACCAGGGCCAGTGATGCCGTGCTGCCTATGCCTATAAAATTCATAAACTTATGCTGCATTTCGCCAAAATGGATAAGTTTATTATATCCATGTGCCATCATCAATATTCCAAGCCCTAATCTTAAAATAAGCATGGCAGCACTAAAGGCTCCGGCTGAATACTTGGTAGATAATAATTTTTTCATGTTATTTTTTAATGGGGTTAGATTTTTAAATAACTGTTATAAAAACTTCAACAAGGTTTATTTATCATTTTATTAACAGCAATGTAAAAATACATTCGTTTTGTTTACATCAATTATACACTTATTAACAATCATTTGGAATGATGTTTGTTAAGGAAACGTAATGAGGTAATTTTGCAACCAGTAAAAAAGAATGAACCTACAACCATGATAAAACACAAATTATTCCTGTTATTTTGTTCAGCAACACTTTCGTTTGCGGCCTTTGCCCAGCCCACACATGCAATAACCGATGCCGAGAAGAAATTTAAAGATGCCAAAGAGCTTTTTGTACGGGAGCAGTTTGCACTTGCATATCCCTTGTTTGCTGAATTGAAAGCTGACAACCCTGATAACACGGTAAGTAACCATACTTACATCAATGATGATGTTAATTATTACTACCTGGTTTGCCAGTTAAAACTGCTGCAACCCGCAGCAGAAGAGGGTGCGGTACATTATATAAGCGTAGTTCCCAATGAACCACGCCGCCAGTTGTTAAGCTACCATCTTGCTAAATATTATTTTGTAAAGGAAGATTTTAATAATGCTATCAATTATTATGAAAGGGCGGGTTTGGATAACCTGGACAATGAGGAAATTGCTGATGCAAAATTTGAAAAGGCATATTGTTATTTTAACCTGAAACAATTTGCCGAAGCCAAACCTCTCTTCAACGAGATACAACAGTTACCTGATAACAAATATTTTGTACCCGCCAATTACTATTACGGATTTATAAGTTATAATGATAAGGATTATAATGAAGCACTAAAGTCGTTCAGGCTGGTGGAAACACAGGAGGAGTACAAAGGGGTGGTGCCTTACTATATTGCTGAGATATACTATTTCCAGGGAAAGAAGGATGAAGCATTGCGATATGGCGAAAGTGTGTTGGGGCGCCCGGGCGTACTGTTTTATCAAAAGGAAATGAACCTGCTGATGGGCCAGCTTTATTTTGAGAAGAAGAACTATCAAAAGGCCTTGCCACTTCTGGAATCTTATGTGAACAGCAGCGATAAGGTGACGAAGGAGATCATGTATGAACTGAGTTATTGTTATTATGATGCAAATAAACTCGATAAAGCCATTGAAGGGTTCAAACAACTTAGCACCGAAAGAGATTCCATGGGCCAGAATAGTATGTACCTGCTTGGCGATTGCTACCTGCGTACCAATCAGAAGGCGAATGCCCGCAATGCTTTTCAATACAGTGCTTACAACAGCTCCAATAAATTGCAACAGCAGGTTTCACGCTTTAATTATGCAAAGCTCTCTTACGAACTCGGCTTTCAGGACATAGCCCTGAATGAAATGAAAAAATACCTGGCCGATTATCCCGGCAGCGATTATGATACAGAAGCTAAGGAAATTTTGGTGAGCTTACTTGCCAATACCAACAATTTTGCGGATGCGTTGCAATTGTATGAATCTTTTGATAAGCCAACGGCCTCCATGCAAAAAGTATATCCTCGTATATTGTATGGCCGGGCGGTGGAACTGATAAACGATCAGCAAATTAAAAAGGCAGATGATCTGCTGACCAAAGTACTTGCATTGCCAGGTTCCGCAGTAACGCCTTACGCTAATTTCTGGAAAGGGGAGATCGCCTATCGTAATAAGGAGTACGATAATACCATCCGTTACCTTACCCTGTATACACAGGCCAATGTGCCTGCTCAGGGCGAAGCCAATAAGAACACTGCCAATTACGACCTGGGGTATAGCTGGTTGCAAAAGGAGAACTATGCAAGGGCACTTACATTCTTTGAACAGGTTACCACAGCTGTGGCTGTTACCTCATCACCGATGGAACAGGATGCTTACGTGCGCAGCGCCGATTGCTACTTTATGAAATCAGATTTTACCAGGGCTAACAGCATGTACGACAATGTGATCAACAACGCCCTGCTGCAAAGTGATTATGCGATGTTCCAAAAAGCTATGATCGCCGGGGTGAAGAGTTCTGCCAATAAAATAAGTACATTAAATAGTCTGTTGAAGCAATACCCTAAGAGCAGCCTGGTACCTGATGTAAATATGGAGATTGCTCAAACCTATATTGCCGATGAAAAATTCCTTTCGGCAGTTCCCTTCCTGGAAAGCATACTCAGCAATCCCGAAGCAGGAGGTTTGAGGCCCGCAGCATACCTGAAACTGGGGCTGGTTTACTATAATACAGATAAGTATGACGAGGCATTAAAAAACTATCAGACCCTTGTTGATAAATATCCGCAGTCGGCCGAAGCCGACGAAGCAACTGATATCATGAAGAATATCTACATAGAAACCGGAAAGCCCAATGAATACCTGGAAATGATGCGACGTAGCGGAAAGACAGTTTCGGTGAGTGAGGCAGATTCTTTGACCTATACCGCAGCAGCGTTGAAATATAATGCCAACGACTGTAATGCAGCCATTGCAGGGTTTAAGAATTACATAGAGAAATTTCCCAACGGGGCCAGCATACTGGAAGCAAATTATTTTAGTGCAGAATGTTACAACACTGCCAAAGATTTTCAAAATGCACTGGCAGGTTATGATTTTGTGAACAGCAGGGGGTTGAACCGTTTCTTTGAAAAAGCAACATTGGAAGCAGCCCGTATCAGTTATTTTGAACTGAAAGATTACAGCAGGGCAAAGAAATATTTTGAATCGCTCACCAGTGGTTCCGTAAACCAGGACAACCAGCTGGAAGCGCTCCGTGGACTGGTACGTTGCTATTACCAGCTAAAGGATTATGCTCAGGCAAATGATGCAGCTAAAAACCTGCTTACTAAAAAGGGTATAAGCACAGATGATAAATCCATTGCATTCCTGGTGCTGGGCAAATCGCAGCAGGTAAAGAATGACTGCGCTTCAGCGATCAGTTCCTTTAAGTCCTGTGCCGCTATCAACAAAGCTTCCTGGGGAGCAGAGGCCCGCTATGAAATTGCCAATTGCCAGTTTGGGTTGAACAACCTGGCTGCTGCTGAAAAATCAGCACTGGCAGTGATAAAGGAAACCGGTTCTTATGACAACTGGGTAACAAAGAGCTATATTCTACTCGGGGATATTTTTATGCAGCAGAAGGATTATTTCAATGCCAAAGCAACCTACGAGAGTGTTGCCAAAAATGCTGCTATTCCTGAGCTAAAAGCTGAAGCACAGCAAAAACTGGATAAAGCCATTACAGAAGAAAAAGCCGTAAGCAAAGTGGGAGAATAAGTATACCGGCAGTGACTTCAGATACCTCTATGACAGTTCAAAATAAAACAACCATGCAAAAATTTAAAAAAAGCTCAATGATAAATAACAGGTCAGTCAGGGTACTGGCAATGCTCCTGGTGCTGTCACCAGCGGCACTTGCCCAAAAGGATACAATTAAAAAGAAATCGACCATAGATATCAATTCAGTTTATAAGCCAGTATTGCGTAATGCCGTTAAGATCAATTTTTCTGCCTCACATCTTAATGCAGATACAACGCCACCCAGGCTCACGTACAGTATTCCCGCTCAAAACCTTTTTTATTCATACCAGCCTGTATCACTTAAGCCTTTGGCCCTGCAGCAGGATACCAACCTGTACCTGGGTGCCCGCAATTTTGTGAAAGCGGGCTATGGAAATTTTTCAACCCCGTTTGTAAGTGCCGGTTTTAGTTTTGGAGATGGTAAAAAGTTTTTGGCCAATGTGTATGCTGATTATATTTCTTCCAAATGCAAAATGCTTTACCAGGATTATTCAAAGTTGCAGGTGAAAGCCGCAGGGAGCTTTTTTTTACCGGCTAATGAAGTGTATGCAGCAGCCGGTGTAAAGATGAATGAACAATTCCTGTATGGTTACGATACCGCCTTATATAAATACAGTAAAAAAGATGTCCGCCAGCAGTTCCAGGATTTTTCTGCGGCTATTGGGGTTCGCAATACTAAAATCGGAGCGTATGGTATCAGTTATAATCCAAGCCTGCAGTTCAGTAATTTTACCAATGTAAATAAACTTTCCGAAACATCTTTTATACTTAATGCACCGCTAAAAAAGCAATTCGGTGAAGCCTTTGCTTTTTCGCTTGAAGGTAAGGCCGATATTACCGCATACAGTACCAAAAACCTGTTGCCTTCAAATGTAAAGATCAATAACAATGTCTTTCAGGTATCTCCGTCCATTGTTTTCTCCACGCCAAGGGTAAGCATCAATGGCGGTATTACGCCAACCTGGGACAATGGAAAATTTGTATGGCTGCCCAATGTGTATGCTGAAGCCTTTATTGCAGAGAATGTTTTTGCTTTCCAGGCAGGCTGGGTGGGCAAGGTTACAAAGAATACATACCGCAACCTCTCCGAACAGAACCCCTATCTTGCACCATTCACCGCACAGCTGAACACAAAGGAAATTGAATATTATGGTGGAATCAAAGGCACACTGGGCAAACACTTTAATTTTAACGCAAAAGCAGGCTATATCAGCTATACCAACCTGCCTTTACTGATCAATGATACGGCCACAGATGGCAAAGCTTTCGTGATCAGTAATGAAAGCAAGCTCAGCAATTTCAGGATTCATGGGGATGTGGCCTATGTAAGTAAGGAAAAATTCACGGTTAGTGCAGGCATTACTTACAATGGTTATGTGGGTATGAAGAACAATGCCAAAGCCTGGAGCACATTACCGCTTGAATTTACCAGTTCATTGCGCTGGTGGGCATTCAGGCAGGTATTGCTGAAGGCAGATTTTTATGCATACAGTGGCAGCTATTATCTTGAAAAAGGCAATATTGCCAAAGCCTTTAAACCCGGTTCCGATCTGAGTGCAGGTATAGAATTCAAGGTTAATAAAACCTTTAGTGCATGGTTTGATGTAAATAATATTTTGAACGATAAATACCAGCGCTGGCACAACTACCCTGTATACGGGTTGAATTTGATGGGTGGTGTGCGGGTTAATTTTTAAAGAAAAGAAATAATTACCTTACAGCCCCGGCCTGAAGGACGGGGCTGTAACTTTTATACCGGATTGAAGCGTCAATATCATGCTGCACTTGCGGGGGTCATTAGTACTGCATATATTTGCGCAGCAATGCAAAAACAGATCGCTTCTTATCTTTTCCGGCACAAAACCTGTCCCTTACCCGGATTGGGTTTTTTATCTGTTGCCAGTTCGGCAGCAGTGTCCGATTTTACTAATAAATTATTTACTGCACCTGAACCAGTAATTACCTTCCGCCAGGAAGAGGTAATCAGCGAAGATTTACAGGACTATTTAGTGGTTTCATCAGGCATGGATAAAACGGAAGCTGCTGAAGCGCTTGCTCATTTTTGTAAAAATATTAAAGACAAGGCTTTAACCGGGCAGGAGGTACAGCTTGAAAATATCGGAAGCTTTTTTGTGAACGCATCCGGTGTTTTGGAATTCAAACAGGAAGCCCTGCCACGGGCATTTATACAACCTGTTTTTGCAGAACGGGTCATTCACCCGGATGCAGAACACCAGATACTGGTAGGCGACAGGGAAACAACCAATACGGTAATGACCGAATTACTGGCCCCCAGGCCGGCATTAAAAGACAGCTGGTGGATATGGGCTATTGTACTGGGTGTTATTGCCCTCATCGCACTGCTTATCTATTTCACAGCATTAAATGGTAACTCCCTTTTTGGAAACACCATAAAAATTTAAATCCGGCATGATCCATTACAGCAGTTGCCCTGTATGCAGCAGCAACAATATCCAGGAGCAACTTTCGGCCAAAGATTACACCGTATCGCAAAAGCAATTTGCCATATGGCAGTGTTCAGCATGTACAGTAAGGTTTACGCAAGATGTGCCATCTCAGGAGGCAATCGGGGCCTATTATGCATCAGAGAATTATATTTCTCATAGCGATACAAAAAAAGGTATTATTAACAACCTGTATCATCTGGTGCGAAAAAGAACATTGAACAGTAAGCGCAGGCTGATTGTTAAGGAAACCAGTTTGCAAACCGGGTCCGTTTTAGATATCGGCTGTGGTACCGGCGCTTTTCTTAATACGATGAAAGAAGCAGGCTGGAATATTACCGGCCTGGAACCGGATGCTGCCGCCCGTAACAAGGCAGCTGAATTATACCATATTCAACCGCAGGAGCCGGAAAGGTTATTTGAACTGCCGGTAGCTTCCTTCAATGCTGTTTCCATGTGGCATGTGCTGGAACATGTGCATGAACTGCATGCCTATATAAAACAAATTGCAACCTTACTGGCATCAAACGGAAGAGTATTTATTGCTGTGCCAAACTATACTTCAAAAGATGCTGAGATATATGGCCCTTACTGGGCAGCTTATGATGTACCCAGGCATTTATATCATTTCTCCCCGGCAAGTATGGAGAACCTGCTTGCACAGCATGGCCTGAAACTGCTGAAGGTAAAGCCAATGTGGTTCGACAGCTTTTATGTAAGCATGCTGAGTGAACAATACAAAAATGGGAAGGGGAATATCATAAAAGCCGTTTTCAATGGCTTTTTATCCAACCTTAAAGCATGGACCAATACAGGGAAATGCAGTTCGGTGATCTATATAATTGGTAAATAAAACCGGGTTACTGTTTAGAACTTCAGCTCAAACATTTTGGGCCAGCGCTTCCCTGTAACCAGGAATTTTTTTGTGACTGAATCGTATGCAATCCCGTTTAAAACATCCGTTCTTTCCGGTATTATCTTATCGGCAAAGAATTTTTCTTTCATGCCGGTAAAATCCATTTTGCCCACAACAAATCCGCTGGCAGGGTCTATTTTCACGATCTTATCTTTTTGCCAGATATTGGCATAAACAAACCCGTCAACATATTCCAGTTCATTCAATTCATATACCGGGTCTTCATTTTCTGTTACCCTGATAGTACTCTTCAGCCTGAAATCATCGGGGTTAACAAAATACAATTTGGCCGACCCGTCGCTGATGATAAGGTCTGTTTCATTGTGGGTGATGCCCCATCCTTCATAAGGCCAGTTAAAAGTTTTTATTGGCTTATTAATATTGGCCAGATCATACACATACACAATATGGCTGGTCCAGGTTAACTGGTATATCTTTCCTTTGAATATGGTAATGCCTTCACCAAAAATAGAGTCGGTACCCATCATGTGTTTTTGCTCCACTTTACCGGTTTTGTAATCTGTGATGCGTAATGAGGATGTTTCAAAATCTCCCGTGCCTTCATATAATTTTCCATTGTAAAATTCCAGGCCCTGGGTATAGGCACTGGTATCGTGCGGGTATTCTGCCGCTACGGTATAAGAAATGACAGGAGTAGATTTGGGTTTAATACTATCATCCTCAATAACCTTTTTATCTCCGCCGTTACAGGCCGCCAATATTACCAGGCCAAATATTGCTGAATATTTTTTCATCATTATTAAATATGGACAAAAATAGGGAACTGTTCCGGTGTAACAGTTCCCTGCGTATAAAAGAATGCAAATATTTAGTTAAGCCTGCGGTCGTATTCCGTTTTGCGGTAGTGAATATTCCTTTCTTCCAGGTAGTTGAGTATAAACCGGAAGCAGGTTTCATCCCTGCCCACCAATTCCGGCGGAAAAACTCCCTTGGCCGTAAATAACTTCTCTGCCAGCATATTCAAAGCGGCAGTACAGGTATAGCCAGTGGTTCGGCTCATGGAAGAAGTTTCAGTTGCAGGGTCATATTCATCATACAGGTCATAACAAACCGTTTTTTCTGCATCGCTTATTTTAACCTGCATCAGGGTAAACTCAGGTTCATTGGCCCCCAGTTTCCACTGGTCAAATAAAAGCGCCGAAGTGAATTCCATCGGAGAGATCGATTGCCCTTTAAAGTTTACGGGCTCCGAGTTTAAAAATCCAGCTTTGATCAGTCCTTTCATCAGGTCAATATGCCCGGGGTAGCGCAGCGTTTTTTCTTTCATGTTTGGGATATGTCCCATGGTAAATAAAATAGAGCGCAAACCATCCGTATTGAATGATTCCAGCGTACCCGCCTTTTCAAAATCGAGCAATTCAGCATCACTCAGTGCTGGTTTTGTAACAATATGACCATTCTCCACATATCTTGCCGGCCTGGTATATTCTTCCAGCACATCAATAGGAGAGAAAGGAGCCTTGTATTCGAAAGGTAAAATTCTTTTTTTAGGCAACCCGCCCACCTGGCATTCAAAATCGGAAATCTTCATCCGTTCATTGTGATAGCCCAGCAGTAAGTTACTCATGCCCGGGGCCACGCCGCAATCAACAATGGCCGTAACATTGTTATCTTTTGCCAGTGCATCCAGCTCCAATGCATTCTCCGGGAAAAAGGAAATATCCACCACATTTTTCTTTGCCCTGATAATGGCTTCCAGGGCCTTGTATCCCATGAAACCGGGTACGGCACAGATCACAAAGTCGAATGGCTGCAGCATGGAAGGATAGCTGCTGTATTCACTCAGATCGGCCTTAACAGTTTTAATATTATTGTTCTTTTGAGTAAGCATCTGCAGCGACTGCTCGCTTACATCAAAAGATGTTATATCATATTTTGAGGCCAGGTCCCTGGCCATTGCACGGCCTACCATGCCGGCGCCTAATATTGCTATTTGCATACATTGATTTTTTTATCGCCTTCGGCGAAATGAAGTAATTGATTTTTTTGTCAGCAGTTTAGCTTTGTGGTGCGACAGTGGCGACGCTCCGTTCAGCAGCGGAAACTGCTATGATCTTTTATCAAAGCGGTTGGGGGGCAACCCCAAATAACCGGGCCAGCCGCTACTCAGCATAACGGAATAGCATACGAAGTCCCGTTCATCATAATGGAAATATAGGCTGAGAGCCTGTAGAAATGTGCGTATGTATTTGATTGGATCAAAATGTATAAATCATAGTTAGTATCACTGCTTACCACTTACCGGTTTACCCTTACTCACAAACTTCATCTCGGCAATTAAATTCTTTGCTTCTGCATATTTATCGATGATGAACATTACGTAGCGGATATCCACCATAATATTGCGGCAAATGGAAGCATCATAATTAATATCACTCATGGTACCTTCCCATACCCGGTCAAAGTTCAGTCCCACCAGGTTGCCATCAGCATTCAATGCCGGGCTTCCGGAATTGCCTCCCGTGGTATGATTGGCCGCTATAAAACAAACAGGCTGCCGGCCTTTTACGCCCCAGCGGCCAAAATCCTTCTTGTTATACAGGTCGATCATTTTTTTAGGAAGGTCAAATTCGTAGTCACCGGGTACATATTTTTCCATAACCCCTTCCATATAGGTTTGCAGATCGTATTTCACGCCGTCCCTGGGCTGGTAATTTTTTACATTGCCATAGGTTACACGCAGCGTGCTGTTAGCATCCGGGTAAAATGCCTTGTTGCTGAAAACATCCATCTGCGCTTTCATGTAATTGCGCTGCAGGCGGTTAATTTCCGATTGCAATTCATTCAGCCTGGGTGCCACATTGCTGCTGTAGGTTTTCAAAATGTCTGCATATAGCTGGGTAGCCAGGTCGCCTTTTATAGCTGTCACAACTTCTTCCATGCTGCCATTCAAAAGGCTTTTTACCTTATCCGCCGAAGCAAAGCTTGTTTGTTTATAAACAGCTTCAGCCAAAGCACTAACAGAATTCGCTGTCCTTTCAAGGGTAGCCGTAAAAACAGGAGAAACATAAGCCGGCTTCTGGTCTTTTAAATACATTTCCATCAGTACAGAAAATAATTGCTGATCTACAGTGGCATTGTATTCTTTGAATGTTTCTTCCAGTTTGGCCAACACTTCGGTTTTCCGTTTTGTGTAAGCAGCTTCATCTTTGGCAGCTGCTGCAACCAGCGAATTCAAATCAGCTGCAATGCCCCACAATTCCACACGTGGAATGATCTCATTATAATAGTCTCGGGCATAGGCATAAGGTTCTATATCCGTATAGGCCTGTTTCAGGCTTTTCAATAATTCAATATAGGCCAGGTTGTATTCGGGCCGGCTCAGCACGATCTTTTCAAAATTGCTTTCATACTCTTTTCGTTTGGCAACGGCATTCGTCTTGTTCAATCCCAGTACTTCTCCCTGCCATTTTTTCCAGGCATTGGAGATGGATGCATATTTAGCGGCATACTGTATTTTAATGCCTTCATCTTTGCGCATAAAACCATCTATCACGCCCAGTGCTTTGGTGCGAATGCCGATTTTCGCAGGATCGCTTACTTTAACGGTTTGCTCAATAGCACTGCTGTGCAGGTATTCGTTGGTGCGGCCCGGAAAACCGAATACCATGGTGAAATCTCCTTCTTTAATACCGTCCAGTGAAATATTCAGTGAACGTTTGGGCCTATAAGGTACATTATCAGCTGAATAACCTGCAGTGGGCCTGTTGTTCTTATCCGCATAGATACGGAACATGGAAAAATCGCCCGTATGTCTTGGCCACATCCAGTTATCACTGTCCTTACCATAATTACCAATGGATGAAGGGGGGGCGCCCACAAGGCGAACATCCCGGTAAGTTTCAGTTACAAACAGGAAATACTTATTGGCTTCAAAAAAAGGACGTATCAGTATATCCTGGTAACTCTCCTTTTTTGCCGAGGCTTTTAGCGCAGCAATATTCTTATCAATCAGGCTTTGTCTTTCTTTTTCGGTCAGGTTATTGGTAACGCCATTCAGCACTGTATTGGTCACATCATCAATGCTGATGATGAAGGTGGCAAAAAGCCCGGGGTTTTGTAATTCCTGGTCCTGGTTATAAGCCCAGAACCCGTCCCGTATGTAGTTGTTTTGTAAAGACGAATGATTTTGTATCGCATCAAAACCGCAATGGTGGTTGGTAAGCAACAAGCCCTTGTCAGATATCACTTCTGCCGTGCAAAAGCCGCCAAAGCTTACAATAGCATCTTTCAGGCTGCCCTTGCTGATGCTGTAAATATCAGATGCGCTTATTTTCATGCCCATCTGTTTCATTTGCTTTTCATTAAGTGTTTGCAAAAGCTGCGGCAACCACATGCCTTCTTCAGCAAAACTCCTGGCAAAAAATGAGATGGTAACGATCAGCAGCAGTAGATACTTTTTCATATATGCAAATATTTGGGGCGAATTTAAGTAATAAACACGATAACTGATTTTTAACCCTTTGTTAGCATCCATGGCTCTATTTTTGTTACAGAAACATCAAAAAGATCATGAAGAAAACAATACTCATTTTTTCCGTTGCCCTCCTTGTTATCCAATCTGCATCAGCACAAACCATCAAGGGCTTGTTCGATAAGGTTACCAAATCCAACAGTTCAACATTGGGCAATGGCATCAGCAATGAAGATATCATCAACGGGTTAAAGGAAGCCCTGCGGGTTGGTACCGACAGCAGTGCCAAACGCCTTTCCAAACTGGATGGTTTTTTTGGAGATGCTGCCATTAAAGTATTGATGCCGGCTGAAGCCAAAAATGTGGAAACTAAACTTCGGGCCATGGGGATGGGCAGCATGGTGGATAAGGCAATTCTGAGCATGAACCGTGCAGCTGAGGATGCAGCCAGCGGGGTGGGTAGTATTTTCTGGAATGCCATCAAAGGCATGAGTATAACGGACGGACTGAAAATACTCAGGGGAGGAGATTTTGCGGCAACAGATTATCTGAAAAGCGCCACTACCAAAGAACTGACAGAAAAGTTCAGGCCGGTTATTGAAACTTCGCTGGCAAAATTTGATGCCACCAAATACTGGAAGGATGTATTTACCACGTACAACAGGTTCTCCATGAAACCGGTGAATACCGACCTTACAGCCTATGTAACCGAAAGGGCTTTAAGTGGTTTATTCTTAAAGATCAGCCTGGAGGAACAGAAGATACGTAAAGACCCTGCAGCACAGGTTACCGGTCTTCTGAAAAAGGTTTTTGGCAGTAAATAGGTTCTCTTTATTTTGTATAAGCGGTATCAGCTGCATTTGCTATCGGCGTATATTCACGTCTTAAACCAATTGCAATGAGACCGATTTTTGTTTCTCTCTTTATTTCCCTGATTTCTTTTTCGGCAAAAGCACAGGATAATGCTGCATTCTTCCTGTCAAACCCCTGCCTTACTCCCGATGGGCAAACAGTGATCTTTAGTTTTGAAGGTGATCTGTGGAAAGCCAACGTGAATAATGGCCAGGCCGGCAGGTTAACTGCCATGCAGGGTTACGAAACCAGCCCCAGGGTATCGCCTGATGGAAGGTGGATCGCTTTCAGCGGGCGGCAGTATGGTAATGCGGATGTGTATGTTATGCCGGTCAATGGCGGCGAAGTGCGGCAGGTTACGTATCACAGCAGTAACGATGAAGTAACCAGCTGGAGCTGGGATTCAAAGTCCATTTATTTTAACAGCAACCGCATGAACCAGGTTGCAGGATATAAGGTAAGTGCCGAAGGCGGCACACCACAAAGGGTTTTTGGTAATTACTTTTTCCAGTTCGATCATAACCTGGTTGAACACCCAACCAGCGGCGAAATATTCTTTAATGATACCTGGGAAAGCAGCAACCAGGTACAGCGAAAAAGGTACAAAGGCCCATTCAATCCGGATATCCAATCTTATAACCCGGCAACAAAGCAACACAAGAAATACACGAATTGGGAAGGGAAGGATTTTGGTGCTACCATAGACCGCAATGGGAATATCTATTTTATTTCCGACGAAGCCAATGGAGAGTATAACCTGTATACACTGGATGGCGACAGGAAAAAAGAACTGACAAGGTTTTCTTCCTCAATAAAAACACCGCAGGTAAATGCAAACGGGGGCAAGGTTGTATTTGAAAAAGACTACCAGCTCTGGATCTATGATATTAAGCCGGCGAAAGAGAGCAGGCTGAACATATCCATCATCCGTAACAACACGCTTCCCAAGGAAAAGGATTTTGATGTAAGGGGGAAAATATCAGCATTTGATGTTTCGCCCGACGGGAAAAAGCTTGCCTTCGTTTCCCGCGGAGAATTATTTGTAAGTGATATGGAAGGAAAATTTATTCAGCAGATCAACCGCAGGTCGGCAGAAAGGGTGGTGGAAGTAAAATGGTTAAATGATAACAGGACACTTCTTTTTAATCAGACTTTGGATGGCTACACTAATTTATACAGCATAGCGGCTGATGGAAATGGCATGCTAAAACAGCTTACTGCAGATCAGAAGAACAGCCGGAGCATTGTATTGAATAAAAAAAGAACACAGGCAGTTTATTTATGCGGCAGGGAAGAGGTAAAACTGATCGATTTGAAAACCTTTGTTACCCGTACCATTGTAAAAGATGAGATATGGGGTTTTCAAAACAGTGACCCCGGGTTTTCGCCGGACGGGGATTATGTGGTATTCACAGCCATCCGGAATTTTGAGCAGGATATTTTTGTTCATAACATAAAGGAAAATAAAACCACCAATCTCACCAATACCGGAATTACAGAGGCTTCCCCGCTGTGGTCTGCCGATGGTAAGTATATTTATTTTACCTCCCAGCGCTTAAAAGCATCTTATCCTTTTGGTATGCCGAACGCAAGAGTGTACAGGGTGCCGCTCGAAAATATCGACGAACCTTACCGCATGGATAAGTTCAGCGAGTTGTTTAAGGATGAGAAAAAGGATACAGCAAAGAAAGCTGCTTCGGCCGATACGGCCAGGTCAGTTACGATCGATACTGATCTTTTCATGGAACGGCTTGACCAGGTTTCGCCATCCCTGGGGGCGCAATTCTTGCAGGCACTTTATCAAAAAGGTGATAAAACAACCGTATTGTACAGCAGCAACCACGGGGAAGCCAAAAATGCTTTATGGAAAACAGTGATTGAGCCTTTTGAAGAAAGGAAGACCGAAAAAATTGCAGGCACGGACAATAGTTTCGATTTTTCTATTGCGGAAGCGAATGACAAGATGTATGTGCTGTTCAATGGAAATATCTGCAAGCTAAACCTGGACGGAAGTAAAGTTGACCCTGTCAATATCAGCTATACTTTTCGCCGGAACCTTTCGGAAGAATTTGACCAGATGTTCTATGAAGCCTGGGCACAAATGGAAGAGAACTATTACGATGAGCATTTCCATGGCCTCAACTGGAACAAAACAAAGCAATATTACAAACAGTTCCTGCCCAGGCTCAACAACCGCGCCGACATGCGGGTGATGCTTAATGATATGCTGGGAGAACTGAACTCCTCCCACCAGGGTTTTGGTACCTCGGGCGATGATGAGACCATTGCCCTGCAAAACCAGACCATGGAAACCGGGATCATGTTCGAAGACAACGACCCGTATAAAGTAAAATATATTGTAAAACGCTCAGCAGCGGACAAAAAGGCCATTGATATAAAGCCCGGAGATATGCTTGTAAAAGTGAATGATGAAGAAGTTGATAAGAACAAAGACAGGAATTATTACTTCACCCTGCCGTCACGAGACAAAGAACTGAGGCTGACTTTCAGTCGAAACGGTCAAATTATAAGCACCCGGCTGCATCCGCAGGCAACCCTGGTTAGCAACCTGTATGATGAATGGATAGACCATAACCAGAAACGGGTGGATGAAAAAAGTAAAGGAAGGATTGCCTATGGTTATATGAAGAATATGGGACAGGGGGAACTTGATCAATTTATCATCGACATGACGCAGGAACTGAATAATAAAGACGCCCTGATCTTCGACCTGAGGTATAACACCGGTGGCAATGTGCATGATGAAGTGCTGAAATTTCTTTCTCAAAGAACCTACCTGAACTGGAAATACAGGGAAGGAAGCCTTACCCGGCAATCTAATTTTTCGCCCAGCGATAAACCAATCGTTTTGCTCATAAACGAACAATCCTTAAGTGACGCTGAAATGACATCACAGGGCTTTAAAGCGCTGAAACTGGGAACCATCATTGGTAATGAAACTTACCACTGGATAATATTTACAAGCGGCGTAAGTCTTGTGGATGGTTCAACAGTTCGTATGCCGGGATGGGGTTGTTATTCGCTGGAAGGAAAAGACCTTGAAATGAATGGTGTGCAGCCGGATATTAAAGTGATCAACAGCTTTGATGATAAACTGAATGGCAGGGATCCGCAGATCGACAGGGCAGTGGAGGAAATCTTAAAACAACTGGGCAGAAAATAAGTTACCGGCCGTGCAGCACGGTTCTTTTTAATGCCTCCTTTAAGAATGGCGGGAAGTATCCCTTTTAGGTTCAAATAAAAAAAAGGCCGAAACAGATTGTTAAGAAATTATTACCTATTATTGCAAAAGAATGCCACTCCGTAGAAACGGAGTGACTTTTAACGATTGCTTGCTATATGAAAAAGTTTTTTTCTCTTTAATGGCTGATCCTTTCAGCGTTCAGGCCGGGTGGCCTTCTGACGATTGATTGTTCCTTTTAACGATTGCTGCTGTATGAACTGATTGTATCGTCTTTTGTTATACAAACTTAAGATGGTTATTTTTGCATACATAATCAACTTATGCATGGTTTTATTATGCTTAAAGCATTTTTATAACCTGAAACCCTTTATGGTAAAGGGTTTTGATAAACAGCCGTTATGATGCCCAACCGCTCTGCAGACATATTATTTCAGCTGATCAAGTCGCTTGAAAAGGCAGAAAAGCGGCATTTCAAGCTGTATATCAAAAGAAGTTCCTCCAGGGAGGACCTCAAGATCATACAGCTTTTTGATGCTATAGATAAGGGAAAAGATTACGAAGAGAAGATAATACTCAAAAAACTCAATGGTATTGAGAAACCACAACTTGCCAATTTAAAAGCACACTTATATAAAGAATTGCTTGCCAGTTTAAGGTTGCTTAAAAGTACCGACAGTATCGACCTGCAATTACACGAGCAGCTCGATTATGCCCGCATACTGTATAACAAAGGGCTTTACCTCCAAAGTTTGAAAATACTGGAAAAGGCCAAGGACCTGGCAAAAAGCTATCACCAGGAGAGTTTTTTGATACAGGTGATCTCGCTCGAAAAAAAGATAGAAACCCTGCATATTACCCGCAGCGGGGAAGGGGCAGCTGACCGGTTAACGGAAGAGGCAAATGCCGTGAATAAGCAGCGCAATGAAATAACAGCCTTGTCGAACCTGGCATTACAGCTTTACCAGTGGTATGTTAAGCATGGACATGCCCGCAATATGAAGGATGAAGAAGGGGTGCGTCAGTTCTTTAAGCAAAACCTGCAACTGGAAACTGCGGGTATCAGCGGATTTTACCAGTTGTTGTACCTGTACCAGAGCTACTGCTGGTATGCTTTTATCAGGCAGGATTTTCTGATGTATTACCGTTACAGCAAAAAATGGAGCGACCTCTTTACGGATGAGCCTATCATGATCACCGTGGAAACAGGGCATTATATAAAAGGCATGCACAACCTGCTCACTGCTAATTTCAACCTGCGTAATTTTAAGGAATTTGATAAATACCTGGCCCTTTTTGAACGTTTTGCGTTGTCAAAACTGGCGAACCAGCACGATAATTTCCGCATGCAGGCCTTTGTTTATTTAACCAGCGCCAAAATAAACCAGCACCTGATGAAGGGCAGTTTTGGGGAAGGTATAAAAATGGTGCCGGCTATCGAAAAAGGGCTTGAAGAATTCCAGATGTATATCGACAGGCACCGGGTATTGGTGATACAATATAAAATGGCACTGCTGTATTTTGGCAACGGCGATTTTGAAGCATCCATCGACCAGTTGCAGAAGATCATCAATGGCCCGCTGGATATGCGTATCGACCTTCAGTGCTATGCAAGGCTTTTGCACCTGATGGCCCATTTTGAACTGGGCAATGATTCCATTATCGAATCACTGATTAAATCTGTTTTCCGTTTTATGTCACGCATGGAAAACATGACTGTGGTGGAAGAGGAGATGTTCAAATTTTTGAGAAATAATGTGTACGAATCAGCTGCCAAACTAAAGCCCGGACTAAAAAAACTGCTGGAAAAGATCAAGCAATTTGAAACGAACCGCTATGAAACAAGGGTTTTCTCCTACCTAGATATTATCAGCTGGGTGGAAAGTAAAGTGTATGATAAACCAATGAGTGCAGTGGTACATGAAAAATATTTGCAAAGCAGGCACCGCTGATCGTCCGGCTCTGTTTACGGATTATTCAGTTTAAAAATACTGATCGTTTCTTTGTAGCTGCTGTCCTGCATGATCCCTTTTTCAAAATACAGTTCAGCTTCATTCCTTTTTTTCAGCCGGTATTTGATCATGCCCATATTCACCAGGTAGCTGGCCATATCGGGATAATCCTTCAGCAGGTGGGCATAATGGGTTTCGGCCTTCTCATAATTTTCCATTTTATAAAAAGTTCTGCCAAGCACATCCTCCGTTACCCTGCTTCCGCTTATTTCAAATGCCTTCGAATTGTACATAAGCGCTTTGTCAAGGTCAATCAGGTCCTCATCATAATCGCCCAGGTAGATCAGCCCCAGTGAATTATTTACAGCCATATCTTCCGGGTCAATTTTTACAGCTTTCAGCAGCAGGTTGAGGGCACTGGATGTTTTGCCGGAAAGCAGTTCAACCTCCGACATGTTCAGCAGGTAATCATAACTATTCTTCCGGTAGCATTTGGCGGCCAGTGTTGAAAAATGGGCTGCCGAATCTTTTATATCCAGCTCCACATAGGTTAAAGCAATATTGCGGTAGATGGTACCCTTATCCTCTTTAGAAAGGCGGGGACTGGCAATAGCCCTGAAGAATGACTGTAATGCCTGCTGGTACTGGCCTGCATTCATGAAACCAATCCCTTCCTGGTTTATTTGTATAGCATCTTCCTGCTTTAGTCCATTCTTGCAGGAAAACAGGAACAGCAGCATGCCGGTACAAATAACTGGCAATATTTTTTTCATTATGTTCATTTTAAGGATAAAGATTTTTTAACCACTGCCCTGGCAGCCATAAACTCCTTTTGTCCGGCAGCATCATTCAGTTTAACGGCATACAGCATGCCCTCATTGCTGCCCTGCGTTTCGGTGCTGCCATAGATCACCTGCTTGTTGGCCGATAATTTCAAATGGTATTTATCAGTACCTAAAATTACAAAGGGATCATCTGTTCTGTTTCCTTCAAAATAGATATCATTGCCGGCAGCAGTAAAATTCCCTTCGGCATATTCAATTCCGGATTTCCCTTTTTTACCCTTGTACATATCCATCAGTTCACTATTGCTGCTGTCAATGGCCAGGTATGTCCAAACGATCTCTGCTTTAACCTTACCGGCCCCATCGGTAACGATCTTAAAAATGCCGGTAAATAATTCCTGCTTGTTCAGCCTGGTCCATTCTCCTTTATAGTAGGCAACCTGTGCAAAACCATATTGCAGGCAACACAGTAATGTGCAGGTGGCAATCAGCTTCTTCATATGTATAACTTTAATTTTAGTTTTTTATAAACAGCATGGCCAGTATCCTGGGAACCTGGTTGCGGTCATCTTCGTCAAAATATTCCTGTATGGCTGTGATGCTAAATCCATGTTTTGCCGCAGCATTGGTAAAGTCTGTAAAGTGATGGTTGAAACAGGTAACCACCTCTTCACCTTCGGCTGTGTCAAACCGGGCCTTGCTGCCGTTGTATTGTTTAAAGGGGTGCAGTTCACCAATATAAACATGGCCACCTGCTTCCATTACGTTCGATACTTTCTCAAAAACCGGTTCCAGGTGTTCAATATGTTCCAGAACCAGGCTGAAACCAACCAGGTTGTATTTTGTACTGGCAAAATCCCAGGGCTCCAAAATATTGGCTTGAACAAACGTAACATGTGTACTGCTGATCTTTTGCTTTGCCTTTGCCAGCATTTCTGCCGAAAGGTCAACGGCGGTAATATTCTTTGCACGGGTCATCAGCCAGGCCGTGTTCTTACCGGTACCACAACCAATCTCCAGGCAATTGTCAAATTCAATCCCGTCGAGCATTTCCCGTAATGCCCTTGCTTCCAGGTCACGGGTCTTGTTAATATTGGTATCGTATTGCTGCGACCAGCTATCGTATGCTTTTTGTACACTCATGCTATAAGTTTTGCTATTTTTTGCTCAACGGTACCCCGTTCCCCGATCCGGATAATACCCAAAATTAAACTTGCCCAAAAACCATCCCGGGTGATGATCTTTGATTTTTCTGCCACTTTAAGATCCCTGGCTGAAATCATGCTATCCAGTTCTGCCCCTGACTTACCGGCGATGCTCAGGGCAAATTGCCAGGCCCCTTCGCGGCTTAACTGCATACTGAAGTCAACCATAAAATCATCCACCTTGTTCGTACGCTGCAGTATCCATTTCAGCCTTGGCCAGATAGCTGCCAGTTCGTCCTGCACTTCTGCTACCAGTGAAGAAAGTATGCTGTTGATCTTATTGAAATCGGGTTGCAGTTCGAATATGTTCTTTTGGGCAGATACCTCAGCAGCCGCAATGCCCAGGTCAAGATTGATATGTGCATTCATGCCCATCAGCAAATGCTGCAGCACTATCGGCCAGTAATCACCGGTGATGTCAAATGCTTTTTGCCAGGATGCTGTAACGGGGCGGCCTGCTTTCCAGGCAGCATAAGCATCCAGGTACCTGTTTGCAAAGATCACATCCAGCTGCGCCATCCGGGCGCCATCTTCAAATTCATTATTAAGGATGCCCAGCCTTACCCGGGCAGTAACCCTTCGGTAAAGCGCTGCAAAATACCCTGCAGTATCATTGTTCTGTTCCGATTCTCTGATGATGCCGTCCAGCGCTTCAATTACGGCATCGATGGTTTGTATTGCAGGCATGGGTCAAGGTTTTGCAGGCCATGTAAAATAAATAAAAAAGGCAGTTTGTACAAACTGCCTTTAACTAATCTGGTATCATATCTATTTGAATAACCCGCCAAAGAAATTTTTCATCTCATTCCACGATGCGGTATCTGCCGGAGCATTGTAAGCAATGGGTATCTTGAATTTTTCTCCCATGGCGGTTGCATCAGGATTGGTAAATGCGTGGGTGGCGCCGGAATAGCTTTTGAAAGTATACACAGCACCAATACTGTCCATTTGTTTTTTAAATGCTGCTACTTCGGAAGCAGGAACAAACTTATCGTCTTCACCATGCAGCACCAGTATTTTTGAGGTCAGCAGGTTTTTATCTGCAGGTGTGCCCAGTAAGCTTCCATGAAAACTAACAATGCCTTTCAATGGTTCGCCCATACGTACCAGGTTCAGCAGCATGCCGCCGCCAAAGCAATAACCAATGGCTCCCATATTGGCAGTATCCACTTCGGCATAAGTTTTCAGTTTATTTAAGGCAGCATCAAAATGTGCTTTGGCCATTTTTGGGTCTTTATAGAAAGGGGTGGCCAGTTTGCCTGCCAGGTCGGGGTTATCGGCCCGCTGACCGTTGCCATACATATCCACGGCCATGGCAATATAGCCCAGTCCTGCCAGTTCCCTTGCACGCCTTTTGGCATAATCGTTCAGGCCCCACCACTCATGTACCACCAGTACTGCCGGGCGTTTTCCTTTAATGGCGGTATCATATACCACATAGCCATCCATGGTCAGGCTGTCTGCTTTGTACTGAACATTTTCTTCTTTAAGTGCAGGCATTTTTTGCTCCGTTGTTTTTTCCTCACCTGCTTTTTCATCCTGCTTGCTGTTGTTGCAGGCTGCAAAAAGGCTGCCTGTAATTAATAAGGCAGCGGTAATTTTATGTAGTCTCATCGTTTAAATTTTTAGAATAACAAATCTACTGTTTAATTGGTTCAGCATCGCTTTTAAAAGATCAGATTTTGGTCCTGTCAGTTTTGCAAAGGCCCTTCCCACAATACCTGTTCAATCATCCACCTGCCATCCTGCTTTGATAGTAAGAGATAATCCACACCCCATTTGGCAGTCACTTTGGCCGAGGCAATACAGTTTTGAACATCCAGCACATCCACTTTTTTGATGTCATCAGGTTTGGCAAATTTCTTTTTGGCAAATACCCTTTTGGCATAATCAATGGCCTGCTGGTAGGTCATATAACCATCAGGCAGGTATTTGTCAGATCCTTTCTCTTTCCAGAAACCAAACTTGTTGAGGGTAGGTTTTAAACTGCTGGCCAGTTTGCTGCTGTCTCCTTCATAAAAGCCTTCTACATAATTCAGGCAGGCTTTCGTTACCAGTTCCCGGTCAGAGAGCTGGGCAGCAGCAGGGCGTGACAAACATAAAATAAATAAGGCGGCAATGAATTTCATGGCTTTCATTTTTATTTTGAAATTAGACACTTGCCTGCACAAGCCCGTACCGCTTATGGAAAACATCAATGGTTCAGTATTACTAAAAAGCAGGGGGTCAGTTTCTGGTCCTGCTAAAGATAAACGGGGCTATCAATACCCATACCGGGATCAATATCCATATCCTGCCGTTAAGGATATCGTAATCGTATAAAAGTTTCTCCCAGGAATTGCCCCTGTAGCGGCCAAAGCCAAATTCGAACAACAGTGTAAGACAAAGCCAAAAGAATCCAAGCATCCAGGCCCTGGCCACAGACCCGGGTGGAAATTTTTGTACAACGAACCGTATATAAAATGCAAAAAGAATAAGCAATGAAATGGTGGACAGCTGGTGGGCTGCCAGTTCCCCGGTATATCTCTTATAAATGAATTCCCTGGCGGCCCCATTCAAAATGGCCAGTAAAAGCATGGGCAACCAGAGCAGGAAGTATTTCAGGTTCACTGGCATGGCGCTTTATTTTGGTATACTTCAAAGTTAGGATTTTTCAGCGCTGTCACTGTCATTCAGTGAATGGATGCCCTGCTCCTTAAGCTTTTCAAGATGGTCTTTCATGGCCTTCAGTTGTTCAGCAGGGTGACCAAGCCAGGCTGATACTTCGCCCACCACCCGAAGGGGTTGTTTTGTGCGGTAAGATTTGGTGGGGTTGCCCGGGAACTTCCTGTCGGTAAGGTCGGGGTCATCCTCAATTTCACCCGTGGGCTCCACCAGGTATATGCGCTGCCTTTGTTCTCCTGCGGCCAGTTCTGCACCCCAGATCGCTGCGTCAAGTGTTGCCGTTAAGAAAATATAGGAAGCGTTCTTTTTTACACCATAGTTGGAACTATAGCCGGTTTCAATGTGATCACCGATAGCAAGGTCGGCACGGGTGCCATGGAAATAAGTTGGGGCAAAGGCAGTGGCCCCGGCAGGGGTTTGTTTTTGTTCCTGTTGTTCCATCATTAATAATTTTGGGTTGCGTGGTTATGGTGATTTGTTTCGCCGGATAATATTTTTTAAAAGATAGCGAAAGACCTTTCTTTATTTCAACAACTTTCCTTTTACAATTACCTTACTTATCAATTTAATATTCCTGATCTCCTCCAGCGGGTTTTTCTCCAGCAGCACCAGGTCGGCATATTTACCAACTGCTACCGAGCCAAACCATTGTTGCCTGTTCATAAAAATGGCGGGGTTTATTGTGGCTGTTTGTAATACCTGCGCATTGCTGAGGCCTGCTTCTGAAAGCAGCAGCAGTTCTTCCTGCAGGCCGGCACCCGGGTACACATAGGGCATACCGGCAAAATCACTTCCGGCAAGCATCATTACGCCCATTTTATCCAGGTGTTTTACCAGTTGCTGTTGGGAGCCATAAACCTGGTTCAGCCGTTCCCGGTCATTCTTCTTTTCTGCTGACTGTTTTCTTTTTGTCCAAAGCAAATCCCATTCCTTTTTCAGTGGCCCGGGTATAAAAGGTTCGTATGCCGGGTTAATAACAGTGCTGTCGCTTAACCTGGTCTTAAGCTGGTAGGTGATCATGGTGGGACAAAGAAAAGCCTTGCGGGCAATCATCAGCCGGGCAATGCTGTCTGTCCTGGTTTTGCTGGTCTGCCAAATCTCATCCAGCCGGTTCAGGTGTTCAATACTTTGTTGCCCTGAAGCGATGGAAATTTCCGGGTCGATATACTCTGAAAGGTGGCCTGCAAATGTCATATTGTTCCGGCTGCAATAAGCTGCGATCTTTTGTAATTCTTCTTCTTTAATGACCGAATATGTTTTAAAAAAATCGGCACCGCCCGCAGCTAAACTGTCCAGCACGGCATTTATATCTGTTCGTTCATCAACCGGCAGCGAAAAATCAGCTTGTACCGGGGGCGTACCGTCAATCATGGGGCCGGCACCATAAATTTCAGGCCCTGTCATTTCCCCGCTTTGAATACGGTTTTTAAAAGTCCGCATTATACCAAGGTCGCCACCCATGTCCCTGATGCCGGTAATACCATTCTTTAAAAGGGCCGGAAAGACCAGGCTGTCATTACCCGTTAGCCAGCATACATGCACATGCATATCCCAGAGCCCGGGCATCAGGTATTTGCCCCTGCCGTTGATATAGGTGGTATTTTTATTACCCTGTTTTTTGAATGCATTGCCAACAAAGATGATCTGCTTGTCACGGATGGCCACATCCATAGGAGGGGTTAGCTTCCCGGCCTCCACATCTACCACGCTCACCTGTTGTATTACCAAAATGGACGTTTTATGCTGAAGCTGTAAAGCCGTTGTGCAACCGGAAAATACGATAGCACAAAAAAGGCTGCTCAAAGAAAAAGAATGTGCAATTTTCATTTGACCTGTTTCAACTTGGTTCTGCGTTTATCTAAATCAGGGATTACATGTAAACGCAACATAAAACAGTTGGTTTCTTACAGACCTGTATGGTCATCCCTTTATGGTAATTACTTTTTTGATGAAATCAATGAATTCTTGCTTACGCTCTTCGATGAGAAAATGATGCGGGTATTTGTTAAAATAGAAATTCGCAATAACGGGTACCTGCATCTGCTCTTCAAAATATAATTTTCGGATCTCTGCAATTAATTTATCTGTTTCTGCATCATATTGCCTGGCTCTTTCCAGTGCTGCTGCATCGCCGTTGAATAATTTTCTTTGTTCCCGGCCTGTCAGGTTTGAAGAAAGATAAGTGGTATCGGCAGGAACAAGCTCAGAGCGACCGGGAGGTACTTTACCTGTGCCATTGCAAAAGGCACAACTACCCGGCAGCCATTTTAATTCCCTTTTCAGCCTGATGATATCTGCCTGGTCCACATACCCTTTTCCCAAACAGCGGGGACATTCCACTTTATCGCTGTTGTTGTTGCTGCTGAACAGATTCTTTAAAAATGACATTGCGTTTAAAATAGTATTGCTGAAAGGGTTCATCATGGTCATTTTACCAGCTTTTCCTTCGCATCCAGCACTTCCACATCAAATACCAATATGCTGTTGGGTGGTATGGTGGCCGATCGGGTACGTATGCCATAAGCGCTGCCCGACGGAAGATAAAGCCTCATCTTGCCACCCACTTTGCAATGCGATAAACCAACCTGCCAGCCTTTGATCAAACGCTCCAGCGGAAAACTGGCGGGTTTGTTTTTTGTTTCATCAAACACACTGCCATCCTTATAAAGCGAACCCCGGTAATGCACGGTAAGGGTATCCGTAATTTTTACAAGCCTGCCCGTGCCTTCTTTCAGCGTTTGGTAAAACATGCCCTGCTCATACTGCACACTGTCTTTAAGTTTTGCACGCAGCAGGGCTTCTTCAGTTTGTTGCTGGGCCAGGCTGTCGGTATTGCTCATCTGGCGCAGGGAAGGGGCCTTGCCGGTTTGCATATCAAGCGCTTTCCAGCTGCCACTGCTGCGCTGCAGCCAGCGGTTGCCGCAGTTTACCGGGATGCTTTGTACGCCACTGTTTTCGGGCCATACATTTTTTAGCGGGATGGTATCCTTAACACTGCGGGTACCTATCAGCTTCCATTTTTTTTCATCGGGCAAAAAGATATAGCCCGAGTACAAAGTGCTGTTGCTTGCCGAATCGCTGGCCGTGGCTATCAGCATGGGGTAGGCTACATTCGGCTTCCAGTTGAATTTCCAGGCATAGCCCGTCAGGTGCGGATAAGCATCCAGCCCTGTGGCCTTCTCTTTTGATACTGCAAACAACAGGAATTTGATCACTTTATCCTTGCCATCATATCCCAGGTGCAGACCGGCTTTATTGCCGCCAATGCAGGCATAATCCTTTTTCAGGTTGCTGCTGTCAGTGATGGTTATTTCGGCATAGAATGCAGCAGCGCTTATGGAATCAGGGACCTGGTATCCTTTTAGAGGACTGCTGTTTTGGCCAAAAAGACTGCTGCAAATAATGGTCATCAAAAAAAGTGAAAAGATATATTTCATGGTCTGTGGTACTGTTTTATAAGTATGGTATCTGTATGTTAACTGAACTGCATTTCAAATACTTTCTGTTGTTTCTTTTCTGCAAAACCCAGTGATAAATAAAACCGGTGCGATTCTGTACGCAGGGCATTGCAACGTACCCGCAAACGCCTGTACTCCCTGCTGAGCGCCCATTCAGCAACTTTATTTACCAGCAGCTTACCGATCTGTTGCCTGCGGTGACCTTCATCCACTACCAGTCCGCCAATTTCTGTAAAGGGGTCCGACTCAATCCTTACCGCATAAAACCCATGTATCCAGCCAACAACCTTTCCCTGTGCAACTGCAACAAAAATACAACTATTGGTATCCTGCAAAACATACTGCAGGCGTTTTTCGGTTTCAGTAAGCAGGCACCCGTAACCCAGCTGATCGCAAAGACCACTGATGAAGGCAGCATCTGCACCTGTGGCTGCACGAATAAGAATGTTCATGGTAAGGCCCGTTTCTGGTTATAAACAAATATCAGCTAAAAGTACATTAATAAATATTGTGCAGTACCGCCGGCAGACAATCTAACCGAAACGAAGGAACATATGATGGTTCGGGTTGTACCGGGTTTCAGTAACCTGGAAATGATGGCTGCCGATAATTTCAAACCCGTGCTTCCGGTAAAAATTTATTGCTCGGGTATTGCCTGTCCAGGTGTACAGCCATATACCGCACTGGCCGTTTGCCTTAGCCAGGTAAATATTGAATTGTAAAAGCTCCGGCCCTAGGCCCCGGCTGAAGAATTTGCTCAGTAAGTAAATGCGGTCCAGCTTGGTTACATGGGGCTGCTCAATAGCGCTATGCGCCGAGTTGAGCATGACCCTGGAAAAACCCGCAGGCTCCCCGTCGGCCCTGATAATATGGTAAATATTGTTCTCGTCGCTCAGTTCTTCCCCGATTACCCGGGAGTTATAGTGCTTTTCAAGATACTCATTCAGTTCTTCGGGTGCACAGCTGCCGCGGTGTGCTTCCTCTACCGATATCAAACCAATATCCACAATGATTTTACTGTCTGCAACCCTTGCCCTTTCAATTGTGATCATAGTTTTTTGTTTACCGGCAGGCCCGGTTTTTAAAGAAGGCGAAATTAAGAACTAATCACGATAGCCACACGGACAAACTTCTCTGTCTATCCACACCAGCTGCTAAGGCTTTAGACAGCAGCAATTAAACAGAAACTTATGCGGATTTTGTCCGGTAAAGTTTTTTTATTGGGTTTGTTATAAAAATCAGTAATGCCACTATATAGAAAAGAAAAGGGAATAAATGCAGAAAACGTTGAATTGGCTGACCTGTGGATAATCCGGTTCTATCTCTGTATAATAATTCGTTCAAGGGCAAAGTAAATTCAAATGCACCGGGATATGCAATTCGATTGCTTGTAAAAAGATAATAGTAAATTCCTAAAAGAAAGAGGCAAAATGCAAGAAGCCATGTTGCCCGGTTACGGTATAAAGCAATAAAAATAAAAGCTGACGGAAGAACCAGTGTGAAAGGCCGAAATCTTTGTAATTCCGAAATGTCAAACCAAATCCTTATAATAAGTAAGGGTAAAAAGAGTATGATGAAACATAGTACTATACTTATCCTGGCATTTACACTTATCATTTTGTTCTGGATTTAATGTGCTTGCTAAAAAACAGCAGCCAGCTCATTTACAATTTAGTTAATTAACATCCAGTTCAACCAAACAAGCACTATTTCTTGAAATCTGGTTGCTGAAGTTAAGTACAAAAGCTGATAGTTATTGATACGAACTACAGCTACGAAAGCTGTCGGGTAGAAGAATCCCGGCGGCCATCCCATATAGATAACACGTAGATTTTCTTAGGAGATATTTCGTAAAAAATAAGATAGTCACGGATTATTTTAACTCTTATAGTTTCAATTTCAGTTTTTCTGCCGATGAATGGATTTTTACTGATTTCCTTAAGGGCAGTTACAATAAGCTTATTAAGCTTTATGCTGAAAGTTTTTGACCTGTTTCTTTTTATCCAATATGCTAAAATTTCACGACGTTCAGTTTGAGCCGTAAGGGTCCAGATTATTTGTCGAGCCATTCGGATATTTCTTTATTTGCCGACAATTCTGTTATGATTTTTTTTTGTTTTACTTCCTGCCTGGCATCTGTAATTCTCTTTTTTTGGGGAGCAGTGAGCTTAAAAATACCTTCATTGAGTTCAAAATCAAGAACTCTTTGTATTTCCCTGATCACATTTGTCTCTTTGATTTGGGTGATTTTATTTATTACGTCTATTTTTAAATCAGCTGTTTTCATTATCTGGTAGTTTATATGTAAATATACAAAATTAAAATTCAGTTTGTTTTTCATAAGCCCCTGCCAGAAAGGTTGGGCAATAGTAATCCCCTCATACAACCGCAACCATCAGATAGCTTCCGGCACAAAGTTCACCGGTTCAAAATTGTTGGTTTACGATTTCCCTGTCATCTGTTTAAATTTATCAATGTCCAGGTATATGATGCCCCAGTTATGGCCATCCGGGTCTTCTATATTTCTCACCTGCATAAAGCCTTCATCAATCATAGGAGTAGTTTCAGATCCTCCGGCCTGTAAACCATGCTGAATAATTTCATTAACCTTTTCAGGGCTTTCCACCGGAAGCGTAAAAGTGACGATCGCATTTTCCCTGGTATCAGGAAGATTTTTTTTATTACCCGATCTGAACATTTCCTGTGTCTGCAACATCAAAAAGACCTGGTCGCTCCATATCATACATTTCTGGTTTTCAAAACTGAATAAAGGGTTCTCTGTAAAGCCCAGCCGGGCATAAAAATGCATGGATACCTGCACATCCTTTACCGGTAAATTGATAAATAGCTGTTTCATGGTTTGTTTTGGTTCAAAGTAAATCTATTCCCCGGTTACCAGGGAGTGGGCTAACCGACATTTTTAAGGGCGTTTGCGTCAAAGTATTGTGTTGAATGGATTGCTGCTGCTCAAGCCTGCCTCCATAAAACCATCTTTATTTCCCGCCATTGTTGTTTTGTTCGTACTGCCGGCATTGGAGCGAATGCAATCATCAGCAACGGCGGAGAAATACCTTCCGTAAAATAACACCCTTTTTAAGCTGGTAGTTATTGCCATTGCTGAAACCTGATACCAACCTGATTGTCTTTGATCGCAAACTCCCTTGCGCCCCAGGGCCTCAGGGTAATTTTATTAAGGTTTGGATGAAGCAGGTGAGGGTGTGATGCCGACACTGTTGCATACACATCTTCAATATTGTTTGTCTCCAGTCTCAGCTCAGGATAATGTTCTTTTGCTAATGTTTCATCCTGGAATACCATAATAACGATCCCGTCCTTTTGCAGTACGCAGTATGGTTGTGAAGTATTCAGGTCTTTGTGCTGAATAGTAAACTGAAGACAATCAACAAATAACTTCAGGCCATCCCTTAAGTCTGTATAAAACACACTGGGTACCATTCTTGTAAAATTCATATCATGAAAGTTAAATGGTTACTATTTGCAGCCTTCCGCAAAACCCGCTGCACGGCTAGTCAATAAAGTTAAATCCCTGTTTTGCTAAACAATAAAAAAAGCAGAATTCATTTGTTTTTTGCTCAGTTATGCTGGCAGCAGTTCTATTAACCTACGCTTATTTGCCCTCCAATTCCAATGGCACAAACACCAACAATGGCGGGAGGGTTTTATGCAGGTTGTGAGTTAGCATTCCGGCAAGCCACCATTTTGCCAAACCGCATGTTAGCGGTACGGGCTCCTTCTCGTCATTCATTTATTAGCATTAATATTTTTGAAATTCTTTTGTCAAAGTCTTTTGAGTATTTGTTTAACTGGTCTTTTAAAGTATATCTCAACTCATTTTTGAGTTCAGGATGTTTTTTTGTAAGATTAAACAAAACTAAAGCAGACCTTGACTTAACAGTTATGTTTATTTTGGGTGATAAGATAAATTGAAATAGCAAATCTATTGCTTCTCCTTCATTCTCCGTTGGAACACCTGCATATAACCAATATGAGGCAAAATAAGTTTTATAATCCTGGTTAATGGTACTGCATAAGGCCAATAAATAAGGAAGTTCCCTCAATAATCTATTGGGGCTTAAAATTCCAATATCACTAAGCATCCATAAAAACTTGGTAGCAATCTCTTTTTCGTACTTTAATAATTCTGCTAGTTCTTTTAAGTCTATGTTCTTCTCTAAAATATAGATAGCCCAAATTTTTCTTTGTTCATAAGAGCTTTTGGGCAACGATGATTTTAGTTCCTCTAAAAAAACTTGGATGCCTTTCATTCAGTCAATTTTGTTGTCAATCGGGGAAAACGGTAGAAAATAACTTTTAAAGGTAGTTGTGCAACCGCCACGGATGTTGGCAACTGGGCTTTATGCACCGAATTGCCTTAAATGGTGATCGACATGCTTATACGACAAATAACCAATTTCTTCTTTCGTCATTGGTCCAAAAAAAGGATGAACAAAGTTTGGGTTGTTGAAGTTGTTGTATTCTTTTAACCGATTTATCCATTCTTCTTTTTTTGCTTCAAGATTTCCATCGACATTCTCTGTTTTTAGTGCAGGGCTTGTTGGGGAATTCTTTTGGAAAGGAGCCTCATCTTTAAGTACTTTTTTTAAAATTAGTTTTCCAATTAAACGGCCAATAAAAGCTCTCTTAATTTTGATATTACCTAAATACATATCGTCACATAAAATGCAATGTTGAACCATTTGGAAAAGATTCATTTTTCCCCAAAGAGCTTTATTGTTTAGTGATAAGGAATTGATTCGATCTGTTATTTCTTTTTGAATAGCTGAGTCAAAAATAGATTTCATTACAATTTATTTAATCTTTTTCTTGTAAATAAATAATGCTCCGATAGCCTTGCTGCCAACAGGCAGGGCTTTATGCAGGTTGGGAAATAGAATTTCGTCCGCCCACACAACCGCTGCTGACCTGTCCCGGCCTAAGCGTCGGGATTGAACCTGCCTGCCGGCAGGCAGGAATATAAAGTCGAATTTAAGAACTAAAGTTCAAAGTTGGTTGTCCTGCCCGAACCACCCGCAGGGCCCTGTGGGCAGCCTGGCTTTGTCCCTGCACCGTGTAGGGATTGATGTTTGCTGGACATGCCTAACTTGCATAAAACCAATGTTGGCTGTTCGTTCTTCTTCTCGTTGGTCATTCTTTGTTGTCTACTCGCTGCCAAATTTTTCTATCTATTTTAGTTGTATCAATTCCTGTCACCCAAATTAATGATGGAAGAATAGTTTTTATTTTACAAACCTTATAAGTCGGACTACCACTGTCTGTCGCACCACACCCAAAGTCTCTTAATACAATTTTTGTGGTCTTGTCATTTAAGTTTGTAAAGAGAACTTTGTTGTTTGTCCAGCGACACATACCAGCCCAAATTGATAAAAACAAAATAAAAACAGAAAATAAGGAAACGCAAATTGTCAAAACAATTTTGGTCGTCTTAGTTGCAGAGGAATCTTTAGCTTTTAAAGTTCCGAATAGTGTCAAAAGGATTACAGGAGGCAGTCCAAAAAAGCGAAATTGTTCAAATAGACTTTGGAAATTGGCATTCGTAAATTCCAATGGCGTAAACTGGCCGACAAAAGGTACAATTACAAAAATGAAAATCAAAACAAGCGAAGTCCAATAAATTATTTTGCTACTTGTCTGCATAAGGGTCTTTTAGAATGACAGCCAACGAGCAGGTATTTGCGAAGGTTGGGAAATAATCTTGCGTCCGCCCCGGCTACCTGAAGCTAAATTTATAAATAAAAGTTGATGATTTGCACATAGCAAAATGGTTATTGTCTGCCCGATATGAAGCCAAATTGGAAAACAAAAAGATGAAACGCGTTTCCGTCAGCCCAGCTTTTGCAAATACTTTTGTTGTGCGTAGTTATTCTTGTTTCACTAATTTTCGAAGCTTAGCATAATTTGTCATTAACTTCTTTTTGTCGCCAAATTGAAAGGCAACATCGATAATTGGGTTTTCAGGTTTGCCACTCACATTAATAACTCTACCTTTTCCAAATTTATCATGTTCAATAATATCATCTATTTGCAAATCACCTGCTTCAGATGGGTTCAAGTCTTTCCATATTCCACCAGTTTCGTCAATACTAAAAGATTGTGGTATTGTCCGTGGTGATGGCAACAGGTTTTCGATATATGTCAACCGTGAAGCTAAACTAACTAGACTGTTAAGAATTATTTCAGTGTCTTTCGAAATTTCCACGCTATTAGTAATTTGAGCAGGATGGACACCTAAGAGAGAAATCAATGAGTTTATTTCATTGCCTTTTGTGTCGTAAGTATTTTTTATTGTTTCTGCTAAAATTGAAATAGTATTTTCAACGTTGTCAATTCGTAAATCATTGTCATATTCTATGTCTCGAAACCCTTGAATATCAAAAACCCTATTTGTTATAGAATCTTTGATTAATGTCACAGGTAAATTGAATGCTTGTCTAATACCTAGTTCGTAGAAGACATTTGGATTTCTTGAACTTAAGTCACAAATTGCCATATCACTTTTTACAATCAATTTTATAACGTCTATAGCAATAAAATTTGTATTGAGAACATCGTCAGCTCTAATAGGCTGAAAGCCCGCTTTTACGCAAGCAGGCTTTATAATGTATTCATAAACTCTTTTAAAATGCCCAACCGGATAAGGGTCACAATCGGAAATTGGCATTATAATAAAACAAGTTTTATCCATTTATGGGGTCTTTTAAATTACGCAAAACGTTTGAGTATTTGCGAAGGCTGAGAGTTCATTGATTGTCCAGCCCGGTACAAATGCCCTTATGAAAATATGTTATTGAAGTTAAGCACAAAAGCTGAACATTGAACGTCGAGCCCGAACTGTTGCTGATGTATGCACATAGCTGATGTTACAATGTCCAACCCTGCTTTGGCAAATACTTTTGCTAGTGGCTGGGCTTCTCATCATAATTTTGTTTTAAGTCCTTTAGCGCCTGTGTTGCATAGGTATTCCCCGGTTCAACAGAAAGCCAAAAATGAATTTTCCCTATTATACTCAGTATATAGTTGGGGTTTTTAATTTTTTTCTTTCTGATATGTCCCGCTAGACCGTGCTTTCTAATGCAATGGATCTCAAGCTTAAGCTCTCTTTTGTATTCTCGAGGAATTTTTATTTCATTCTCTGCAATAGAAATTCCTGTCACAATTCTTTTATGTTTTTCTTGTTGTAATGTTGTCTTCTTTTCATTAACTGTAAAACCGCAAGAGTTAATAATATTGGTAATATACTCAATGTGTTTTACTGGTATTGATTCCCCGGAAAATGCTAAATCGTCAGCGTATCTAGTATATCTAAGTTTGAATTTCTTAGCATACTTCATGAGTCTGTTGTCGAGAGTTTTGCCAACAATATTACTCACCATTGGACTAGAAGGAGCGCCTTGTGGTAAAACGTCGCCATAGCAACATATTGAAGCAAGATAAAATGAAACTTTATTAGTATAACCTAAAGTCTTAAAAACCGTAATTACTTGATTTAGCGTAATGGAAGGGAAGAAGTCTTTCAAATCGATTTTTAAAAAATGATTTTGGCCAACGTGAATCTTTGAATTTGTTATTATCGATTTACTAAAGGTAAATCCGTGAGCAGAAGAATGGATTTTAACTTTAGAGAGAATGTTTTCATATATCCACCTTTGGCAATCAAGGAGTGCAGGATATGGGGCAGAAATTGTTCTTTTGCCACCACTTCGTTTTGGAATTTCAAACTCTCTGTAGTGGCTTATGTTTGAATTTATTACTGAAGCTAAATATGGATGATTTCTCCCGAGCAATAAACAAAGATGATTAAAATCAAAAATTATTGGAACTCCATTTTTAAGTAACGGTTTTATGTAAGAAATGTAATCTTTAATAAGTTCAGGCTTAGTGCCCGACTTTTCAAAGCTATTTTTCCAATAATTAAGAGTCTTAGTTACTGACATAATAAAGGGAAGGTACTTTTAACTACTTTCTTAACTTTAGCTCTGGGTTTAAGACGAATTATTTTGGCGTAATCGCCAAAATGATTTGGATTAAACCCTGCGAGTCTCAGCTCTGCTGAGCGAGCTCCGATAAAATACAAATCTCTGATTTGTATTTTATCGATAGAGGTTAAAGGTGACCTTAACCTTGAAAGCGACTTCACTTTCTTTGTGCTAGTTTCTTCTGTACCTTCCCTTATAAGTTCAAACATACGTCAAATTACTTTTCAAAGTTCTGTGGAATGTAAAATTCATTTATACTTATTTTTCTGCCTAAATATTCTTCTTTGATAGGTTTTGCATTCTCTATACTCGACTTATTTTTTAAAGATGTTTGAACTGAAAAGCCTATACCTACTTTAGTTATTGTAATTCTATCTTCTGATACTTCAGCAAGACCATTTGATTTCAAATTTTCAATTGCTGTGAAAAGCTCTTTGGGTGAAAGATTCAGCTGCCTATGCAATGTAAATAAGAAGAGGCCGTTACTGGCATTGAAAATTTCAACTAATATCCTTCGTTCATTCTTTGTTAGTTTCATTTTAATCCATTTTCAACTCTTGTTAATAAAGTGCTTCTAGGTTGATTGTTAGCATATTTAGGCCACCAAAATATTGGGAAAACAGAGTTTGGGGTATTTCCGAAACAAGATTCTAAGGAATAAAGGGCTTGAGTATCATTATATCCTAAAGAAAACGTTTGTAATGCATGATGATTAATTTCTTGGGCTAATTTGTCTTCAAGTTCTCTCATTTTTTCAATGGCATTTATTGCAAATGCCCCACTATACCTTTCGCTTATTCCTTTTGGAAGTCGTAAAGGACAATGCACTTCATATCCAAGGTTTTCAATTATTTTTATCCCAAAATCCATTCCTACTAGAAAACAAAACTTTAGTTCAAAATCACCATTTAGCCATTCTTTAATATTTTTAATCCTGCCAAGAATGGTTTTTCCACTTCCTATAAATTCATCAATTAGGATGATTTGTTTTTTCCCTTTTTTAAAATTTTTTGGAATGTCATTAAATCTATTAACAGTTTTTACATTACTCCAGCCGTTTGCAAATAATGGGACTTTAATGTCGTTCAAGACTCTTTGACTACTGTCTGCTTCATCATCGATTGTAATTGCAGCAATAATTGTTTTATCTTCTTCAAAGCCTGTATCATTTATTATGCAGTCGGTAATGAAATTCAAATATTGATTAAGAACCTTTTGGTCAAGATATTTAAATTCGCCTAACAAATCGATAATTAAATCCTTTTGCTCTGCAGTTTCACAAAGTTTAATCAATTCAACGAGAGAGTTTTCTTTGTCACATAGCCAAGGTTGTTTAGGGTATAAGTTATATACTCTAGTAAAATCTTCTCGTTTTAGCGTCTTTTTTAAATGTGTCATTGTTTTTACTGTCGTTCTATAGCCTTGTAGCTAACTCATAAATATACGCTACTCATAAAATGCATCAACTTACGATTTTGATATTCATAAATATACTTAATAAATAACATGCTTGCCAGTATGCAGGTAAAAAATGCGAAACTGCCAATTTTCGTATTATAAATTGTTTAATGTAAAACAATTGAAAAACGCAGGTTCCAAAAGCCTGTTGGCCCGCCTATAAAAAAGGTAGGCCCGCCTATCAAAAAGGTAGGCCCGCCTACCTACAGGGGTAGGCACGCCTACCTATAACGGTAGGCAGGCCTATGAAAAAGGTAGGCACGCCTACCTAAAGGGGTAGGCAGGCCTATGAAAAAGGTAGGCGCACCTACCTATAGGGGTAGGCACGCCTATGAAAAAGGTAGGCGCACCTACCTACAGGGGTAGGCACGCCTATGAAAAAGGTAGGCGCACCTACCTACAGGGGTAGGCACGCCTATAAAAAAGGTAGGCCCGCCTACCTAGAGGGGTAGGCACGCCTATGAAAAAGGTAGGCACGCCTACCTACAGGGGTAGGCACGCCTATGAAAAAGGTAGGCTCGCCTATGAAAAAGGTAGGCACGCCTATGAAAAAGGTAGGCGCACATGGTTCCTGACGCAAAATTTATAATGACCCCGCCGGTCAGCGGCAAACAAAAAAGCCACCGGTTTCCCGGTGGCCCTTATCGAACACATAAAATATAGCCTAATTTCCTGCCCCCACACGCTGCTGCTCTTCCTCCGTGGCCGAGGATTTCTTCTTGCCGCCGCCGCCCTGTTGCTTCCCAAAACGGTAGGTAAAATTGATGCCATACTGCCGGCTGTCGAACCGGTTCAGCACCGATATGTCCACATTCCCGTACTGGGTAAGTGCTTTATAACGCATCCAGCCAAAGGGGTCACGGGCATTCAGCCTCAGGCTGGCCTTGCCCTTCAGTAAATTATTCTTTGCCAGGCCAAAATTAAGCTGGCCCATCGGGTAGGTAAGCGACAACTGCTGCACATTCTTATAATTGTAAAAGCCGCTCAGTTCGCCCGTCCAGCCCTTGCCAATGGTAAAGCTGTTGTTGATGTTCACACTGAAGGAGGTGTAGGCCATATCCAGGTCAACCACTTTGTTTTGGTTGCTCTCCGTGGATATATAGGTGCCCTGGTAGTGGTTGCGGTACACGTTCACAAAGAGGTTGGCATTCCACCATTTTTTAATTTTCACCGGCGTGCTTATGGCAATACCCATATTGGTGAAGCGGGCAATATTGTCAACCGTTAAAAAACCAACCAGCTCGTTGTTGCTGCCACGCTGCCTTTTAATGATCTGGCTTATCACATCCGTGGTGGCCGTATAGTTAAGCGTGGTGCTTAATTTGTTCTTATACGTATGCCTCAGCTCGTAATTATAACTGAACTGCGGGGTAAGGTAGGGGTTGCCCTGGCGGTAACTCAGCGAATCCAGGAAGAAGGTGAAGGGGTTCAGGTCCTGGTAATTGGGCCGCTGCAAACGCCTGCTTGCCGACACGGTGAAGTTGTTCTTCTCATTGGCATTATAACTTACAAATACCGAGGGGAACAGGCTCACATAACTGCGTTTCACCGTGGAGCTGCCGTTCGTTTGCACACCCCTGGTATTGGTGTTCTCCATCCTCAGCCCGGTTTGCACATCCCATTTCTTAAAGGTTTTGGATGCATTGATATAGGCCGCATTGATGTTCTCGGTATAAATAAAATGGTTGTTGCGTGCATCCGGCGCCCAGTTGCCGCCCATCTTGCGCATATAGTCCACCAGGTTGTCAGACCGCACATAACTGGATTTGATGCCCGCTTCCAGTTTCACCTTGTTGGCAAAGCTGTGTGTAAAATCCGATTTAAGCGAATAGATATCGATGCTTGCCGGCAGGTGCCCCTTCAGGAACATGGAGTCGGCTGTCTGGTTGTAATTACCATCAAAGAAACCGGTGCTCAGCAACTGGTCTGATACGTTGCGGTAATGCGAATAATCCAGGTCAAGCGTCAGCTCGGTCCCTGCCGAGTCGAAACTATGTTTGTAGTTCAGGTTGGTACTGAAATTGTTCCAGCTCAGTTTGTTCATGGTTTTTGAATTCAGCCTGCTGAACACATCGCCGCTTAAATTGGTGAAGGTGGTACTGGTAAGCGGGGTGGGCCTGCCGGCAAATAAGAACCCGTTCAGCACTATGCCGTAGGTGTTCCTTTTATTCGGACTGTAATCCATCCCCAGCTTCAGCGTGTAATTATTATTGCGGAAACGGAAATAGGTATTTAAAAGATTGATACTGTCCAGTTGCTTGCCATTCTCGTAATAGCGGCTCACCACATCCAGGCTGGCACGCCCCTCCCGGTAGTTGTACACAAAATTGCCAAAGAGGTTCACCTTGTTCTTCTTATAATTGTAATTCACCGAAAGGGTGGGCTTCCATACCAGTTCCTCTTTGCCGTTCCTCCTGAACAGGGAAGTAACATCACCCAAACTGATGCTCCCGTTCGATCCTTTTACCTTGCTCTTTTTTGTTTTGATATTGATAACGCCCGAATTGCCCGAAGCATCGTATTTGGAAGAAGGGTTGGTCATGATCTCTACCTGGTCAAGCGCAGAGGCAGGCAGGTTGCGCAATACATTGGCCAGGTCGGCAGCGCTCAGGTAGGTTGGCTTTCCATCCATCATAATGATCACGCCCTGTTTGCCCTTCAGGCTGATATTGCCATCATTGTCAACACTTACACCCGGCGATTTTTCCAGCACTTCCAGTGCAGTGGCGCCGGCATTGCTGGGCGATGCTTCCACATTTACCACGGTGCGGTCGGTCTTCTGCTCTATAAATGGTTTGCTGGCAGTAACGGTTACGCCTTCCAGCGCTTTGGATTGAATGGCCATTTCGGTGGCAGGCATATTCACGGTTTGCACACTGCTGCTGATGGTTACCGCAGCGGTTTGTTTTTTGGCAAAACCGGCAGCGCTGATGCTGATGATATAATTCCCATCGGGCAGTTTTTCAAAAACATAATTACCTGCTTTGTCGGTAATGGCAGTTTTTACCAGTGTGTTTGCACCGGCTTTTAATAATTGCACCGTGGCGGCTTCCACCGGTTTATTGCCGGGGCTGGTAACTGTACCTGATATCTTGCCGGATTTGTTTTGTGCATAAAGGAGCAGGGTCAACAGCATGGCTGTTAGCAGCGTGGTAAATTTTTTCATGGCTTTGTTTATATACTTTAATTAATGGCAGTATAAAAATCCGGAATAGGCTTCGCAGATGAGGTTAAAAAATGATGAGGGGCAATAAGGATGTATAGCAGGAGGGGAGTAATACGGCTTAAAGAGTGAACGGTTAATAGTCCAGATGAATGGATAAATGGTGAGTAATTATAGCATGCAATCTTTTCAAACATACACATCAATATTCACTCGTTTCTTCGTAAATGTTTTTTTACAGAAATAATTATTGCTAAACTCAGTTGTTCGAAATATTGTTTTATTTATGATAGCCTGCTAAAAAAATAAGTAGTTAAACTACTTATTCAGGTCTCATCACTTTAAATCTAGTGATTTGATTTCTAGGTTTTCTGAGTTTGAAGGCTAAATTCTTTGCACTTATTTTATTGCGAATTTCTCTTAATAATCCCTTAGTCCTTAACTCAGTGACTTCAGTATTATAGGTTAATAAATCTTTTGTATTTAATGCATTTTGTATATCAGCCGGTGATATTTCTGTATCATCGATTCCCAGAAGTATAATTTTTTTCTGATTATTGTTAAGCCTGTACTTTGAAAAGGAAGTTAACCATTCTTGTTGCTTTTGGGAATATATGGTTTTATTGTTTAGAGTTACACTAAACCAAAGTCCGTTTGAGTACAGAACGGGTTTTTCCAATTCGTTTTCACTCATTAAGTCAAAAATTCTCTTCATCCCTTCTCCAAGTTCACGCATAAGCTTATTCTCTCTCAAAACTCTTGCAATAAGTGGATTCCTTGATTCATGAGCTCCCTCAAGTTGATATAGATTATTAATGGATAGTGTTGATAATAGCGCACCCGGACTCTTTATTTCCATTCTATCATTAAATATGTATATTTCAATTCCATTTTGAATCGAATAATCCCTGTGTGCGATTGCGTTTAGAATAGCTTCTTTACAAGCATCCTCAGGATAAGTATATTTTTGTTCAAATTTAGCATTTGATCCAAACTCTGTCTTATATGCTAAATAAGGTCTTAGGTTTTCCCACGATTTAAGCCAAAGATCAAAAATGTTTCCTTGAACACTTTCGTCACTTATTACGTTATATTTTTCTCCAGATTCTAACTTATCTCCTTGAACTTTAATAAATCTGATTTGACATCTTGCATGCCATCTATTGATTTCATTTGATTTTCCAAATAGCAATAAAGCAGCTCTTTTTAGCCTTAAGCCATTTATTCCATATATAGCTAAGCCAGTTTGCTGTAAATAAAGTTCAACACTTAACCCTTTAATATATGCATCTGCAGTACTTTGTAAAATTCTTAAATCTAAATCTGTTACTAATGCACCATCAACAAACTGACTATCATATTCCCTTGATTTTATTTCCTGTTTTTCAAATTGGATCTGATCGACTGAAGCAGGTATGGTAGATTTGTCCTTTCTTCTCACACAACGTCCATCAGGAAGTTGATAAATTTGAGTCGTACCTTTATTGACAGAGAAATATAAAACTGTTAAATCATTAAGAGATAGTTTGGTTGAGGCAGTCATGGGTAAATTTTGTCCATGATAAACATGTGTCTTTGTTGCAGAAAGCATAGAGGCGATATCATCACTATCATGGGGAATACCTGTAATAGTTCCATCGTCTTCCACTCCGATAAGTATTTCGCCACCGTCTGCATTAGCAAATGAAACTAACGCTTCACCAATATCTTCACATATCTTTTTAATTTGACGAGGTTTTTTACTCTCAGGCTTTCCTTCCCAAGCAGTCTTAAATTCCCGGAAGTGGCTTTCCCCAAGAGTTATTGTGTTCCTAACTTTTTCTTGTAGTATTAGTACTTCTTCCATTTAATAAAAATAGTTACTTCCTCAATTTAAATATTACAGCTTTATCAAGAGTAAATATACAACTGTTTTGACCTCTAAATCAGTCAATGCCGTATTTCTTCTTCTGTTCTTCAGAAAGGGCCTCAATATTTTTTCTGGCATGCTTGTGCATGGGCATGGCCACATCCCAGATACGGGCCGTTTTATCGCCCGAGCCGGTAAGCACTGTTTTTCCGTCCGGGGCAAAATCAACAGCATATACAAAACCTGTATGGCCATAAAATTCCACCGGCGGCCGGTTGCCCTTAATATCCCAAAGCAGGGCAGTATTGTCCCAGGAGCCGGTTAGTATCTTATCGGCTGCGGGGGAGAACTTTACCGAGAAGATGGTTCCCGTATGGCCGGCAAAAACCTTCAGCGTCTTACCATCCCTGCTCCACAAGCGGGCTGTATTATCGGCGCCGGCAGTTACAATGCTGTCGCCTGTTTTGGAGAATGCCACCGCATAAACATCATCTGTATGCCCGTTGAAGACCTGTAAACAGTTTCCCTGCAGGTCCCAGAGGCGTGCCGTATTATCGGCCGATCCGGTGAGTACCCTTTTGCCATCAGGCGAAAATACCACGGCATAGATCTCATCGGTATGGCCTTTCAAAACAACACACTGGCTGTCGCTGATATTCCAAAGCCTTGCCGTATAATCGCCCGAGCCGGTAAGCACTTTATCGCCTGCGGGCGAAAAGGCCACGCCAAAAATATAATCGGTATGCCCTTCAAAACGTTTGATGCAATTGCCTTTCAGGTCCCAAAGCCTGGCGCTTTTATCATTGGAGCCTGTAAGTATTGTTTTTTCATCGGGCGAAAAAGCCACTGAATTAATACCGCCGCTATGTGCCTGTATGGTTATCATTTTTTTGCCCAGGCTGTCCCAGCAAATAGCCGTTCCGTCATCGGCCCCTGTAAGTACCTTGTTGCCGCTTCTCGAAAAACAGGCTGCATGCACTTCGTCAAAGTGCCCGGCAAATTCACGTTTGGTAATGGCTTCCACATCCCAGAGCCTGGCAGTCTTATCTCCCGATCCGGTTAATATTAGTTTGCCGTCGGGCGAAAAAGCCACGGCATATACCTCATCGCCGTTTCCCCTGCATTCATTCTTTACATGGCCGTCCATATCCCAGGTTCGGGCAGTATTGTCCCAGGATCCTGTTAAGATGGTATTGCCATCTGCAGAGAATTTTACGGCATACACGGCGCCGGAGTGGCCGCTGAAAACCTGCAGCAGCTTGCCCTCCCGGTCGTAGAGGCGTGCCATACGGTCGGCGGTGCCGCTCACTATTTTGCTGCCGTCAGGCGAAAAGCAGGCTGCATACACACCTTCCTGCTGGGGGATCGTTCTCAGGAGTTTGCCCTGCAGGTCCCATAGTTTCAGGGTCCTGTCACGGGAGCCGGTAAGCAGGGTTTTGCCATCCGGCGAAAAAGCAACGGCATAAATATCATCCTGGTGTGCTTTTAAAGTATCCAGGCAAATGCCGCCCGGGGTCCATAGCCGGGCTGTCTCGTCGCCCGACCCGGTCAAAATGGTCTTGCCATCGGGCGAAAAACAAACACTGTAGATCTCGCTGGTATGCCCTTTTAATTCCTGCAAAAGCCTGCCGTTGGTATCCCACAGGCGTGCCGTGCCATCGCCCGATCCGGTGAGTATTGTTTTTCCGTCAGGCGAAAATGCCACTGCATAAACAAATCCCGCATGCCCCGAAAATTCCCTGATCAGCTGCCCGTCTGCAGTACGGAGGCAGGCCATGCTGTCGCCCGATCCGGTGAGGAAGGTCTTACCATCCGGCGAAAAAGCCACGGCATAGATCTCGTCACGCTGCCGGGCAACGATCCTGTAAAAAAGGTTCTCATTGTATATCTTTTGTTTTTCCTTTTTTATCATGGCCGAATTACTGATAAAGGATGCTTCCTCGGCCAGCCGGTATGCCAGGGTGGGGTCGGTTGTTACCGTGGTATGTGCAGCAGACAGCAGGTAGTTGGCCAGGGCTTCCTTTCTTTTAATATTGGCAAGCCAGGCCATGGTGCAGGCAGTAATGAACAGCAATACCAGTATGGCAATGGCGGTATTGCGCATGCGCATCATTCTTTTGTACACCCGCACTTCCTCACTGGCAAGGTCTTTGGGCTCTTTGCCATGCATCGGTGCCGCCAGTTTTAAGATCTCTCTTTTAAATAAGGGGTTTTGCAGGGAAAGATCGGATGCCGACTTCAGGTGGCGCAGGTCTATATAAAATGGTTCTTCGGTAAAGGTATCAGCCAGCAGGGCAGGGATGGAGTTGCGGTCCGAAACGGCAATTTTTTTCAGATCGTCATCCCACACAATCTCACCATCGGTAAGCACGATCAGCAGTTTGTCGGGCGATTTATGGGTGATCCAGTATTCGATCTCCTTTTGTACCCATTTGGAAGCGGCAGAATTGGGAGAAGCAAGGTAGACCAGGTACTCAGACTTTTCCAGGGCCGATTGTATATTGGTCCATAAATGCGGGTTGGCCGACAGGCTTGCCTCATCCCTGAAAATATTAAGGTTCCTTTTCCGGAACCAGGGCTTGGCAAATCTTTCCAGCGCCGACTGAAGGGCCGGGGCCATTTTACCATCAGCTGCATGCGAGTAAGAGATAAATGCGTTGTACATGGATGAATACAATTACCGGTTGCTTTAATGTTTGGTAACCTTATGCCTGCAGCTGGGAGGGAAGCGTTCAATAAATATACAGTTATTTATTAATAAAATCTAATGGACATTAATTACCGGCGGGTTTCACCACGGCCACCAGTACCCCAAAGTTCCCATCCAATTGGTTGTAGTTGAGAGAAGGGCAATAACTGCGGCTCACAAAGCCATCAAAGTACAGGGCCTCACGGCAGCCCTTGTCTTTAAAATGTTTGGCAAAATCGTGGAAGCTTACGGGGTAGGTGCTCATGGCAAAATAAGCATGCCCGTTGGGCAGTATGCCCACACCATTGCGCACATTGATATTATTGCTTCCGGCAGTAAAAAGGGGATTGACCTGGTTGTTATGCACCAGCAGCGGGCCGCTTTGGGTGAGGTAGCTTATTTTCTTGTTTTGAAGCAGGGCCCGCTCTTCAGCTTTCTCAATACTTTGGATACCGGGTATATTATTTTCATCAACAAAGAAAACGCCCTTCGGCTTCAGGTAAAAATTCCCGTTGCCCGTTTTGCTGTTTATTTTTTGCAGTGTCTTTCCCTGCTCGATGTAATAGCCAAGGGGCGCCTGGTTTTGCATATACATGCCCCCGTTGCAGGCATATAAAAGTTCATCGCCTTTTGCAAGCACCTGGTCTTTAAGGTGGCCCAGGCTGCCAAATATGTTTCCCTGCTCATCTTTCCAGTACATGCGTATTTCCCCGTTGCCGGGTATGGCTTCGTACCCGATATAGTCATGTTCCATATCCAGGTGTTCAAAAGTGGCAGTAACCTGTTTGGTAATTTCCTTTCCTGTTCTTTTGATCTCTTTCTTTGTTTCCTGCGAAAGGTTGTTGCAGGCAAATAAGCTGATCACAAAAATGCACAACGGAAGAAGGCGCATGGGATTAATTTGTATGCAAGGTGAGAATTATTTTTTAAACCGGCACCCTTACGATGGCAGTGGTGCCTTCCTGCTCGCTGCTATCGTATTGCAGGTTGCCATCCAGTAATTGCACCCGGCTTTTCAGGTTGCTGATGCCAATGCCATTCTTTTTTTCATCGTTCATGCCCCTGCCGTTGTCTTCCACCATCAGCAGGATATGGTTGTTCATCTTTCGGAGTTGTACCAGCACTTCCGTGGCCTGGCTGTGCTTGATGATATTGTGAACAAGTTCCTGGAAAATACGGTACAATGTAATTTCAATTTTATCCGGCAGCCTTTCATCCGGCATGGAAGAATCAACTTCATAATGGATGCCTGATGGCGCCAGTATCTTCTGGCAGATATCTTCCACTGCCAGTTTCAACCCGTACTCCTTTAATGTTTGCGGCATCAGCTCATGGGATATGTTGCGTATATCCAAACTGATCCGGTTCAGTTCTTCTATCAGCCCGGCATCCGCATTTAATTGGTGCATGGCCAGTTTTACCCCCACAATTTCCTGGGCAATACCATCATGCAATTCTCTTCCTATCCTGGCTTTTTCTTTTTCCTCTCCCTCAATAAAGGCATCAATGGCAATTTGTTTTTGCCTGGCTTTTTCCAGGGTAATACGTTTATTGGCCCGGTTATAAAACCAAAGGCCGGCTGTAAATGCCAGCAGTATCAGGGCAGCCAGCAAATAATACAGTCTTGTCTTTTTTTGCTGCTCCAGTTCCACCTGGTATTGCAATATCTCGTTCTTGAATTTTGCTTCTGATTCGGAATAGGCTTTGGCATTTACTTTTTCATAATCATCGGCCAGCAACTGATAGGCCGAGTCATTGCCTGAATAGGCATCTTTAAAAGCCCCCATATTGAACAACACTTTACCATACACATGCATGGTATGCGTTTTGTCTTTGCTTAGTACATTGGTATCCGAAGCAACCAGCAGAGCTTCCTTTGCGTGTGCAAGCGCCTGCTCATGCCTGCCTGTCTCGCTCAGCATTTCGGCATAAAAGGTAAGGGCTCCCAGGTAAGTACCGTGATTTTTATGCTTCGAAAATTCAAGCACCTTTTTATAGTAGTAATCAGCGCTGTCGTATTTTTTTTGAAAGTGCAGGCTGGTGGCCATCAGCCGCATGGTACGCAGGCCCTGGTCGCTGTTCAGCGAATCCTGTTCTTTTAGTTCATGGTAGGCAATGGCAAAAAAAGAATCGGCTACCATGAAATGTTGCAGCACTTTCTTTTTCGCATACACTTCATCCAGGTAAATGGCGCCCAGGTTGCTGGCCAGTTTAACGGTTCGTATCCTGTCTTTTTCCTGCATCGCCAGTCTCAGTGCTTCACGCCAGTTGGCTTCGGCCCTGGGTTTATCATCCAGGTAATACTGTGCAATGCCTTTTTGGTGCAGGGCACGTATCAGCATTTTATTATCCGGCAATTTAATGAGCAGCTCTATACTCTTATTGCAATAATAAATGGCGGAATCAAATTCAGAAACCAGGATCTTCCGCTGGCCAATGAGGCAATACAGCTCAGCGCAGGTTGCATCCTTTAACAGGGCAGACTGCATTTTTTTGATGGCCATTGCATGATCTGCAATCGTATCCAGGTGGCTGTACCGCTGGCCGCTTGCAGTGATACAGGCAAACAATAAAACCGTTAATAAGGAACGCATCATACAAAATAATTTTTGATGGCCACTGCCACCAGTTTAGAAAGTGTACTTACCCCGAATTTCTGCATGATGTGTTTTTTGTGCGTATCCACCGTCGCAAAGCTTAAGAAAAGCTGCTGTGCTATTTCTTCGGTTGTTAATCCATCGCAGTACTTACTCAATATTTCCACCTCTCTTTTGGTCAATGCCTCTTTTAAATAATACTCGCTGTTGATGCTTACTTTGATGGTGGAGGTATTGATATAGTTAACTGTATCCGAAATGTATTTGTTCCTGTTATCAATGGCAGTAAAAGCTTTGGCAATTTCCTGTGCATCGCAGCTTTTATGCAGGTAGGCATTGGCTCCCTGTTCCATACTGGTATCCACATATTTTTTATCTGCCGTCATGGAAAGCATCAGTACCGGCATTGTATGACCATTTGCCCGCAGTTTTTGCAGGGTGCTTATACCATCACCCTCGGGCATATAAATATCCAGGAAGATCCGGGCAGGTACCCGTTCATTGCAGGCTTTCAATACTTCCTCACCATTGGTAAATATGCGGATATTGTTGTAACCCAGTTGCTGTAACAGGCTGCTGATGCCCTGTGCCACCATGATGTGGTCGTCGGCTATATAAATGAGATCATTCTTTATTTCCATTGTCAGGTTTCTGATTAGTTAAAACAAAACTGCTTAAAAATACGCAGGTTAAAAATACACTAATCAGTGTATAGGTGCACTTGCTGTTTAAAATCACATTTGTTACCTCATAAAATACCCGATCATGAAAAAGATACTATGGCTTTCCTGTTTTGCCTTTTTTGTAATAAGGACCGGCGCCCAGGCACCGGCCATTATAAAATCAGTAGGCGGTGCCGTTACCGAACCTGTCAGTAAAGACCAGGAGGGCTGGAAGAGCAATGAATGGAACGGGCTTTTCTTTTACCAGGGAACCGGAACGCCCAGTAAATTATGTGTTACCGATGGCACCAGTGCCGGTACTGTTTACCTGGCCGATGTGGGCAGCGGCACTATCGTGGCAACCATACCCGCTCAGGATTTCATGTTTATCATCACCAGCCGCATCGCATCCTTTTCACCCATCCTCTATGAAGCACAGATATGGAAAAGCGACGGAACCGCTTCAGGCACTTCACTGGTATATACTATGCCCCAAAGCAGTATATCCAATGCCTGCATCTTTACCAGCGACCGCGATAGCAGGCGTAACTTTTCAGTTTCAGGTAACACTATGTTCTTCGGGGGTTACGATGCAGTAAACGGCAATGAATTGTGGATCACCGATGGTACCGTTGCTGGCACACATATAGTAAAAGACATCAAAGCAGGTACCGGCAACAGTTTACCCTGGGCTTTTTGTAAGATAGGCAGTGATGTATTTTTTACCTGCATGCAAACAGGCCTTGAGCGTAAGCTCTGGAAAACTGATGGAACTGCTGCAGGTACAGTGCAGGTTGCCGTGGCAGAGCCTTTTTATATACTGGATAATGCCGTGGGCATTGTAAATAATAAGATGATATTTTATGCACACAATACCGTGGATGGATATGAACCTTATGTAAGCGATGGCACGGCTGCAGGTACTTTTATGCTGAAGGATATCAATACCGGCGGCAACTCCTGGTTATCTCAGTCACAAAATGCACACCTGCGCTTTAACAGCAGGTATTGTTTTTTTGTTGCCAACAACGGTACGGCCAATGCACTATGGCGCACCGATGGAACCAGCGCAGGAACTGTGCAGTTGACCACAAATGCACAGGCTGCATTCAGCGGAGTAAGTGGCGGCAGCTATACCGATATTGACGAGAATGGTTTGTGGATGATTGAATACAATATCGTAGGTGCTGGCAATAACGAAAAAATATACCGCAGCAATGGTACCGCAGCGGGTACCTACCAGGTTACCACAGGTATGAGCTATGCACAGAATATAAAAATTTACAAAGGTGCTTTATGGATGGCAGCCCGTAACCTTGCTTCGCCCGCAAATGTAGAACCCTGGCGCAGCGGAGGCAATGCCCCCACTACCAACAAGGTTTTTGAAATTGCATCAGGCATATCAAGCAGCAACCCCTTTGGCTATTTTGTAAAAAATGATAAGCTGTATTTTTTTGCAACCAATACAGCCTCTGTAATCAATCTGTATCAATACATCGGCGACTTTACTTTTAACGGAACCATTACAGGTGGCAAATGGAAAGACAGTACCAACTGGAACAGCATGATGCCGCCGGGTATTACTGATACTGTTTTTGTAAATGCCGGTACACCCAATATATTAAATGTAGAAGGAGGAAACGGCTATGCAGGGGTTTTAAATGTGGGCAACAATGCCAACATTAATCTTGTTAATGCAACCGACACGCTGTTTATCAACAACCGTATCAATACCCTGGGCAGCAACACACTCGGATTTCCCGGCGTGCTGGCTTTAAAAAGTTATACCGGCGATACAGTAAAAGTTGACGGAGGATTTGATATTAATAATATTAATGTACTGAGCCCTTCATCTGTTTTAAGTGGTACTATATTACTGTACACAAAAATTAGTTTTACCGCTGGTAAATTGTTTTTGAACGATAACAATTTCAGGCTGAATATTAATACGGTAACCACTGCAAACGCCAGCAATTATTTTGTAACCAATGGTACCGGCGCTGTTGTAGCCATGGGCCTTGGCACTGGCTTAAGCACACAACCCAAACTTTTTCCAATCGGCACGGCAAATAACTATGCGCCTGTAATCATCACCAATACTGGTGATGCAGATAATTTTTCTGCAAGGGTAATAAATGCCTTAAACCAAAACTATACAGCAGAAACTCCATCCGGCTTGTCATTTGTTACAGGCGCTGTAAACCATACCTGGTTTGTCAACGAAGCTACTGCCGGTGGAAGCAATGCAACAATCAATTTGCAGTGGAATGCATCACAGGAACTGCCATTGTTCAACAGAGCACAAACATATCTGGGTCATTACACAGGCGGCATCTGGGATTATGGAACACAAGGAACTGCTGTGGGGGCAAACCCGTACAGTTTTAGCAGAACCAATATAACCAGCTTTTCGCCCTTTGGTATTCTAAACAGCAATGCAGTGTTGCCCCTGAATTTCATTTCATTTAATGCCCAAAAATGCAGCAGCCGGCAGGTATGCCTTAGCTGGAAAACCAGCAATGAACAAAGCGTATCGCATTTTGAAATTGAAAGAGGTACCGACGCTGTACATTTTGTAAGCATCGGAAGCAAACCGGCAAATAACCAGCCACAAAATTTATATACTGCAACTGATGATATTGCTGCTTTGCAAAGCAGTACAAAAATTTATTACCGCATAAAGGAAATTGATAAGAATGGCTTCAGTAAGTTGAGCAATATATGCCTGGTGCGGTTAGATAATAAACCTATAACTGTTTATCCCACCCTGGTTGGCAGTTATTTTTATGTGCAAAATGAGTCGAATGGAAAAATGCAGTTGCGGTTGTTAAGTGCAGATAGTAAGCAGATAAGGCAGCAGTCAGTCAATGCAGGAACGAATACCATATTTACTGATGCACTGGCTGCCGGTATTTATTTCTACCAGGTTTATGATAGTGAAGGAATGCTCATCAGCAGTGGAAAAATCAGTAAACAATAGTGCAACCTGTCATTTTACTAACCCCTTTAAACAAGCAATATGAAATGTAAATATTTATTATCATTTATCTGCTGCGTATTTATTTCTGTAAATATACAGGCGCAGTTTGGCGGAATATTGAAAAAGAAAAAAGACAAGACCGAGCAGTCGGCCGATACAACCGTAACAACCGTTACAGCCAGGGAAGAAGAGCCCGAAAAGAAAAAAGGTGCTGGTTTTTTTCAGAAAGTTATCGGTAAAGTGGCTAAGGCTGCAGGCGGAGCAGTAGGCGGATTGGGTGGCATGGTAAGTACTGCAGATAATCTGGATAATGTAGATGTGATCGCATCGGTAGGTACCAATATTTACTCAAAAGACCTGGGGCTGATGTTCACCGATTTCCAGGGGAAGGAATGGATAAACAACGGCGATTTTACCATGCTGCAACTGGCTGGCAAAGATGCTTTTACGATGTACAAGTATGCCGGAACTATTAAAGTAAATGGCAAAGAGCTAAAACATGCGAGCATGGGCATACACACAGTTACAGAAAATCCCGGCAGCGGCAATAAAAAAATAAGTTTTGAAAAGAATGGAGTAGTGGAAGGAAGTTTTGAAATACCATTGCCTGCAAAAAACATTAAGCTGATTTCCATAAACGGGCAAAATAAGAATATTAAAGTTGATCTTACTAAAGATTTGCAGCTTGAGCTGGCTGATTATTCTGTTGCCGCAGATGCATTGGTAAGGGTGGATGTCATCACTACGCAAATAGGCATACGTACGCTAAGCATGGTGGCTTATGTAAAGCCAGCGGCTGCTATAACCATTCCTGCAGCTGCTTTCAGAAATATTGAAAATACCAACAATTTTAATTTTAAAGACTGCTACCTGTCTGTAAGTGAGCAACAACTGGTAAAGGCCATAAATACCTCAGGTAAAATTCCTGCAAGTCAAATGGCTATTACCGGCAGCAATGATGGAATGTGGATAGATGTTACCAACAGCATTTCAAACTTCAAAGGTTTTAAGTTTGAAACCGGGAATGCTTCAGTAGAAAAAAAGAATGCTGCCTTTGCCATGCCGTTGAGCTTTGCAAAAAATGTGGCAGTAAGTTCTTTTTACACATACGGTACTACACAATTGTACGACCAGAAGACCAATAACTGGACAAAAACGGAGACCACCAAAAGTATTGAGTTTCCGCAGATACCTGATACCTGTCTAGATGCCATGCTGGAGGACTTATACAAGAAATTTACAGCCACGCTTACATCGGTAACTGGAAGTACAATTATGCCGGTTACGGTAGTTCCCAATGCACCCAGCTATGCCAACACGATAAAATTTATGCCCGGCGAAGTGAATAACGAGGGCGAATTTTTAAAAGTATATAAAGACTTGAAACCGGTTAAAACCCTGAGCAGCGTGAGTAACAGGTATTATGGAGAAAGCGTCCTGCTAAAAGATATAAAGGCTGATGCGCTTCTGAAAGTATCGCTGGCCTGTGCTTTAAGCTGGGATAAAAAGCCAGCTATGACGCCATACCTGACCGTAGAATTGGTTGGTATCAGTAACGGCGATTTTCGTTCTTTTATGGGCAACACCAAATATTTTACCATTAGCATAACCGGTAATGGTTATGAACTTAAGAAGAACAAACCGGTTGAGTTTGATAAGGTCTTTCAGGTGGATGCATTTAATGTGCAGTTTAAAAAAGCATTGCTGGATTTGAAAGCAAAGGAAGAAGAGAATGGAGATTATGAGAAAGTGTGGAGTTTGCAGCGCTAATGGCCAATATATGCTGTTTAATTTTTTTGCTCTGCCAGAATTTTAGCTAACAGCTTTTTATATTTCGCCCTGTTCGATATGCCTCTAAAAAAACGGATAGCTCCAACAATGATAGCCCCGTAGGCGATCACATAAAATCTGCCGGATGCAGCATAGGCAGCAGAAAAACTCCACAAGGTAACACCCAGGCCGGCCAGGCATATAAAACCACCCACCCAGATCTGGGTATCATGTGCATGCATGAACTCTTTTACTTTGTTTTCCAGTGATCTTATCATTTCGTCAGCCTCCTCTTCGGTTAAGCCTTTATCAATGATGCCGGTTCTTATCTCGTTATCGGTTTTACCTGCTTCCTTTTCTTCAAATGCATAAACCCAGACGGATCGCAGGTATGAGTCTTCACCTTTTGCCTGCGCCTTTTCAATTTCTTTTTCCTTTTGGGTTATTTTATTTTCCTCTACCAGGCCAAAAATTGCCATATCCAGTCTCCTCGCCAGGAACTCCTGCTGCAGGATGGATAAAGCTTCGGGGGTAAGATCATGGCCTTCATTTTCCGCCAGGTTCACTAATTCAGTATCCGACATCCTGGCAAAATTCTCTTTGATGATTGATTGGTCGATCATGATATGCAGTTAAATGTGCAGGCTGTGTTTTTTATTTGGGTTAAGATACATAGATTGGCAGAGAGGAAAAAATTTCACCTGGTCGATGAAGAAAAGTAGTTTTTGGTATTATGCTGTACCTGTTTTCCTTTTATTAAGATGATTGCGACCATGGAATTTTTCCATTTGGCTGATGCATATATATGAACTGCCACACTAAATAATTATTGAGGTGATAGTTTTTTTTTGAAGAGGAATGAAAAGTGGTAGATTTTAGAGGTTGGATGTGTAAGCATGACTTGCCAACAGCAAAAGGTTAACTATTTTACATTCTAGTTTGAAGTCATCCCGTAGAATTTAAAACTTCCGTTGATTTTTACAAATTCAAAAATATGTGATTTTGGCATCGGAAAACGATGAGGTCTTTTACCACATAATTCGTAGTAATATACCTGGTAAATAATCAGTTTTTCATTTTCTTTTAATCCAAAGTTAGCAGGTTGTCTGTGTTTATATTTGTCGGCAGAAAATTTTAGTTTGTACCTGTTAATTGCCGGGCCCCAGACATTTTCATCAGATAAGTGTTGATAAGCAGAATCAATGTAATTTCTGATGTTATCAAGTTCATTGTCATAATAATCATCTCGAATGCCTTCACAAATAGAACAGTAGATACTATCGAGCGACATTTGCCTTATTTGTTCTGTGTTTTTTGTTTTTATAGCTAGTATCAACTTGTTAAATGTATTCCTTAATTCAGCCTCTTCACTTTTTGTAACCTTTATAAATTCATTTTCAATTTCTGCCATAGTAGTTTCCGGAATTGATGAACCTGGTTTAAGAGATCCAAATAATCCTCTTGCTTTCAAGATGCCATTTTTTTTAAGGAGAAATAATTCTGGTACATAGTTGCCACAAATTGCAATTGCTTTGTTATTGGTTATTTTGAAGTATGGTTCAGGATAGTATTGCTTTATTAATTTTTTCTTTGCTCCGGCAATGTTGTACGAGACTTCTTCAGTAAATTCTATAGGTTCGGGTCTTACCCCCGAAGAGCGCTCATAATCATCACTTTGATAACTACTTGCCCATCTTCCATTTTTTGTTTTATAAACATCAAAGAATTGATATTTCTGATGATAGATTATGCTGTCATAATCTGACAGAAAAAGCATCGCATTTTTAAAATTTGAAAAACCAGGATAGCCATAGTGGTCGTATGCAATAAATGAAATGGTATCCCTGTTATATTTTCCGCAAACAAGTTCCTTTATAACATAGGTTGCCAGAAATTTTCCATCCATGGTGCCGGGAACTTGCGGTAAGATTTTTACGGAAACCTTTTCACCAACTATAACTATTAATTTACCTTCCACGCCCGGGTTTTCCATACAAGTATCAGGCGCGTCTTTTTGCTGCTGACAGCTCGTAAAAAAAGTGCTTATGAAAATGATAAAAAAGTAAATCCTCATTGGCAGTTTTTTTGGATAATATTAAAGACTCAGATTCTTTAAAAATCCATATTTCTCTGCATCAATAGAAGGCTCAGTAAAGATATGCTGTACAAGCGTATGCCGAAAGCTATCACCGCCAACGAAGTTAAATAGTAATTCCTATGCCTGGCCCACAAAACTTTCCTGCATCTTTCCTAAAAGATCGGTTTCCAGCATGCGGGCGGCAATGCGTATCATATTCTTAAATGCCAGTGCGTGGGAGATGCCATGGCCGATGATCACAGGTTTGCTTACGCCCAGTACAGGCACACCGCCATATTGTTCAAAATTGAAGCGCTCTATATGTTCGTCGTGGATATTGCGGCGTTTGGCAATATCATAAAAACTTTCGGCCAGTTTTAAAACCACGTTGCCGGTGTAGCCGTTACATACCAGTACATCAGCCTTGGTAAGTAAAATATCGCGGCCTTCAATATTACCAATAAAGTTGATCTGCTTATTTTCTTTCAGCAGGGGATAGGTGGCTTGTGTCAGGATATTGCCCTTGCCTTCTTCCTCGCCCAGGTTTATCAATCCAACTTTAGGGTTTTCAAAATTCAGGATATGTCTGGCAAAAAGTGAACCGAGCACGGCAAACTGGTTCAGGTTCTCGGGTTTGCAATCAGCATTGAGGCCCACATCCACCAGCAAGCCAAGTGAGCCATCCTCACGGGGCATATAACCCCCGATAGTTGGGCGGAGCAAACCTTCAATGGTTTTAATGCTGAATAAAGCGCCCACCATCATAGCTCCTGTGTTACCGGCACTGATGAAAGCATCGGTTTTGCCGGTTGCCAGCAAATGAAAACCAACAGCAATGGATGAATGTTGTTTTTCCTTGAGCGCCTTGGTGGGATGTTCGTGCATGCCGATCACTTCGGGGGCATGAACAATGGTAAATCTGTCTGCAGGAAGGGGATGATTGGCCAGGTGTTCTTTAATTGCTGCCTCATCGCCAATCAAAGTAAGGTGGATACCGGCTGAAGCTTCGGCCATATAAGCGGCTGCGCCTTTTACTGCTTCCAGCGGTGCAAAATCGCCGCCCATCATATCCAGTCCTATATTCATATAGCGAAGTTTAAAAGTTGAAAAGTTGAAAGGTTTACAAGTGCAATGCTGGTTCAGCTTATGAACCAGTTAACTTTTCAACCAGTTAACTTTTCTTAGCCTCTATAAATGCAAAATTCTAAGTCTGAAACCCGGTGAACGAATTTCGGACTTAGAATTGATAAATTGAAAAATATTATGCTTTCAGCGGAGCTTTCTCTGCTACTAATTTTCCTTTATAGAACAATTTTCCTTCGCTAACATGTGCACGGTGACGTACATGTGTTTCGCCTGTTGTTTTATCAACACTCAAAGTAGGCTCACTTGCCTTGTAATGTGTTCTTCTTTTTGCACTGCGTTGTTGTGAGTGACGCCTTTTGGGATTTGGCATAGCTGTATTTTTTTATTATTAAACTTTTAATTTGATATTAGGAACCTGGTCCCTGATACTTTTTTACTTTTTACTTATAACTTATAACTTATTACTTATAACTTATTACTTATAACTTATTTACTTTTTAACCTTCTTCACTTTTTTAAACTGCTCCAACCCCTTCCACAACTGGTTTGCATTGTGGTCTTCGGCTCCTGCTTCCATGGCTCTCAGTTTCTCCAGCACTTCTTTATTGCAGGTACTGTTTCCCTTTTCATCATCCGGGCAGGTTTTCTGCGTTGGAAAACCCAGCAGCACGAATTCGTATATCCAGTTGGCCACATCAATATGGCTTTCTGTACGGGAGATGTAGAACACATCCGGATCCTCTTCCTGGTCGTTCATCTCATCCGGGTTCTCCACCAGCTTCACCAGCATGTTGAACTCATCCCAGATGTCAACGGAGATCGGGTTTCCGCAACGATCACAGGTACTGTCCGCCTTACCGCCAATCTCAAACTTCAACAGCATAAAACTGCTCTTTTTGTCCAGCAGCAGCCTGATGTTTGCCTGGCAATTGGTAAAATCCGGATTACCTTTTTCAGCAAAGAACTTATCATCCACCTCGTAATTAAACTCGTGCACCCCTGGCTTTAACCCTACAAAAGCAATCTCAAATGTCCGTTTACCCGCCATACGTATGGTTTAAAGGACGGCAAAGGTAAGACAATATTTGCAATTTTGGGGTCTAAAAATCAATTTTATGGGGCTTTACAGTATTGATTAGCTTTACGTCCGGTATGAAACTAAAGAAATCACTGGTTTTTACGCTGCTTTTGGTGGTTATTGCTGCTTTTGTGCATCTGTATGCAAATGATTCCACACGTGTGGAAAACCAGTATTCTGCCGGCATTTACCCTGCTTTTGGCCGTTTTTTGCGCTATTTGTTTGGATGGCTGCCTTTTAGTACGGGCGATCTTCTATACGGACTGGCAATCATTTGGCTGATCTGGAAACTTGCAAAGGGTATTAAAATACTGTTTGCAGGGCAGGGCAGCTGGCCGGGGTTTGGCAGGGGCCTGGTAAAAGGCATCCGCATTTTACTGGTGATCTATATCGTTTTTAACCTGTTCTGGGGCATCAATTACAACCGCAGGGGTATAGCCGGCCAGTTGCAGCTTCAGATGACTTCCTATACGCAGGAAGACCTTAAGGCCATTAACGGGCTGCTGCTGGAAAAAGTGAATGCTGCCAAACAGGTGCTTATTGATCAGCAGGCGATCTATCCCGGCAAGCAGCAATTGTTTGCAAAAGTGCAGGCGGCTTATACCAGGGCAGAAAGCATTTACCCTTTTTTGCATTACCAGCCGGTTTCCCTCAAGCCTTCCCTCTGGAGCTGGCTGGGCAACTATATGGGCTTTACCGGCTATTACAATCCCTTTACGGGTGAGGCACAGGTTAACACCCTGGTCCCTGAATTTTTACAGCCTTTTACCAGCTGTCATGAAGTGGCGCACCAACTGGGGTATGCCAGGGAAATGGAGGCCAATTTTGTTGGTTACCTTGCTGCCAAAGCATCAAACGATACTTTATTGCATTATTCTGTTTACCTCGACCTGTTCATGTACAGCAACCGTAACCTTTTTGCAACAGACTCTGTTTCGGCCAACGCATTCCGTAAGCAACTTGCCCCGGGGGTGATCAGTGACCTCAAGGAATGGAGGGCTTTCAATATAAGGCACCGGAACCCGGTTGAACCGGTATTCAGGTGGATATATGGAAAATACCTGGAGCAAAACCAGCAACCACAGGGTGTTCTGAGCTACGATGAGGTAACCGGCTTCATTATTGCGTATTATAAGAAATTCGGTAACATATAAAGATGCCCCCGGCGGCTTGCTGAACCTTATTTTTTATTAATTGTTATAATACCATGAAGCTATTCCTTTCTATACTGATACCGGTTTTGACAGGCGCTGTATCCGGTTTCTTTACCATCTCCGGGGTAAATGGATGGTATGCAGTTGCAAACAAACCATGGTTCAATCCCCCCAACTGGATATTTGGTCCCGTATGGACAACCCTCTATATTTTAATGGGTATAGCTCTGTATTTGGTATGGCGATCGGATGCAGCTACCACAATAAAAAACACCGCACTGGCCTTGTTTGCAGTGCAGCTCACGCTGAATTTTTTCTGGTCCATCATATTCTTTAGCTTGCGACAACCCGGCTGGGCTTTTGTGGAAGTGTTGTTGCTATGGCTGATGATAGGCTTAACCATACGCTGGTTTGGAAAGATATCCCCTGCAGCAGCCTGGTTACTGGTACCTTATATCAGCTGGGTTAGTTTTGCCTCGGTACTTAATTTCTATATATGGAAGCTTAACTAGAATTTTAACTTCGCCCTGAAGGCCGGGTCAGACAGGAACTGGGCTTCAAAAGCGGGTTGCCAGTCTTCCAGTTTCTTTTCTTCGGCAGGGGTAAGCCCGTTAAAGAAGATAGCTGATTCAAAACGGGTTCCGTCTTTTTCAGTATAGTAAATAACACGGGTAAAGATATAAGGTGTCTTTCCTGTTTTAGCGCCAAAATGTTTATACAGTTTTTGAAATTCTCTTTTTTCCATCGGGTATTCCAGCACTTCTGCAACAGGGAAAAAAGCATCCTCATCCAGAATTTCGCGGTTGTTTAAAATTTGTGCCACCGTCACATACTCTTTTGCCGTGGAAGCAGGCAGATTATCATTCCACATTTTTTGCAATCTTGGCGTAAATCTTTCCGGGCTGAATGTTTCTTTAAAGCTGCTGTCCTCCTTCAGGTCCACATGGTTGTAGTAAGCTTCCATACTGTATTTTTTGTCGGAGTATTTGGCAAGCGCTTTTAGTAATTTATCTTCTGACGATTTTTTAGGGACATGAAAGGTAAATACCGATCCGGCAAAAGGATAAATGGCTGTATGCTGTTTTAATTTCAGCGTGGCAATATTATCCTTTACATTATCAAAGCCCAGTATATCCATCAGGTAATCGGCATTGGTATAGCATCCGTACATGATCATGCCACGGGCCACGTCCACCAGTTTGATGTTACCGTCCCTGATCTCATTGGCTTTTTTGGCATGGTCGAGCCAGGTAGTATAGGCAATACTGTCAATAAAGGGAAGGTAGAATTTATCTATATCGGTAAGGGGCACCAGGGCGTTTTCATTGATCAGCTCATGGGTGGACTGCTGTGCAAATTCAATGGCAACCAGCATGGTTACGGTGCTGGCAAGCGGCATTAATTTGTTTTCGTTGAGCCGCGAAATAACGGTATCATTCCGGGTAATATAAACGGCAGAACGTAATGGGTTGGCTTTAATAAAATAGAAAAAAGAATCGGCCAGGGCAGGATCCATCTGGGCCTGTGCCCGGGAGCCCAGTAACAATACACTTAAGAAAATGAAGCATCTGAATTTTGTGCCGTACAAAAATGATCGTTTCATAGCATGTTGTTTGTACAGCAAAATACAAATTTTCCGGCTTTAAAATTTATTCTTCCACATCATACTTTCAACCGGTTTATTATGCTGACCGCTGTATTTGGCATTTTTTTTCTGGTTGTATTTTACCCCGATCGTACCGTCAACAGGAAAATAAATAAGCTGCCCGATGGGCATACCTGCATATACCCTTACCGGTTGTTTTACAGATATCTCAAGGGTCCAGTTTCCGCAAAAACCCACATCGCCCTTACCTGCAGTGGCATGAATGTCTATACCCAGCCTGCCTGTGCTCGATTTCCCTTCCAGGAAAGGAACATGCGCATGGGTTTCGGTATATTCTTCCGTAACGCCCAGGTAAAATTCATGGGGATACAGCACGATACCTTCTTCGGGAATATCAAAATGTTCGATGGTATTATGGGCCCTTGCATCCAGTTCTTTGTTTACATACCTGGCAAGGTGTTTGCCCAAATGAACATCGTAGCTGTTGCTGCCCAGGCACTCACGGTCGTAAGGTTCAATTTTGATGGTGCCTTTTTCTATTTCTTCCAATATTCTGGTATCACTTAAGATCATGTTATTTGATTAATCCGTTAATTAGTTAATTTGTGATTGAATATCCGTTTCGCAAATATTCAATCAAAAATCTACAATCAAAAATCTGCAATCAGTTTATGCCTCTGGTTTATCAACAAAATATTAACGAGTCAACCAAAATGGCTGTTTGGCATATTGCGGAGCCCGAGGATTTTTTCACGGCAAGCGTGCCTGTACAGCGTGAGATAAGGCACTGGCACAAGCGGCTGCAGCACCTGGCAGGGCGGTTGTTGCTTAAAGAAATGCACCCCGAATTTCCGGTGGAGCTGATACAGGTTGCTGATACAAGAAAACCTTTTTTAGCCGATGAACCTTTTCATTTTTCAATTTCACATTGCGGGGATTATGCAGCTGCCATAGTTAGCAGAACATACCGGGTGGGCGTGGACCTGGAAATGCTTAATACAAAGATCGAACAGATAGCGTACAAGTTCACCAGTGAGACCGAGATCCAAAAAATTCAAAGGTCAGAAAGCGCCATTCAAAATTTAACCCTTTGCTGGAGCATCAAGGAATCGGTTTTTAAATGGTGGGGCAGGGGCCAGGTTGATTTTAGAATGGATATCCTGCTGCTGTCTGCAACTGGTACCCCCGAACAGGGAACCGTTCATTGTATATTCAAAGGCCAGTATGAGTTGCAGGTACACTACCTGTTTTTCAATAATAATTATTTGACCTGGGTGTTAACCGGTGATGTTGTTATTTGATCTGTTTAATCCAATAATTCTGTATCCCCGTCCAGCAACGGGATATCGGCAACGGAGCTGCCGGCTATGCCTTTAACCGAACCGTACATACCACTGGTGCTCAGCAGCACTTTTTCCAGCTGCTTTTCCCGTTCCTTCCAGATCTTTTCCATTTGAATACGCTCCCGGCTGATTCCCTGCTTTAATGCCATAAAACCTTCGGTAATGGCTTCCACCTGTCCGCGAAATTCATTGCCGGTAAGGTAATCGTACAGCATCTGCATTTTATCGCCCTTTCCTTCCTGCGCTTTTTGTGCATCGTAAATTTTGATGATGCCGCTGCGCAGGGCATGTGCCAGGCCTGCCACTTCATTGAAACCGCATACCCAGATACCCTCTTTCTCTCCAAAACGGTCCATGTCTTTCGGGAAGGTTTGTGTAACCAGGATGGCCATATCGGCACCCGTATTGCGTTTGTCGGTTTTAAGTTTATCTATCCAGTTGTTGCTCCAGGCCTTGGTGCGCTTACTTTCATAAATGATCTTGCCGCAGATATTGCCGCCATTGTTGCGGATGGTTTGTATGCAATCGGCTCCTTCCACACCCTTGCCCACTTCTTCGATCATGTCAAAAGGGAAACTTTCCTTTAAAATTTCTTCCAGCAATATTTCCTGGCTTTCGCCCTGCAGCTGCATGCTGCCTTGTTCGCTCTTGCGTTTCAGCTCCTCAATCAGTTTTTGCTGCTGCTCCATTTGCAGTTTGTATTCCTTAGTTTTCAGGTCAAATAATTCCTGTTCCCGTTTGATGGTGCTTTCTTCAATTTCTTTACGCTTCTCCAAAAAACGCTTTTCAATTTCAACTTCCAGGTTCTTTTGTTTTTCCTCCAGTGCATTTTTATCCCGCATCAGGTCCAGTTCCTTTTTCTGGAGGTCCTGCAACTGCTGTGTTTTTATTTTAGCCTCTTCTTCAAGCGAGCGCATTCTGGCGGCCGTATCCTCTGCTGCTTTTTTAAGGGCATCGGCCAGTAACTGGTTTTTTTGATGCTCAAAATCTGCTTCTTTTTTCTTTTGCCAGTCAAGCATTTTACCACGCAATTCTTTTTCCACCTCGTTCTTGAGGCTCTCGTTCAGTTCAAAATGATGCCCGCAATTAGGACATGTTATCTCCGTTCCCATGTGTATTTTTTTACAAGATAGTAAATTTAAAGGGGCCGTCTTCTCAACAGAATGGACGGTTTCTATCCCCGGTGCCCAACAAACATACGGCTTCGGAAGGCCGAAACAATCAGGACATGTTGCTTTTGTACCGTGTTGTCGTATTTGTACCTTTTAGGTCATTTTTTCTCCCTGTTCGCTTTATGTTTTGTTCTTGGTTTGTTCGGTATTTGTAGCTGTTTTAAGCTTGATTTAGCTACAAGAGTCGAACAAGAGTCGAACAAAACCACTCCAAAACCACTGCCGGTAAGCCTTTTGGCCATTTTTTTATTCCCCGGACGACCATTAGGTACAAAAGCGACAGCAAATTTGGAAAGGGACCGCCTTTTTACTTAACATCGCAAACAACCGGCAACGGATACTGTAAAAAAGCAGCTGCGGCCTTTTAATGGAAACCCGGAGTTAGCCTTACCGGAATCATACCCTGTGCGTCCATGCATAAAAAAGAGGCTGCCTTTTTAGACAGCCCCTGTTAAAGTGCCCGAGACTGGATTCGAACCAGCACGCCGTTTCCAGCGCCACCACCTCAAGGTGGTGCGTCTACCAATTTCGCCACCCGGGCAGAGGAGGTTTAAAGGTTTAAGGGTTGAAAGGTTAAAATGGTTAGCGTTCCTGGCGGAAAAAAGGCCAACGACCATTAAACGATTTAAACCCTGAAACGTTTTAAACGTTCTGAGGAATGCAAATGTAAAAGATTATTTCCTGAGAACAATTCTAAAAGTTGTTCCTTTTCCGGGTTCGGAATTTTTTACAAATAATTCACCTTTATGATACTGCTCTATAATACGCTTGCAGAGAGTTAGTCCCAGGCCCCAGCCCCGTTTTTTGGTGGTAAAACCGGGTTTAAAAATATTGCGGATATTCTGTTTGCTGATCCCTTTGCCGGAGTCGGTCACATCCACAGTAACCTGGGTGGTCTCGTTTTTGATATTGATATTCAAACTGCCCTTTCCTTCCATGGCATCCAGGGCATTCTTAAGCAAATTCTCTATCACCCAGTCAAACAGCGGACCGTTTATCATCGCTTTTATCTCAGTCTCGCCATAGCTGTTGATACCGAATGTAACCGTGTCAGGCGAACGTCTTTTGATATAATTTACCATGTCCTGTACCTGCACTATGATATCGTTGAGCTCCAGTTGAGGGGTGCTGCCAATTTTGCCAAAACGGTCGCTTACCAGTTTCAGCCGGTCCACATCCTTGCTCATTTCCGGAACTATCTTTTCCATACCGGGCATTTCTTTCAGCATTTCCACCCAGCCCTGCAGCGAAGTTAACGGGGTGCCCATTTGATGCGCCGTCTCCTTAGCCATACCCGCCCATACCTGGTTTTGGGTCGATTTGTTGCGGGTGGAAATGGCTATCAAAGTGATGATGATGAAGAGTGCCACTATAAAAAGCTGTATAAAGGGATAATACCTTACCTGTTTCAGCAGGTCCGATTCCCCGTAATAAACCTTGTTGCTTTGCAATGAATCGAGCGGATTTTGCCAGACAATTGGATCGTGCAGTTTTTTAAAATCTGCAAGTTCTTCGACCAGGTAATTTTTATCCTCTTTTATTTTTACAGTGTCCAGGTTTTTTTGATCCAGGATACTGTCTTTTTCAGTAACCGTTATCATCGGGATATCCTTGCTGTTCTCAACCAGTACCTGGCTGGCCAAAATACTTCCCTGGCTGTTAGGGTTCAGAATATCTTTTGTTGCTTCCACCCATTGCTCAACCTTGATCTTTTCCTCGGCAGCTATTTTTTTTGCCAGGTGATTGGAATAAAAAATAGTGCCCGTTACAATGGCAATTGCAATAACAGCCAAAAGCGTACGCCAGTTGAACAGGGAGTTAAACATGCGGTAAAAATAAGGAATAACCAAATGCGGCTCAAGTACCGCCGGAAATATAGTAAGTTTGCGCAAAACAGTATTACAGCTTATTAGCAGTACCTGCGATGAAAGGGTTGCGGCGCAACAAGGATAACCCGGGTACAAAGGCTGGAACCAACCATGCAAAACCTCTCTACAGCAATTGTTATATTGAACTGGAACGGCAAAAAATTCCTGGAAAAATTTTTGTCTTCGGTAGTGGGGTCCACTTATTTAAATAAACAGATCATTGTTGCCGATAACGCATCAACAGACGACTCGGTGCAATTTTTAAAAGAACAGTATCCGCAGGTACGCCTGATACAAAACAACAGCAACGAAGGTTTTGCAAAAGGGTACAACACAGCGCTGAAGCAGGTGCAGGCAGATATTTATGTGCTGCTTAACAGTGATGTAGAAGTAAGCCCCGGATGGATAGAACCCGTAATAGAGCTGATGGGATCGGATAATACCATTGCCGCCTGCCAGCCCAAGATACTGGCTTATCATAACAAAGACCAGTTTGAATATGCCGGTGCCAGCGGGGGCTGGATAGATAAATTCGGCTACCCATTTTTACGGGGAAGGGTATTTGATGATTGCGAAAAAGATGAGGGACAATACAATGATGCCGTGCCCTGTTTTTGGGCAAGCGGCGCAGCATTGTTTGTACGGGCATCTGTGTATCATGACCTGGGAGGATTGGATGAATTCTTTTTTGCACACCAGGAAGAGATCGATCTTTGCTGGAGGATACAACTGGCAGGGTATAAAATCTATGTGCAGCCGGCTTCTGTGGTATATCATGTGGGAGGGGGTACATTACCCAAGGGCAACAGCCTTAAAACATTTCTTAATTTCAGGAACAACCTCATCATGCTGGCGAAGAACCTGCCCGCAGGAGCTGCAATATGGAAGTTGCCATTCAGGATATTCTTAGATGCAATATCTGCCTGGCGGGGCTTATTGAGTGGCGATGGTGGCTATTTCTTAGCCATTGTGAAAGCACACTTTCATTTTACAGGCTGGCTTTTTTTCAGGAAAAGCAGGTCGGTATTTCCGGTGAAAAAAGCCGGAAAGCTCAACGGATGGTATAATGGTATTGTGGTGTGGGATTATTTTGTAAAAAAGAAAAAGACCTTTTCAGAAATTATTTGCCCTAAATAATTTTTTTTAAGTGTTACACCTTATTTTTGCAGCGCAAACTATAATACAATGAATCAGGAAGTTATAGATAACAGCCACAAGGATTTTACTCATAATTGGGTATCAACATCGCGTTTTATCTGGTTTTGCCAGGTGTTTTTGGTGTTGGCTTTTGTTTTGGGCGGATGCTACAATTTGTACACTCATCGTTATAAGGGTAAACCAAATGTTGAAGTGCCATCAAATACCCTGTACAATCCAACTTACAAATAAATTTTTGTTGTATTGAAACAACGCTTATTTTTGCCCTCCGAAAAATAAACATAGTTCTTATAATTACTGCGGAAGTAGCTCATTTGGTAGAGCATCCCTACACTGTGTAGGGACCAAGGTCGGGGTTTGGAGATGATAAAAATAAAATAGTTCTTAGATTAATATTGCGGAAGTAGCTCATTTGGTAGAGCACGACCTTGCCAAGGTCGGGGTGGCCGGTTCGAGCCCGGTCTTCCGCTCAAAATGAAAATCCCGACTTGTCGGGATTTTTTTTCTTTACCAGTCACTCGGGTGGTGGAACTGGTAGACACGCAGGACTTAAAATCCTGTACTCAGTAATGAGTGTGTGGGTTCAACTCCCATCCCGAGTACCAATTAAAAAGCTGAAAATTTATTTTCAGCTTTTTGCATTTTATGACCCTATGTTTTACACCTATATTCTCTATTCAGCCGTTTTTGATCGTTATTATACAGGTCATTGTGAAGATATTGAGGCAAGATTGGAGCGCCACAATAACTGGGGCGTACCTTCTACGCGGGCCTATATACCCTGGAAACTTGTCTATTACGAAACTTATAACAACCGCTCCGAAGCTTCGGCCCGGGAACTTGAAATTAAGAATAAGAAAAGCAGAAAGTATATTGAGTTTTTAACGGGTGGTGGTGGAACTGGTAGACACGTCCCGATGTAATATCGGGATTCTCAGTAATGAGTGTGTGGGTTCAACTCCCATCCCGAGTACCAATTAAAAAGCTGAAAATTTATTTTCAGCTTTTTAATTGATATTACTTCAGGTGTTATTTGTATTTATACTCAACCGAGCCCATTATTTTCCCTTCCTTTGAATAACAGCGTTCATTTATCCGCAAGCCGTCTTCATAAACATACCGCCAGGTAAAGTAATAAGCGCCTTCTTTTTCGGTGGTGATCATTTTTGTCAATTGACCTGCCGCATTATATTCAAAGGCGAATTCGGGAAATAGCTTTTTCTGGTAATTATACCGGTGTACAATATCGGTAAGCTGGTTCTTACTGTTGTAGTAGTAATAATAATCTTCACCTGTTTTTGAATTTTTTTCTATGCCCACATTGCCGTTCTCATCGGCTTTAAACTCAAACAGGGTTGTATCCCGGTTGTTCTTTATCAGTATCATTTTTTCCGGAATTCCCGAGCTGCTATAATTATATAAGTGCTTTTCCATTACCACACCGGCATCATCGTCCGTGGCAAAATGTTTGGATGAGTTGATGGAAACCAGCCTCGATGCCGCATCATATGTATAATCAATGGTAGTTGATCCTGCTTCAGAAGAATCAATAGTTTTGATCAATAAACCCGTTTTGGTGAAGTATGAGGTAAATGTGTTGGGATAAGATTCATTGGTGGACGTGTATATCTCCATCTCTGTGTAATCCCGGTTAATTTTTTTCTGGCAGGTAAATCCTTCTGTTTCTTCACCGGTTGCTTCCATTGATATTACTTTTACGCCACTTATTTTTTTCTCCTTAAGGGCGGCAAGTTCAGCCAATACCTGTTTGTTGTTCACAATATCATTATAATAATACTGGGCATACAGGTTATTAAAGCCGGTGAGGGCAAAGAATAAGATAATGCTGGATCTGATCATTTTTATTTTTTCTGGTACAAAGTTAATCTATCTTTTTATTAACCTAAATTATACCAATACAGCATAAGCCCGTAAACTTTATTATTTTTAACAAAATTAAAGCACATGAGCCACCTTAAGGAAAGAAAGGAGAAGAATTGCCTGAACTGCAATACAGAAGTGCAGGGGCGCTTTTGCCATGTATGCGGACAGGAAAATATCGAACCAAAGGAAACTGTCTGGCACCTCATTACCCATTTTTTCCAGGACATCACCCATTTTGACGGCAAGTTTTTCAGCAGCCTGAAATACCTGATTACCAAACCCGGCTTCTTATCAACTGAATATATGATTGGCCGAAGGGCAGCTTATATCAACCCCATACGCATGTATGTGTTCACTTCGGCTATCTTCTTCCTGATATTCTTTTCTTTATTTAAGCCCGGTCATAATTCGATGGTAAAAGTGGACATGAATGGTAAAACCTGGGAGCAAATTGAAGCCATGGACTCGCTGAGCTTTGATGCATTTACAAAAAATGTTAACAAAGGAGATAATAAGCCTGCTTTGCCGATGAGCCGGGAGGAGTTCAGGCGGTATTTCGACAGTTCGGCCAACCAGGGCAATTTTCAATTTACACCGGGGCGATACAAATCCAAAGCAGAATATGATTCGCTGCTTAAAGCGGGAGTAAAAAAGCACAACTGGTTTGAGCGGCAGCTTATTTATAAGAATATTGAGATCAATGAAAAGTTCAAGGGCCGCCGGGGTGAAATATTTTCAACCTTTTCTGAGATATTGTTACATAGTCTGCCCCAGATGTTCTTCATCCTGCTGCCCCTATTTGCGGGCATATTGAAGTTATTGTATGTCCGCCGGAAGGAGTACTATTATGTCAATCATGGGATATTCAGTATCCACTTTTATATTTTCAGTTTTATAGCCATGCTGGTTTTGTTTGGCCTGGCAAAACTGGACAGTTTTCTGAATGGTGGCTGGTGGGGAATCATACCAATTTTTGAATTTTTACTGGGGCTGGGAATATATTTCTACCTGTATAAAGCTATGCGCAGGTTTTATAAGCAACGCAGGGCAAAAACTATTTTTAAGTTCCTGATCCTTTGCATCCTGATGTATTTGACGGGGGCCCTGTTGTTTCTTACATTTATCTTTTTCTCTTTGTTTAAACTCTGATAATTTATGTCTGTTGAAAACACCGCTTTTGAGCGCCTGGTAAAGATCATGGATGAACTTCGGGAACTATGCCCCTGGGATAAAAAGCAAACCATACATACGCTGCGGCAATTAACTATTGAAGAAACCTATGAGCTGGCCGATGCCATCACCGATTCCGACTGGAAGGGTATCAAGGAAGAATTGGGCGACCTCATGCTCCACCTGGTGTTTTATGCCAAAATTGGTACCGAACAAAACCGGTTCACCCTGGACGAAGTGATCAATGCAGTTTGCGATAAGCTGATACACAGGCACCCCCACATCTACAGCGATACGCACGTAAATGATGAAGAAGATGTTAAAAAGAACTGGGAAAAATTAAAGCTTAAAGAAGGCAAAACCTCCGTATTGAGCGGTGTTCCCAGGTCGCTGCCGGCCATGGTCAAAGCCATGCGCTTGCAGGAAAAAGCCAAACAGGTGGGCTTTGAATGGGACAATAAGGAGCAGGTATGGGAAAAAGTGGAAGAAGAAAAGGCAGAGCTCTTTGATGCCATAAGATCCGGCGATGCCGACAAAATAGAAGACGAACTGGGCGATGTTTTTTTCTCGCTGGTAAATTTTGCAAGGTTTTTGCAGGTAGATGCTGAAAATGCCCTGGAACGTACCAATAAGAAGTTCATCAGCAGGTTTACACGCATGGAAACAGCAGCGCTGGAAGAAGGAAAACAGTTGCATGATATGAGCCTTGAAGAAATGGACAGCATTTGGAACAAAATAAAAAGAACCTAAAAGATATTTTATCATTGCAGCACAGCCCAACCAACCCCAGGCGGTTATTTAAAAATACTTACCTGCTGATACTGGCAGCATGGCTGGCTACTTTTTCTGTGATCATCGACAGCTATTGGTCTGGCAGCACTTCCCCGGCAGTGGTTCATAAACAGGTTGAGCAAAATATTCAAAGGCAGGAAAAGGATTTTGCCTCGCTGCTAAGGGATACTTCACTCATCCGGCAGATGGATGAGGAAACATTTAGTGAAACCGCCCTGCAGCAACTTGCCCAAAAACCATATTTCATTTACCGCTATTTTGTAAATGATATCGGGATGCACAGGATCATCTTCTGGAATACCCAAACGGTCATTCCTTCCGATGAAGTGGTGAACGCTGCAGATAGTACAGGCTTTGTGAAACTGGCCAACGGCTACTACGCCTGGAACAGGAAGGCCACCGCTAAAAGCATAACCATTGCCCTCATCCCCGTAAAGTGGAATTATTTTGTCACAAACGCTTACCTCGAGAATAAATTTGTAGCCGGAAAAGCAATAGAAAGGAATTTTGATATTGCCGGCGGGAATAATGGCCCGGCCGTAAGATCCGTGACAGGTAAAACACTTTTTTTTCTTGCTGAAAAATCAGGGCCCACTGTTCCCCGGAATAACCTGGTTGCCGTATGGCTGCGTATCTTAGCAGCCCTGCTTGTTTTGATATTCATTCACCTGCTTGCTGTAAAGATTGCAATATCCAGGGGCCTTTTAAAAGCATTGCTGTTCTTGATACCGGTGGTGCTGCTGCTGCGGGTATTAAGTTATTACTTTCCAATCCCGCTCAACCTCAGGCAATTTGAACTCTTTGACCCGGTGATCTATGGCTCCACAACTATCCTGCGTTCATTGGGCGATCTGCTGATCAATGCTGTTCTCTTTACCTGGATCGTTTTATTCATTCACAGCCAGTTATCCGAGAAGGAGCTAAAGCCGGCCCCGGTCATATCCCGTTATAAATGGCTGCTGCTGGGCCTTGTAAGCGCTGTTTTACTAACGGCAACTTTTATTTGTGGCGGCATCATTAACAGCATGGTGGCCGATTCCAAGATATCATTTGATGTCATCAACTTCTTTACGCTTACTATTTACAGCGTAACCGGCTTTATTGTTTTATGCTGTATTGCTATAGGGTATTTTCTTTTAAGCCAGGTGCTGCTCAGGCTGGTCCAGCCGCTTTTTCAGAATAATATGATCTGGCTTTATCTTTTCATTGCAGTGGGCGGCCTTATATATTTATCTATCCGGCTGAGCATTTCACATGCCGGTTTCGAACTGTCGGTACTTGCCTGGCTCATCCTGTACCTGCTGCTGCTGGGCCGCAGCAACCCGGTATTGGCATTTAATAAGATAAGCTCATCCAAACTCATTTTCTGGCTTTTCTTTTTTTCCATATCCATTACTGCCGTAATCGTTATGGAAAACAGCCAAAAGGAAATGAATAACCGGAAATTCTATGCTGAAACACTTTCCACCAAAGCCGATCCTGCCAGTGAAACCCTGCTCAACAGTTTGCTCACCGATTTCAGGAACGATTACCTGGCCGCTAATTTTTATCGCTTTCAGAGCGACAGCAGTAACCGGTTCTTTAAAGACAGCCTCGTAAGCGGCAACTTTTCCGGATATACCAATAAATACGATACCAAGATATTTACGTTTGATGCAAACGAGAACCCGCTCTTTAATAAGGAGGAAGTTAGTTTTGATGAATTGAACACGGTGCTGAAAACACAGGCCAGGCCCACCAATATCCCCGAGCTGTTTTACTATGATGAATCTTACGACCGGTTCAGTTACATAAGCCGCAAAACGATCACCAGCGATTCAGGTAATATACTGGGCTATGTTTTTGTGCTGGCCAACCCTAAAAAATACAAGACGGATGCTTTGAACCTGCAGTTATTTTCAAGGGGCGAGGAAAATGCCATTGAGAATTCGCCCATCTATGCATTTGCGGTTTATAATAAACTGAAACTGGTAAATATTCACAACGATTATGCATTTGCCACTGCCTTAACAGCAGCCGATATCCCTTCAGAAGAATTCAGGGTCATTAATAAGCACGGTTATGATGAATTGTGGTACAGGGCGGGCCCGCAAAAAGTGGTTATTATCACCAAGGAAAACAATTTATGGCTGGAACTGATAACCCTGTTCTCCTATTTATTTTGTGCCTTCTTACTGGTATCGGGCGTATTCTGGCTGCTCAACATCAGCATACGGGCAAAATTCAACCGGGCCCGGATGAAATATTACTGGCACCTCAGCATCCGCAACCAGATACACGGCACAGTGATATTCATAAGCGTGCTCTCTTTTTTTGTAATTGGTATTGCCACTATCCTGTTCTTTATCAACCGCTATCAAAATACCAACCGTGAAAAGCTCAGCCGGGTTATACATGTAATGGAGAACGAGGTAAGGACTTCCCTGGCGGAGATGCTGCAGGATGGCAATGAGATAAAGACAGGCGATGAGGCATTCAGGGAAAAACTGGAAAAACTCATCAGCAGGGTATCCGAGATACATTCGGTAGACGTTAACCTGTACGACCTTGATGGTAACCTGCTCGTTTCATCCCTGCCATTGCCATACAGCAAGGGGGTTATCAGCAGTAAGATGGACCCCGTTGCCTATTACCATTTAAGCAATAAGAAGGAAGTGCAGTTCTTTAAAGATGAACAGATAGGCAAGCTGAGTTTCCTGAGCAATTATGTACCAGTTATAGATGCCACCGGCCGTGAATATGCTTACCTGAATATTCCCTATTTTACAAGCCAGAGCAAACTGCAGGAAGAGATCGCCAATTTTTTGGTGACCATCATCAACCTCAACGCATTTATATTCCTGATTGCCGGCATCATCGCTTTGTTCATCACCAACCGCATCACCCGTTCGTTCTCATTTATCAGCGATAAAATGAAAGCGGTAAACCTGGGCAAACACAATGAAGCCATTGAATGGAAACGAAATGATGAGATTGGCGAACTGGTTCAGGAATACAATAAGATGGTAAGCAAGCTGGACGAAAGTGCTGCCGCCCTTGCCAAGAGTGAGCGGGAAGGGGCCTGGAGAGAGATGGCCCGCCAGGTGGCGCATGAGATCAAGAACCCGCTTACCCCTATGAAACTCAGTTTACAGTACCTGCAAAAATCCATTGCCGCCAAATCGGGTAATGTGGAAGAACTTACCAACAATGTTGCCAATACCCTGGTAGAGCAAATTGAACACCTTAACCATATCGCAGGGCAGTTTAGCCAGTTCGCCAATATCGGCAACTCCCGTAACGAGATATTCAACCTCAATGAAGTATTAAAGCAGGTAACAGAATTGCATTCGGTGGATGACCGTATACAGATCAGGCTCCTTACCGGTGATCAGCCGGTGATGATCAATGCCGACCGCACCCATATCAACCGCCTCTTTACTAACCTGATATTGAATGCCATGCAGGCGGTGCCTGCCGACAGGCCCGTACATATCGATATAGAGGAAGTAAACAGGCCCGGCACCGTGCTCATAAAAGTAAGCGATAACGGAAATGGCATTGATGCCGATCTTCAGTCAAAGATCTTCATGCCCAACTTTACCACCAAAACCTCCGGCACCGGCCTGGGCCTGGCCATGAGCAAGGGCATTGTGGAGCAGGCCAAAGGAAATATCTGGTTTGAAACACAGAAGGGCGCAGGCACCACTTTCTTTGTGGAACTGCCAAAGCTGAAAGTTTAAGTACGGGTGGAAGTTTTCCTGTATGGTAATCATCCCGCTGGTTATTGGTACACATTAAACCACTTAATTGTTTAAGAGCGGGTTTGTAAAGATTTGGGAACACCGCAGTTGCGAAATTCCTTTGTTGAATGATTTTTTTCATCAGTATGAAATTCACATGGATTGCCTGCCAAAGCCGACTGTGTTTCGGTATATCAAAGGAGAAATTTCGGTGTTGGTTTTAAAAAATCTGCTGAAGTAATATTCATCCTCATAACCAAGTTCATAAGCAATTTGTTTAACTGGCTTATTGGTAAGGTACAGTTCCCGTTTAGCTTCAATGATAATACGTTCAGAGATCAATGACGTTAGTGTCTTGTTGAGATAGGTCTTTGAGATTTTTGCCAATGCCTTGGGTGTTATGTTTAAGATGCTGGCATAGTCACTGGCTGTATGTTTTTCTTTGTAATTGTTCTCTATAGCCTCTTTTAATGATTGAAGTATAAACGGTTCCTTTGAATTCGAAGTTGCTGTTTGGGCTCCGCTGTATTGTGCTGTCTTTAATCTTGATGTGGTGATTAAAAATATTTTCAGGTAAGAAATCAATAACTCGTATTGTGCCAGTGCAGCATTTTGCATTTCACTTTTCATTTGCTTAATAAGCATTTGCAGTGTGGATTTTGATTTGTCATCAATCAAAATAAGAGGGGGTTGATAAATGTTATTGAACAAAACACCATTGCAGGCCACTTCCTGCTGGTGTTTATGTATGCAAAAGAAATCCGGGTGAAATTGTATGGCTGTGCCGCTTAAACCCTGTTGGGGCATAAGCATAAAAGGCTGGTAGGGCGAAAATGCCAGTAAACTGTCCTTTGAGAACAGGTAGGTGGAAAAATCAGCCTTTAATTTTCCTTCTCCCTCCTGTATCCAGATCAGCGAATAGTAGTTGTTGCGCTGAATATGGTCAAAAAAATCATTGCTTTCAAATGAAAGTATTTTAAAAGCAAGGTTCCCGGTTTGAGGGTCTACAAGTGTTAATGTATTTTGATTGCTCATTTGAATTTTCTTTCCTGTTCTTCAATCGGCAGGTCGTTGATGCTGGCAAAACGTTTTTTCATCAATCCGTTTTCATCAAATTCCCACAACTCATTTCCATAGCTTCTGAACCATTGCCCGTTATGGTCGTGCCATTCATACTCAAACCTCACGGCCATCCTGTTTTCCCTGAAGCCCCAAAGTTCTTTTTTTAATTTGTAATCTAATTCTTTTTGCCACTTCCTGGTTAAGAATTGTTTTATTGCTTCCCGGCCATTCAAAAATTCAGTTCTGTTCCTCCACTCAGTGTCAATGGTATATGCCAGGCAAACCTTTTCAGGGTCTTTGCTGTTCCAGGCATCTTCTGCCATTTGAACTTTTTGTAAAGCTGTTTCAGTTGTAAAAGGCGGCAAAGGGTGTCTTTGTATTACCATAGTATTATTCTTTAAAAAAAGACCGGACAAAGCAAATACCCTGCCCGGCTTAGTATTAATTAAATAGATTTTGCCACAGGAAAATCAATGTCCACCTTCGTTATGGCATGCAAATAATTCATGGCCGATTTTTCTGCCACTAACATTACCAGCTCTACTACCTGCCCTTTGCTGTAGCCTGCATTTAAAAAACCGTTTAAGGCAGCTTCAGAAATGAAACCTCGTTTGGCTGCAATTTCTTTAGCCAGTGCCACCAGCGCATTCAGCTTCAAATCGAAGGGGGCCGAACCTTTTCTTATTTCAAGGGTTTGATCTTCCGTAAGCCCGTTCATGGTGCCAAGCAGGGTGTGGGCCGACAGACAGTACAAACATTCATTCACCTGGCTTACTACTAAATTCACGGCTTGTTTCTCTTTGTTTGAAAAAGTAGTTTTTGCACCCTGAAAGCTAAGATAGTTGCCAAGTGCTGTTTCTGAAAGGGCCATCACTGCATAAAGATTTGGTACCATTCCCAGTCCTTTTGTCAGGTTGTCAAAAAGTTCCTGATTTTTTGCAGATACCTCTTCTCTGCCGGGAACATTAAAATTTGCCATTGCTTATTTTTTTTAAATTCTTTGTCATTATTGACAATGCAAAATTGCAATGACGGGGGCGACTAAAAAATGGATGAATGACGTAGATGGATGGACAATTTTCCCTGCGCACTTTAAGCTGCCTTTCCCGATAGCTATCGGGATAACCAACCGGAACAATGACCACGCCACTTGATCGGTCAGGAGCGGGTTACTAAAGATTTAGGAACACCGGCCACGGAGAAGGGTTTTGATGTAGTTAATAAATAATGCTAAATCAGCCCGTCCTGTATGAAAGAAGTATGAACAACGGATGCGACGAAGAATAATTTTTTAACTCCCTGCTGGTTGTTGGTGATTGCCTGGCTGCAAAAGCATCGGCACGAACACCAACAACGGCGAGAACTGCCAAAGCTGAAAGTTTAAGTACGGGTGGAAGTTTTTTGCATGGCTATCATTGCGATAGTTATTGGTACAGGCAAGGGCAACAAAGAGCAGGATTAATTTGATTTTTTACCTGTTCATCCAGGCGGAATTTATTCTTCATTAACCCAGCCAATAACTCTTGAAAGCCATGGGATATCAATTGTTGTCCAGGTTTTTGTTATGTTCGACCAAACCTTTACTCCCCTGCTGTAGTAAATATGATTCCTGGCATCACCATATGCCATGGCAATGATTCCATCACTTACTACTTCATTGGAACTCCATTCAGTTCCGATAGTTTCATGCTTGTATTTAATTATATGGCCTGTTTTAGTCGATTTACCGGATATTGAAAAATTATAACCGGCCTCATAAAATTCGTAATCAGTCAATTTAGAATTCGTGGTATCAATCAGGTAACTTCTTCCATCACTTGTCTGGTAAATTGTTTGACCTTTTTTATCGAAATAAAAGCTTGCATTACCATATCCTTTGCCAACAGAATCTAAAACGGCAAAAACTTTGTCCGACTTACTATGTATGTTGAAACGGCGAAGCGTAACCCGGGAGAATGCATTTTTACCAGGCTTTGAGTTTGCTTGGTGAACTGCATATAAATATGAGCTGTTATCAAGCCAATGGGTTTCAATGGTAGGTAATTCACTTGTAAAATAGATGGGGCCATGACCGGCATCACGCACCAATAAAGTCCTGTTGTCGTTCGGGTCGCAAAGCCATATTTTGTAAGGAGTTTCTGATTTGTCAATGGAGAGGTAGTACATTTTATTGGGCGAACTTCTTTCTTCCTTTTCCTTGTTCCTTTCTTTGTTATTAAGAAATGTATACTTTCCCGAATTCAGGTTTAACATCAGGTACCCGGTACCCTGGTAAAAATTATTTCTATGAAAAATCAGTGTATCACCTGATGCATCTACAAAGTCATCGTGTTCTTCAATAATAAGGCCCTTTGTTTTCAGGTCAATAACATTTCCAATAGCAGATATTACGTACCTGTTTTTGTAAATAAAATTATTTCCCAGATCGAACCTCACATAAGAACCCGCAAGGCCTTTTTTATGTGTCTCGGCACCAAGTAATGTATCTTTTGAAACCAGGATGCCGTTACTGAAATTATATGAAACCAGATAGGTATATTTCCCCAGGCCCGGAGTGCTTACCTGATACTCAGCTATTATAAGCTTTTGTTGCTTTGTCTGTCCAAAGCAATGTATGAAAAACAGTGAAATTGTTATTGATAGCAGGGTCTTCATAATATTAGCCAACAGCAGCATTTATGCATTTCACGCAATTCAGGTAAATAAATCAACATGGATTTTCAAAGTTGTAGTGCTATACATTTTTTCGCGGAAACCGCCGTTCGCTCCATTAAATTAAAAAACTTTTTCCATTCCTGACGCACCGTTCTTTCCCGATAGCTATCGGGATGACCAGCCGGAATAAAGGACACGGCAGTAAATCGTTCAGGAGCGGGTTACTAAAGGTTTAGGAACACCGGCCTTGGAGAAAATACACTGAAAGCGCAGTTATGGATTATCTCCGCTAAAGAAATAGGAAGTTTCAGATACACCGGCTTCGGTCACTTTCCAGTTTTCAATTTTTACACCAAGCCCATTTTCTATATCCCAGGTACAATCAAAGTCAATACCAATGGTACCCGGTTTACAGTCCTTTTTATTTTGTATGTAAACGAATACCGGTGTGATAAATTTTTTCAGGGCATCGGGGGTAGTAGGTTTTGGCAGGTATTTTTCTAACTCTTTTTCACTGATATTGCCACCCATTGTCCAGCCTTTTTTATAATCCGGGTATGCAGTTTTATAGTATTCAAATACTTTATTCAGGATGTCCGGGAGTAAAATCTCCTGTTTTGAGATAAAGTCATCGTAGTTTTTTCTTTGGATATCACTAATTGAATCTGTTGTATCCCAAAACAGGGCATCAACAGTTGTGTTAAAGGCACTAAGCTCCACTTTTAATGTAAGCTCTTTAGCAGATGTGCCGGCAGGATTTTTGGTAACAATATCCGTGTAATTGCGTTTATTTTCTTTCCCGTTATAGTTGCAGGAACAAAACAAAACTAAGACTAAGAAAAATTGGTATCGAAGCATAAGACCGAAAAATTGCTGCAAGCAGCGGCGGGCTTGGGTAAGGTGTGGAATTGTCCAGTTCTTCACCCGGAGCCGCTGATCAGGGTTTTGATGAAGTTAATAAATAATGCTTAAATCAGCCCGTCCTGTATGAAAGAAGTATGAACAACGGATGCGACGAAGAATAATTTTTTAACTCCCTGCTGGTTGTTGGTGATTGCCTGGCTGCAAAAGCATTGGCACGAACACCAACAACGGCGAAGAAAGTTGCAGGAACAATGGCCGCAACATAACTTATCTGTATCTTAAATCTTCGCGGCTACAAACTTGCTTTGATTTAACCTATCAGCATCATTGTGATAAAGTAAATGAACAATGACAGCCCGCAAGTTAATGAAACAACATTTGTACGCACAGTATAACGACTCCGATTTGTAATGATGTAAATGCCGGTTAACAATGAGGTGAGTATTAGAAGCAATTGCAGAAAAAGACAAATTATACTGCCGTAAGTATAAATGAACTTGTATTCTTTTGAGAACCTGAAATAGTATTCAATGAATTGCCGGAAGAAAACTATCAGCACAAATAAAAATGGAATTGTCACCGAAGTCAATAAGAGTTTTCTTGAGTTCATAGTTGTATTTGTGAAAGTTGAAGGGCTTACAAAAACTGCTGAGCATTCTATTACCGGCAACGGAGTCAATTTTTCGCCAGGCTATCATTTGTTCCATTAAATTATAAAACTTTTTCCATTCCAAACACCACGGCCCGGTTTCTTCAATCCCTGCCAGATGTCGGCGACAAACATCAGAATTTTGTGCCGATAAATATACTTCCAATCATCCAGCCCCCACCAGTAGAAATTTTTCTATCGTATAATAGAAATAGTTCATACCCTAATCTTCCAGCCCAGCCCTATTTTGCAGCATTATTTAATTTTTAAAAACGTATTTACTATGGAAATGGAAAACAGGGTGTACAAAACAAAAGATGTGGACATGCTGTCCACAGTAGCCACCATTGTTGAATCAGCAATCGCTAAAAAAGAGTTCTTACTCAAAAAAAGAAGCATCTGGGCCGATCCTTTTTTCGACAATCTTAAGAAAAGGATAGAGGCCGCCACCCGAAACTACCTGGGCGTAGACAGCGCCAGGGATTTGCGCAATGCCACTCAAAGGCTAACCCTCATACAGGGAAAAGCACTTAAAGACCTGTCGGAAGGCAAAGTGCAGATAAGCGAAGATTTTAAAGACGACAAGGGCCGCCGCGACGAATTATTAAAACAACTGGGCTTCACCGCCTTTCTGGGCTCCGCCAGGCGTAAAGACCAGGAATCACTGGTACAGTTATTATATCAGTTTAAAACCAACCTTACCCCGGCGCTTAAGGAGGAAATAACTGCCAAAGGCACCGATAAGGAAATTCTGGATGCCATTACCGGCTATGCGGATGATCTGTATAATGCAAACATAACCCAGGAAACAGTCAAGGGCCTGCGCAAGGAAATAAGCAACGAAGCGGTACAGGAATTCAACGGCATTTATAATGCAGTCATCAGCATCTGCAAAATTTCTGCAAAGTTCTACCGGGAGCAACCCGCAGTAAAGGACCAGTTCAGCTTTTCCAGGGTAAACAAAGCACTTAACAACTTTAAACCCGCTGCAAAGAAGGATCCAAAAATATAATTGCTGTCCGGTCATCTGCCCAGGCACCGGGAACAGCTGTTTAGCCATAATCCCCCGATCCGCACCATGCCGGGTTGGGGGATTTTTTTTTGCTTCACAGGCTGCATTCGAAGCATTGGGAACGCCCTTGACGGATCATTGGCAGCAAAAAATGAGAAAATGCAGGCAGTTTTCACCCCACCGCTCACATCCAATTCAGGTTAAACACAGGGAAAGTGATTTGCCATACACGGAAAGAGATTTGCTGTACACGGAAAGTGATTTGTCATACCCGGAAAGTCATTTGCTGTACCCGGAAAGTAATTTGTCATACACGGAAAGGCATTTGCTGTACACGGAAAGTAATTTGCTATACCCGGAAAATGATTTGCTATACCCGGAAAATGATTTGCTATACACGGAAGGAGGTTTGCGCTATGCGGAAAGAGATTTGCCATACACGGAAAGGCAGATTTTACCATTTTTACTGCCAATCCGGCATTTTGCTGTTGTTTTTCTATCGGTAGCTGTTCTCAGCAACCGAAACTCTGGGTCAAAATCGTTTCTGGTTGCTGGTGCCCGGCCAGCAACCGGAAATCAACCGGAAATTAATCCCGCCCAGGTACCTTTACCAGTAACTTTCTGATACAAGCCAAATGCGACAGTAAAACCAGCGGCACCACGCAACAGGGCAACCATACAAACGGAAAATAAAAGATAGCGGTATTGGGTTGCTCAAAGGCAAATTGCTGAAAAGAAGAGGGGGCCGATAAAACAGCATTGATCACAATATTCAGCAGTAAACCCAGGCAGATCAAATTCCAGGTCAGCAATATACTTGCAGGCAGCCTGTTTTTTACATAACCAAAGTAACAGGCCAGGGGGGCAGTAAGTCCGGCAATCATATCAAAATTCCTTCCTTCAAAAGTCATCAGTTGCGGCACCTCCTTATACAGGAAAAGCCAGTACAGGCAAAGCTCTACAGGTATCCGCACTACGTGCAAAAGCGTAAGTGCCCCGGCATTCAGCCCGTCAATGTAAGTTCTTCCCTTTGCTGAAACAAATAAGATAATAATGCAAAGCAACGGGGGTAATGCCAGCAAAGCAAACCTGGGCGGGATAGTATTGCTGATGGTATAAAACCCCGACAAACCGGCTGCGGCCTGTAAAACGATCCATCCGGTTAAAACCAGTATAGTGATCTTCGCATTTTTAACAGCCCTGCAAAAAAGAAGGATGGCCAAAAGGGTAGTTGCCGCAAAAATAATTGTTACATAAACAGGAAGACCGGGTATCATAACTGAAGTTTTATCGTTTTTTCTATCGGTTGTTGCCCTCGCCAACCGAAACTCGCCTGGCCGGCAAGTTAACACAGCATTGCATCAGATCCCTTTCAGCGCCTTCCTTTCAGCTACAAAAGCTTCAAAAGCTGCCAGTCCCATACTGCTCAGGTTCTGCTCTTTGGTAACCAGGGCCTTTTGCGCTGCCAGCACCCCATAGCGGGTATCTTTAAAACCATCAATGCTGTGTGCATCCGGGTCGATGGAAATGAGCACATTCTTTTCAAGCGCATAATCAATTTGCCTCCAGTCAATGTCCAGGCGGCTGGGGTGGGCATTCAGCTCTATCACCACCTGGTTGGCAGCGCAGGCATCAATGATCTTCCGGTGGTCAACGGGATACCCCTTCCGGCTCAGCAACAAACGCCCGGTCATATGGCCCAGTATCGTAGTGTACGGGTTTTCAATTGCCGCAATCAGCCTTTGCATCGCTTTCTCCTCTGTCATCTTCAAAATACTGTGTACCGAGGCAATCACCAGGTCAAAGGTTGCCAGCACCGGGTTGGCATAATCCAGGCTGCCATCGTAAAGGATATCGCTTTCAATGCTCTTGAATATTTTAAAGCCTTTCAGTTTGCGGTTCAGCGCATCGATCTGTTCATGCTGCGCCTGTATCCTTTCTTCGGTAAGGCCATTGGCATAAAAAGCGCTTTTACTGTGGTCGCTTATCACCAGGTATTCATAGCCCTGGTCCTGCGCCGCTTTGGCCATCTCTTCCAGGGTATTGCTGCCATCGCTCCAGTTGCTGTGGCTGTGGATGATGCCTTTGATATCCCCGGGCTGTATCAATTCTGGCAAAGGGGAGGAGGCAGCCCTTTCTATCATCCCGGGGGTTTCACGCAGGCAAAAAGGTATATAATGCAGGCCGGCCTCTTTGAATATAGCCGAATCGTCTGTAACTGTTGCCGCTGAAAAATCAATATCCGGGTACCGGAAAAGGAGGTCATTCACAAATTCGGGGCTTCCGGTAGTAAAAAAGCATTTCTTTTCAAAATCTTCCGCTGCACTGTGCAGGCGGAGTTTAAGCCCGTTCAATAATTTGTAAAGCAGGCTGCCGGCATTTTCCTCCAGCAGTTCCGGCGGGTTAGCCGTTAAGAACTTTGGCTTGATATCCTCAACCGGGCATTTTACCACGTATTCCAGTTCATCAATGATCTCCAGCTGCCTTTTAAAAGCCCCGGTCAGATAAACATTATCTGCCCCAAAAAGTTTTTGAAGGTAGGGGGTTATCTGCGGTTCCACGGCTTCCACCTGGGCATATAAATTACTGCCCTGGTTACTCATGTAAAACTCGATGGTTTCAATAATATTCTGCTGCGTTTTTTCTCCAAAACCTTTATACATTTTCAGCCTGTTCTCCTGGCATGCGTATAAAAGTTCGCCGATACTTTCAATTTCCATCTCCTTCCAGATGGTGGATATTTTTTTGGGGCCAATGCCTTTTATGTTCAGCATTTCTATAACACCGATCGGTGTTTTTTCTATCAGTTCCTGCAAAGCTTTTAAAGATCCTGTTTCTAATATCTCGATGATCTTTTTTGCAGATGATTCTCCGATGCCTCTGATCGATGCAATTTTTTCTTTGGGTATTTCAGTTAATTGCTCGGGTAATTTTTCAATGTGAAAGGCTGCAATGGAATAAGATTGTGCCTTAAAACTATTTTCTCCATGAATGTCGGTAAGCTTGCTCAAAAGGCTGAAAATCTCCGCGATCTGGTAATTATCCATTTGTTACGATTGTGTTCATAAATGTAAGAAGAATAAAAAACAGGCTGTTCAAAAAATAATATCGGCTTTAAAAAATGAGCTGCCGTCATGTTTTTATCATAAAAAAAATGAAAGGAAATTGCTGAAAAAAAATGGCGGCCATGCGGATGCTGAAATGATTTTTTTTACCGGTCTTCCGTTTTCAAATGATGGTGGTTGTTTTTTAAAAACAGGTAATGCAACTAAGGCGGCAGATAAAAATAAGTACGGCTGAAAACTGCTGTGGCAAAGGGTTGTAATGAAAAAGTCCCCCGAATTTCGGGGGACTTTAAAGATATCCTGCTTTGTAAAAGCTGAGAATTACTTCTTCTTAGGAGCAGCTTTCTTAGCAGCAGCTTTTTTAGGAGCAGCTTTCTTAGCAGCTTTTTTAGGAGCAGCTTTTTTAGCGGCTTTTTTTGGAGCAGCTTTTTTAGGAGCGGCTTTCTTTGGAGCAGCTTTTTTTGCAGCTTTTTTCTTTGTTGCCATTTTTTTAAAATTTAATTGGTTAGTAAATAATACTTAAAAATAAATACATTTTTTAAACTACCAAAAAAAATATTAAAAAAACTAAGCTCCTGCTTCTACAGCAGCAACTGAAACAACTGTTTTATCTCCTTTGGTTTTTTTGAATTCAACCAATCCGTCAGTCAATGCAAAGATGGTGAAGTCTCTTCCAACACCTACATTTTTTCCGGGATGATAAGTTGTACCACGCTGACGTAAAATTATATTTCCGGCAAGCGCTGGCTGACCACCGTAAATTTTTACACCCAATCTTTTTGCTTGTGAATCACGACCATTTTTTACCGAGCCTTCACCTTTTTTGTGTGCCATCTTTTTAAGTTTATAAGTTTATAAGTTTACAAGTTTATAAGCTGATAAGTCTTGTGAACCTATCAACTTTTCAACTATTAACTAATTAAGCAATTGCAGTTACTTTGATATGTGTATACTGCGTACGGTGTCCGTGTTTTTTACGGAAACCTTTTCTTCTTTTCATTTTAAAAGCGATCACTTTTTCGCCTTTAACCAGGTCGCTGATAATTTCAGCTTTAACCACAGCTTTTACATCTGCACCGGCTGCAACGCTTCCATTGCTGTCGGTCATCAATACATCGGCAAATTCTACAGAATCACCGGTTTTGCCCTCAATATGAGGTACATATAAGCTGTCGCCCGCTTTAACTGTAAACTGCTGACCCGCTATTTTTACTACTGCTAACATAATTTCCCAAATTTAGGACGGCAAAGGTAAGGGTTTAACCTGAAAATTGAACTTCATTTTACAAAAAATATGCACCAAATCCGGCTTTTTGGGGAAAACAGTGCCGGAGGGGACCAAATTTAAACCAAATCCCTGCAGCCGGTACAGCTTATTCTCTTTATTTTCGCTTCAGATATGCATTATCTATCCCGTTTTATAGCGATCATTTTCACCGTTTATGCCGCCCTGGTCTTCGTTATCTTCCTGTTACTCATATTCCCGCTGGTAATCATAGCCTCCTTTTTTGGCAAGATCCGGGGAGGTAATTTCATTTACTTCCTTTGCCAGTGCTGGACAGACTATTTCTTCTTCCTGCTGGGCATATGGCACCGGAACATATATGAAGCGCCGCACGACCGTTCAAAACAATATGTATTTGTATTCAATCATATCTCTTATATAGATATTCCTGTCATCTTCAAAGCCATACGCTGGCAGCATATACGGGTATTGGGCAAGGCCGAAATGGCCAGGATCCCCATTTTCGGGTTTCTGTACCGCTGTGCCGTGGTAATGGTGGAAAGGGGCGACCCCCAAAAAAGGGCAAGAAGTGTGATGCAGCTAAAATCGGTGCTGAAAAAGGGGATATCAATCGTAATTGCCCCCGAAGGTACTTTTAATATGACGCACAACCCGCTGAAGGAATTTTATGACGGCGCTTTTAAAGTGGCCATCGAAACGCAAACTCCCATAAAACCACTTTTATTCCTGGATGCTTACGACCGCATGGGATACGAAACTATTTTCTCCATTACCCCGGGCCGGTCAAGGACCATTTTTTTAGAAGAAGTGCCGGTTGAGGGACTTACCATACAGGATGTGGAAGCCCTGAAGAACCGGGTATATGCTATCATGGAGCAAAAACTGACCGAATATAAAGCAAGCTGGATAAAACCAGGCAATGAATAAACCGAACTGGATTATCTTTAGAAGAACAGATGAACAAAGGAAACGAAATACAATTTGAGGAATCCGGTTCCGGCTTCTGGGCAGAGATCATTTTACCACTGGCACTGCCAACCACCTATACCTATGCCATACCAGCCGGTATTTTACAAAAAGCTATACCCGGCTGCAGGGCAGAAGTGGTGTTTGGAAAACAAAAGAAGTATGCAGGCATCATTAAATCCGTAACGGATAAGCAGCCACCTTACCCAACCAGGGATATTTTGAATGTATTGGATGATGAGCCGATCCTCTACCCGCAGCAATTGAAACTCTGGCAATGGATAAGTGAATATTATATGTGCAGCGAGGGCGAAGTGATGGCCGCAGCCTTACCCACGCATTTCAAACTCAGCAGTGAGACCATCTTACTGTATAATGAAGAGGCAGGGGAAGATTTCAGCCAGTTGAACGATGAAGAGTTCTTAGTGGCGGAAGCCCTGCTGCTAAAAAAGGAATTAAGGCTTACCGAAGTACAGCAGATACTGGATATAACACATGTTTATCCCTTAATAAAAAAACTGATAGACAAGCAGATCTGTTTTGTATGGGAGGCCATGGATGAACAATACAAGGTTAAGAAAGAGAATTATGTTTTGCTGAACCCGGCTTACAGCAGCGAAGAACAACTAAGCGAACTGCTGAACACCTGGAGCCGGGCGCCCAAACAAATGGAGCTGTTACTTGCATTTTTGCACCTGCAAAAAACGGAAGGGGATGTGGTGCAAAATGATCTGCTTAAAAAAGCCGGTGCTTCTGCAGCACAGTTAAAAGGGTTGGTGGAGAAGGGCATCCTGCTGGTGGAAAAGCGTTCTGTTGACCGTATAAAATCCCTGCCTAAAAATGTGGACATCGATTTTGAATTCAACGAGGCACAGCAACAGGCATCAGATAAAGTAGCAGAAGCTTTCGAAACCAAACAGGTTTGCCTGCTGCATGGTGTAACCGGCAGCGGTAAAACGCAGGTATATGTAAAACTCATTGAAAAATATTTCCGGGAGGGCAGGCAGGTGCTGTACCTGCTTCCCGAAATTGCCCTCACCACCCAGATCATCCGCAGGCTTCAAAAGCATTTTGGGGGCAATATTACCATTTACCACTCCCGCTTTAATAATAATGAGCGTATAGAACTATGGAATAAGGTAAGAACTGGCGAGGTCAAGATAGTGCTGGGCGCCAGGAGCGCTTTGTTCCTCCCTTTCCGGGAACTGGGTTTGATTATTGTGGATGAGGAACACGATGCTTCCTTCAAGCAACACGAACCTGCGCCCAGGTACAATGCCCGGGATGCAGCCGTATATTATGCTTCCTTATTCAAAGCGCAGGTATTGCTGGGCAGTGCCACCCCTTCCCTGGAAACCTACTTTAATGCCATGCATGATAAATATGCGCTGGTAGAATTACAGGAGCGCTTTGGCGGCATCAAATTACCTGTGATTGATATTGTGGACACCCGGCAGGTTGCGCAAAAGGGCAAAGTGATGATAAGCCCCCAGCTTAAGGAAGCCATGCAACAGGCACTGGAGTCCGACAGGCAGGTGATCCTTTTTCAGAACCGGAGGGGCTATAACCCGTACCTGATATGCGGCAGTTGTGGTTTCATTCCCCAATGCAGCCATTGCGATGTATCGCTTACCCTGCATAAATACAGTAATAAACTGCATTGCCATTATTGCGGCAGCATATATCCCAAACTGGTTACCTGCCCGGCCTGCGGCACCAATAACTGGCTGGAAAAGAATTTCGGTACGGAAAAAATAGAAGAGCAACTGGAAGAAGATTTCCCTAAATACAAAATTGCCCGCATGGATGTAGACAGTGTGCGGGGAAAAACAGCCCATAATAACTTAATACAGCTTTTTGAACAGCACCGGCTCGATATCCTGGTGGGTACCCAAATGGTGGTAAAGGGCCTGGATTTTGATAAAGTGAGCCTGGTGGGTATCCTGGATGCTGATGGCCTGCTGGCATTTGCCGATTTCAGGGTAAATGAAAGGGCCTTTCAGCTAATGGAGCAGGTGAGTGGCCGGGCAGGCAGAAAGAAGGAACAGGGTAAAGTGATCATACAAACCACCAATGTGAAGCACCCGGTGCTTAAACTGGTACAGCAACATGATTACAAACAATTATATACACAGGAGATAGAAAACCGCAGGCAATTCTTTTATCCGCCATTCAGCCGCATTATTTTGCTTACCTTAAAGCATAAGGATAAAGATACCGTGAACAGGGCGGCCGAAAAACTTGCTGTGCTGCTCAGGCAGGACCTTAAAGATTATATAGTGGGGCCAGCAGCGCCGGTGGTAAACCGTATCCGTAACCTTTATTTGATGGAGATACTCATCAAACTTCCGAAGGAGCCGGGTATGAGTGTAAGGTACAAAACAGCTATTCGTAACCATATAAACCTGCTTACAAGTGAAAAGCATTTTAAAAGCGTTCAGGTAATGGCAGATGTAGATAAAATGTAGTTTTTCAGGCAACAGAAAATGATGCTGACAAACTGACAAAATATTTAAAATCAAGAAAAAAACAAAAATGGCAGTTATCGGTAATAATATTTCAATAAAAAAATACAATACATTTTCAATCAATGCTTTTGCTAATGAGGTTATACCCTTTAATTCGGTCGATGAATTGCAAAAAACGCTCGAGACCAGCGAACAAATTAAGAATAATGATCAAAACTCAATTTTAATATTAGGAGGTGGCAGTAATGTATTATTTATCAGCGATTTCAAAGGATTAATATTAAAAAATGAGATCAAAGGCATCCAGGTAATAAAGGAGGACGAGCACCATGTTTATGTGAAGGTTGGTGCCGGGGAAAACTGGCATCAGTTCGTTTTATATTGTATAGAAAATGACTTTGCAGGGGTAGAAAATCTCTCCCTGATACCCGGCAATGTGGGGGCATCTCCCATGCAGAATATCGGTGCTTACGGGGTGGAAATAAAGGACGTGTTTTATTCCCTGGAAGCATTTCATATTAAGGATAAAAAAATAGTAAATTTTAGTTTAATCGATTGTGAATTTGGTTACCGGGAAAGTGTTTTTAAAAGGAAGTATAAGGATCAGTTTGTAATTACCACTGTTACTTACCGGTTAAATAAAGTGCCAAACTTCAATACTTCTTATGGCGCCATTGAGCAGGAACTGGAAAAAATGGGGGTTAAGGAGAAGAGCATAAAGGCCATTTCCCGGGCAGTGATTAATATCCGTTCCTCCAAACTGCCCAACCCGGATGAGATCGGGAACGCCGGCAGTTTTTTCAAAAATCCGGAAATCCAGGCCCCGGTATTCAAAGAGCTGCAATTACAATTTCCCGGCATTGTAGGGTACCCGCTGCCAAATGGTAATGTAAAGCTAGCTGCCGGCTGGCTGATTGAGAACTGTGGCCCGGCAGAAGGGGTTAGCTGGAAGGGCTATCGCCGTGGCGATGCCGGCTGCCACGAAAAACAGGCGCTGGTGCTGGTGAATTATGGCAATGCCACGGGCAGGGAAATATTTGACCTGAGCGAGGATATCCTGCAGAGTGTGCAGAAGACGTTTGGGGTTGTGCTGGAGCGGGAGGTGAATATAATTTAGGCTTATATAACCATCAAAATCTATATTTAAAGAATAAAAACAGCAATTTAACTGCCCTTCCAATTAATACCTTCATCATTTTTTGTTTTGTTGACTATTATTTTATGAAGACTCATTTGCGCAGAAAGTTTGGGCTGTTTTTAAATTAAACCTGGCTTAACGGCTTTGTATGATTTCCTGTTCCCTTAGCATTTCTCTTACCTCTTCAGGGGCGGTACTCAATAGAAATCTCTCCATCTGTCCCCCCTCATCCTTTTTAGAAAAAACAGTTTCATGATCAAAAAATGAAACACAGCCATTGTACAGTTGCCAATGGCTGTATTTATTGAATTGCAATTTGCAGCCTGTATAACCCAGTTTAGACGGGAGTTCGGCAATCCTGTCGCTCAGCGGTGCTTCTTTCCAGAGCAGCATCCATTTCTTTTGCTGCTCTGCATTTAATGTCCATACAGGGTTTTCCCTGCCCGAAAAAAGCAGGGCACTGGCATTCCATATTTTGTTTAGAGGTATCAAAGCTTATATTATTTTAAAATGTCCGTGAATAACCTGCATAAACGTGCAGAAATTTGTATAAGGACCGCGGTCGGCGGTACGGGGGTCCAGTATGGGATTGGCAGAGCTATCCAGCAGGGTGGCAGGGGATGGGCCCGGTTTGTGGCTCCATCTTCCATTGGGCCCCTTGCGGTACCAGTGATAATCGTAGTCGGGTGCATTTACCAATGCCACCAGGTGGCCGGGAGAAATACATTTATTATCCTGGGTTGGTTTATCAACCAGTCCGTCGTAAATGGCTCCCTGTTTTGCGCTGATGCCAGGGGCCGGCAGGTCGCAGGCGGCATTGCTTGTTTTTTGTTTACCGGAAGCTTTGCCCGGCTGGGCAAAAGTATCGGTGCGGTGGTTGGTGCCGTAATTATAGCAATTGTTGTTACCGGTCACTGCGGGGTTGGCATTCCAGGCATCCAGGTCGGCCGCAGGCGCACAGGGGCAAACCGGCTTGGGGCGGAAGACCGGATCATCCTGAAAGATGTCTATGTTCTTAAAGTAGTTATCGATCCAAAACTTTCTCTTATCCAGGTATGCCTTTAGCTGCATTTCAGTTGTTCTGCGCAGATCCGGGAGATCCTTACTATCACGAAGTTTTCTAAAATTATCAAACAAAAAAGATTCAAGTCCGCCTTCTGCTTTGGCAGCTTTGCCATCGGCAAATACCATATCATGCGAATAATGGAGTACCTGTGGCAGATCAGCATTTATTTTTTTGCCTTCCTGCTCGATAATGAGTCCCCGGTAGCCCAGCACAGATGGATAGGGTGTTGTTTTTTCTGTTTGCTTTCTCAGCGCTCCAAAAGACAGTTTCCTGAAAAGTTGTTTGGCAGTAACATCATCCAATACCATGTAAGGATTGGACCTGCCGCTGAACATGTTCAATGTTAATTTTACCGGCATACAATAATTTTTGGGGGTTAATGAAAATGATCAAAACAAATGCCAGGTAATACTATGCATTACCCGGCATTTCAAATACGGTCAGGTTATTTTAAAGTGGCCGTGTATCACCTGCATAAAAGTGCAGAAGTTGATATAAGGGCCACGGTCGGCAGTACGGGGGTCGGTAATGGGGTTGCCTGAGTTATCGAGCAGCGTGGCCGGAGTGTGACCAGGCTTATGGCTCCAGCGCCCATTGGATCCTTTGCGGTACCAGTGATAATCGCCGCCATAAAGCACCAGCGCTACCAGGTGTCCCGGGGAAATACATTTATTATCCTGCAATGGTTTGTCTACCAGGCCATCGGATACAGCGCCTTTTTTTACGCTGATGGCAGGCGCAGCCAAATCACAGGCCGAGAAGCTGGTATATTTTTGTCCTGTTGCTTCGCCCGGCTGAGCAAAACTATCGCTGCGGTAATTGGTACTATAATTATAACAGTTATTGCTATCCTGTATGGCAAAGTCTGTGTTCCAGGCAGCCAGGTCAGGGACAGGGGCGCAGGGGCAAACCGGCCGGGGAAGAAATACCGTATCATCCTTAAAGATGTCGATATTCTTAAAATAGTTATCGATCCACATCTTCCTTTTGTCCAGGAAATCCTTCAGTTGTATTTCTGTTGTTCTGCGAAAGTCGGGTATATCTTTAACGCCTTTCAGCTTTTTGAAATTATCAAATAAAAAAGATTCCAGTCCGCCGGAAGCCTTGGCTGCTTTGCCATCTGCATAAACCATATCGTGTGTGTAGTGCAAAACCTGTGGCAGGTCTGCAATCAGCTTTTTACCTTCCTGTTCAATGATAAGTCCGCGGTACCCAAGGATAGAAGGGTATGGTGTTGTTTTCTCTGTTTGTTTTCGAAGTGTGCCAATAGATAACTTCTTAAAAAGTTCCGTGGCAGTTGAATCGTCGAGCACCATGGAGGGATTGGGCCTTCCGCTGAACATGTCAAGCGTTAGTTTTACAGGCATAAAATAAATTTTTGAGGTTAATGAATGAACCTCAAAATACAGCCTTTCATTTTTTGGAGCAATACCCTATTAGTGGTATGTGAGGGGAAGAAAAAGCTGCCGGGAGTAAAACCAGCAGCTTTGTTCAATCAGTTAAAATCATCCTCGTTGAAATCATCTTCGCTAAAATGCTGGCTGCCTATATTGAGCATGCTGCCCATCAGGTCTTTGAATTCAATTTTACCTTCCAGTATTTTTTTGCTGATGAGTGAATGGGCCGCAAGGCCATGCAGTACAAATTCCATCAGCAAAGCATTCTCTTTTTCATTGGCTGTATTGAAATATTTTTTTACGAGGGCATACAGGCCATCAACTTTATACAACAACTGTATTTTGTCTTCGTCCCTGGTTTCAAAGAAAGTGTTCAGGGTATTGCCGGCATCAAACCAGCGGATAATGGCCTTGTACGGATTCTCATCAGCCCCGGCTTCTTTGCCTTTTTTCTTTTTTAAAGTGTCGGGGTTGGGGAAATATTGCCCGAACTGGGTTCGTATGGAACGTTCCAGTAAATTAAAAGCTACCTGGTAAGGGCCTTCCTGCTCTCCTTCGTATACCAGTTCAATCTTGCCGGTGATAGAGGGAATGATGCCTATAAGATCACTGAGCCAGACCTGCGTTTCTTTTTCACCATTGATCAGCGCCCTTCTTTCAGCTGCGCTGATTGCATTTTCATAGGCGCTGATACTGAGCCTGGCACTAACGCCGCTTTTTTTATCAACCAGTTCGCTGCCCCTGGCTTCAAAAGCTACCTGTTCGATAAGCCTTTTGATGAGGTCGCTTATTTTTACCCGGCTTTGTTGGGCATCGCTGATAGCTGCTTCCTGCCCGGTTATCTCCAGGGCTGTTTCAAGCGACCTGGGATAGTGGGTAAGTATCTGGCTCTCGATCCTGTCTTTAAGCGGTGTAACAATACTTCCCCTGTTGGTATAATCTTCCGGGTTGGCAGTAAATACGAATAGCACATCCAGGGGCAATCTTAATTTAAAGCCGCGTATCTGCAGGTCGCCTTCTTCCAGGATATTGAAAAGAGAAACCTGGATCCTTGCCTGCAGGTCGGGCAGTTCATTAATTACAAATATGCATCTGTTGCTGCGGGGTATGATGCCATAATGTAAAACCCGCTCATCTGCAAAACTCAGTTTCAGGTTGGCAGCTTTTATGGGATCGATGTCGCCGATAAGATCGGCAACACTCACATCGGGCGTGGCCAGTTTTTCGCCATAACGCTGGCTTCGGTGCAGCCAGTCAACAGGTGTGTCATCTCCTTTATCAGCAATGAGGTCTGATGCATACCGGGATATAGGCTGCAGCGGATCATCATTGATCTCACTTCCGGCAATTACAGGTATATATTCATCCAGCAGATCAACCATCTGCCGGGCCATACGGGTCTTTGCCTGGCCCCGCAGGCCCAGGAACAAAATATTATGTTGCGATAATAACGCTCTTTCTGTATCCGGGATCACCGAATCCTCGTAGCCCAAAATGCCGGGAAAGGGGTTTTCTTTAGCCTGTATTTTTTTAATGAGATTTACTCTTATTTCTTCTTTGATACTTTTGCTTTGGTAGCCGCTCTTTTTTAATTCGCCTAATGTGCTGATAGTTGGTCTGTTCATTTTCTTAAGTTAAAATTCAAAAGCCAAAATTCAAAAGCTGTTTATTTTGAATTTTGACTGATCTCTTTTGATGTATTAAAATACCGTTTTCCTTTTACCGCTTTCAAAGTCCCTGAAGATGAATGCACCCAGTTTGTCCAGCGATGCAAAGAATGCTTTACCATTGTTTGTCTCTGTAAATTCCTGTACAAATTTTTGTAAATAAGGATCGGATGCGATCATAAAAGTGGTGATGGGGATCTTTAATTTTTTACATTGGGTGGCCAGGCTCATACAACGGTTCAGTATCTTCCTGTCAACACCCCAGCTGTTCTTATAATAACGCTTGCCAACTTTTAAGCAGGTGGGCTTGCCATCGGTTATCATAAATATTTGCTTGTTCGGGTTGCGCCGCCTTCTTAAAATATCCATGGCCAGTTCCAGGCCGGCCACAGTGTTGGTATGATAGGGCCCTACCTGGAGATAGGGAAGATCTTTGATTTCTATTGGCCAGGCGTCGTTTCCAAATACCACGATATCGAGTGTATCTTTTGGATATTTGGTTTTAATAAGTTCGCTTAATGCCATGGCCACTTTTTTTGCAGGCGTGATCCTGTCTTCCCCGTACAATATCATGGAATGGGAGATATCGATCATCAGCACAGTTGATGTTTGCGATTTGAAATCGGTTTCTCTTATTTCCAGGTCATCTTCCTGCATCCTGAAGCTGTCAATACCATGATTGATCTGTGCATTGCGAATGGAATTGGTAAAATCAATCTGTTCCATGGTATCTCCAAACTGGAAGGGCCTTGTTTCAGGATTGATCTCATCGCCATTACCAGGTTTAAAGGTTTGGTGGTTGCCGGACTTGGTTTTCTTCAGTTTGCCAAAGATCTCCTCGAGGCTTTTTTTGCGGATGCCCTGTTCAGTTTTGGATGTTATTTTAATTTCCCCGGCAGGATTGTTATCATCAATATAACCTTTGGCTTTCAGGTCTTCCACAAAATCGCCGATGCCATAATCGTCGGTGGTCAGTTTGTATTCCTTGTCCAGTTCATTCAGCCATTGCATGGCTTCATTAAAGTCGCCGCTGGTGAAAGTGAGTAGTTGTAAAAACAGGTTCAGCAATGTCTCAAAAGGAGATTTGCCATTTGTATTGGGGTCGAACCTGGAGAAATTGTATCCTAACAAACTGAAAAAATTAAAGTGCGGAATCTGTATAATCTTCTACTAAATTACGAAACATTTAAGTGTATCGTTTTGTTTAGTTTGTTAAATAAAAAATCCCCCCGGTGAAACGGGGGGATTCTGTTATGCGTTTATTTAGTATTATTTCTTTTTGACCGTATCTGCAGGTTTTGAAGGGGCTGTATTGATAGCTCCGGGTGTTTCCCTGGACTGCATTTTGAATTGCTGTTCCAGTTGCATGATACGCATGAGGAACTGTTCGGCAGTGTTCTTATCACCACCTTTACGTCCAGATTGGTCAACCACATAATCAAAAGAGCCCTGTCTTTCTTCATTGAGTGAGTTGTAATAACTGATCTGCTGCTCCAGGTCTTTCTTCAGGCTTTTGGTTATTTTGGCAGCCAGCACGGTGTCTTCAGATGCATAAGATGCCTGCAGCATCAGCAATGAAATATAATCCTGTTGCTGGTTGCGGCTTACCATACCATACGGGAAGTTCTCTTCCAGCATCATTTTGTCAGCCTTGTTCAGCATTTTACGGGCTTCTTCTTTTTTATTTTTTTGAGCAAGGTCCAGCGCCGCTGAGGCATAAGCCATGCGAATGCTGTTTAAGTGACGGCGGTTTTCCTCATCAAAATAAACACCAGGTTTATCGGCATTTCCTGAGGCAAATTTGCTCATCATTTTATCGTACACCCATTTATCATTCACATCGCTGTTAGTATTTAATACCGGAACCAGGCGATAGGTCAGTCCATCCTGGCGGATATAATTCTGGAAGCCCAGTCCACCTGCATCCTGCGAAGTAAAGTAGATAGGACGTTTCCATTTGTTGGCAGCAATGATATTTAAAATAGCTGCATCATTTTTGAACAGTGCATTTTTCGGGATATCAAAAACCACCTGGGAAACCACACTGTCATCTGCATTAACTGTACCATTCTGGCGAACAAGATTCAGGTCAACCGGAACAGATACCCTTTTAGAAGGGAAAATATTGATCGGGTTTCCATCTCGTCCCTGTTCCACTTTGCTCGGATCATCGCTGCCCGCAAAGTCCTTCATCATGGTGTAAAGATCCATTGGCTGGGCAGGGTCGCCGGTAATGCCGGCCTTTGCCCTGTATTTATTCAGGAACGTGGCGTTGTTACCATACAGTCCTTCCGGCGCATAAAGAATATCACGTTTAGAGCCTTCCATTTGGGCTGCCGTCCAGATGGGATCGATCGGGTCGCTTTCATTTACTTTGTAGCGTAACTGGTTCAGGTACCAATCTGTTCCCATCAGGCTCGAGTTGATCACCCGTATATCCGGACGGATACCCTCCACCTCCTGTGCATACCAAAGCGGGTAAGTATCATTATCCCCAAAGGTTATCAGTATGGCATTCTTATCACAACTTTCCAGGTAATCCTTTGCAAGGTCTCTCGCCAGGGTTTTGTTACTGCGGTCATGGTCGTCCCATTCCTGGCTGGCCATCAAAACAGGCACGGCCAGCAGACAAACTGCGCCTGCCGCAAAACCAGCTGTGGATTTGTTTTTAATGAAAGAAGCGAAAAGATCTTTTACATACAAAACACCGAGGCCTATCCAGATAGCAAAGGCATAGAAGGAGCCCACGAATGCATAATCACGTTCACGGGGCTGGTTACCAGCCTGGTTCAGGTAAAATACAATGGCAAGGCCTGTAAAGAAGAAGAGCAAACCAACTACCAGTCCGTCTCTTCTGTCTTTGATGATCTGGAATACGAGCCCAAGCAGTCCCAATATTAATGGAAGAGCGAATAGCTTATTATTTGCTTTATTGTTCTTTAAACTGTCAGGTAATTCACCCTGATCTCCCAGGCGTGCATTATCCCAAAATCCAATACCGGTCTTCCAGTTCCCATCTCTTACATTGCCCATGGTTACACCCTGTATATCGTTCTGTTTTCCGGCAAAGTTCCACATGAAGTAACGCATATACATCCATCCCACCTGGTAAGACATAGCAAACTTTATATTCTCACCCATGGTTGGGGCCCGTTCCCAATTACCCTGCTGGTCTTTCCCAATGCCCATCCAGTTAGCATAATAATCGGCATGTCCCTGGTCATTGCTTTGGTCCCACATACGGGGAAACAAATGCATGTCACTGGGATTATAAACGTATTCCACTTTCTGGCCGTTCTTTTCATAGCGGCCATTGCTTTTGATATAAGTTTCCGTGACTTTGGTATCTTCTGGTTGCGCAGTAAAATCCTGTCCATATAAGATGGGCCAGTCTCCATATTGTTCACGGCTTAAATAACCTACCAGGCTCACCGGATTATCCACGTTGAACATATCTACCGAAGGGTCGGCACTGGAACGTACCATGGTGGTAAAATAAGTGGAATACCCTAAGAGCATGAATACAAAGCTCCACAGGCCCAGTCTCAGAAAATTCCAGTTTTTACGTGCTGCTATTCTTAAGCCCAGGAAAACCAGGGCCCCAATGAATATGAAGAAGAAGGCAAAACCCGAAAAATAGGGCAGGCCAAAACTATTCACAAACAGGATATCGAAATTACCGGCACCCTTGATGGTCCAAACGATAACTGCTTTTTGCACCAGGCCGGTGATGGCGCAACCAACTACAAAAGCAAGGAAAGTTCCCAGCTTGGTGATTTTTTCGTAACGCTTATAATAATATAGCATTACAATGGCTGGTATGGTCAACAGGTTAAGTAAGTGAACACCTATGGACAGACCCATCAGGTAGAATATCAGGATGATCCAGCGATCGGCCTTGGTAAAATGCCCGCGGATGCCCTGCTTTTGCTCTTCATCCACGTTTTGCTCCCATTTCAAAATGCCCCAGAATACAAGGGCTGTGAAAAAAGATGATAAAGCATATACCTCACCTTCAACAGCACTGTACCAGAAAGAATCGGAAAATGTATAAGCCAATGCACCAACCACACCGGCAGCCATGATACCAAACATTTTTTCATTGGTTAGTTCGCTGCCATCCTTGGTAACCAGCTTACGTGCAAAATGCGTAATGCTCCAGAACAGGAACAGGATGGTAAATCCGCTTGCCAGGGCACTCATCAGGTTACCACCGGTTGCTGCATGCTGGGGGTCGAAAGGAACCATGAACAGGCGGGCTATGAGCACAAATAAAGGTGCGCCGGGCGGATGCGGAATTTGGAGTTTATAGGCACTTGACAAAAACTCGCCGCAATCCCAAAGGCTGCCTGTAGCTTCCATTGTCATGATGTATACAGCGCAGGCGATGATGCAAACGATCCATCCCGTAATGTTGTTGATGCGTTTAAAATTCATAAATATGATTTGGTTATAGGTTCGCAAATATAAATTAGTTTGTGCTTAGTGAAAGGCCGTTTGTGGATTTTTTTAATGTCTGAAACAACTACTAACATCATTCCATCCTTGTTTGTAAAACTGTTTTCAAAGCCCGCATTATCTTCGCAGGATGAAAAAAGCACTCCTGCAGTTGCATACTGCAGTTTTTTTAGCAGGCTTTACTGCCATACTGGGCAAACTGATCATGTTGAATGAAGGGTTGCTGGTATGGTTCAGAATGCTGATCACTGTGATAACACTGGGAGTTATGCTTGCTTTTAAAAAGCAACTTGTTCGTATTCCGGTAAAAGAACTTTTAAAGATAGCGGGGGTGGGTGCAATTGTGGCCGTTCACTGGGTTACTTTTTATGGAAGTGTAAAGTATGCCAATGTTTCTGTGGCATTGGTATGTTTCAGCGCCACTGGTTTTTTTACTGCATTCTTTGAGCCGCTGATATTAAAAAGAAAACTTTCCTTTATTGAAGTGGGGCTCGGACTGATAGCTATCCTGGGTATCTATGTAATTTTTGATTTTCATCCCCAATACAAGCTGGGTATCATCTTTGGGATCATATCGGCAGTGGGCAGCGCTTTGTTCCCCATATTTAATAAGCGGCTATTAGAAAAGCATAGTCCCAAAACACTCACCTTATATGAAATGGGGGGAGGGGTACTGGTACTCACTGCGCTGATCCCTTTTTATCTGTCTCAATTTCCGGCAGCTTATTATTTGCCAACTGTAACAGACTGGCTTTGGCTGCTGGTACTTGCCTGGTTATGTACCGTGCTCAGTTTCGACCTGCAATTGCAGGCACTTAAAAAAATATCTGCCTTTACTGCAAACCTTACCTACAACCTGGAGCCGGTTTACGGCATTATTCTGGCCTTCCTCTTTTTTAAAGAAAATAAACAATTACATCCCCAGTTTTATGCTGGGGTGCTATTTATTCTGCTGGCTGTTATTTTACAAATGATCAGGGTAAAGCGGCAGCACGGCCGGCAACCCCTGTTATAGATAATCAATTTCTGTGTCCATTTTGGCAAAACTGCTGAACATGGCAAATACGCCGCAGTATTTCTCAATGGAAAGATTTACAGCCTTGATCATTTTGCTCTTATCTTCTTCAGCCAGCTTTATTTTGTAAGTGATCTTCACGAGGTTGTATATTTTAGGATGTTCGGCACTGAGTGCGGCGTGCACACTGATGCTGAAATCGCTGAAGTCCACTTTCATTTTGTTCAAAATAGAAACAATATCGATACCGGTACAGCCGGCCAGCGAGGCCAGCATCAGGCGTTTGGGGCTTGGGCCGCTGTCCTCTCCACCGTCATCAGCGGTGGTATCCATCAAAACCTGGTGGCCATTGATATCGGCTGTAAAAGCCATTTTGCCATTAAAAACCGTGTTAACCAAATGAGTCGTCATATAGAAATTATTATATTTTTGTTCAATAAACCTTTTAAAAAAGGGCAAGATGCCTCAAAAGTAACTGAAGAAAGCTGACTTATTCACAGTTTAAAGCTGATTGTGAGTAGTTTTCAATAAAAAAACAAAATTTCTTCTCTTTCAAACATTGATTTTTAATATTTAATTGTACCTTTGCCGTCCAAAAATTAGCACTATGGCCAGAGTATGTCAGGTAACAGGAAAGAAGCCGATCACCGGAAACAAGGTTTCTCACTCAAATATTAAGACGAAACGCAGGTTTTTACCAAATCTGCAAACCAAAAGATATTTCCTTGCAGAAGAAGATAAATGGGTAACACTCAAGGTTTCTTCAGAAGCGATCAGGACAATCAATAAGAATGGTTTGATGTCGGTTGTAAAGCAGTTACGTGCTGCAGGTGAAAAAATCTAAAATAATAATTAGCTGATTAGCTGATTCGATAATGTGCTGATGGAGAGATATTAAAGTGAGGCAATAATTGAATTAACAAATTAGCACATTAGCATATTATCACATTATCAAATTAAATTAAAATGGCAAAGAAAGGTAACAGGGTACAGGTTATACTGGAGTGTACCGAGCACAAAACCAGTGGTATGGCAGGCACAAGCCGGTACATCACCACCAAAAACAAAAAGAACACACCTGAAAGATTGGAGTTAAAGAAACTGAACCCAATTTTAAAAAGGGTAACAGTTCATAAAGAAATTAAATAATTAACCGGTTTGAAGATTTGATGATGTACCACTTGGTAATCTTCAAATCAACTAATTTTCAAATCATCAAATAATACTACCATGGCAAAAGCAGCTTCAAAGAACGCGAAAATCAAAGATACCAAAGCGGCAGCAGACGCTAAGAACTGGACTAAGGTGATACGTGCCGTACGCAGTTCAAAAACCGGTGCTTATACTTTCAAAGAGTCTATCGTTCATAAAGATAAAGTGAAAGAATACTTAGCAAACTAAGGTTTTCGTTGAGGATAAAAATTTTATACAAGCTTCCTGATTTATCGGGAGGCTTTATTTATTTTAGGCATATTTTGAAAAGCAGTACAGGCACCCGGGATCAGGTATCCGGAATCAAGTTTTAATAGTCATCAATCATGGGTTTATTTGATAAATTATTTGGAAAAAAGCAACAACAGGAAACGCTAAACCAGGGTATGGAAAAGACCCGTGAGGGATTTTTCTCCAAAATTACCAAGGCCATAGCCGGGAAAAGTACAGTTGATGAAGAAGTGCTCGATAACCTGGAAAATGCACTGGTAAGTGCCGATGTGGGAATTGAGACCACCGTAAAGATCATTGAACTGATAGAGAAAAGAGTGGCAAAGGATAAATACCTGAACACAGCTGAGCTTAATAAAATTTTAAAGGAAGAAATACAACAGGTACTTATTTCGGCTCCGCAGGACAGCAGTTATGTAAACTATGAGTTACCGGCAGGCCACAAACCGCATATTATTTTGGTAGTAGGTGTAAACGGGGTTGGAAAGACAACCACGATTGGAAAGCTGGCGCATAATTTTAAGCTGGCAGGTAAAACCGTATTACTGGGGGCTGCTGATACTTTCCGGGCTGCGGCGGTAGACCAACTGACCATCTGGAGCGAACGTGCAGGCGTGGATATAGTGAAAAAGGAAATGGGCAGCGACCCTGCGGCTGTTGCCTTTGATACCGTGAACAGCGGCGTTGCAAAACAGGCTGACGTGATCATTATTGATACAGCAGGCCGTTTGCACAACAAAGCACATCTGATGGATGAACTATCCAAGATCAAAAGGGTGATACAAAAAGTGGTACCCGAAGCCCCACACGAAGTAATGCTGGTGCTGGATGGAAGTACCGGGCAGAATGCGCTGGAACAGGCCAAACATTTTACAGCCGCCACCGATGTTTCTGCATTAACCATCACCAAACTGGACGGAACAGCCAAAGGAGGTGTTGTGCTTGCCATTGCAAACCAGTTTAAGATACCGGTAAAATTTATTGGTGTGGGAGAGAAGGCAGAGGACTTACTGGTCTTTGATAAGCAGGATTTTGTGAACAGCTTATTCAGCAACGATCTGCAGTAATCATTTTGTAATTATTGGATCGCCTGTAATCAGGGTAAAAGAAAAGCCCCTGTAGAAACAGGGGCCGGTTACCAAAACTAACTGCTTATGAGAAAATCTTTATTGCTTAATTATTACATCACAAATATCTAAAGAAATAAGAAGCTGCACTGTTAAGGAAATATAAAACACAGTTAAAGTAGCGTTAAAACGATTTGATAAAGCAGCAGCTGTTTACAATATCATGAAAAAAAAAACTGCCCGGCTAACCGGGCAGTTTTTTTTTTGCAATGGCTGAAGCTTAATTTCCTCCTATACCTCCACCATTCGATTCAGTTCTTTTATTCTCTTCTTCAATACCTGATTTGCGCTGGCGTGCAGCCTTGATCTGTGTGCTGCCAAAGCGCATGCTGAAACTTAATTTAAACTGGCGGCTTTCAGGCTTACCATAGAAAGTACTTTGCTGACCGGCAAAATCAGAATCACCCCTGAACTTTAAAGTATTGAAAATGTCGCCCACAGCGGCTTTCACCGTTCCTTTCCCTTTGAATACCGTTTTTTGTATACCGGCATCTATACTGTAAATAGACTTGCTTTTAAATGAACCCTGCCATACAGAAGGTGAGTTATAAAAACCACTTAATTCTGCGGTAACGGTTTTGCCCAGTTTGAAACTGTTCTGCATGTAAAAACTTACAGAGAACACATCAATATCCACTTTCCTGATATTGCCACTCAGGTCAGGTATTTTAGCATTGTAACTCGTATAGCTTGAGTTGATGTTGGTAAAGAAGCTGTACCATTTATATTGAAATGGATAACTTAAGTTAAAGCTGACAATATCCTGTGTTGCCAGGTTCTTTTTGGTCAACAGGCTTTTCGATCCTGCAGTATCCGGTAATTGCGCAAACATATCTTTCACATGGCTGTAGTTAAGCCTGGTGTTCAGTTTGTATTTGTAGGTATTGGTGATGCCAAAACTATTGGTATACTGCGGCTTCAATTGTGTGTTGCCCTTCATATACGTGTAATCATTCAGCCTGAATTCAAAAGGATTCAGATCCTGGTAAGCTGGGCGGTCAATACGCCTGCTGAAGGTAATGCCCCATTGGTTCATCGGGTTTTTATTGAAAGTAATAGCAGCGCTGGGGAACAGCCCAACATAACTGCGGCTTACAGAAGAATCAAAATTATTGGGCATACCATTGTTGATGGTTCCTGTGGAATGTCCTTTTGAATTGGTGTTCTCCAGCCTTACACCCGCTTGTATCATAAAACCTTTAAATGCACGGTTGTAGTTTACATAGGCTGCATTGATGTTTTCATTGTAAGTAAAAACATTGTTCTCGCTGGTGGTTTTAGAGCCTTCCACACTGGTGCGGTTGAAATTATTGTCGGTATTTACAAAACCTATCTTACCCCCGTATCCAAGTTTTCCTTTTTTGAAGTTCTGTTCGTAATCCACTTTTAATGAATATACATTGATATCAGTGGGAGATACCATCCTGTTGGAAGTGCTGTATTGTTTGATAGTTCCGTTCCCGTTATAATAATCATTCGGCTGCAGCTGGTTATTGCGCAGGTTGAAGAAGCCATAGTCAAGGTCAATGTTCAGTTCGCTGCCACCTGTTACAGCGTAGCGGTAGTTTGCATTGAAATTCACATTCGACCTTTTCATTTTATTGTCACCGGTGGCTATCACCAAGCGGTCAACCACATTGGTGGGTGTATAGATGATCTTCATCGGTCCGTCGGTCGTTGTTTTATTGTCGGATATATTTCCGTTTATCACCACGCCAATCGTACTTTTTTTGTTGATGAAATAATCCATGCCGGTTTTGAAGTTGTGCGAACCCTTGTTGTAATTGGTTATGGTGTTCGATTGGTCAAATGAACTATCGGCCCCGGTCCTCAGCGAACGGATATTGAATTCATTGATGCCCTCACTAAAATTATAACTGCCAAAAAGATTAACCCTGGTGTTGCGGTAGTTAAGTGAAACGCCGGCATTATACCTGGCGTAGGTGCCGATATTATAACCGGCAGTTACTGAACCGTTTGTTCCAATGGTCAGGTTCTTCTTCAGTTTGATATTGATGATACCCGCATTTCCCGCTGCTTCGTATTTAGCAGACGGGTTGGTGATGATCTCAATGGCTTCAATTTGTGAGGATTGAAGCGATTTTAAATAAGCCGCCAGGTCTGTCCCCGAAAGCGGGCTTGGCTTGCCGTCAATATAGATGCGAACACCATTTTTGCCGGAAAGGCTCAGGTTATCGTCCTTATCCACCATTACGCCGGGAGATTTACGTAAAAGTTCCAGTCCATCATTACCAACGGCATTGATAGTGCCCTCTACATTTAGTATGGTTTTATCGGCTTTTACCTCAACCATAGGTTTTTTACTGGTTACAGTTACACCCGAAAGATCTTTGGGAGCCGCCTGCATGTTAATTTCCGGCACGCTTACCGTTTCGCCTTCTTTTACTTCAAATATGGCAGAGCGGCTGCTCTTCATTCCCGAAGCGGTAACTGAAATGAAATAAGTTCCGGGCCTTGTGGTGGCTATTTCATAAGCGCCTTTAGCGTCCGTTACGGCGGTTTTGGCTACCGAGGAATCCTTTGTTCTTTGCAACAAAACAGTGGCGGCTGCCATAGGCTTGCCATTATTGTCGTTTACATGCCCGTTGATCTTTGCGGGGCTTTGGGCAAAAAGGGATACTGATGTAAATAAGCCGATAGTTAATATCAGCAGTAGTTTTTGTTTCATGTTTATACTTTAAAAATTATTTTCAAAAATCCGGGCGCAAGTTACTCAACCACTATTGTAAAAATACTGTCATACTTCACCAGCGAACATTATAAAGGATGAGTGGTAGTAATTACAAATTGATCTGCTAAGGAAGACGTATTGCAGGCTGAGATATTTTAAATCAAAGCAGCAATTACTCCACATATTCCAGTATGTCTCCGGGCTGACAGTTCAATACTTTGCAAATAGCTTCCAGTGTACTGAAGCGGATCGCTTTTGCTTTGCCGGTTTTCAGTATGGAAAGATTTGAAAGCGTGAGGTCCACCTTTTCGGAAAGTTCATTCAGCGACATTTTCCTTTTGGCCATCATCACATCCAGGTTTACTATTATTGGCATATTTATACGGTTAATTCGTTTTCTGTTTGAATTTCAACTCCTTTTTTAAATATTTGAGAGATAATAAATACCAGGCCGGCATAAATAATGAAGTCCGCAGAAAGGCGTTTTTCCTCCAGGTCAGTCACTGCATGCGAAAGCCATCTGAGCTGCCCGTTGTATAATAATACCACTACCCATACCAGCATGATCGTATAAGCAATGTTTTCCAGCTTTTTAGCTACTTCCAGGGTGAAAGGGTTGGCCATTTTTATGGAGGACAGAACCTTGATGACCAGGTATGCCGTGTAAGACTCCAAAATAAGTATAGCAGCTTTTAAACTAATAACCCCTGTATAATGCCAAAAGTCGTATTGCCTTAGGGTCAACCAATCCTGGCCCCTGTAAAGCCTGGCAGCAACCCCGGGATTTACCACACTGATACCGTACGACACCAGTACCACACCGGCTTCTATCATCAAACCAATAAAAGTGATCCAGGCAATTACGTTCATAACCAGCAGGACCGTTTCTGTTTTTGTTTTTGTACTCATGTTAACTGTTTTAGTAGGGCAAAACTATAAATATTTATTGATAAACAATAAAAATATCGGTTAAATTAATAAATATTTATCCACATTCGGTATTTGTTACATCCCGGCACAGCAGCCTCATTGAACTTAAGAGGCCCCTTTTAAACAGAAAAATGATTAAATAACTGCATTGCCAATCGCTTAACTTTGCCGCCAGTTATGAAGACAAAATCTATTAAAAAGGATAAGGTAAACATCATTACACTGGGTTGCAGCAAGAACATGGTGGATAGCGAAGTGCTTAGCGGCCAGTTAATAGCCAATGATATTGATGTGGTGCACGAGAACACGAAAAAGGACCATAATATTGTAGTGGTTAATACCTGCGGCTTTATTGAAAAGGCGAAGGAGGAAAGCATTAATACCATTTTGCAACAGGTAGAACTGAAACGCCGGGGCAAACTGGATAAAGTATATGTTACCGGTTGCCTCAGTGAGCGCTACAAAAACAACCTGGAAGAAGAGATACCGGAGGTGGATGCATATTTTGGCACTATGGAACTGCCTAATATGCTGAAGACTTTTGATGCTGATTATAAGAATGACCTGGTAGGAGAAAGGTTGTTATACACACCACAGCATTACGCTTATATGAAAATAAGCGAAGGTTGCAACCGTACCTGCTCGTTTTGTGCCATCCCGCTGATGCGTGGCCAGCATGTAAGCCGCCCTGTCGAATCGCTGGTGGATGAGGCCAGGCGCCTGGTTGACCGGGGTGTGAAGGAAGTAATGCTCATCGCCCAGGAACTTACTTATTATGGACTGGATATCTATAAAAAAAGAGAACTTCCCAAACTCTTACATGCGCTGGCAGATGTGAAAGGCCTGGAATGGATACGCCTGCATTATGCATACCCTTCTAAATTTCCGCTCGAGATCATTGATGCGATGAAAGAGCGTGACAATATCTGCAATTACCTGGATATGCCTTTGCAACATGCCGCAAACAATATGCTTAATTTGATGAAGCGCCAGATAACCCGTGAAGAGATGGAGGACCTGGTGGGTGAGATCAGGAACCGGCTGCCGGGTATATGTTTGCGTACCACCCTAATTGCAGGTTTCCCGGGCGAGACAAGGGAAGATGTGGAAGAACTGAAGACCTTTTTACAAAAAATGCGTTTCGACAGGGTTGGCATTTTCACTTACAGCCACGAAGAAGGAACCAGTGCCTACGATATGGCCGATAATATTTCAGCGGAAGAAAAGGAAGAACGTGCACAGGAAATAATGGAAGTGCAGCAGGAGATAAGCCTGGAGAAAAATCAGGAAAAAGTGGGTAAGACATTCAAAGTACTGATAGATAAAAAAGAAGCCGGCCGCTACCTGGGCCGCACTGAATTTGACAGTGTGGAAGTGGACAATGAAGTGATCATTCAATCAAAAAAGAAACTGAACATCGGGGAGTTTGTGAACGTGAAGATCACCAGGGCATACGACTACGACATTGAAGGAGAAGTAATTTAAAAAAAAAAGCCCCCGCAAAAATTGCAGGGGCTTTTTTTAAAGCGGAACCTTTTTTTACAAAGGATATTTATCTACGTGATTGTTTACAGCCGGTATAGTTCTTAAGTACCTGTATATTGCCTTAATATCAAAGTCCTCCATATTGGCATACATGCTCCAGGGCATCACTGAATTATTTTTTCCGGGATTGGATGCATATGCTGCAGGATCCCTGTAATGCCTGAATTTATCCAGGAACATTTCTTCTGTCCACTTGCCAATACCCGTTGCAGAGTCCGGGGTAATATTGGGCGTGGTTACTACAAAGCTGCCCATGTCCATTTTTCGTCCGCCTGCCATATACTTAGACATTACGAACTGCCCTTTATCCATAGGTGTATGGCAATCCATGCAGGCTGCACTGTTCATAATATAGCCTCCGTATTTAACCATATCTGCCACATCCGGCTTGGTATTTTTTTCCGGCGAAGCACTTTGCAGCGGCGGATATGCCAGAGACATTGGTATCATCAGCTTTCTGTCGGGAGCCTTATTACTGGCGGGTTTAATGGTTCGTATATAGGCAATGATACTGCTGATATCTTCCCGGCTCATTCCATTATAATGAGGGTAGGGCATTAGTGGAAAAAGAGTGTCGCCATTCCTGCTTATTCCTCTTGTAATGGCCCTTTCAATTTCCTGGTCTGTCCATTTACCGATTCCGTTAACAGTATCGCTGGTAATATTGCGTGCATAAATAATTCCAGGTACATCCAGTTTTATCCCAAATGAATCGCCCCCCACAGCTTCTGTACCGGGTTTGGGAGGCCCGGAAAACTGGTTCCAGTCACGCTGGCTATGGCAATCCATGCAAAGTGCCACATGGTGTGCAAGATATTTTCCCCTTTCGATAACCTTCTTTGCTGAATCTTCTTTTGATGGTCCGGCTGCATTATCCTGTTTACTGTTGTTGCAGGCATTCATCAGGCAAACAGTTGTGATACACGATGCCAATATCAGCAACAGGCTCAGTTGTTTTTTCTTCATAAGCATTTTTTGGGTTAGTAATTTCTGTTTATAGCACAAAAAAGAATTTTTTTCTGAAAAATGCAAGTGTTCCAGGCAGAACCGGGAGGTATAATTAACAATTTCCCGCAGCTTATTTTTTTAGTTTGATGTATGTTTGTTGTTTAAATTTGGAAAGGGATAAAAATCATCAATGAACTCCACCTCTACTACCATTGCTTACGACGAAACGGGATTTTACTCCAGAATAGTACTTGATTATTTACAAAACAGGGAAACACTGAAGGATTTTTATTCCTGCTCAACTGATGAGGTTGGGATAAAAGCTGCCATTGAAGCCAGGAGATCATTTACTACCAACAGGACTTTACTTGTTGAAACCCTGCGGAAGCACTACCGCAACCAGGAGCTTACAATTAATCAGCAACGGAATATTGAATTGCTTGCAAACAGCAATTGTTTTACCATAACCACAGCACACCAGCCCAATATTTTTACCGGCCACTTATATTTCATTTATAAAATACTCCATGCCATAAAGCTTTGCGAAAGCCTGAAAGCTGCCATGCCAGAAAGTGATTTTGTGCCGGTGTATTATATGGGCAGCGAGGATGCCGACCTGGATGAACTGGGACATGTGTACATCAACGGATATAAACATACGTGGCAGACAAACCAAACCGGCGCGGTTGGCAGGATGAAAGTTGACAAGGCTTTACTCAAACTCCTGGATGCAATTGAAGGAGAGATCAGTGTGCAGCCGTTCGGTAAGGATATCATTGCATTGATGAAAGCCTGCTATACTGAAGGGATTAGTATTGAACAGGCAACCTTTAAATTGGTGAACAGTTTATTTGGCTCATACGGGCTTGTTGTTTTCCTGCCGGATGATGCCGGTTATAAAAGCGCTTTTATTCCAGTACTTGAAAAGGAATTGAAAGAACAATTCTCGAACCCGCTGGTGGAAGCAACCGTTGCGGCATTGCCAAAGGAGTATAAAGTGCAGGCAAGTGGCAGGCAACTGAATTTATTTTATTTGAAAAACGATATCCGGGAAAGAATTGAGCTGGCCGGGGATCATTGGTCGGTTGTAAACACTGAACTTGTATTTACCGGGACTGAAATTTTGAATGAATTAAAAGAACATCCTGAACGATTCAGCCCTAATGTGATACTTCGCCCTGTCTTCCAGGAAATGCTGCTGCCCAATATAGCTTTTATTGGCGGCGGCGGCGAGATATCCTACTGGCTGGAGTTGAAACGGGTCTTTGAAGCTGTGCAGGTACCTTTTCCGGTGTTGGTATTGCGTAATTCTTTTTTACTGGCAGATGATAAGCACACAAAAAAACTGGCTTCCCTGGGATTTAAATTCAAAGAACTGTTCAAGCCTGCATTTGATCTGCTGGATATGCTGGTAAAAAGGGAAACTGAAGCACAGCTGAGTTTGCAAAAGGAAAAAGATGCCCTGCAAAGCTTCTACAGCAGCCTTAAAAAAACAGCAGGCAACGTGGACATAACCCTGCAGCCGCATACAGAAGCACTCGAAAAACAGGCTTTAAGAAAAATAGAAGCGCTGGAAAAGAAAATGCTGCGGGCAGAAAAGAAAAAGTTTGAAGTACAAAAAAGGCATATTCAACAACTGAAAGAACAATTATTCCCTCATAACAACCTGCAGGAACGTATTGAGAATTTTATGCCATTTTATGCACGCTGGGGCAATGATTTTATTAAAGCGGTTTACCAAAACTCACCGGCCCTGGAGCAACAGTTCACTATACTGGAAGCAGACTAGCCCCACCATTCCCATCTTTCTGCTTTGCTTTTAATTCTGGTTTAAAAATTGTATTTTTAGAACAGGCACTTCCCTTAATCATTAAAAGTTTAATTATGGCAACTGTAAAGAATATCCTTGATGCCAAGGATAATGCAATTTTTAGCATTACTCCCGCTACCACTGTTTACCATGCACTTGAGCTGATGGTGGAAAAAAATGTAAGCGCCCTGCTGGTAATGGAAAATGATGTTTTGGCAGGTATCGTTACCGAAAGGGATTATGCCCGGAAAGTGGTGCTGAAAGGAAAATCCTCCAGGGATACGGCCGTTTCGGATATAATGACCAGCCAGTTAATAACAGTAAACCCTGCCAGCAGTATAGAGGAGTGCATGGGATTAATGACGGAAAAACACATTCGGCACTTGCCTGTTGTTGACGGAGAAAAACTGGTGGGTATTATTTCTATCGGGGATGTGGTAAGCAATATTATTCAGCATCAGAGAAATATCATCGGGCAAATGGAGCAGTACATTTCCGGCTCCTGAAAAGATATGAACCGGATTATTCAGGTTTACTGTCAAACACTACTTTTCCCTCATTCGTATCAAATTGTAACACCCGGCATTTAATTTCCGGGCAAGCCAGGGTAACATTCCATACAAGCAATTTTGTGCCGGCCAGGTTTACTTCACGCAGGTCAGTTTCGATTGTTTCCATTTTTAGCTGCTGCAGGCTTTTCACCAGTTTTTTATAATCAAATTTGATATCGCCTTTTATTAATTGCTGGTAAGGCGGCAACAGATCGCCATGCTTAACAGGATTAGTAGGTGTGCCGAGCGCCATCAGGGTACCATTTGTATCCAGTCTGCAGGGAGGCAGGTGACGGATCGTATCGCCTTTATACACTATGGCAAAGGAAAGATTGAATTCATCAAATACAAAGCTGTCGTCTGCTATGGCAAGGGTTTTAATTTTTTGGGTTTGATTATAGATGAGATAACTTTTTTTACGATCGAGAACCACATGCTTTGCCAGCAGGTTACTGTCGAAGTACAATTTATAATCAGCATACACTCTTTGAACAGCTTTTGCAACTTTGTTTTCCAGGTTTTGGGCCCGGGTGCCGAAAGAGAAAGCAATAAATACAAGTATAAATAAAGGTCTCATTATATGCCTGATAAGTTGGGTAAAGGTAAGTACTAAATGTGGTAGATAATGAAGCAATCTGTTAACGGGATGTAAATCAGTTTAAGACCCACGCAGTATCTTCTCCATTTTCTTTCCTTTGGCCAGTTCATCTATGAGCTTATCGAGATACCTGGCCTGTTTGGTAAGGGGAGTTTGTATATCTTCTATCCGGTAACCGCAGATGGTACCGGTGATAAGCTGTGCATTGGGATTGATTGCCGCCTGCTTAAAGAATTCTTCAAAAGTTACTTTGTCTTTTATCAGTTGCTGCAGCTTTTTATTGCTGAAACCGGTAAGCCATTCTATCACCTGTTTCAATTCCGCCTCAGTTCTGCCTTTGCTCTCTACTTTCTTTACATACAGAGGGTAAACAGATCCGAAGATAAGCCTGGCTATTTTCTGATCGTGTTCAGGTGTGGTGGACATAATTATGTTTTTGACTTTAAGTACCTAATACTAAAAACTTATTTAAGTTTATTTATTCTTTGCTAAACCTTGCCCAGTATTGCCAATGTTCATTCAGTATACTGTCCTTGTCCGGATATTCCCGGTGCCTGATCGAAGAAGCCGGGTAGTATGAAAGGTTTTCTTCTATCAGTATATTCTTCTGCGATGCTCTGCCCGTTCGTATATATATCTTGATGCTGCTGTCTCTGAAAAGATCAAAACCATAAATAAACCTGTTTCCAATTGCCCTGAAAAAGCTATCAACATTAACGTTTATTCCTTCCGGGAGTTTATGAAAAATCTCCCTGTTTGTTGAAGCAGGTATATAACGAAAAGCTTTGTAAGAAACATTATTATCAAAATGGTCCTCAAAAGACCGGTAGTTTGCCAGCACTGTACGCACAAAACTGTCGTATGCAGGTATCTTGTTTATTACACTGGTATCGAAGCGGTGATCTTCAAATGCCTTTATCATGTCTTCAGGACCAGACACGCAACCTGATAAAAAGACGATGCATGAAGTTATTGTGGCAATAATGATTTTGCTTACCATCCATTATTATTTAATCAAACTCATTTCTGTATCCAAAGTTCTTTACATTTTTCACGCTTTCCATTACGATATCATCCTGGTATTCTTTAAAGGCTTCCAGTTTGCCGGCGATAGAAGTATCGTGCAGGGCCAGTATTTGTGCGGCTAAGATGCCGGCATTCTTGGCGCCATTGAGGGCAACGGTGGCAACAGGTACGCCATAGGGCATTTGTAAAATGGATAGCATGGAATCCCAGCCATCGATGCTGTTGCTTGATTTTACGGGAACACCAATCACCGGAAGTATGGTTTGGGCTGCAATCATGCCGGGTAAATGTGCGGCGCCTCCGGCGCCGGCTATGATCACTTTAATGCCGCGATCTTTTGCTTTGGTTGCATAGTCACGCAGGCGTTCGGGTGTGCGGTGTGCTGATACAATAGTTAACTCAGGTTCCACTTCAAACTGGCGGAGCATTTCGGCTGCTCCTTTCATGATATCCAGGTCGCTCTCGCTTCCCATGACTATACCTACCAGCGGACCGTTGGTTTGTGGTTTGTTGTTTTTGGTTGATGGTTGATCTGACATCAGGTTCTGTTTTTGAATTTTTGGCCTTTTATATTTGAAGCGTTAAGATAATTAATAAATGCAGTTATTTTTTTTGTTAACGTATCTGCCAATCTGTAAAGGCCCTCAAATTGCTGTTGATTTATGTATTGGTTGTCAAGGCTCCTGTATAATTGTGATTTTAATTCACCAACTTCTCCTTTAGAATAACTAAGCGAATTAATGAATTCCAGTTTACTGCCTCTTTCAAATCCTTCTGCGATATTATCCATAACCGAGCCTGAACTTCCTCTCATTTGATCTTTGAGCCTGTAATCACTTTTAATTGGTTCAATCAATGTAAGTGAATAAATTTCTTTTGAAAGTGCTCTGGATAATTGCCATATCTCAAGCTCCTCAAATTTAGAGATAGTTGCCATACGGATTTTTCTCAAAGTTAATAAACCACTAACAACAAACCACCAACAATAAACAGATCTTATTTCAATAAATCTCCTTTTAACCGCAACAATTCTGTCTCGGCAAGTTTGGTATTATACCGTGCTGCGATAAGCCGGTCGTAGGCAAGCTCTAAACTTTTTTGTGTTTCTCTTAGTTCAAGATAAGTGGAAATGCCAAGCCTTAACCTTTCCAGGGCGATGTACACATTCTCTTTGGCAAGCAGTATATTCTCTTCTTCCAGCGCCAGGGTCTTCTTTTGCAGGTCGTAATCCTTAAAGGCATTGATAACACTAAGGTCGATCTTTGATTTTTGATTTTGATAGGAGATGTTCAGGTAATCAATATCAAGCTGCGCCTGCTGTATCTGGCGTTTTACGTTATAATTGTTGAAGATGGGGATGCTGACACCAATTCCATAATTAAAACCATTGTTGCGGGTGTACAGGGGGGTAAAACTGTTGATAACGGTCTGATTATTTGTCTTGGAATAATTATAAGCCGAGTTGATGCTCACCACCGGGTACCGGTCAGCCTTCTTTTCCTTTAAGGTAAGCTTACCGATATCGATGTTCTTTTTGATGAGCAGTAATTGCGGGTTGCCGGCTTCAACAGAACCCATAACATCGCCCAGCATGATCTCGTCCTTAAAAATAATACTGTCTTCCACTTCGTAGCGGGTATTCAGTTCCACATTCATCAGCTGGTTCAGCTGTTCTTTTAACTGATCGATCAATGTTTGTTGTTTGAGGCGTGCTGCCTTTTGAGCATTAAGGTCAACCTTGCCCTGCAAAATATCCGGCTTGGCGCCCAGTCCCACACTGAATTTCTTTTCTGCAAGTTTTACACGCTCTTCATTGATGCTCATCTGTTCTTCAATAGCTTTCAGCTGCTGTTTCTGGCGAACAATATTGTAGTAGTTGTTGATTACAGTTGCCACACTGTTGATGATCTGATTCTTTATACTCAGTTCGCCCAGCTTCACAAACTCATTCAGTTTATCCCTGGTGGCAAACATTTTAAACCCATCAAACACGGTCCAGTTAAGCTGTACAGAGCCGGAAAGATTACTGGAACGCAGGCCATTGCCCTGGCGTTTGGTGCCATCGGCCAGTTTTTGTTTTTGATTGTTGTTGTTGAATACCAGGCCTGTTGTGGCATTTAACCTGGGCAGGAATGCAGCCCGTGCATAGGATTTGTCCAGTGCATAAGAACTGGAATCGTTGCGCAGTAATTGTATATCGTAGTTATTCTCGATGGTAGCAGCAATTGCCTGCTCAATGGTCAGTTTGTTTTGGGCAAACATAGTTTGGCCAAACAGGTTCATCAGCAAAAAGGAACTAACTATCTTAAAACAACGGTTCATCTGTTTTCTGTTTTCTAACTTACAACGATTCGGTTTTATTATTGTGATCCGCGGCATCAGTTGTTTCAACCTGGTCACCTGCAGTCTTTTTCGCAGTTGCTTCATCTATTTCCTCCAGTGCGTTTTTCTTTTTCTTGGTAGATAAGAAAGAATAAATAGCCGGTATCACAAACAGGGTAAGTATCAGTGAGAACATGATGCCCCCCACAATTACCACACCCAGCGGAATACGGCTGGTAGATGCATCACCCAAAGATAATGCCAGCGGCAGGGCGCCCAGGGCCATGGCCAGGCTGGTCATTAAAATAGGACGGAACCTGGCAACGGCCGCTTCCGTAACCGCCGGTATTTTTTTAAGGCCTGTTAATTGTTTTTGATTGGCAAATTCCACGATTAAGATACCGTTCTTGGTTACCAGCCCAATGAGCATGATCATACCAATTTGTGAAAAGATGTTCAGCGTTTGCCCGAATATTTGTAAAGAAAGCAGGGCGCCTGCAATAGCCAGTGGTACGGTTGTAATTATGATGATGGGATCGATAAAGCTCTCGAACTGTGCGGCCAGGATGAGGAATATCAATATCAGCGCCAGTATGAATGCAAAGCTGGTATTGCTGCCGCTTTCGGCATAGTCACGTGAAGAGCCGCTGAGTGCAGTGCTGAAGCTGTCGTCCAGTAATTTCTTGGCGATTGCCTGCATGGCTTTAATACCATCGCCTACGGTCTTACCGGGTGCTAGCCCTGCAGATATGGTTGCCGACTTGTAACGGTTGAAATGATAAATGGTAGGGGGGCTGTTGTTTTCCTCGAAGCTAACCAGGTTATCCAACGGTATTTGGTTACCGGCGCTGTTGCGTACATAGATCGATTTCAGGTCGGAGGGGTCATCCCGGTCATTGCGGTCAACCTGGCCCATCACTACGTACTGTTTCCCGTCTTTCATGAAATAACCCAGCTGGCGGTTGCTTAGTGCCAGTTGCAATGCCTCATTGATATCCTGTACTGTAATGCCCAGGGCACTTGCTTTCAGCCTGTCGATGATGATCCTGAGTTCGGGCTTATTGAATTTCAGGTCCACATCAGGTGTAAGGAAAACAGGGTTGTTATTACATTCTTCCAAAAATTTGGGCAGGATGGCTTTGAGCTTTTCAAAATTCACATTTTGCAAAACAAACTGAACAGGCTGGCCGCCCCGGCGGTTCACAGCGATGGTTTGTTCCTGTATGCTGGATGCCCTTCCTTCATTGTATTTGGGCAGGTTCTTGTTGACCATGTCAACGATCTGTTGCTGCGTTCTTTTTCGTTCTTTGGGTTCAACAAGGGTAACCCTTACAAAGCCCGAGTTTACAGACCCGCTTAAAAAGCCCGGAGCGGTAAGTGATATCACCACATCTTTTTCGGGTATGGAATCAAGCATCAGTTTGCCCAGCTTGTCCATATACTTATCCATGTAATCGTATGCGGTTCCTTCAGGGGCAGTTACCTGCAACCTGAACTGGCTGCGGTCTTCCATGGGAGCAAGCTCTGATTGAATGCTGTTGCCAATCCAGTAAATGATACCAAAGCAAACCAGCACAATAACAAAAGCGGCACCTCTTATTTTCATGAAACCATTCAGCAGTTTGCGGTAGCCGTTCTCCATACCACGGAAGAAGGGCTCTGTTTTTTCATAGAATTTTGAATGCTTTGGTTTCTTTTTCGTCATCAGTACATTCAAAACAGGTGTTAAGGTCAATGAGACCAGGGCAGAGATCAGTACAGCGCCGGCTACCACCATACCAAACTCACGGAACAGGCGGCCCACAAATCCCTGCAGGAAAATGATGGGTAAAAATACCACCGCCAGGGTAATGGAAGTGGAGATCACCGCAAAATAGATCTCTTTGGACCCTTCCCGGGCAGCACGCCATTTATCCATGCCCGCTTCCATCTTTTTATAGATATTTTCAGTAACCACAATACCATCATCCACCACCAGCCCGGTTGCCAGCACAATAGCCAGCAGGGTAAGCACATTAATGGTGAAGCCAAAAAGGTACATGATGAAGAAAGCACCGATAAGCGATACAGGTATATCGATAAGCGGCCTGAATGCGATCAGCCAGTCGCGGAAGAAAAGATAGATGATAAGTATAACCAGCAATAAGGCAACGATCAGTGTTTCCTTTACTTCTGAAATTGATTTCTTTATGAATTTTGTCTGGTCAAGGGCGATCTGTATGCTGATATCTTCGGGTACATCTTTCTTAATCTGTTCAAGCCTTTTGTAAAATTCATCAGAGATGGCCACATAATTTGAACCCGGTTGCGGTATGATAGCCAGTGCAATCATGGGTACACCGCTTTCCTTTAATACAGACTCCTCGTTTTCCGGTCCTAATACAACATCAGCAACATTACCCAGGAGGATATCGGTGCCGTTCACATTTTTTACAATGACCTTCTTAAATTCTTCTTCGGTATTTATTTTTCCAAAAGTGCGTACCGAAAGTTCGGTGGCATTACCTGATATTTTTCCTGAAGGAAGCTCCACGTTCTGCCTGGCTAAGGCATTCTGTATGTCGGTAAAAGTGATGGAATAAGCGCTCATCTGTGCGGTATTGAACCAGATACGCATGGCATATCTTTTCTCGCCCCAGATATTGATACCGCTTACACCCGGGATGGTCTGCAACCGTTCGAGCAGGTTGTTGTTGGCATATTCAGTAACCTCTAACTGGTTACGGGTATTGCTTTGCACCGTCATCGCCAGGATGGGGTCCGAGCTGGCATCCGCTTTTGAAACCACCGGCGGGGCTGTCAGGTCATCGGGCAGCGAACGCACAGCCTGCGATACCTTATCACGTACATCATTGGCCGCACCCTCCAGGTCGGAGCCCAGTTCAAACTCCACATTGATATTGCTGCTGCCCTGGTTGCTCGATGAGGTGATGTTCTTTACACCGGCGATACCATTGATCGCTTTTTCAAGCGGCTCGGTTATCTGTGATTCTATGATGTCGGCATTGGCACCTGCATAGGAAGTACGAACACTGATATTGGGAGGATCAATGGCAGGGTAATCTCTTACCCCCAAAAATTTAAAACCAATAAAACCAAATAAGATGATAATGATACTAAGTACCATTGCCATCACCGGCCGCCTTAAACTGATTTCCGAAATATTCACTTATAACCTTTTTATGGTTTATTAACTTTATTGATGATCACTTTAGCGCCCTGTTTGGTGGTAAGCAAACCGGTTATCAAAACGGTATCGCCTGCTTTTAATCCTGAGGTGATCTCCACCATCGAAGAATCACGGATGCCTGTTGTAACGGTTTCCATATTAGCAATACCGCTGCGATAAGCGATCACCTGTTTGTTCCTGGCCCTGGGGATTACTGCCTGCGAAGGAATCATCAGGGCTGTATTATTTTCTCCCAGTGCAATTTTTACTTTTACAAAAGCGCCTGCAATTAATTGTGCATCGCCATTGGTAACCACGGCCCTTACTTTCAGGCTCCGGGTATCTTCCGCAATATTATTTTCAGTGGCGATGATCTTTGCAGCATAGGTTTTGTTATTATTTTCCATACCAAATTCAACCTGGCCGCCTGGTTTCATGCCCACGCCATATTTTTCCGGAACGGTAAATTCCATTTTAAGCTGGCTTACTTTCCTTAGCGTGCTGATGGTGGTTGCAGGAGTTACGTAGGCACCCATACTGATATTGCGCAGTCCCAGCTTTCCGCTGAAGGGGGCCCTTAGTACGGTTCGGCCAATATTGGTTTGCACTATATTCATATCAGCCTGTATATTGTTCACTGATAGTTTATAGGTTTCCACCTCCTGCACACTTACGCCGCCGATTTTTTGCAGCGCTTCATATCTTTCTAAGGTTTCTTTGGCCACTTTCAGTTGTACCCGCAATTTGGCAAGTTGTGCCTGCAGGTCGCCATCGTATAATTTTACCAGTGTGGCGCCCTGGGCCACATTGCTGCCTTCATTAAAGTAGATACCTACAATTCTGCCCGATACTTCCGGATGCAGTTCAGTTTCTTCAGCAGCCATTAAACTGCCCGGCATTTCAATATCCTGTGACAACACCGAAGGGGTAACAACAAATGCATCCACCCGGGATGGTGGTTTTTTATCCTTACCGGCATCAGCTTTTTTTTCTTCCTTGCCGGATTTGCAGGAAGCGAAAGACAATGAACATAAAATAAGCAATGGAAGGATTGGTTTCATCTTGTATATCACGTATAAGTTGATTTAGTTAGACGTTGTTTTAACAAAAAACTGTCGCCTAAGTTCCTGAATAATAGCCAGAACGGTCGAAAAAAGGTATCAGCGGAAATTATGAGGGATAAAAACACACTAGGGCTCTGCAATAACTTTCACCGTTTGCTTTATCCTGTTTGCCTGGTGTATCAGTTCCTGTTTTTCTTTACTCACAATGGTAATATGCCCCATCTTTCTGCCGGGCTTTGTTTCCTGCTTACCATAAATATGCACAAATACGTTTTCGATCTGTAATATTTCGTTGAGCCCTTCGTAAACTGCTTTACCCTTATGGCCGGGTTCACCCAGCAGGTTTACAATGGCAGCGGGTAAAATATGTTCGGTACTTCCCAAAGGATATCCCAGCATGATCCTCCAGAGCATATCAAACTGCGAACTGAAGTTTGCTTCAATGGTATGATGCCCGCTGTTGTGCACCCTTGGGGCTGTTTCATTTACCAATACATTATCATCATCGTCCACAAATAACTCAACGGCAAATATCCCCGGGCTCTTTAGATCTTTTACCACTTTAAGGGCCACGGCTTCCACTTTCCATAATACCTTTTCGGGCAGTTCGGCCGGACTTATCTGGTAATCCAGCAGGTTCAGCCTGTTGTCGAATACCATGTCTACAGGTGGATACAAGGTATTTTCCCCTGTATCCGACACAGCTATAATAACGGATATCTCCTTTTTAATGCTGACGAGCTTTTCCAGTACTGCAGGGGCATCAAAGGCTCTTGCCAGGTCGTCTTTTGTTTTCAACAGCTCCACGCCCCGGCCATCATAACCGCCCGTGGCCAGTTTATGGGCTGCAGGTAAAAAACCGGTATGGTCATGCAGCTCAAGCCTGTTTTGGGTAATGATGAATTCACTGCTGGGGATCTCATTGTCCTTGTAAAATTGTTTCTGTAAAACTTTATTCTTAATGGTCTTCAGGGCAGCAGGTTTGGGATATACACGTACGCCTTCCAACTCCAGTTTTTCCAGTGCTGCTTCATTTACCGACTCGATCTCGATGGTAATGGCATCAAGGCCCTTGGCAAAATTGTATACATCTTCAAAGTTGCTGATATCGCCTTTGGTAAAATGATGGCAAAGATGCGCTGCCGGGCAGCCCTCATCGTTCTCCATTACAAAAGTTTCAACAGGGTAGTTGGCTGCTGCCTGTAATAACATGCGGCCAAGCTGACCACCACCTAAGATGCCGATACGTTTCATTGAACAAATATATAGTCTGAAGCTTGAACCAGCATAAAGTTTTATTACCTTTGGGTAAAGTATGATCCCCGATTATCCACATAAACTTTTCTCCGATAAGCGCAGCAGCTATTCTTTGCTCATGCTGACGCTTGCCATGGATTCGGTGCTTTAATCTGAAAATTTCCCGCAGACTTGCCTGCCGGCAGGCAGGTTGCGCTGATGTCGCAGAAAAAATCTGCGTATTCCGCGAAATCAGCGGGCCTTTTTTCCTTCATTATTTCAAATTAATTACAATGGAAACAACAGCAATACAACCAGCAATCAACAATAACCCGGCAGCCGATTTTTTGCCCTTGCATGGTACCGATTATGTAGAATTCTATGTGGGCAATGCCAAACAGGCTGCTCATTTTTATAAAACAGCTTTTGGCTTTCAGTCCCTGGCATATGCCGGACCTGAAACAGGTATGAAAGATAAAGTGAGTTATGTGATCAGGCAGAACAAACTAACTTTTGTGCTAACCACCCCGCTGCGCAGCAACAACGATATCGCCGATCATATTTACAGGCATGGCGATGGTGTAAAAGTGCTGGCGCTTCGGGTTGATGATGCAACCAGCGCCTTTGAAGAAACCGTAAAACGTGGTGCAAAACCATATATGCCGCCTGCTGCCTTAAAAGATGATGATGGGGAAGTAGTGCTCAGCGGTATTCATACCTATGGCGATACAGTGCATATTTTTGTGGAACGTAATAATTACCATGGCGTGTTCATGCCCGGTTTCCGTAAATGGGAGTCAAAGTACAATCCGGAAGAAACCGGCTTGCTGTATGTGGACCATTGCGTGGGCAATGTGGGCTGGAACCAGATGAACCCCTGGGTGGCTTTTTACGAACAGGTGATGGGCTTTAAAAACATCCTGAGTTTTGATGACAAGGATATTTCCACCGAATATTCTGCCCTCATGAGCAAGGTAATGAGCAATGGGAACGGGTATGTGAAATTCCCGATCAATGAACCCGCCGAAGGCAAGAAGAAAAGCCAGGTGGAAGAGTACCTTGATTTTTATAACGGGGAAGGGGTGCAGCATGTGGCTATAGCCACCAATGATATTGTAAAAACCGTGAGCGAATTACAGAAAAGAGGAATTGAATTCCTGGCCATACCTGCAAGCTATTATGAAACCGTGCTCGACAGAGTGGGTAAAATAGACGAAGACCTGCAGCCGCTGCAGGAACTGGGCATCCTGATAGACAGGGATAATGAAGGCTACCTGCTGCAGATTTTCAGCAAGCCGCTGGAAGACCGCCCAACCCTTTTCTTTGAGATCATCCAGCGCAAGGGCGCCAAAAGTTTTGGAAAAGGAAACTTTAAGGCCCTGTTCGAAGCCCTGGAAAGAGAACAGGATATCAGGGGGAATTTGTAAGGGTAATTGAAATTTGAAAATACTAAGTAATAAGAAGAGGTAATTTAAAGTATTGCAAGGCAGTGTATTGTACTTTATTGAGGCTGGTTTCAATAAAATTTTTACTTTTGCTCCGCACTTTTAAATTACCTCTTTTAATGAAACGCTCACGCTGGACCTGTGGAATAATATGCTGTGCCGCAATTTTTTTTGCAGGTAACCTGTTTGCGCAAACAGCTTACACCGATCCCTCAAGATCTTACAATAATAAGGGTATTGTTTCCGCCAAACTGGAGGATTCTTTAAAGCAACAGTTCAAGGAAAAAAAACTGAGCTGGCCCCCGCAGCAAATATTCATTCGCTCCTTTAAATACGACCGCTCCCTGGAAGTATGGGTAAAGAATAAGAACGTGGATAGTTTTACACTTTTTAAAACCTACAAGGTTTGTATGGAAAGCGGCAGTATTGGCCCCAAGCGATCTGAAGGCGATAACCAGGTACCCGAAGGTTTTTATTATATCAACGAGTATAATACAAGAAGCATGTACCACCTGGCACTGGGTTTAAATTATCCCAATGCATCAGATAAGGTTTTAAGCGATGCCAAAAGGCCCGGCGGAGATATCTATATACATGGCAACTGTGTATCGGTTGGATGTATCGCCATCCAGGATAAGCCAATAGAAGAAGTGTTCACACTGGCTTCCATTGCCAGAGCAAACGGGCAGGATTTTGTTCCCGTGCATATTTACCCGGTAAATTACAGTGTAAAAAAATCACTCGATTTCCTGTCTTCCAGTATCCGGGGAAGGCAGGCGGTCAGCAAGACCATCATGGGCATTAAGGCCGTGTACGATTATTTCGAGAAGAAAAAAACATTGCCCATCATACTCGTGAATAATAAGGGCGATTATATCCTGAACTAACGCATCAGCACCTGTATTGTTTCGGGTGTTTTTTGTTCCAGCACAATGGTTTTCCCTTTTGTCAGTTCGCTGATCTTTGCTTCGGTATAATGCCTGATGGTAAGCAGGGTAAGGTCCTTCTGCACCTGCACATTGAATATCTCCGAAGCAGCCAGTGCCAGCTTCTCTATTTTCTCTGCTTTATTATCCAGGCAGCACAGCAGGCCAATGGCGCCATTCTGTGTAAGGTTTGGCCTTATCTTGATGGCAGCAAACATTTCATGCAGCATGCTCATCGGCTTTTCTTCCACAAAGGAAAAATCCTTGGAACTCATTTCCATCAGCACCTGGTCCTTTTTCAGTACGATCACCGGCGGCAGGTTGTGTACCGGCTTGTTGCTTATGATAGTGCCGGGCAGTGCCGGGTCAAGAAAGCAACGAACATGCAGCGGGATATTTTTATTCTGCAGGGGCTTGATGGTTTTGGGATGTATCACCTGTGCACCGTAATAGGCCATTTCTATCACTTCCAGGTAGCTCAGTTCATAAATATTGGCTGCATCGGGAAACTCTTTTGGGTCGGCACTCATCACCGCTTCCACATCCTTCCAGATGGTCTGGCTTTCGGCATCCATGATGTTGGCAAAAATGGCAGCACTGAAATCGCTGCCTTCCCTGCCCAGCGTAGTGCTTTCATTCTCATCCGTAGCGCCTATGAACCCCTGGGTGATCACAATATCGAATGCTGAGAAAAGCGGCTCAATATCTGATGCTATCTTTTGGCTTGTATAGTTCCAGTCAATAGATGCATCACGGAAATTATTATCGGTACGTACGATATCCCTTACATCCACCCATTTATTGGCAATACCTCTTTCTTCCAGGTAAATACTTACCAGTGCAGTGCTTAGCAGTTCGCCGCAGCATACCACCTGGTCGTAGTAATAATCATATTCCCTCACGGGCTTGTCGTGCAGCAGCCATTCCACTTCGGTAAAGAAGTCCTTCAGCTGAGCTTCTGCCCGCTGCCAGTTGAGGGTTACCAGGTATTTGAGGGTGTTCAGATGAGATTCTTTTACCTGCTCAAATAATTGCAGGGCATCCTCCTTTCTGCCTTCAAAAAAAGCATCCACCACTTTCTCCAGTGCATTGGTGGTTTTGCCCATGGCCGATATGATGATAAGTAATTTTTCGCCCTTGTATGATCCGATGATATCTCCGGTGTTTTTTATCCTTTCTATTGAATTGATACTGGCTCCTCCAAACTTAAAAACCTTCATCATGTTAACGTGCTGATTTGTTAATGTGCTGATGTGCTAATTACACAACAGGAATTATGGTTAATTGCTTATTTTTGGTTACAAATGTAACGCCGATAAACATCGGTGCAAAATCATAAAATAACGAGTAGTGTAACAGTTTGAATCCTGGCTGATTATCTTACTGTCAGTCTGAGCTTGTCGCAGTCGGCATGTTATTATCATAGCCCCGGTTTCGACAAGCTCAACCTGACAGCTTTTAAAACTGGAACATCTGCACAAAAACTTGCTTATGGATACTAACCGCCGCATACAAACATTGGATGAATTCACCATCCAGCAATTGCGGGATTTCCCGCAGGCAACCGGCGAACTCTCCGGCCTGCTGCGTGACCTTGGCCTGGCTGCCAAAAGGGTGAATGTGGAAGTGAACAAGGCAGGACTGGTGGATATACTGGGCGATGAGGGAAGTGTGAATGTGCAGGGGGAGGAAGTGAAGAAGCTCGATGTGTATGCCAACAACCAGTTCATGGGTGTGCTTAAGCATGGTATCAGTTGCGCAGGTATTGGCAGCGAGGAGATGGATGATATTGTGGTGTTCGATGACCCGGTGAGCAACCGCAGTAAATATGTTTGCCTGTTCGACCCGCTGGATGGCAGCAGCAATATTGATGTAAATGTTTCTATCGGCACCATCTTCAGTGTGTTCAGGCGGGTGAGTGAACTGGGCAAGCCGGCAACCCGGGAAGACTTTTTGCAACAGGGCAATAAGCAGGTGGCAGCAGGATATGTGATATACGGGTCCTCCACCATGTTTGTGTATGCAACGCGGCGTGGTGTTAATGGCTTCACCCTGGACCAGTCCATTGGCGAATACTCATTGAGCCATCCGGATATCAAATGCCCTGAATGGGGAAAGATGTATTCGGTGAACCACGGTAATTTTTTCCAGTACGATGAAGGCGTGCGGCAATACATTACTGCCTGCCAGAAAAAGGATAAAACAAACGGCGGACCTTATACCCAGCGTTATATAGGAAGTATGGTGGCTGATGTACACCGCAACCTGATCAAAGGGGGTATTTTCATGTATCCCGGTACCACCGGTAAACCAGGTGGTAAACTAAGACTGCTGTATGAGTGCAACCCGCTGGCGTTTATCATTGAAAAAGCAGGCGGACTGGCAACCAATGGTGAGATACCCATCCTGGATATACAGCCCACAGCCCTCCACGAAAGAACACCGTTCTTTATCGGAAGCAAAGGCATGATGGAAGAGATGGACAGGTATTACAGGGGAGAGCTGAAGATTGCAAACACGCCTTCCAACTGATGACTAGATGGTTAAAGCCGGAACAGGAAGCGAAAATAAAATAACTAAATACAAATGAACCCAATCATTTCAGTAAAGAACCTGGTAAAGAACTACGGTAACTTCAATGCCGTAAAAGGAATTTCCTTTGATGTGTATGAAGGCGAGATATTCGGACTGCTGGGACCCAACGGTGCCGGCAAATCCACCACGCTCGAGATCATTGAAACCCTGCGAACCAAGACAAGCGGGGAAATTACTGTGTGCGGCATGAACCTGGATACAGAAGCAGAGAACATCAAGAAGATCATCGGGGTGCAGCTGCAGTCATCCGGTTATTATCCCGGACTTTCACTGGCTGAATTGGTGAACCTGTTTGCAGGCTTGTATAACGAAGACATCAAACCGATGGAACTGCTGCAACTGGTAAATCTTACAGACAAAGCCAAAGCTAAATTCAAAGACCTCAGCGGTGGTCAGAAACAACGTTTCTCTATTGCCACCACGCTGATCAATAAACCCAAAATCGTTTTTTTAGATGAACCTACTACGGGATTAGACCCCCAGGCAAGACGAAACCTCTGGGACCTGATAAAAAATATCAGGGCACAGGGAACCACTGTTATCATCACCACGCATTATATGGATGAGGCCGAGCAACTTTGCGACCGTATTGCTATTATGGACGAAGGAAAGATCATTTCGCTGGATAGCCCTGATAAAATGATCGACGACCTGGTGGCTTCCGGTTTTGAACGCCCCAAACAGGTAAAAGCAGCCAACCTGGAAGACGTTTTTATACATTTAACAGGTAAGGACCTCCGCGATGAGTAAAAAAGCCTTTTATTTGCATCCCGGTTTTTACCGTCATCTCTTACAAAAACTAAATACATACAAATGAAAAAAGTATTACTTGGATCTGTGATTCTGTTATCTGTATCATTTATGGCTGCTGCTCAAAACGGCTCAAAGCCTGCTGCCAAACCAGCAGCCAAACCTGCTGCAAAAGCTCCTGCCGGCGCCCCTAAATTTAAGAACCTGCTGGATAGTTTTAGCTATGCGGCCGGATATAATGTTGCCAGCAATATGCAGGCCCAGGGTATTACCCAACTGAATGCAGCACTGATGAACAAGGGTATCGAGGATGTGTTTAAAAAGAATGCACCGGCATTAACCCAGGAACAAATAAACACTACGATGCAAAAGCAGCTCGACATATTTGCCCTGGCAAAAGGAGCAGAGGCAAGCAAAAAGGGCCAGGCTTTCTTAGATGCTAATAAAAAACGCCCGGGTGTGATAACCACAGCCAGCGGATTACAATACGAAGTGATAAAGAGTGGTGATGTAAACACGCCAACAGCCAAATCAGAGGATACAGTGGTGGTGAACTACAAAGTGGCTCTGTTCGACGGGGAAGATATTGAGAACAGTTTCAAAAGCGGCCAGCCTGCTGTATTCCCGGTAATGGGTGTTATCAAGGGCTGGATTGAAGTGTTGCAGCTGATGCGCAAGGGCGATTACTGGAAAGTGTATGTACCCAGCGACCTGGCCTATGGCGCAGCCGGTAACGGAGCTGCCATTCCTCCTTATTCAACTTTGAAGTTCGAGATATCGCTGGAAGATATTAAACCGGCTGCTACTAAAGCCAACTAATAATCAAGCGCTTCAGCGGAAGCCGTCTTCAACAAGCTCAGACTGACAGCCTCCCGTCATGTTGAGCGTGTCGAAACATTGAGCATGTCGAAATATTGACAGAAAGCGGTTTATATTGAGACTCTTTTTTGAAAAATACCTTCAGTCATGAATGAAGATCTTAAATACCCGATAGGGAAGTATATTGCTCAGCCATTCTCCGAAAAACTTTTAGGAGAGTGGCTGACTGATATTAAGTACCTGCCACAGCACCTGGAAAATGCTGTGCTGAATTTGGATGAGGCACAGCTGAACACACCCTACCGTGAAGGAGGCTGGACGGTGAAACAACTGGTGCACCATGTGGCCGACAGTCATATAAACGCCTATATAAGGTTTAAATTAAGACTTACTGAAGACAGCCTCACCATTAAACCCTACGATGAGAATGCCTGGGCACAATTGCCCGATACACAGAACCTGCCCATCAATATCTCATTAACGTTGTTGCATGCTTTGCATGTGCGCTGGCATGAAGTGTTGCGGAACATGACTGCCGCCGATCTGGAAAAGACAGCCTATCATCCCGAACATAAAAAAGACATGAGCCTCTGGTTCCTGCTGGGCCTCTATGCCTGGCACGGAAGGCATCATACAGCACATGTAACTGCATTGAGGGAGAGGATGGGATGGTGAAGCTGGTTGAAAGGTTAATACGTTGAAAGGTTGTTAAGTTGATAAGCCGACAGATTAAAAGTATAGCTTTGTAGTCAGATAATCAGCTAATAAAAATAGGACTATACCTCCTTATCAACCAGTAAACTTATTCAACTTATCAACTCATACCCCCATGAACTGGAAAACACTTTCCTCCGAATACCTGAGCAACCACCAATATTTTACGGCACGCAAAGATGTGTGCCAAATGCCTGACGGAACCATCGTTCCGGCATATTTTGTGGTGGAGATGCCACCCTCGGCCTGCGCCATGGCTCTTACCGAAAATAATGAAGTGATACTGGTAAGGCAATACCGACATCCCATCGGGCAAAGTATTCTGGAACTGCCCGGAGGATTTGTGGATGAAGGTGAACAGCCTGACACTGCCATTGCCCGTGAACTGCAGGAAGAGACAGGCTATCGTTTTTCCGGTATTCATTACCTGGGCAAAACAGCCGCCAATCCCGGGGTGCTCAATAATTTCACCCACCTGTACCTGGCCACCGGCGGACAAAAGGTAAGCGGACAACACCTGGATTTTAATGAAGAGATCGCAATTGAGCTGTACTCACCGGAAGCCGTCAGGCAAATGCTGAAGGATAACGGGATTGCACAGGCCATGCATGCGCTTTGTTTGTTCTATGGTTTTGAAAAGCTGAAGCAAATGGGAATATCAGGCCTCTAAAAGCAAAACCTTGTAAGAAGAGGCGCCAGCCTTTCAAAAATTGACAATCCTGAAACATAACCCTGAAACGATTCCGGTACCAGGGCAGCCTTACTGCTGCAACAGCATCCACGAAGTGCCAAACCTGTCACGCAGCATGGCAAAGCGGTTGGCAAAGAATGTTTTTTCCATTTTCATAAATACTTCACCGCCTTCGGTAAGCAGGGCATAAATATGTTCTGCCTGCTCGGCCGTTCCCGGCCTTAAGGTAAGGTATGCGCTGCGCATGGGTTCAGCATTGGGTACATCGGCACCACGCAGCAGCATGCCCCCAAGCTCCAGCACGGCGTGCATTACGGGCTTTGTCCATTCCTTTGGGAAATGGGCTGGCATTTGCTGGTGGTGCATCAGCATACTGATATTGCCGCCCAGCGCCGCTGCATAAAAATTAAACGCTTCTTCGCAATGCCCGGGATAATTAATGTAAATATCCAGCTGCAGGGTTTGATTGGTTTGCATAAACCTGGTTTGAAGTTTAGTAAGACTGTAAAGTTAGTGCTGCCCGGTTTAAGATAAGGGGTAGGTTTGCGACGGAATGCAGGTGAATTGCGGCATAGTTGTGATGAGGGTACTGGGGGAACATGCGCAGCAATTCACTATTAATCCTTAATTTGAGTTTGTATGACTACATTAACAACGCTGATAAACGAACTGCAAACTCAAATTCAAAATTCTGAAAGACTGAATGAAACTGTATCACAAAGTTCTGTGGGCTGGCATATCCAGCATACGTTGTTAACCACTAAAAAAATAATCAGCGCTCTCGAAAAATCGGACCCTGCGCAGTATAAATGGAATTTCAGTCTTACCAGGAGTTTTGTATTTACGTTCAATAAAATTCCCAGGGGAAAAGGAAAAGCGCCCCAGTCGGTACAGCCTGCCGGTAATGCCGAACCGGCTGAACTGATCGCAGAAGTGCAAAAACTGTTACCACGGATATCTTTGCTGGACGAACTGCAGCCCAACCATTTTTTTGTGCATCCCTACTTTGGCCGTTTGAATGTAAAGGCTGCCCGTAAGTTTTTAGAGATACATACCCGGCACCATCTCGCCATCATCAGCGATATACTGAAATAAGCGGCAGCCTGTTCATGGCAAACCTTGATTGGGGAAGCCTCCCCGGCCTGGCTCAGGCAAATGAATAACTGTCAAACTTTATACTTAATTTCATTAGCAGGTTTCCAATTGGCAGCCTCGCCGGGCGGGATACTATTTTCCAGCCAGCATAAAGCCCGGCACTTTGCAGGGAAGTATTTGATAAAGTTGCAAAATCATTTAAGTTTAACTTGGAATGGAATGACAGGCGCAAAATGATCCTGAAAGCTCATAGTAGCTGGTTGATAGTTCATAGAAAGGTCCATTATAAGTTTGAGCTGTACGGGCAACGAATAACAGTTAACATCCATGAACTGCCCTACGGATTAACCAATTAACCTATCACAATGACAACTCCAAACAATAACCTCTCCATTATACTCAGGCCAACTATCGTCTCTGACCTGGATATTTTATTTGAATTTCAGCTTGACCCGGAAGGGGGATACCTTGCTGCTTTTATGCCTGCAAACCATACAGACAAAGCAGCCTATATTGCCAAGCACAGCAAATTCCTGGGAAACCCGGATATCAATAATCAAACGATCCTTGCCGATAACAAGATAGTGGGAAGCATTGCCAAATTCATGATGGAAGGGAGTGCGGAGATCACTTACTGGATAGACAGGGATTACCGGGGCAGGGGTATTGCCAGTGAAGCGCTTAAAAAATTCCTGGCCATAGAACCGGCAAGGCCCATCTTCGGGCGGGTGGCATTCGATAATACAGGTTCACAGAAAGTGCTGGAAAAAAATGGTTTTGAAAGAGCAGGTACCGACAGGGGCTTTGCCAGCGCCCGGCAGGCAGAAATTGAAGAGTATATTTACAAGCTGGTTTAGGAACAGATAAAAGTAATACAGGTGCCTGGCCACTATAAACATGCTGCAACTTTAAAAAAGCCCTGATAATGCAGCCCATTATAAAACCAGTAGTTTTCAAAATGGCCTTACAGTTATGCAACCTCAGCCACCAGGAACACACTGCCGCAAACAATAATGATATCATCTCTGCCTGCCTGCTGTTTAGCCGCTTTAATAGCTTCATTTACATCATCAAAACCCTGGCCATGCAGCTCAAAGGCTTTTGCTTTTTCCTGTAAATCTTTATAGGGCAATGCCCGTTCAATATGCGCATTGGTAAAATAGTATCGGGCGTTTTTGGGCAGTATGCTCAGCACTTTACTGATCTCCTTATCTTTTACCATGCCCAGTACAAAATGTACGACTGACGACGGGCGACTGACAACGGACAACTGCCCTAACAATTGCCGGATGCCATCTTCATTGTGTGCAACATCCAGTACAATGGTTGGGCTGGTTCCAATCACATCCCAGCGGCCATAGAAGCCGGTTAGTTTTTTCACCCGGCTTAGCGCAAGCTTTTCATCTTCATTCCTGATATTGAAGCCCTGCTGCATCAGGATACCCTCTGCACAAAGCACGGTGCGGATATTCTTTGCCTGGTAAAGCCCGTTCAGGTCAAGCTGAAAATGTTCAGTGATCTGATGTTGCCTGCTGGTTACATCACAGGCAAGAGTATGTATGTTGTATGTAAGGTTTGAAACCCCGTAATCATCCTGCGCAAAATGAATGGGGGCATTGCAGGCATTTGCCTTATCAGTGAAAACTTTCTTTGTTTCGGGGAGGTATTCACCAATGACCACCGGTACGCCGGGTTTGATGATGCCTGCTTTTTCAAAAGCGATCTTCTCCAGCGTATCGCCCAGTATATTCATATGATCGTAGCCAATATTGGTGATCACCGAAAGTACAGGGTTGATGATATTGGTGCTGTCGAGCCTTCCGCCCAGTCCTGTTTCAATAACAGCAATGTCCACCTGTTCTTTCGCAAAATGATCGAAGGCCATGGCAACGGTCAGTTCAAAAAAAGAGGGCTGGATATTTTCAGAAACAGGCTTTATGTTTTCAACAAATTCAACCACTTTTTCTTCGGGCATCATTACACCATTCACTTTGATACGCTCCCTGAAATCCTTTAAATGGGGCGAAGTGTACAAACCTGTTTTATAACCTGCCTGCTGTAAAATAGCTGCCAGCATATGACTGGTGCTGCCCTTGCCGTTGGTGCCGGCAATATGTATGCTTTTGAATTTGTTCTGCGGATTATCAATGGCATTACAAAGGGCAATGGTATTGTGCAGGTCTTCCTTATAGGCTGCTGCGCCAATGCGGCTGAACATGGGCAGCTGTGAGTAAAGGTAGCCGAGCGTTTGCTGGTAGTTCATTTAATGTACGATGAGTGTAAAATGTACAATAGCAAAAGTAGGCAAAGCTTAATAGTAATTCAAAAGATGAACGGGGTCCTTCGGCTTCATGCGGGACAAAATGCCACTGAAGTTCAACCAGGGAATCACTGCAGGAAAAGAGATAATCCGGGCAAAGATCTTTTGATTGAAACTTTGCTTCTTTGGCTTTGAGTGAAACTATTACTGCTCCCTGAAATTGAAAGGGACTGTTACAATGGACTCGTGATCGGATTTATTGAATTCGATATGCGGTAAATAGCCACGTATGGCGGCGGCGTATTTTGAATCGTTACTTGTTGATCCCTTATCGAATGTTACAAAAGTTCCCCGCCCATCGGGTGAAACTTTAATAACAGCGTTGATGGTGGCACGGGGAAGTTCGCCCATGAAAATATAATTATTTACAATGGTGCGGTCGCCTTTGGAAACACGCAACCCACTGCCCCCGGTTCTTCCGCCTGGCTTATTACCATAGCTGTCGGGCTTGCCATTGGGGCTGCCTGCATCGCCGGTACCACCGGGTTTATTGCCCTGGTATTTATATCCGTTATCCTCATCGGCGCCATTACCTGTACCGTTCTTCGGACCATTATATCCTGCAATCTTAGGCTTCTGTGGTTTGGGTGCAGGCGGGGCAGGTGTGGGCACAGGTGCGGGGGTTACTTTCGGGGTTGTTTTAACAGGTTTGTTTACAGGTGCAGCTTCCGCATCGGTATTGTCATCAGGCTTTGCCTCATCGGGCTGGTTGTTTACCGGCGCTGCCTGTTGCTGCTGAGGCGCCGGTTCATCGGCAGGAGCGGGGTCGCCTTTGATAAGTGGCTGCACTTCTCCAAAGCCTTCAATATCGTTTCCTAAATTTATTTCGAATAGTTCCTCCGCCATTTTAGGAGGGTGGGGCGCATTTTGCCAGGATACCAGGAAGGCGATGAGGAGGATAGCACCACAGATCAGCGCTGTATACAATGCTGCTTTCCTGTTCTTTTCTGCTTCGAATGTTGCTGACATATTTCTTATACTGTTCATCTCAAAGTTACCGGTTTATGCACAAACGATGGAAAATCGTGCCGGATTTCACAGGGGCTGTTAAGGATTTAACAAAATTGCAACGCAGCTCAGGAGGTTTGGATCCTGCTTCCAAAGAGCATACTGCCTATGCGAACCATATTGCTGCCGGCATCCAGGGCAAACTGAAAGTCGGCGCTCATGCCCATGGAGAGGGTTTGCAGTTTGATATTTGTAGTTTGTTGTTGAACGTATGCATCAAAGAGTCTTTTTAAGAACTTAAATTCCTGTATGATCAGGTCATTGTCTTCGGTGAAGGAGGCCATGCCCATCAGGCCGGTGATCCTTATGTTTTTTAATTCGTGTAATTGCTGTAATTCGGTTAATTCGTGTAACTCTTTTTCATCCAGGCCAAACTTTGTTTCTTCTTTGGAGATACGTACCTGTAGCAGGCAGTCGATAATACGGTTATGTTTTGCAGCCTGTTTGTTTATTTCTTTCAGCAGGTTAAAACTGTCAACCCCGTGTATAAGATGCACGAAGGGGGCAATATATTTTACCTTATTGCTTTGCAGGTGGCCGATAAAATGCCAGCGGATGTCTTTGGGAAGCTGTTCCTGTTTTTCCACCAGTTCCTGCACATAGTTCTCGCCAAAGTCGCGTTGGCCAAGTTTGTACAGTTCCAGTATATCTTCGGCAGGTTTGGTTTTGGAAACAGCAACCAGGGTAGCTTTTCCACTCAGTTTAAGCAGAATCTCCTGGTATTTTTCTTTGTTGATGCTCATATTTTAGTCGATGGTCAATGGTCGATGGTCAATGGTCGATAGTCCATAGTCAATAGTCGATAGTCGATAGTCTATGGATGAGGTTCAGGGATTTCAGGGTAGTTTATCTTTGAAGCTTGTGATCATTTTGATCAGTATTTCGTATTCCTGATAATACTTGTCAAATGTATCTTCTTTCAGATAACCCTTTCTTTTAGCAATAAATAAGCAACTTACTACTTCAATACCAGAACGTATAGCATAAGTTAAGAATCTCTTGAATTCGGGATTAGTTTGACCAGTAGAACCTTCTGCAATATTCAATGTTACAGAATCTGATGCCCTTCTTATCTGGCTGCAAAGGTTGTACATTTCCGATTTTGGGAATTGTTTTGCAAGTCCATCGATCCCAACAGAAAGTTCCAGTGATTTGTTCCAAATGGTTAAGGATTCGAATTTAAACGCCATTCATAAAATTAAACAATTCACAGTTCAAATAAACAAAATAGACCATAGTAACATGTTCAACCATGGTCTATCGACTATGGACTATCGACTATGGTCTATCGACTATGGACTATCGACTATGGACTATCGACTATGGTCTATCGACTATGGACTATCGACTATGGACTATCGACTATGGTCTATCAACTATCAATTCTCCATTATTTCAAAATGCTCCTGCTGATAACAATCCTCTGCACCTCACTCGTACCCTCGTATATCTGTGTGATCTTGGCATCCCTCATCAAACGCTCCACATGGTATTCTTTTACAAAACCGTAGCCACCGTGTATCTGAACAGCTTCGGTGGCGGTCCACATGGCAGTTTCACTGGCAAATACCTTGGCCATGCTGCTGCTGAGAGTATAATCGATATGATTATCTTTTTCCCAGGCGGCTTTCAGGCAAAGTAACCTGGCTGCCTCTATGCGGGTGGCCATATCAGCCAGTTTGAACTGGATGATCTGGTGGTTCATGATCTCGGTACCAAATGCCTTGCGTTGTTTACTGTATGCAAGTGCCAGTTCGTAAGCACCTGCTGCAATGCCCAGTGCCTGAGATGCAATACCGATCCTGCCGCCGGCAAGTGTCTTCATAGCAAAGGTGAAACCGAAACCATCGGCGCCAATGCGGTTCTCCTTCGGCACTTTTACATCAGTAAATAAAATGCTGTGTGTATCGCTGCCGCGGATGCCGAGTTTATTTTCTTTGGCGCCCACTTCCACACCTGGCCAGTTCTTTTCCACAATAAAAGCATTGATGCCACGGCTTCCTTTGCTGGCATCTGTTTGGGCAATTACAAGGTACACACTGGCGCTGTTACCGTTGGTGATCCAGTTCTTGGTGCCATTCAATAAATAATGATCGCCCTTATCTTCTGCTGTGGTGCGTTGTGATGTGGCATCGCTTCCTGCCTCAGGTTCGCTTAATAAAAAAGCGCCGATGTACAGTTCGCCATCTTTTTTGCCCTGCGCCAATGGCTTTAAATATTTTTGTTTTTGTTCTTCTGTACCATATTCCTGCAGGCCGTAACAAACCAGGCTGTTGTTCACACTTACACAAACGCTCACACTGGCATCTATTTTACTGATCTCTTCCATGGCCAGCACATAGCTGATGGTATCCATACCACTGCCACCATATTCAGGTTTCACCATCATGCCCATAAAACCAAGGTCGGCCAGTTTTTCAATTTGTTCTTTAGGAAATTTTTGATGCTCATCACGTTCAATAACACCGGGGAGGCATTCATTCACTGCAAAATCCTTTGCAGCCTGTTTGATCATCAATTGTTCTTCTGTTAATTCAAATAGCATAGTCTGGTTTTTAAAATATGCGCAAAAATAAGAAATTATACATGGCTATTGTTAACAAGAAACTGCATAAAAAGTTCCCGGGGTATCATACGGGCACCCAGGCTTTCCAGGTGGCTGGTATACACCTGGCAATCGATCAGCTGTACTTGCTCTTTTTGCAGTTGTCTTACATAATTGATAAAGGCAAATTTGCTGGCATTGGGTTGCAGGCTGAACATGCTTTCGCCAAAGAACAAATTGCCCAGCCTGATGCCATATAAGCCTCCAACCAGTTCCCCGTCCTGCCAGGCTTCGGCGCTGTGCGCATAACCCAGTTCATGCAAAGTGGTATACGCTTTTTGCATGGCGGGGGATATCCAGGTACCTTCCTGTCCCGGGCGGGCAACAGCTTTGCAGTGTTGTATTACTTTTTCAAATGCTTTATTGGCAGTAAAACGAAACCTGCCATTCTGCAAAACTGTTTTCATGCTGCTGCTTACTTTCAGTTCTTCAGGAAATAAAACAAAGCGGGGATCGGGGCTCCACCAGCAAATCGGCTCATTTTCATTGTACCAGGGAAAGATACCGCTGCGATAAGCCAGCAGCAGCCTTTCGGTACTCAGGTCGCCGCCGATGGCCAGTAAACCATCTTCATCCGCCATAGCTGCCGGCGGAAAGAATAATGCCCGGGAGAGTAAATACATGGATCACACCGCCACCACATCAATGGTAGCATTGATGCCACGATCGGTAATGGCATCACATTGTGGTTTTAAAATGTCGTAGCTGCCTTGTTTTACGGCATATTTACCTTTGGAGTCGATAATGATGGCACATTGTTCAGCCTGTTCGGCAGAGTGGCCGCAGATCTCTATCAGTGTTTCTATCACCCATTCAAAGGTATTCACCTCATCGTTCCATACGATGAGGCTTGCGTAAGATTCAGGCACGGTAAGGGTATCTGTATCTTCCCGGAATTTTGTATTTGTGTAGGCTGACATGTTTCGACGCAAAAATAAATTGATTTTTTTGAACTTTACGAGGATTAATTTGAGAAATATCTGAAAAAATTTTGCAGAAAACTTTTTACCCTTATCTTTGCCATCCCAAAAATAAAAAGGGAGCATAGCTCAGTTGGTTTAGAGCATCTGCCTTACAAGCAGAGGGTCCGCGGTTCGAACCCGTGTGCTCCCACAAGGTAAAAGGGTTTCATGAAAATGAAACCCTTTTTATTTTTGACCTATCTGGTTTCCAGGTTAACTTCTCATTGGTGAAATTCTATGTATAGATATTGTATTCAAAATTTAAGGATAAGTACTATATCGGATATACTGGTGATGACCTTATTGAAAGGATACGAAAGTACAATACAAATCACAGGGGGGGTACAGGAAATACCGGTGATTGGAGATTAGCCTATAAGGAAGAATTTCAGAGCAAATTCGAAGCTACTAAAAGAGAAAGGCAGATCAAAAACTGGAAAAGCCGAAAACTCATAGAGAAGCTCATTGGTTCAGGGCATCCCGATTTATAATCGGGAGGGTCCGCGGTTCGAACCCGTGTGCTCCCACAAGGTAAAAGGGTTTCATGAAAATGAAACCCTTTTCTGTTATAACCCTTTTAAGTTTTATTAATTCAATTGCACAGCCGGCAGGCGGTAAGACTGGCCATCATACACAAACAGCTCATCTATTTCAATGGTCCAGTAACGATAAAGTGGTGATTTGCTCAAATATTCCTCTACCTGTAATTTGCTTACAGCATTCAGCACCATCCAGCTTCTCTGGCTTTCCATGCTTACCGTGTAATAATCCAGTATATTTTTTTCTATCAGGCTGTTGATGTAAACCCGGTGCGGGGGCACAAAGCTCATAAACTCATCATCCATCTCAAAATGAACGGTCACCTGGTATTTATTCAGTTGCTGCTCGTTTATATTTTCCATTCCACTATATTGTTTTCCCATAAATGATTGTATGGTGCGGTGATCTTTATATAATTATCGGTGTAACCTTCCATCATACCGTTTTTGTTCTTTGCCTCAAACAGCACTTTGCGTGTTTCCCCAATATGTGCATGGGTGAAATATTGCATTTTCTGGTAGCTCAGGTTACGCAAAGTTTTGTTTCGCTCATTCCTTATATGTATCGGAACTACCGGTTTCATGGTTGCCGCCAGTGTATTAGCCCGTTCAGAATAAGTGAAAACATGCAGGTAGCTAATGTCGAGCCGGTGCAGGTAATCAAATGTTTCTTTAAAATCCTCTTCAGTTTCTCCCGGAAAACCAACGATCACATCCACACCGATACAGCAATGGGGCATGATCGTCTTTATCAGCCCGATCCTTTCAGTGTACAGGTCTGTTTTATAACGGCGCCGCATCTGTCCCAGTATCTTATCACTGCCGCTTTGCAGGGGAATATGAAAATGCGGCATGAATTTTTTGCTGTTGCCCACAAATTCTATGATCTCGTTAGAAAGTAAATTAGGCTCGATGGACGAAATTCTGAAACGCTCGATACCCTCAACCTCATCCAGTTCTTTTATCAGGGAAAGAAAATTTTCTTTCTTCGCCATGTTCCTTCCATTTTCTCCCTTGAGTGGGTCAGGGGGTCTGAAATCACCTAAATTGATACCGGTGAGAACAACCTCCTTTGCACCCTGTGCCGCAATGGCTTCCACATTGGCAATTACATTATTGATACTGTCGCTGCGGCTTTTGCCTCTTGCCATAGGGATGGTACAAAATGAGCAATTATAATCGCACCCATCCTGAACCTTTAAGAAAACCCTGGTGCGGTCATTGATCGAGTGAGAGGCAGTGAATTCATTCACATCCTCAATATCGCAACTGCATATTTTCGTACTATCACCCTTGGAAATCTCTTTCAAATGCGCTGCAATATTGAATTTTTCGGCAGCGCCCAAAACCAGGTCAACGCCCGGGATACCGGCAATTTCCTTAGGTTTCAATTGTGCATAGCAACCGGTTACCACCACCAGCGCTTCGGGTGCCTTGCGTTGTATACGGCGTACCAGCATCCGGCATTCCTTATCGGCATTATCGGTTACCGAACAGGTGTTGATAACATATACATCGGCCACTTCGTCAAATTCCCTTTTCTCGAAACCATCATTCTCCAGCAACCTCCCCAGGGAGGATGTTTCGGAGAAATTGAGTTTGCAACCCAGTGTATGTAACGCTACAGTTTTGTTCATTGGCTGCAAAATTAGTGAAAATGAGGATAGAACACGGATAACAGCTGTGCTGAGGATTTAAACGGAGCAGCATTAAAAAACCAACCTGCCTGTCAATCAGCATCATCTGTGTTCCATCATTGCGTAACTTGCAGCATGCTTAAAAGATATCTGCCATATATAATGCTGTTGGCTGCCGCTTTGTTATTGTTCTATATTAAGAAGAATCAGAGAGGCAGCAATACAAATAAACCTGCAACCGAACAAACAGAAGAAAAGATAACCGTGCCGGCTGTTTTGCCTGCAGATGAGAAAAAGGAAGAGCTGGAAGGATTTGACCGCAATACCAGCAAACTCATTTTCAGCAAACATGCCAAATGCCGCATGGATTGCCGGAAGATAGACGAATCGGAGATCAGGGAAATTTTGAAAAACGGTACGATCAATTATAAGAAGATACAGAACGATAAGCGTGGGAAAACTTATCCCGTAGAGGGTTTTACACATGATAAGCAGCATGTGCGGATCGTTTTTGCACCCAAAGATGATGGCCTGGTAGTGGTAACCGTAATTGACCTGGATACCGAATGGAAATGTGATTGTAAATAAAGCCGTTCATACAATCTTTACATTTCACAAACAGAAAAACAACTTACATTTGATATTCACTGAGTGAATAAAGTGCAATGAAAATCAAATCTTTCCTGGCAAAACCTTTTGCCGGCTATGTATATAAGCAGATCAAAAAAGGGATGGAAACTGCAGAAGCTGATCAGCAGGCAATTTTCAGCCAGCTCATTAAAACAGGTTCCAAAACCATTTTCGGAAAAGATCATGATTTCGCTTCCATCAAAACCTACGATGATTTTATTAAGCAGGTACCGTTAAGGGATTATGAAGCCTTCAAACCCTATATCGAAAAAATAAAACAAGGCACACATAATGTACTGTGGAAGGGGCAGCCCATTTATCTTTCCAAAACAAGCGGTACTACCAGCGGGGTAAAATATATTCCCATTACCAAAGATTCTATTCCCAATCATATTAATACAGCACGTAACGCCCTATTGTGTTACATGGCCGAAACGGGCAACACCAAATTTGCCGATGGCAAACTGATTTTCTTAAGCGGATCTCCCGAACTGGAAAGAGTGGGGGGGATTCCCACGGGAAGATTAAGCGGTATTGTGAACCACCATATTCCCAAATATTTAAGATCTAACCAACTCCCGTCTTATACAACAAACTGTATCGAAGAATGGGAAGAAAAGCTGGATAAGATAGTGGAGGAAACCATCAGCCAGGATATGACACTTATCAGCGGCATACCACCCTGGATGCAGATGTACTTTGACAGGCTGGTTGAAAAAAGTGGTAAGAAGGTAGGAGAATTATTCCCCCATTTTAGCGTAATGGTACAGGGTGGCGTAAATTTTGAACCCTATAAAGCCAAGCTTTTTGAAAGTATTGGCCGCCAGGTGGATTGTATCGAATTATTTCCGGCCAGCGAGGGATTTTTTGCCTTCCAGGATTCGCAACAGGCAGAAGGGTTGCTGCTGAATACAAACAGCGGTATTTTCTTTGAGTTTGTGCCTGCCGGCGAGATATTTAACGAAAACCCCACCCGGCTTAGTTTGAAGGATGTTAAATTGGGTGAGAATTATGCGCTCATCATCAACAGCAATGCGGGGTTATGGGGATATAATATTGGCGACACTGTCAAATTCGTTTCCACCGATCCTTACCGGTTGGTGGTAACAGGCCGCACCAAGCATTTCATATCGGCTTTTGGCGAACACGTGATTGGTGAAGAAGTGGAAGCAGCATTACTGGCAGCTGCTGCTGAAGAACAGGTATCGGTAACAGAATTCACCGTTGCGCCAATGGTATCAAAAGATGAAGGGAAAAGTTACCACGAATGGTTCATCGAGTTCGAGAACCGTCCGTCTGATATGATCGCTTTCTCAAAGAAGATCGATGATAACCTGCGCAGCCGCAATGTATATTATGATGACCTGATTGGAGGTAACATTTTAGAGCAGCTCAAAATATCTCCGGTAAGAAAAAATGGCTTCATCGATTACATGAAAAGTATTGGTAAACTGGGCGGCCAGAATAAAGTGCCCAGGCTAAGCAATGACAGAAAGATCGCTTCGGAACTTGAAAGGTTCGTAGGCTGATTTTTTGCTGTTATTTGTACTTAACATATTTTTTTGCCCGTTATTTTCAAAATAATATACTTTTGCAGTGAAAAACACAATTCATTCTTAGTTTGAACAGTATAACAGCATATCTTTTTACCGCTAATGCGCCCGCAAGGGGTGAATACCTGTTCGTGTTTACACCACGATGCCGACGTGGATGCTGATAGGACGAGTAGCTAAAACCTGCCCCTGTCAGTGAAAAAATCTCCGCAAAATTTCTAAACATTTATTAATCACCTTTTCAATTTTTAAGAATTGGAAAACAGCAACATAATTATCCGGGTTGCAACCGCAGCCGATAAACATTTAGCAACAACCATTACCGATGAAATGGCAGCTTCGGCTAAAGCCCGGGGTACCGGTATTGCCAAACGTTCCCCGGAATACGTGGAGCAGAAAATGGAAGAAGGCAAAGCAGTGATCGCTTTAACCACGGATGGCCATTGGGTGGGTTTTTGTTATATAGAAGCCTGGGAGCATAATAAATTTGTTGCCAACAGCGGGCTTATTGTTTCTCCATCATACCGTAAAACAGGTGTGGCCAAAGCCATCAAGAAAAAGATTTTTGAACTGAGCCGTGAAAAATATCCCGATTCAAAGATATTCGGACTCACCACCGGCCTTGCTGTGATGAAGATCAATTCGGAACTGGGTTACGAGCCGGTAACCTACTCAGAGTTAACCACCGATGAACAGTTCTGGGCGGGTTGCAAAAGCTGTGTAAACTACGACATACTGATGAGCAAGGAAAGAAAGAACTGCATGTGTACTGCCATGCTATTCGACCCCGCAGATCATTACACACCGGAGGAAACAACGCTTGAATTCAAACAGCATTCAAAATTATACGAGCGCTTTATGCGCATCAAGCAAAGCAGGATGATCAAATTTTTACAACGCAGGGAAGGTGGCGGATCATCCAAATCATTGTTTCGTTATTTCTTTAATTTTTAAAATCATTGCCAATGAGCAAAAAAGTTGTTTTAGGTTTTAGTGGCGGACTGGATACCACCTACTGTGTAAAATACCTGACAGAGGAAAAGGGCTATGAAGTACATTCAGTAATTGTAAATACGGGCGGTTTTACCACTGAAGAACTGAAGAAGATCGAAGCCCATGCTTATAAACTGGGGGTAAAATCACATACCACTATCGATGCAGTTAAGAGTTATTACGATAAGATCATCAAATACCTGGTTTTTGGTAATGTGCTTAAGAATAACACATATCCTTTAAGCGTGAGTGCCGAAAGACTGAGCCAGGCTGTTTCTATTGCTCAGCATGTGCAAAAGCTTGGCGCTGATATAGTGGCGCATGGGAGCACCGGCGCCGGCAATGACCAGGTAAGGTTTGATATGATCTTCAATATCATTATTCCCGGTGTGGAGATCTGCACCCCGATAAGGGATATGAAACTAAGCAGGGAACAGGAAATTGTTTATTTACAAAGCAAGGGGGTAGACATGAATTTTGAAAAATCACTTTATTCCATCAACAAAGGGCTCTGGGGTACCAGCGTGGGAGGAAAGGAAACGCTCAATAGCAACGGCATGCTGCCTGAAGAAGCCTGGCCCACACAAGTTACTGAAACCGAAACCAAATCAGTTGAACTGGAATTTGTAAAAGGCGAACTGGCGGGTATTGACGGAAAACAATTTTCACATCCAACAGAAGCCATTCAGTATTTGCAATCCATAGCCGGGCCTTATGGTATTGGCCGCGATATACATGTGGGAGATACCATCATTGGCATAAAAGGCAGGGTAGGGTTCGAGGCTGCAGCGCCCATGATCATACTGAAAGCGCATCATGCGCTTGAAAAGCATGTACTCACCAAATGGCAGCTCAACTGGAAAGATCAGCTGGCATTATTTTATGGAAACTGGCTGCACGAAGGCCAGATACTTGATCCGGTAATGCGGGATATTGAATCTTTCTTTGAGAACTCCCAGGAAAATGTAACAGGCAAAGTATTTGCAGACCTGGCCCCGTACCGTTTTCAGATAACGGGCATCGAATCACAATACGATCTGATGAGCAGTAAATTTGGTAAATATGGAGAGATGAATAGTGGCTGGACAGGAGAAGATGTGAGGGGTTTCTCAAAAATATTTGGGAATCAAACCATGATCTATAACGCAGTAAAAAATGCAGCCAATGAAAAATAAGATCAGGATTGGAATTATAGGCGGTGCCGGCTACACGGGCGGGGAACTGCTCAGGGTCTTATTGAATCATCCTGCCGCTGAAATTGTTTTTGTACACAGTAAAAGCAATGCAGGTAATTTTTTATACGAAGTGCATAAAGACCTGCAGGGCGATACGGATTTAAAGTTCACATCAGCGTTGAATCAAAAAGTGGATGTGTTGTTTTTATGTGTGGGGCATGGTGATGCACTGAAATTCCTAGCAGAACATAAAATAGATGCAGGTGTAAGAATCATTGATCTGAGCCAGGATTTCAGGCTGGGAGAAACGAGTGGTAAAAGAAAATTTGTGTATGGCCTACCGGAACTGAATAAGGCACAAATCAAAAAGGCAAAGAATATTGCCAATCCCGGCTGTTTTGCCACGGCTATTCAATTGGGATTGCTGCCATTGGCCAAAGCTGGTTTGCTGAATGAAATACATACAACAGGGATCACCGGATCAACCGGCGCCGGTCAGGGTTTAACTGAAACGGCTCATTTCAGTTGGCGTGCCAACAATATCCAGGCTTATAAAACATTATCGCACCAGCATTTGAAGGAAATCGGGCAGTCCCTGAAACAATTAAGCCATGCTGCTAATGTGGTCCTGAATTTTATTCCCTGGCGGGGAGATTTTACGAGGGGTATTTTCATCAGTTCACAACTGGCATGCGACCTGAGTATGGCGGAAATTCAACCAATTTATAAAAAGTATTATGCTGCACATCCATTTGTAGTGCTGAGTGAAGATCCGGTTTTTTTGAAACAGGTTGTAAATACAAACAAGTGTTTTATTCAGCTGGAAAAAGTGGGAAGCAAACTGGTGGTACATTCAGTGATCGATAATTTATTAAAAGGGGCCAGTGGCCAGGCAGTGCAGAATATGAATTTGATGTTTGGATTGGATGAGACAACAGGCTTAAAATTAAAAGCTACGGGGTTTTAAGTAGTAAGTTTTAAGTTGTAAGTATTAAGTTGTGCTTATGCAAAATTATAAAGAATTAAAAGTTTGGGAAAAGGCGCATCAATTTACTTTAATGATATATAATGTGAGTAATCAATTTCCCAAAGATGAAGTTTATGGATTAACAAGTCAGTTACGAAGATCCGCATCATCAATACCTGCAAATATTGCAGAAGGTTGTGGTAAAAATACCAGTACTGACTTTGCCAAATATCTTAACATAGCTCTTGGTTCTGCAAATGAGTCTGAATACTTTACTTTATTGGCAAAAGACTTGTCGTATATAAATGATGAAAAATTCGAAATTCTTTATAAACAAATTAATGAAATTAAGGCCATGCTTATTGCTCTGGTAGCAAAAGTACGGCTGTAACATATAACTTAAAACTTACTACTTAGAACTTATCAAATGAAATTATTCGACGTTTATCCTTTGAACGACATTGTTATCGAAAAAGCAATGGGATCTTATGTTTGGGACGACCAGGGGCAAAAATATCTTGACCTTTATGGAGGGCATGCCGTGATCTCTATTGGGCACACGCACCCTCATTATGTAAAAAGAATAGAAGATCAGCTGCACAAAGTGGGATTCTATTCCAACTCCATAAAAATTCCTTTGCAGGTTCAGCTGGCAGAACAATTAGGTAAAATTTCGGGCAAGGAAGATTATCAGCTTTTTCTTTGCAATTCCGGGGCCGAAGCCAATGAGAATGCTTTAAAACTGGCCTCTTTTTATAACGGAAGAAAAACGGTCATCGCTTTTAAAAAAGCATTTCACGGAAGAACATCCCTGGCGGTTGCTGCCACCGATAACCCAAATATTGTGGCGCCTGTAAATCAGACTGAAAATGTGGTCTTCCTGCCATTTAATGATGAATCCGCTTTGGAAGCAGCATTCAGGGTACATGAAGTTTCGTCTGTAATTATTGAGGGTATACAGGGTGTTGGCGGTATCAATGTGGCAAATGAATCGTTTGTACAAAAAATAAGAAGCTTTTGTGATGAACACAATGCCGTGTTTATTGCAGATTCGGTTCAGTGCGGTTACGGCCGCAGCGGTAAATTCTATTCGCACGACTTTGCCGGTGTTGATGCAGATATCTACACCATGGCAAAAGGTATGGGTAATGGTTTTCCGGTTGGCGCCATTTCGATCGCTCCAAAAATTCAGCCTAAACATTTTATGCTGGGCACTACGTTTGGAGGAAACCATTTGGCCTGTGCAGCAGCCCTGGCAGTACTGGAAGTAATCCGGAATGAAGACCTCATTAATAATGCGTCTGTAATTGGAAATTATTTAATGGAAGAATTAAAGAAAATGCCAAACATTAAAGAAGTAAGGGGCAGGGGGCTGATGATTGGGATCGATCTGCCCGAAGAATTGAATATGGTGAAGAAAAACTTATTGTTTAAGCACAGGATATTTACGGGTGAGGCAAAACCTAATGTGATCAGGCTATTGCCGGCACTGAATATGGGCAAAGCAGAAGCCAGCCTGTTTTTGGAAGCAATTAAAACAGAACTGAGCCTGGTCTGACCGGCTGCTTCGCTATTGACCAGGCGGTAAGTGTGAAAACAATTTTGAACTGAACGGGTCGATTTAAGATATAATGCTGAAGTGTGCCCGAAAGCTTAATAAAGGGCAAATGCCCGGACAAAAAATAAAACAATAAAATTTGAAAAATTTTATCTCAGTTAATGATGTTGAAGATGTAAATGCACTTGTTGCAAAGGCATTGCAGTACAAGGCAAACCCTTTTGCCGGTAAATTATCAGGCGTTGGTAAAAGGATCGGGTTATTGTTTTTGAACCCTTCTTTACGCACCCGCCTGAGCACACAGGTGGCTGCTTCCAACCTGGGTATGGAGGCGATTGTGTTTAACGTGGATAAAGAAGGCTGGGCGCTTGAATTTGCTGAAGGGGCTGTTATGAATGGAACAACGGTGGAACACATTAAAGACGCGGCACCCGTGCTTGGCCAATATTTCGATGTGTTATGCATTCGTACCTTTCCTTCTTTGCAAAGCAGGGAAGCCGATTATTCCGAAACGGTCATTAACCAGTTCATAAAATATGCCGGCGTGCCAATCGTGAGCCTGGAGAGCGCTACATTACATCCTTTACAATCACTAACCGACATTATTACGATCAAAGAAAACTTTAAAGAAACAAACAGGCCCAAAGTAGTACTGACCTGGGCCCCGCATGTAAAAGCTTTGCCTCAATGTGTGGCTAATTCTTTTGCGGAGTGGGTAAATGCCTGGGGCGGGGCAGATTTTGTGATCACGCACCCCGAAGGATATGAACTGGATAAAAAATTCACAGGCAATGCAAGCATTACGCATAACCAGGAAGATGCCTTACAGCAGGCGGATTACGTGTATGTGAAGAACTGGAGCAGCTATCATGAATACGGAAAAATAATTTCCAATGATGCAGGCTGGATGCTGAACCACAGGAAGCTGGGATTGACCAATAATGCAAAAGTGATGCATTGCCTGCCGGTAAGGCGTAATGTGGAATTAAGTGATGACATACTTGATAGTGAGAACAGCCTGGTTACAAAGCAGGCGGGTAACCGGGTTTGGGCTGCACAAGCAGTGTTAAGTGAGATTTTAAAATCAATTTGATGGAAAAATTGTTTGTCATAAAAATTGGAGGAAATGTGGTGGATGATACAGAAGCCCTGGATTCCTTTCTTCAAAAATTTGCATTAATTGGTGCAACTAAGATACTGGTGCATGGTGGCGGAAAGATTGCATCCTCAATTGGCAAACAAATGGGCATTGAACCAAATTATGTAAACGGGAGGCGAATTACAGATAAACAAACCGTCGACCTGGTAACGATGGTTTATGGCGGGCTGATCAACAAAAAACTGGTGGCAGCTTTGCAGTCTTTGCAATGTAATGCGATTGGATTGACCGGCTCCGATGCCAACATACTTCCTGCTGTAAAAAGACCAGTCAGGGAAATTGATTTTGGTTTTGTGGGAGATATCAGTTCGCCCGTACCAACCGAAAGTTTGCAATTACTGCTGAAAAACGGACTGGTGCCTGTTGTGGCCCCTTTAACACATGATGGTAAGGGACAAATGCTGAATACCAATGCTGATACAATTGCAGCTTCTTTAGCGATAGCATTATCCCGTTTGTACGAAGTAAGACTTATCTATTGTTTTGAAAAGAAAGGGATCCTTGAGCATGTGGAAGACGAAGATTCCGTTATTAATTTGATCAATAAGGAAAGATACGATCAGCTTGCGGGGGCTGGTGTGCTCACAGATGGGATACTGCCCAAGATCGAAAATGCATTCAATGCAATACACAGTGGCGTAAAGGAAGTATTGATAGGCCATGCGAATGACCTGCTGCAAAATATTACAGAACAAACAAAGGGTACATTAATAAAAGCGTGACAGAAATACAACCATATCAGCAGGCAGTGGAGTTACTGAAAAAGCTAATTGCAACGCCATCTTTCAGTAAAGAGGAAGATGCCACGGCCGGTATCATTGGTAATTTCTTTGCTGCACGTAACATTCCGTCAAAGCGGCTGCTGAATAATATCTGGTGTGTCAATAAATACTTCGACGATGCAAAACCAACGCTCCTCCTTAATTCGCATCATGATACAGTAAAGCCAAACCCCCAATACGGCAAAGACCCTTTTACTCCCATCATAGAGGATGGAAAGTTATACGGGCTTGGCAGCAATGATGCCGGTGCCAGTCTTGTGAGTTTGATCACTGCATTTTGTCATTTTTATGAAAGAAAGGATCTGCCATGCAACCTGGTGATCGCAGCAACCGCAGAAGAAGAGATCAGCGGGAGGAACGGCATAGAATACCTCTTTCCATCTTTGCCCCGGATTGATTTTGCTATTGTGGGAGAGCCTACCGGCACCAACCTGGCTATTGCTGAAAAGGGACTGCTGGTATTGGATTGCACGGCTTTCGGTAAGGCCGGACATGCAGCCAGGGAAGAAGGGGAGAATGCTATCTACAAAGCCATGCAGGATATACACTGGTTCAGTACTTATCAGTTCCCTGAAATATCCGAAACATTGGGCCCCGTAAAAATGTCGGTAACTTCGGTAGAGACAGAGAATAAGGCACACAATATGGTGCCTGCCGTTTGCAGCTTTATTGTGGATATACGGGTGACAGATGTATACACGCATGAGGAAATTTTGGAAACGATCAGGAAATATGTTCAGTGTGAAGTGAGGCCCCGCAGTATGCGACTCCGCTCTTCAAAGATTGAAAAGGAGCATCCATTGGTGCAGGCTGGTATAAAACTTGGCAAAAAGCTGTATGGTTCCCCCACTACTTCGGATGGAGCTTTGATACCGGCTCCTGTATTGAAGTGCGGCCCCGGTGAAAGTGCCAGGAGCCACACGGCAGATGAGTTTATTTACCTGTCGGAAATTGAAGAAGGGATAAATACCTATATACAAATTATTGAACAGGTTATTTCATAGTTCATCACTTATAATTCAAAACTCAGATGAAGCTTTGGCAAAAAGATAAAGCAGCAATGCAGGAAGTGGAGAAATTCACCGTGGGTAAGGATAATGAACTGGACCTGCAACTGGCCCCTTTTGATGTGCTGGGTTCGCTGGCGCATATCAACATGCTGGAATCCGTAGGACTTTTATCCTCCGGTGAGCTGCTGCAATTAAGAACGGCCCTCAAAGAGATTTATGAGCAGGTTCAAAAAGATGATTTCCGGCTCAGCGAAGGAGTGGAAGACATCCACTCACAGGTTGAATTAATGCTTACTGAAAAGTTAGGCGATGTTGGCAAAAAGATCCACAGTGCCAGGAGCCGCAATGACCAGGTACTGGTTGATCTGAAATTGTTTTTACGGGCACAGATAGAAGAAACAGTTGATAATACAAAGGCCTTGTTCGATCTTTTAATTGCACAAAGTGAAAAGTATAAAGACGACCTGCTGCCAGGGTATACCCATCTTCAGCTGGCAATGCCCTCTTCTTTTGGTTTGTGGTTTGGTGCTTATGCCGAAAGCCTGGTGGACGACATGGTAACCCTTGAGGCCGCTTATCGTATTACAAACAAAAATCCGCTGGGTTCTGCAGCAGGATACGGTTCCTCTTTTCCTGTAAACAGGCAGAAGACAACCGATTTGCTTGGTTTTGATTCATTGAATTATAACGTGGTGTATGCACAAATGGGCCGGGGCAAAACAGAGCGTATAGTTAGTTCCGCATTGGCGAATATTGCTGCCACACTGGCTAAACTAAGTATGGATGCCTGCTTGTACCTGAACCAGAATTTCGGGTTTATATCTTTCCCGGATGAGCTGACAACAGGCAGCAGCATCATGCCGCATAAAAAGAATCCCGATGTATTTGAACTGATCCGTTCTCACTGCAACCGTATACAGGCTTTGCCCAACGAGATCATGCTGATGACAGCCAACCTGCCTTCGGGCTATCACCGCGACCTTCAGTTACTGAAGGAACATGTGATCCCGGCATTTAAGAACCTGAATGACTGCCTGCAAATGGCCGGCCTGATGTTGGTTAATATTGAAGTGAAAACTGATTTGCTGAAGGATGAAAAGTACAAATATCTTTTCAGCGTGGAGGAGGTCAACAAGTTGGTGTTACAGGGAGTGCCATTCAGGGACGCCTATAAAAAAATCGGCCTGGATATTGAGGCAGGAAAGTTTGAACATTCAGGTTTTCCTGCTCATACGCATGAAGGTTCTGCGGGCAACCTGTGTAATCATCAAATACAGGGTATGATGGAAGATATCCTCCAAAAATTCAATTTTGCCAAAGTCAAAATTGCGTTGCAACAATTATTAAGCTAGATTTGTTGCAATAATATTCTATTTACAATGGCCGATCAGTCAACAAAAAAACGTATTGCCATATTTGGTTCAACCGGGTCCATTGGCACACAGGCCCTGGAAGTAATACGTGCAAATGAACAACTTTTTGAGGTTGAGATACTGACCGCACAAACCAATGATGAATTATTGATTGCACAGGCGCTTGAATTCAGGCCCAATGCGGTGGTTATTGGTGATGAAGGGCGGTATCAAAAAGTAAAAGAAGCACTTTCTTCTGCTGATATCAAGGTATTTGCAGGAGAGGAGGCGCTGGTGGAAACAGCGGATTTTGATACCTATGATATGATGATTGCGGCCATCGTGGGCTTTGCAGGTTTAAAACCAACCCTCAGGGCGGTGGAAAAAGGAAAAGCGGTAGGCCTGGCAAATAAAGAAACCCTGGTGGTGGCGGGTGATATCGTGATGCAAAAAGCAATTGAAAGAAGGGTTCCCATTATCCCCGTTGATAGTGAGCACTCTGCCATTTTTCAATGCCTTGTTGGTGAAGCAAGGAACCCGATAGAAAAAGTGATACTCACTGCAAGCGGCGGACCCTTCCTGGGAAAGAAACCTAATTTTTTGGTGAATGTAAAAAGGGATCATGCCTTGCAGCATCCAAACTGGAGTATGGGCGCCAAAATTTCCATCGACTCGGCAACCCTGATGAATAAAGGCCTTGAAATGATAGAGGCCAAGTGGCTTTTCAATCTCCGTCCCGACCAGATAGAGGTGGTTGTACACCCACAGAGTATTATTCACAGCATGGTGCAGTTTGAAGATGGCAGCATCAAAGCCCAGATGGGCCTGCCTGATATGAAGCTCCCCATACAGTATGCCATGGCTTTCCCGGGCAGGCTGAAAAACGATTTCCCAAGGCTTAATTTTAAAAAATATCCTTCGCTCAGTTTTGAAGAACCGGATGTTAAAACTTTCAGAAATTTATCGCTGGCCATGGAGGCATTGAACAAGGGCGGAAACATGCCCTGCATTCTTAATGCAGCCAACGAAATTGCTGTATGGGCCTTTCTGCGCAACCGTATCGGCTTTTTAGACATGACGGCCATGGTGGAAAAAACCATGGAAAATGTCACTTTTATTGAAAAGCCAACCCTGCAGGAATATTTTGAAAGCGATGGTGAAGCCCGTAATTTTGCCGCTTCTTTGATAAACCTGTAACACGGCTCTTGCAACACTGAAGCACACACTTCAGCATTTACAGCTATATTGAACTTTAAACAAAAACTATAAATGAATATTACTTTATTAGCAATAAACTGGCCCAGCGTAGGTTTGAAGGTTGCCCAGCTCTTATTGTCGCTTTCTATACTTGTAATCCTTCACGAATTCGGGCATTATATCACTGCCAAGTGGTTCAAATGCCGCGTGGAGAAATTCTACCTGTTCTTTGACCCCTGGTTTTCTTTATTCAAAAAAAGGATTGGAGAAACTGTTTATGGAATAGGTTGGTTGCCCCTGGGTGGTTACGTAAAGATAGCAGGCATGGTGGATGAAAGCATGGATAAGGAAGCCCTGAAACAGCCACCGAAAAGCTGGGAATTCAGGAGCAAACCGGCCTGGCAGCGGCTTATCATCATGCTGGGAGGTGTTACTGTAAATGTGCTGCTGGCCTTTGTGATTTATGCCGGTATCTTAATGACCTGGGGCGAGGATAAGATACCCAATCAATCTTTAAAAAATGGAGTGTGGGTCACTGACTCACTGATGTACGAAATAGGGTTACGCGACGGAGATAAAATAATTGCAGTTAACAAGGATAGCATTGAATACTTCGATGATATTCCCAAGAAGATACTTTTCAGCGGTGGCGGAAAGATAAGTATTGTGCGCAATGGTAAAGATACCAGTGTGGAAATACCACGCAGTTTGATCGGGCAGCTGGTTGAAAAGAAAAAAGTCAAGGGCAGGTTGTTTATGCCCAGGGTACCTTCAATTATTGGTGCGTTCGACAAGAAGGACACTTCCAATGCTAAAAAAGCCGGGCTTCAGGAAGCTGATAGAATTGTGAAAGTTGATTCGGTGAGTGTTAGTTTTTTTGATGAGATTACTGCATATTTCGGTACAAGAAAAAATCAGAAAGTAACACTAACTGTTGAAAGAAAGGGCACACCCGTTTCCATGTTGGTACAGGTTGATGAAGATGGTAAAATGGGGGCACCATTTCTTACAAACAAAAAATATGACAGCTTAAAAGTATTTGAGGTAAAGCATACAACGTATGGTTTTTTTGCGGCATTCCCGGCAGGGGTGAGACTGGCCATTACCTCTTTAAAAGATTATATCGATCAGTTTAAACTAATACTGTCACCCAGTACCGGCGGCTACAAAGCTGTTGGTGGCTTCAAAACTATGGGTTCTGTATTTTCAGGCACAGAGTGGGATTGGCAGCGTTTTTGGGAAATGACTGCTATGTTTTCCATCATACTTGCATTTATGAATTTGCTGCCCATACCGGCACTGGATGGCGGACATGTGGTGTTTACCCTGGGTGAGATGATAACCGGCAGAAAGCCTAATGAAAAATTCCTGGAATATGCACAAATCGCCGGGATGATCATTTTACTGGCCCTAATGCTTTATGCAAATGGCAATGATTGGTTTGGTTGGGGAAAGGGGAAATAAGGACCAGTGCTGCCGAATTAAAATAATTAAAGAAAGTCCTTCGGGGCTTTTTTTGTGCCCTGTTTTAAGTGACTGCCTTGTTAAATTGAGAAATAGTATTACAGTTCTATTCCTATCTTCTTCATTAATATGGATGCATTTAAGCTGGTGCAGATGCCTTCCTTTAACTGGTAATCAAAATAAAGTTCATCATTGCTTACCTGCACATCAAAATGATAGTTTGAGATATTGGCAGGGAATACTTCTTTAAGCCTGGCCAGTTCCACATCATGTGTTGCAATAATGCATGCTGCATTGTGTTTGATGAGTTGTTTGATCAATGCTGCAGATCCGGTATGCCGGTCAAGTGAATTGGTGCCTCTCAGAATCTCATCCAGCAAAATGAATACTTTTTCCTTTCGGTTAACCTTGTCTATGATGGTCTTCAATTTTTTCAATTCTGCATAAAAGGTGGAAGTGCTTTCTTCCAGGTTATCTGCAATTCTCATGCTGCTGATAACCTGTACAGGAGACAAACAAAAATAAGCAGCACAAACCGGGGAGCCGGCCATGGCCAGTACTGAATTTACCCCGATACTTCGCAGGTAAGTACTTTTGCCGGCCATATTACTTCCTGTTACAAGCATGATCTCTCCCTGCTTTTCTATTTGAACGGGGTTGTAAATACATTTACCTGCCTGTATCAGCGGGTGTCCGATCTCTTTACCTTCAATAAAGAAATGGTCTTCCTTAAAAACCGGGAAACACCATCCGGGATTATTGAAATGCAGTGTGGCAAAACTACTGAGCGCTTCAAACTCGGCCAGTACTTTAAACCAGTTGCCTGTTTTTTGGTGGTTGCGTTGTTTCCATTTTTCAAGGGAAATTACCTGTTGCAGGTCCCACTGTAAAAGAATATTCAGCGGAATGAATACCACAAAATTGAAACGGAGATCCAGCCGCTCCAGTATTTTCTTCAGCTGGCTTATTTGTACAGATGCCTTGTAGCCATCCTCAATAAGTGATTTTTGCAGGTCCTGCAAACAGGCAGATTGAAAACTTATTTTCTCAATATGCTTTATGCTGTTGATGAGTACCTCCAATTCACCTGTTATTTTAGATACCTGCTGGTGAATGCCGGTAACTTTTTTACTTACAAAAAAGGCAAATACTGCAGCAGCGAATAAGAAATAATTTCGGGTATAATCAGTAAGTACATCAGAAATATTCAGTATCAGAACTGTAACCACAACAAATGGTACCAGGTAGCTTACCACTATCCAGTAGCCCCGGTTTATAAAATTGTAACCCGCTCCAAACCATACTTCCAACCGGCTGATGGTGCTTTTTTTGATCTGCTCTGAAGCGCCAAAGGCCTGCAATTCCTGCCGCCACAGGGAGTTTGCTGAAAGCTCCTTTATAGCAGACTGCCTTTTCATAATCGTTTCATGTTGCGCCGGGTAAAGCAGCCAGTTGGCTAATACATCGCTCCCTGGTTCAGAGTTTGTGCGGTTAATAAGCTGGAAAACAGATGCATGGCCAAACATATCAAGGTCATTGGCGTAAGGATGTTCTTTGGGATTATATTCACTCCCGTCCCTGAAATGAAAATAATTGCTGTTAAGGGCAGTCAGTTCATCCTCATTTATCTGCACCAAATTTTTCAGGTGTTTAATTGAAAATTTATTCTTCAAATCGGCCAGTACCAGCCTGGTAAACAGTATCAGTAATAATGCCGCCGGGATAGCAGCATATAAAGCACCCAGAGGAAATAAAAAGTAAAAACCTGTAGCGGCACCAATAATACTGGCCAACCGAAGCCAGCCCAGCAAAGTTTTTCTTTTGCTTAGCTGCTCAAGTTCGGTTTGTAACGAGTAAAGTCTTTGTTTATAAAATTCAGAAGTGGGCATACATTCAAATTACGCAATGAAGTTATCACAAATTCAAGTCTTCGCTGATTCTGCTAATATAGAATCTGCAATTGGTTTATGTATTATATAAGACTTATAGCAGAGCTATAGCAGACATATAGAAGAGTTATAGTAGAGTTACGCCGTAGTAACTATACAGAAACCCCTCATTTACCAGCATACAGGCTGCTACCTTACTCTGAGCCGGCTTTGTTATAATTATACTCATAAGTTCAGCCAGCCCTTTCATAAAAAAATCCCCCGGTGATTACCGGGGGATTAGTATGATCAGGTTGTTCTGATTAGTTCATCACTACTGTATCACCACCCTGCACATGGTCAGCCTGTTGCCATTTCTGTCAACAACCTCAACCCAGTACAGGCCTTTGCCTTTAGCTCTCAGGTCAACATCCATCCTGTCATATGGCCTTCCAATGGTGTAGTTCTGTGTCAGCACACGGTCTCCTTTGGCATCGTATACCACGATTCCTCTTGGCAACACATTGTTTGCTACACTGTAGTACCTTACCTGGAACTGGCCACTGTTCGGATTCGGATAGATGAAGCATCTGCCACTGGCTGAGTCCTTAATGGTTATCGTGTTAGATGTATTGGTACAACCATTGACATCTGTAACCCTTAACTGGTAGTCTCCCAATCCATCCACATCCAGGTTCAGCGTACCGGTGCCTAAGCCGCTCAGCACACCCAGTGCAGGACTGGCCAGGGCTGTTCCGTTACGTAACCATGAATAAGTGGATGCAGCATTCGGTGATACCGTTGAGGACAACGTTGTTCTTAAACCAGGGAATAAGCTGGTATAAGGACTGGCGCTGATCACAATAACCGGTAACGGGTTCACTGTCAGTATCGCTTTCCTTGATGTATCAGCAGCACATGGTGCAGCTCCTTTAACAAAGGCACGGTACTGATAACCATTCATACTTACCGGTGGCGCTGTGATGGTCAGGGTAGCTGTGGTTGCCCCGCTGTATACACCGCCGTTGGTAATGTTGGTCCATGGTGGGTTACCACTGTTGGTGCTCACCTGCCACTGGTAGCTGTAAGGACCAGTACCGGAAACAACAGCAGTTGTAAAGGTTGCCACTTTATCAGTACATACCGTTTGGTTAACTGGTATGCTGGTATTTACAAGAACCGGCTGATTAACCGTAACTGTAACTGTTCTGCCCGGTGAGGTACAGGTACCAGGTCCGCTGCCCAGGAAGGTAATGCTTCCATTGAAGTTCCTTGGGTTATTGGCTGGTGTGCCTGGTGCATTCGGGCCACCCCATCCTACGTTACCATCGGTAATGATATCCATACCGCCATTGCTGTACGTTACCACCGTACCCGTACCATTGGTATAGGCAGGGAAGGTAGCGCCTGTCATGTCGATCGCAATCGCATAAGTGGCACCCGCTGGTATCTGAAGGTTCAGGCCGCTTACCAGCTGGTTCATCGCTCCGGCTGTTACCGTGCTGGCTGCCGAACCAAACTGTATAAAGCCATTGGCTGCACTGATCGGTCCGGGGTTACCCGCATTACCTGTTGTTTTGTAGAATACTGTTGAAGTAACAGCTCCTGATCCAAAGGTATTGCTGGAGATACTGCTCAGCGTTACAGGATAAGTATTGTTGTTCTTAACATTGAACGTAACCAGGTTGTTACCATTACCGCCCGCCATTGGTGTGGTTGGGGTGGCTGTGGTTGTTATCAGGTTATTTACTGTTGCAGTATAATTGTACACACCTGCTGGTGTAGGACGGGTCCATACTGAATCAACTGCAGTACCCGCTACATAAGGAGTCAATGCATTTGCATCAGAGAACAAACCTGCTGCAGGGGTCCATACCGCAGGACTGGCTGGTACACCTACTATATAGGTGAACTCAATCTCCCAGTTGGTCAGTGTACCCACATCTATCGCACCACCATCATATATGGCAAGTGTATAGTTACCGTTCACGTTGGCTGGTGTAAGTGAGCCTATAAGCGCTGCATAGTTGGCCATATTGGCTGTATAACCAGTTGGCGCTGCAGGTCCGTTACCAGTGGCCGCAATCTGGCCATCAGGCCTGAACGATGAACTGTAAGGGTTAGTACCTGTACTTACTGCAGGAGCTCCCGGAGCTGAAGTAAAGATCGTATTACTGAAGCCGGTTGTTACTCCTCCAAATGTATTTGATAAGAAGAAGTCAAGGTTAAGCACATTGTTGTTTGGTGCTTTCAGCGCAATAACCAGGTCACCAATAAAGGTGTGTGGTATCGTCATTTTTACCCTCATGCCGGTTACCGTTGCATTGGCTGGTATACCGCTCACAGCTATGGTATGAGATGCACCTGCCTGGTTATTATCAGGTATAGCCACAGCTATGGTGCCTGAGTTAAAGGCTACTGTAGATGTGGTTGAAGAAGAACTCTTCAGTTTAACTGCAGGGTCTCCCAGGCACATGGTTACTGAACTTGGTGTTACAGTTGGCGCAGGTGGTGTATAGTTCACCAGTGCTGTAGCTGTACCCACACAACCGGTGGCTGTATTGGTAGCTGTAACTGTATAAGTTGTCTGTGCAGGTGGTGCCGCATATACCGTGGTCAGGTTTGTACCGGTGTACAGCGTGGTGGCTGTATTGTTGGTATATAAACCGGCTGCCACAGTTGTGTTCGGTGTCCATACATAAGTAAGGTTTGGCAACGGACCACTGCCAGGTGTTGTATAATCAAGAGAGATAGACCAGTTGGTGATCGTACCCGCATCTATACCCACACGGTCGCCGGCCGCAAGTGTCCATACACCATTGGCTGCACCTCCGGTAGGATACAGGGCACCCCAGTTCGTTACCGTTTGTACAAAGCCTATAGGACCACGGCCTGCACGGGCTTCTGCTGCAAACACACCAGTACGTGGTGCAGCAAAACCACTGATGGTGGCGCCGCCCAGTGAACTGAACGTTGTATTGGTGAAGTTATCCGTACTGTTCAGGCCACCGCCGTTATCAAGACCGGCAACCAGGTTCAGAATAGCCCCGTTTGGCGCCTTGATATTGGCATCCACATCACCTACCCAGGTATGGCTGATGTTGATATTGATCTTAGCCTCGGTGATCGTGGCCGCTGCAGGCACACCCGCTACCGTCAGGTTCGAGGTGGCTGCCACATTTGTACCATCAGGAATAGGTACATTGATCGTTCCTGAGTTCACACTTACGTTACCTGGTACCGGTGGTGGCAACTGCGTTACTGTTAAAGCAGTACCGCTGATACCAGCCACACCTCCGCAACTTACAGGAGGGGTAACCACCAGGTTAGGTAATGGGTTCACACTTAAGGTTGCACAGTTAGACACGTTGGTCGGTGGTGTGAATGGTGCACAAATACCACCCAGTACACAACGGAACGCATAGCCATTCATCAGCATTGATGTCGGGCTGATGGTCAGTGTGGCCGATGTACCGCCTGAATATGGTGCGGTAGTCGGAACATTCACCCATGGACCGGCACAACCCGCTGTGCTCATCTGCCACTGGTAAGTAAGACCGGTACCGGTACCACCTACGGTGAACGTAGCTGTTGTACCTGAACAACGGGTAATACTTACCGGCTGAGCGGTTACCACAGGACGCTTGTTAACTGTGATCGTTACCTGCGCAGAAGCCTGGCATCCGCCCGGTACTGTTGTACGGGTAACTGTATAAGTAGTAGTATTCTGAGGAGAAGCAGCAACAGGATTTGAAGTTGTAGAACTTAAACCGGCTGCAGGGCTCCACAGGAAGGTACCGGTTGATTGAGGGCCAAGACCCGTGTTGGTACCTACTATCGAGAAGATATTATTTACATTGGCTGCGCCACCACCTACGTTACATCCGGTGCCGCCATAGCCCCAGCCTGTACATGGTGTTGCAAAACCACCGCCCGGGTTCTGCCAGGCATATTCATTACCCACTACAGGGGCTCCGTAATTACCCCAGAACCATTGACCACCGGTAGCAAAAGCCATATTTACCTGGAACGACATCCAGTATCTGCCGGCTGTTAAGGCCACAGCAGATGGTAAGGTAACGGTATAGTTACCACCAACCCTTGTGAAAGTGGTTATGTTTGTGAACGAAGCTATTGTTGTACCTGGCAGGTTAGTGCCGGAGTTGGTATAGAAGAATACATTTACCGAAGTAGGTGCACCTGTACCAATACCATTGGCAGTGATACCAGTTACATTCCAGTTACCACCGGAAGGAACTACAAAGTCATCTGCAGCCTGGCTGTTGAACGCAACGTTAGCTGGTTCAAATACCTGTGATGGAGAACCGTTCACCGGAGTAGTACCCTGTGTGTATAATGTACCGGGTGCTGATACAGATCCCGCATCATATACAGTCAGCAGGGTAGGATCACCTTCGCACAGTGTGGTACCAGGATCTGCCACAATAACCAGGTTCGCATTCGGATTAACTGTGATAGTAAACGTACGTGAAGTACCAAAGCAGGTTGTTGCACTTGGAGGTGTGTATGTGATCTGCACCTGGCCATTGCCGGAACGCAGACCCGGTGTGGTTAAACCACCAGTAACACCACCTATATAAGAAGATCCGCCTGCACCACTCTGACCGCACCAGTTATTCACGTTATTATATAAACCAGATCCGCCGGTTGTTCCGCCGCCAATACCGCCTGGTTCAGCAGTAGCAGAACCTCCCTGGTTACTGCCCACTTCTGTACCACCGGCACCGCCAACGCCTAATGCACCAGGGAAACCGTTCGTAGGGCCAGGACTGAAGGTTGTAATACCGCCAGCACCACCAGCTGCCTGTGTACCTCCGGTTGGAACAGGACCTTCTGAACCTGGTACTCCAGGCCATCCGGCTCCGCCACCACCACCGTAGTAGCCACCGCCACCGCCACCACCGGTTCCTCTGCCACAACCAGCTACACGGTTGGCTCCTGCGCCACCACCGCCACCAGCTACTATTACACGGTTAGCCAAAGCGTAAGGCGCTATCCTTACATCACTGGCACCACCGCCGCCGCCGCCTTGTGCGGTTGCGCAACCGGAATTAGCACCAGCGGCTCCGCCACCGTTATATCCGCCATTGATCGAAGTGGCCGCTCCGCCACCCACATATACATTTAATACCTGGCCTGGTGTTACAGCAAGGGTTCCTTCTGCATATCCGCCTAAGCCACCTACTGCAGCACCAAGTGCATTGCTGTTACCTTGTGCACCCCATGATTTAATACTTACTGAGGTGATACCTGCAGGTACAGTAAAGGTTTGTACCGCACCGGTATAAGCAAATGTTGTTGTTACCGGACTGCTCAAACCTGTAACCGGATTTACTGTAATAGTAGCAACCAATGGTGTTGTACCAGGGTTTTGAGCAATGAATGAAGGTATATTACCTGTTCCGGACGCCGCTAAACCTATAGCAGGCGTATTATTAGTCCACTGGAATACTACTCCTGAAGGTGTACCTGTAAAGTTCACAGGCGCTGTAGGTGCATTTTGACATACAACCTGGTTTGGAATAGCATTAACTGATGGAGTAGGATTTACTGTGATTGTGAAATTGATACTTGGACCGGTACAAATTGTTGTTACGTTATAATTTAACACAACTTGTCCGTTACCGCTCTGGATATTAGGAGTGATAGCACCAGCAGTTACACCACCAGTATAAGAGGTACCTCCGGCACCACCACCACCAGCTCCTTTGTCATTACCTGAGCAACCTGTGGTTCCGGCTGAACCGCCGCCACCGCCGGCGCCGCCTAATTGGCCGCCGCCGCCGCCACCGCCACCGGGGATGCTTGCAAAGTTGAAGCAGCAGCATGGTTGTCCTGCACCACCATCACCACCCACAGAACCTGTATTGGCAAGACCTGCTGAGCCAAGGAAGCCTGCGCAGCCTATACCGGCTGCTCCGGGTGTGGTACCCACAGCTCCGAAACCACCACCAGCTACGCCGCTATTGGTAACAGAGTTACCGCCGTTAGCTCCGTTGCCATCACCGCTGCCGCCGGCACCGCCGGCACCAGGAGCTCCATTAATGCCTTCGCAGCCACCACGGCCGCCACCGCCACCACCCGCAGCTGTTAAGATACGGTCGGCTGCTGTAGCTCCAGGGAATCTTACATCACTGGCTCCGCCGCCACCGCCGGAATTGGCATTACCACCTGCTCCGCCTCCGTTAAAACCAGCCGCAGGTGTTCCTCCCTGGCCACCCACAAATATGTTTATTACCTGGCCCGGCGTTACAGCCAGTGTTCCGGTTGCTCTCGATCCAAGCCCCCCTGCACCGCCAGGAATTGTACCACCGTTATTGGTACCGGTTGCACCCGCACCACCCTGGGCGCCAAGTGCTGTAAAGTTTATTGATGTTACACCTGCAGGAACCGTAAAGGTCTGCGCTCCGCCGGTATAATTGAATGTTGTTGTTGTTGGGGTTACCACCGTTAAAGTAGGAGTTACTGTGATTGTTGCAGTAACAGGAGCTGCCGTAACGTTAGTAGCTGTAAAGCTTGGTATGTTACCGTTGCCGCTAGCTCCCAATCCAATGCTGGTGGTATTATTTACCCAGCTGAATGTAGTACCAGGAGTTGGGCTTGTAAAGTTGATAGCTGCTGTAGCTGTTCCGTTACAATATGTCTGGTTAGCTACAGGGTTAACACTTGTACAACCAACTGGTGCATTATAAGTTACTATATTATCTGTACTGGTGGAAGCAACGTTATTTACTCCGCATGGTGAGCTTTGGCAAACACCCGCAGCAATAGTTGCAATTACAGTACCACTTCCGGTCATACCACTTACAGCTACATTATAAGTTGTAGGGCCACCGGAAACTATAGCAGTTGTTGCACCCGCAGTTCCGCTTAAAGTAACATCACCGGTTGTAAATCCTGATACAGGCTGGTCGAATACAACAGTGAAGTTGATCGGACCGGCAGATGTAGGATCGGCCTGGGCCGCTGCCTGGTTGATGGTAACCGTTGGTGCCGCAGTATTAAATGTTACTGTATTATCTGTACTGGTCGATGCCTGGTTCGTTTGTGCAGAAGCATTTTGGCAAACACCTGCAGGTATGGTTGCAATCACCGTTCCGCAGGTAGTCATACCGCTTACCGCTACATTATAGGTTGTAGGACCACCAGTTACTACAGCAGTAGTTGCACCCGCAGTTCCGGTAAGCGTAACATCACCAGTGGTAAAGCCTGTAACCGCCTGGTCAAACACCACCGTAAAGTTTATCGGTGAGGTTGAAGTAGGATCAGCTTGCGCTGCTGCCTGGTTAATAGTAACTGTTGGAGGAGTAGCCGGCAAGTTATAAGTTACTGTATTATCTGTACTGGTCGACGCATTATTGGGATCGCTGGTCGCATTCGTACATACACCAGCTGCTATTGTCGCTATCACCGTTCCGCTCGACGTCATACCGGATACCGCCACATTATACGTGGTAGGTCCGCCTGTTACAGTTCCGGTGGTTGCACCGGCTGTACCGGTCAGGGTAACATCACCAGTGGTGAAACCGGTAACCGGTTGATCAAATACCACGGTGAAGTTGATCGGTGAGGCTGAAGTTGGATCTGCCTGTGCTGCTGCCTGGTTGATCGTAACATTTGGATTGGCAGCCACCACAGCTGGTATCTTGGCTGTCCACAAACCGCGGCCATGCGTTCCGGCTACAATAGTACTGTCGCTGGCACGCATTTTAAGCATGTAAGTACTTACTGTTGGGAAAGTAGTTTCCGGCAGCCATTGTGTGGAAGCTCCGTTTATATTAGTTGTGGTATATATACCGGCTTCAGTAGCCAGGAATAATTTTGAATTGGTTCCGGGTTCAAACATGGCCCAGCGAACTGGCATATCCGGCAGGTCACCGTCAACAGCAGTCCAGGAAGTTCCGCCATTGGTTGACACCCACACATTATTTACACCATAGTTTGAATAGGTAGCAACCAGGTTATTATCATCTGTACCGGTATTTACGCAGATGATCGTACCATTGGGGAAAGAAGCACCGGTAATATCTGTGGCAGCAACCGAAGTGGCTGTATTAGCATTATCCAGGCGGAAAAGCTTTCCGTTATTTGTACCAAAGAATAACCGGTTGGCCGTATATGGCGAATATTTGGCCGACAGTAAGGATCCCGTCATATTCGTTACGGTAATAATAGAACTTGTATTGCTTGTATTGGCATTATCCCACCTTCTGATGGTACCGGCAGTATTACCGCAGTACATGATGTTCTGCGCATCATCATAATCAAAAGGATTTACAAACTGGCCCTGGCTGGATGATAAGTTTACCGAGGTCCAGCTGGCACCACCATTGGTACTTCTGCGGTACTGGTTATATACATAGCTGCCAAACTGTATCAGCGGGTTCTGTTGGTTAATATGTACTATACAACCATCACCACCGGTAACCTCAAAAGAATAAGTAAGGCCCGCATTGCTGATAGCATGGGTACCGTTATCCTGTGCACCTGCCAGCAGGTAGTTCGAACCGGCTGTCGGGTGTATCGCCGCAGAATAGAACTGCTTAAGTCCCAGGTTCTTGTTCTTGGCATTAAAAGTTGCACCGTTATCATTTGAATAGAAAAGTCCGCCGTCACATCCGATGATCATCCTCGTTTGTCCACCAGCTATCCAGTACTGTGCATAGTGATGGTCAGCATGCACATAAGGAGCAGAAGTTACCCAGTAGGTAAACCTGGTCCAGGTTGCTCCATCATCAGTAGAACGGTAAGCATCCAATCCACCCGAAATCAACTCGGAAGTATTAGAAGGATTGATGGCAAGCGTAATATTATACCAGCCCTGGCCACTTCCAAGTCCGGTAGGTATAAGAACCGAATTTTGCTTCGTCCAGGTAGCACCACCATCAGTTGATTTATAACAACTGTCGGCATTATAAGCAGTGTTTATTGTAACAGCATACAGGACATTTCCCGAAACTGCCATTTCTGTACGCACTGCCGAAGTATTCGAAGTCCTGAAGCCTGCACCCGTTGACCAGGTAGATGGAGTTACAGTAGCAGGATTGTTAGTGTAACGCTGGTTTACCACGGTACCTAAATATCCAAATGTGGCATTTAAGTTACCAGAAGCAGTAAATTCAAAATCGGTACATGATTTATTAGTAGAAAGGTTATCTGGTGTTATATCAGTCCAGCTGGTACCGCCATTGGTAGAACGGTATAAACCGTTTTGCTGGCTTACTGGTGTGGTGGTAATGCGGCAGGCCAGGTAAACATTACCCGATGCATCGCAACCTATCTTAAACGAACGGATAAAATTCGTGGTAGACGCCAGCAGCGTAAAAGTAGTACCGCCATTGGTCGACTTCCATACACCACCGCCATACACCGCATCAGCATTACTGGTAGGTTCGCCGGTGGCAAAATAAATAATTTGTGGATTAGTAGGATCCTGGCAAATAGAAGAAATAGCCAGGTTCGCAAACCGGTCATTAACTTTAGTCCAGTTACACTCGGTAGAAAGGAAATTAGTACACTTCCAGATTCCACCTGCCACACCCGACGCAAAAGCAGTATTGCCTGATGGATCATTTCCAAGATCCAGCAAGAAACCACGCATACGGCCTGCAGTGTAGTTGATAGTTGAACCTCCCCTGGTATTACCATTAGAAGGGCCCACACTGTCGTAAATAGGGCCACGCTCAACCCAGTTAAGTGGAGTGCTTTGCGCATTCGCCACATTACTGCTGTTATTTCTGGCAGCCATTCTTTGACGTTGTACTTCCTTCAGCCTTTCAGTATGCTCAATGGCATCGAGCAAACGATTGGTTGGTGCATAACCCAATGCAGGGTCGATCATCTTAGCAGCGGCCTGCCTGTCACGTTCTGCAGGATCATCGCCGGTTTGCTTGTTAGCCTTTTGCGCTGTTGAGCTTAAGGTTGAAAAGAGGAAAAATAATGTAATTGGTAAGAGTAATAATTTTCTCATTGGAGCCAATTTTTGGGATAAATAGAAATTCCAGAATGTTAATAACGTGTGTAAATTAGAAAATAATTAGCAATTTCTTAAAAAAATTTTTTTTAAAGAATTTGCTGAAAAAGACAACTTTTCAATGTTCGAACATTTAAAAACAAGCAAGCTCTGTTCAGGCTTGTGTTTGTACATTCATGTTATGCTATTAAACCCTGCTTCCTAACTTCATAAAAATTATTATACCGTATCAGTTTTGCATCAATTTTACTTTGAAATGATTTAAGACCTGGTGCAAAATTCGTCAGGCAGGTTAACTTTTCATTTTCAGAATGTAGTCCAATTATTATTTTATTTTTCGAATTGCATCAAACAATTCGTTCAGCCGATATTGGTTTCCGCAACTATAATAAAATAATAATACAATACAAAAAAAGCCCCCCGAAACCGGGGGGCTGAAATATAGACTAAGGTTTTATTTATTCTATTACTACTCTGCACATGCTTAAACGATTGCCGTTTCTGTCCACAATCTCTACAGTATAAATTCCCTTGCCATACCCGCGCATATCCACATCCATACGGTCATAAGGCCTTCCAATCGAGTAGTTCTGCATCAGCACACTCTGACCCAGTGCATTGCGAACCACGATACCCCTTGGCAACACATTGTTGGCCACACTGTAATAACGTACCTGGAACCGGCCGCTGTTCGGATTAGGATAGATAAAGCAGTTACCAATCGCTGAATCCTTGATCGTTACCGTGTTGGAGATATTAGTACAGCCGTTCACATCAGTTACCCTGAGCTGGTAGTCGCCCATTCCATCCACATCTACTTGGATTGTACCGGTACCTAAGCCGCTCAGTACACCCAGTGCTGGACTGGTCAATGCCACTCCGTTGCGCAACCAGGTGTAAGTAGACGCCGCATTAGGGGATACCGTTGAACTCAGCGTGGTCCTTTGACCAGGGAATAAGCTGGTCAGCGGACTTGCACTGATCACTACAGTTGGTAATGGGTTAACAGTAAGTACACGCTGCAGCGAAGTTACGCTTCCGCATGGAGCCGCCCCGCCCACTACGCACCGGTAGAAATAACCGCTCATGCTCACCGGAGGTGCTGTAATGGTCAATGTTGCTGAAGTAGCACCACTGTAAACACCACCATTGCTGATATTGGTATAGGTATTACCACTATTGGTACTTACCTGCCATTGATAACTGAATGGACCAGTACCGCTAGCGACAGCAACTGTAAAGGTTGCTACTTTATCGGTACAGATGGTTTGGTTCACTGGCAGCGCATTATTCAAAGCTACTGGCTGGTTAACCGTAACCACTACGGTTCTTGCAGGTGAAGTACATGGAGCAATTCCCAGGTTGAAGTTAACCGAGAATCCGCCAGAGATACTTCCTCCATCACCTGCCGCATCATCAAACACAAACAGTTTCCAGGTTCC
>JBGAGM010000011.1:0-57295 GCA_044226725.1 Ferruginibacter sp. | reverse complement strand
CAAATCCGGGCTGTGGTTCGGGGCTGGACCAGCAACTTTGAGCTTTTGTACTTAACTTCAACATCATAATTTCAATCGGCAGCGGTTGTGTGGGCGGAAGGAATGCTAATTCCCAACCTGCATAAAGCCCTGCCCGTTGGTCGCAATTTACCAATGCGTCCTATAAAATGTAGTTTATGAATATACCAAAAGTTTTCATCTCTTATTCGCACGACACTCAGGAACATAAAAAATGGGTATTAGAGTTAGCCTCAAGGCTACGTAACAATGGCATTGATGCTATACTTGATCAATTTGAGTTACAACCTGGAGATGACATACCTCATTTTATGGAGAAACATTTATCCACTTCTAGTAAAATTTTGATGATATGTACAGAGAAATATGTTGATAAAGCTAATAAAGGTCAAGGAGGTGTTGGTTATGAAAAAATGATTGTAACATCAAATCTTATGAAAAGAATTGATGAAAATAAAATAATCCCTCTTATCAGACAAGTTGCCTCAACAGAAGTCCCAACATTTTTGAGAAGTAAATTGTTTATCAATTTTTCTAATAAAGACGATTACGAATTCGCGTATGATGAACTTGTGAGAACTATTCATGATTCACCATTATTCAAAAAACCTGAAGTAGGTAATAACCCTTTTAAGCCTATTGAAAAAGAAAAAATTGATGGCGATATTGATTTTTTACATAGCATTATTAAAGCAATAGATAAAGAATATGCCATTTGGCAGAATCCATACACAGAGAAAATTGCAGCTCGAATGGGAATTTCTAGATCACTCGTTGATGTTGGAGTTTTAAAACTTATAAATTTGGGATATGCTGAATGGTATAGTATCAATAGCCAAGTTAATCTAACTCCAAAAGGCAAGTTCTATGCTTATGAAAATAAACTATTAACTAAGTCTTAAAGATAACTGCTGCCAACAAAAGTATTTGCAAAAGCAGGGATGAACATTGTAATATCAGCTATGTGCAAGCATCAGTAGTGGTTCGGGCTGATTGTTCAATGTTCTGCTTTAGTTCATAACTTCAACAACATATTATCAGATGGGCATTTGTACCGGGCCGGACAATCACTGAATTCCCTGCCTTCGCAAATACTAGAACGTTGGCTGCTATAGAGTTGACCTACTTTCTTACAGTTATTATCCGACAAATAGAGTAAACAATGAATTATGAAAAAATCCCTTTTCTTGAAGTTCAAAAAATAATTCAAAGAATTTTTAATAATGACTCTATTGATCAACTTTATTTGACACCTGACTCAATTCATAGTTTTGCAGAGCTTTCTGGTATTCAATTAAAATGGCGACCAATCCTAAATTGGACAAAGTTCGAGACGACCTCATTTGATTACTCTGAACAAGATTTTCTTGATATTGCATTTACGAAAACTCATCCCTGTGAAGGAAAAACAATAATAATTACCGATGAATGTTTTAAAGAGAAAATGGCTTTTTCAATATTTCGATTTAAAGACATTATCGAATTTATGGAAGACACTTATCCTGCATTATTTAATATGCAGTTTCAGCAACCTTCGGACTTCATTTTCGTACAGCCAGACGTAGATTTAATTACAATGATTCATCATGAGGGACATCGGACTAAGTTTAGTAAAACTTAAAAGATTATTACAGCAGCCAACATTGGGTTTTATGCAAGTTGGGCTCGACATTGTAACATCAGCTATTTGCAAATCCAGGCTGCCCACAGGGCCCTGTGGGTGGTTCAGGCTGGACAAACAACTTTCAGCTTTAGTTCTTAAATTCAACTTTATATTTTCAATCCCTACGCTTAGGCCGGGACAGGTCAGCAGCGGTTGTGGGCAGACGGAATACTAATTCCCAACCTGCATAAAGCCCTGCCCGTTAGCAGCAATTGTTAAGTCAAACTCCTACAATGAAAAAGTATATTTTCTTAGTTTTATTTTTCTGTTTTACTACGCAAGGACAACTTTTAGCACAAAAGTTAGATAGTATATACTTTTTTACAAATACCTGTAACTGGGATTCAATAGGAGGAAACAAAACAAATATCTTGAGAAATAAAAAGGGCGTTGTATATAATCGATTTGGTACGACAATTATAAACATAAATGGTGTTGCGTACAATCCATGCAATTTACCACCTAATTTAATTGGTAAAAAAGTCCTATTGTCTGGAATTGTTTTCAAAAATATAAAAGCTGATGGAAAAGCTATAAGATTAACTGAACTGCAAGTAATTCCTGACAACTAAGAAAAAAACTACCTAATATTAAATAAAGTTACAAGGCAATTATTTGCAAGTAGATTTTAAAATACACAATACAACAGCTGCTAAAATTGGGTTTTATGAAAGTTGGGCACGACCAACAAACATCAATCCCTACACGGTGCAGGGACAAAGCCAGGCTGCTCACAGGGCCCTGCGGGTGGTTCGGGCTGGACAAATAACTGTGAGCTTTAGTTCTTAATTTCAATATCAGTTTTTCAATCCCGACGTTTAGGCCGGGACAGGTCGGCAGCGGTTGTGTGGGCGGACGGAATGCTATGCCCCAACCTGCATAAAGCCTGCTCGTAAGCGGCTATTTATTTGACACCTTATGCAAGTTTTCAATTCTAAAGAATATACTGACACACTTCGACAACATTTTGAGACATACTTCGGTAAGTCGGGCAAACGGTTGAAGCTTGAATATGGACCTCAAGAAAAGTTGCATCCTGATTTTCATGTACTTGAAATTGCACCTAACGACAGACATAGTATGTTTTGCTATTGTACTATTGGCATGTCAGCAGATAGACTAGATGAAAACTTAATTGAACTTATACTTTATTCACCTCGACCACACAATTCTATTGTAGAACTTTTGACATTTTGTGCATCATACCATCGAAATAAATTGCCGCTTAACATTCATCACACAGTAAACGTAGGACAACCATGGTTGGACAATTCAAAATGTGACCACGGATTTATTTCATTGCCCTATCTTGACGGAGAAAATTTAGAACGATTTAATTATGGTGGACAAATTATTCATTGCTATTGGTTCATTCCAATAACAGAAAAAGAAAGAGATTTTAAAATGAATAATGGTTGTGAAGCATTAGAACAATTATTTGAAGAAAACCAATTTGACTACTTAAATCCAAACCGTGAAAGTTTGGCTTCGTAGGACAAAACAGCAGCCAACATTAGGCTTTATGCAAGTTGGGCATTACCAGCAAACTTGAGCCTTTGTATTTAACCTTAACATTAATAATACTACCTGAAAGTGGTTGTGCGGGCGGACGGCATACTATTTCCCAGCCTGCATAAAGGCCTGCCATTGACCGTAATGCTTAAAGAAGCTTCATGAAATTTTTTACATGTTTATTTATACCCTGTTTGTTACTTCTTTTCTCATGTTCAAGAGATAAGCGACTTGACGATTATTATAAAATCGTGAATAGTGCAGATAGAATAGTTTTTTATGCTAGGCAAGCTGACACATTTGCAATAACTAAGACCGTTGACTCTTTGGAGTATGTACAGAATCTAAAAAATATTTTAAAGAGAAATATTAAACCTGACTTTCAAAAGAAATTTATTGCAGAGAATAAAATTGAAATCTATAGACACGAAAAGTTACTAGGTGTACTCCTAATTTCTGGAACAAAAGAATATCCATTTGTAAACTTTACAAACGAGAAATTCGGGTTTGGGTTCAAGTTGACATATGGGATTGGAATGAGTCTGTAAAATAGCACTTCAGCCAATTTCAATCAGCAGCGGTTGTATGGGCGGACGGAATGCTATTTCCCAACCTGCATAAAGCCCTGCTCGTTGTAAGCCATTAATTAAATAGTCTACAAAATGAAGTTTATTGCAGGACTTATTTTTCTCTTTTCTTTTTTTACAGTATCCGGACAAATCAATAAACCCGGGCGACACAAAAAATTTGATATTAACACCTACTTAGAAAAAATATATGATAGCTTGAAAAGAAAAGGCACAACGAATCTCATCACAGTTAAAAGAAGTTTTTCAGGTTTACATATAATGGATTCTCTAGGACCAGCATTTTATTACTATTTATTCTGGCAGCGTGATACAAATATATGTTTTCAAAAAATTAAGCATTATTATGACGACAGAATTATTCGTAGCCCTTTAAAACTCATTATCGACTCGGACATTTTTCCTTATTTAAATAATTATTTTGACAGCATTAAAAACGAAGAACTTCTTCCCTTTATCTCAAAATATGAATCTAATGGTATTGAATCTTATAACATTTTAACAAGTATTCACCAAGGGTTTTATGAGCTCACCCTTTATTCAAAAAATGAGACGATTTATAAATCGTTTGAGCATTTATATTTACAAAAGGATATTGGTTCAGAAATTTCAAATTTAAATTACCGTTATAATAGTAGCACAAAACTAATGTCTCTTTGGAATAGACTTTGGGAGCAGGTTAAAAATGAGTTCCCTTAAGCGGCGTACAATATTGGGTTTTATGCAAGTTTGGCAAGACCAGCAAACATCAATCCATACACGGTGCAGTGACAAAGCCAGGCTGCCCACAGGGCCCTGCGGGTGGTTCGGGCGGGACAAGCCTGCCTGCCGGCAGGCAGGCAACTTTCAACTTTAGTTCTTAATTTCAATATCAGTTTTTCAATCCCGACGCTAAGGCCGGGACAGGTCGGCAGCGGTTGTGTGGGCGGACGGAATGCTATGCCCCAACCTGCATAAAGCCCTGCCCTTTGTACGCCATTTTAATTCAGCGCTATGAAGCTAATTCGGCAATTTTTTGGAACTATTGTTTTAGCTTTCGTTTTCAGTTGCACATCGCATACTAACGATGATAAATTAAATCTGCATTCTGCCAAAATTGAAAAGGCAATTGTAAATGATACTTCCGATTTAAGCAAGTTCCTGGGTACATGGGTTTCGCATTCTAAAAGACACTTTCAAATTGTTGAGATTAAAGACAGTTCGAAAGCTATCGTTTATCGTTTTGAACATTGGTCGCCTACACACGACAATATAAAAGGAGAACGATATGCATATTATAAATTAGAAGGAAAAATCAGTATTACCTATCAATACAATTTGCTCATCGAAACAAGTAAGTTTAAATTTCCATACTTCTTGCAGGATGACACTTTATTTCAAATGGCAGAACCGGGTCGGGTTGATACGTTAGTCAGAGTTTATAATGATTCCATAGTGGTGCGTTAGTGAGCCAAAAAAACGGCGTATAACATTGGGTTTTATGCAAGTTGGGCATGACCAGCAAACATCAATCCCTACACGGTGTAGGGACAAATCCAGGCTGCCCACAGGGCCCTGCGGGTGGTTCGGGGTTTGACAAACAAACTTTAGCTTTTGTACTTAACTTCAGCCTCATAATTTCAAACCAGCAGCGGTTATGTGGGCGGACTGAATGCCCAGCCCCAACCTGCATAAAGCCCTGCTGGTTGTGCGCAAGCCTATCAGGACATCAAATAAAATGAACGTGTTAGAAATAAATAAAAGAGAATATCGCCTTGCTGTCCTAAAATCTTGGCTATGGTCATTAGTATCTATTATAGTAGTTGTGACATTAGCTATAAAATTCTTAGATTTTCAGCTTGAAAAGAAATGGTTGATTATCGCCGTACCGTTAGCAATAACAATTGCAAATACAGTGACACAATATCATGTTCATGCAATTTCTATAGAAAAAGAAACAAATACTTTATTGATAACTCTTCAAAGTATAATGTCTGGCAACAAAGTTCAAAATTTCCCCTTAGACAAGGTGAAAGTCACCATTACAGAAAACAATGGATTACGACGTATTATTTATGGCCCACTTGTAATCAAACTAATTGTTACCAATGCCCATACTTTTCGAATTACCAAAAGGTATGGCTTTACCTCAGACAATCTAAAATTGATTGCAGAGAAAATACGTAGTACATATGTGGAGTCGTAAATGCTTCCAATAGTCTGGCAGCGCCCAACACATAGGAAAAGGTTTGCCGCAAGGCTGGCGGACGGAATAACAATCGGCAGGTGTACTACTATCAGCTAATATCGGGCTTGACCGAATTCTACCTGCCTGCCGTCAGGCAGGTTTGGCCTTTAGTTGTTAACTTCAACAGTAGTTTTTTCAATCGGCTTCCTGCGGGGTCCTGCGGACAGTTGCCGGGCAGACACAGCAACAATTCCAGCCCTGCGGCAAGCCTCGAACGTTATAGGCAATGCAAAAGACACTACGTAACATAACATTTTCTCTTTTTGTTGTTAGTTGGTTTCAAACTAATGGACAAAGCCTGTTACTTGATTCATTAAAAGCACAACGTAAAAGACAAGAATATTCATTTATTAGGATTCCAGCTTATTATGAGCCCATATCTCAAAAAATGAACTTGTCTACATTAAACAGTATCGACAGTTTTTCTTTTCGACTTTGGACTGGTAGTATGTTTGGTTATAACCTGATTACTTTTGAAAATAAAAATAGCCATTGGGAAAGCCATTCTTATGATTATTATTCAGACACGTCCATTAAAGAAGTGAAACTCAATCCGAAAATTCCTGCATCGGAATTTCTAAATAAATTAAAAGCATTTGATTTTGACAATTTTATTTCTCAATATCAAATCAAAGATTTTCAAGACGACGTAAACGATGGAACCTGGTATACCCTGGAAATTATCAAGGGAAAAAACTACAGAGTTTTCCAATATCATAGTCCGGAAGCATTTAAAGATGCTATTAACAAAAAGTTCTCTGAGGTAATGAAATTGTTTGACAATTATTTTTATCAGTAAGTTTATACTGCACTGCCTACAACATTCGGGTTTATGCAAGTTGGGCAAGACCAGCAAACATCAATCCCTACACGGTGCAGGGACAAAGCCAGGCTGCCCACAGGGCCCTTCGGGTGGTTCTAAGCTGGACCATCAACTTTGAGCTTTTGTAATTAACTTCAGCAACATAATTTCAATCCCGACGCTAAGGCCGGGACTGGTCAGCTGCGGTTGTGGGCAGGCGGAATACTAATTCCCAACCTGCATAAAGCCCTGCTCGTAGTGGCAACAGCATGAAACTTCTCGTTTATTTATTTATCATATTCATTTTTAGTTGTCAAAATCATTCCACTGATCTTGATAAGTCTACAAACGTTGAATACGTCAAATATTTTCCTACGTCATCAAGAGATACAATACTTGACTATGGAATATTTTCTATAACAGCACCTGATACTTGGAAAAAGCCTAATGACGATACACTAGAGTTAAATAATTGTAAGTGTTCTGTATCTGTCGGACGAATTCAAATTGGATCCAATGAATTTATCAATTATAGTTACGGATATGATGTGCAGAGTATTTTTGATTCCACACATTCTAATTTACGTTCCAAATCATTTATTATTCTTAATGCCAAAAATTATCGTTTCCGGGAAGATTTGAAAAACAATTATAAAATTCATTTTTTTAGGTCAAATCATGTAGACACTGGATTTTCTGGCTTATACATTGATAGTATCGGGAAATCAAAAAAAGTAAGTTTCTTGATGACAGCAGAAAATTTAGATAGCTTAACAAATATTAAAGTTCTTAAAGCGTTTAATTCAATTCAATTCAAATTTAAAGATGAGTGGTAGGTGCTGCCGCTAACATTGGGTTTTATTCAAGTTGGGCATGACCAGCAAACATCAATCCCTGCACGGTGCAGGGACAAAGCCAGGCTGCCCACAGGGCCCTGCGGGTGGATCGGGCCGGACCAGCCTGCCTGCCGGCAGGCGAGCAACTTTGAGCTTTTGTAGTTAACTTCAACATCATAAATTCAATCCCGACTCTTAGGCCGGGACAGGACAGCAGCGGTTGTGGGCAGACGGAATATTAATTCCCAACCTGCATAAAGCCCTGGCCGTTGGTGGCAATGGCAACTTAAAATTCAACACCATAAGTAGTATGAATACAATTAAACTTAAGAATTTGGTTTCTTTCATATTGGGAGCTCTTATTTCCTGTTCCTGCTCTTACGGACAAAAGGTAGATTCACTCCAAATAAAAACAATTGTTAGCGGATTATTTTGGGAAAACAAGCCCCGATACTTTTCCTTAAAAAATGATGTTTTGACAATTGAAGCGGGAGAAAAAACGGATATGTTTAGAGATCCAAATGTTACTTATAATACAGATAATGCGCCAAAACTCTTATTCAAACCAGATGAAAATTTTATACTTTCTGCAGGCATTGAACATTCATTTTATAGTAAATGGGACGGCGGAGCTATTGTAGTTATAAGTGACAGCCTTAACTGGATTAAATTCTGTTTTGAGAAGGACTATACCGGTGCAAAAAGAGTTGTGAGTGTTGTGACAAAAGATATTTCTGATGATTGTAACTCTGTGGAAATAAGAGGAAATAAGGTGTTTTACAAAGTGGCGAAAGCCGATAATGTTATAACGCTATACTACTCGCTGGATAACCAAAAATGGTTTTTGGTTCGACATTTACAATTTGATTCTAAAAAGAGTTTAAAGGTTGGCTTTTTAGCTCAATCACCAACGGGAAGAAAATGCAGAGTGAAATTTTATAAAATAAAATACCAGTCTAAAAAAATAGAAGACCCTTATATAGGGCTTTAGTTACGAGCATACAGAGCCAGGTGCCACCAACATCGGGTTTTAAGCAAATGTGGCTTGACAATCAAACTTTAGCAATTTAATTGGGTTTGGGTTGGCCGGGCGGACGGAACAACACTCCCCTACTTCTGCAAGCCCTGCCTGTTACCGGCTATTTTTTGAACCACTTATCAAAACAAACAGTTCCTTGTCACTGAATTCACTTTTGAAGTTATTTGTGTCAGCGTTTTTGATGACTGGCACCATCGTTTGTCCCGCTCTGTTTAATAAAAGTGAGGGACTAAAAACAAGAATAGTAAATTCTGCAAAAGTATCAACAAAAGGGTTTTATATGAGCGTACATAACCATGTTTTATACGATACAGCTCAACCCTTCTATGAGTTCCTTTTTTTCTATGAAGATGGATCTGTGGTATTCTTTGCTGAAAAGCAAAAAAGGGATGAGGTTGGTGAAATTTCTTATCTGACCGATAGTATTGAAGCATTTAAAAATATGGGCAGGTGGGGCTACTACAGGCAAAATACTGGCACATTGGATGTCATCCTTTTTATCCGTGACAAAAGCAGGACCGGTAAAATACAAGAGGATTGGAAAATGACAATAAAAGATAGTAATACAATTCTTTTATCAAAAAAAAGTTGCAAAAGGTGTAAGAATCAATATGCTGAATACAAAACAGGAAATGAAATTATTTTTGAACCGCCAATTGAATATAGTTTTGTTTTTTCCCCGCATAAACCAGATAGTAGTAACATACAGATACGCAGGAAAAAATGGTTTAGGCAGGAGCTAAGAAACTAATTCTCTGACAGTTTAAACAGCCGCTATTTTTGACACCCTGAATATTTAACAACCTTATACAAATATGAAAAAGCTTGTTCCTATTCTTTTCTTTAGTATAACGCTGCTAAGTTTTAATACCATGGCTCAAACCAGGCCTAATGTGCCTGGTAAATTCCCGACTGACTACGGAACTTTTACATTCCCGCTTGGCACTAAAGTGTTGCTGGAATTGAAGCAGCTTGACAGTACCAAATACGGGTATAAAGTATTAAGTATGGAATCTATTGAAGGATTTTACTCATTTAAACAAAATGAAGATCTGTTTTCAAAATCTCCTAAAGAAAATACGATTGAAATTTTCTTCATGGGCGCTTTTTATAATGAGGGAAATGAGGACAAAGATTACAAAACCCTTCTTATGCTTCGAAGTAATCTAAAAGACAGATTAAGCTATAAAGCAGATATAAAATATTATAATGCCAATCAATTTAAGAATACCAGCATTTCAGGTGCTTCACCTGGTACAAATACCAGGGAAATTTGGCCTCAAAAAATTGATTATATCACGATTTATGATTTTGTAAAGGGAAGCCGGAACTAATACTACCTAAAATATCAGCTTTTATGCAATTTAGACATGAACAGCAATCAACAAATTACATAACCAGGCATTGATTCGGGCAGTACCAGCTGCCGGCAGGAAGGAAAGTTCCTGTTGAGTATTTTGACCTTATAAACAGTGATGACCCTGCAGTAACGGATAAGGCAATGAGGAATACACTAAAGCAAAAGAAGTTAATCCTGAAGGAGCTTAAATAAGTACGATGATCTTTGCTGCAGCCGGAGTTTACAGTTAATTGCCAGTGGTTTGAACCGGTGAAAAATGGTTATAAAAATGCCGCATAGGGGGTATTGCCTGCAATACCCCCTTTTTTATCTTTATACCAAAAACAAGGATGAAGATATTTATAGCAGCCTTCTGTTTGTTCTTTGGTACCCAGCTGCAGGCACAAACAATTACCGGCAAAACCGGTATCATTGATTATGGCAACCCCAGCTATTTGTATGCCCCGGCCGGTTCCACTATTGATCTTTCCCTGATGCGGCCTGAAGCTACCGAAGTTGCTTTCAGCAATGACGGAGAACATTTTTATGTAAAGAACCCCGACACCTATATATACAAAAGAGGCGAAAAGCAGGAAACACTTACCGGATGGAGCCTGGTGAGTGAACAAAAAGAAGACTATGACGTAAGCCGCTTGCCATTTACCCGCAGCGGGCGTGCCATACTGGCTTTATTTACCCCGCAGCGCCCGCTGCATGCCTACAGCAGTAATAAGAACGGCCGCAGCGGCTGGGATACCGAACGCTGGATCAGCGCCGACCTGAAACTTAAACTCAGGGATACGTATTCAGTAAGCATTACCGATACTGGCGGTAAGCAGGTGGCCTCCTTTAAATTGCCCGATTTCTTTTATGACTTTAAACCCGAAAGGATGAAGCAGGAGAAAATAAAGCCGAAGGACTATGATATAGATATGGCCTTTGCTTATTATCCCGCAGACAGCAAATTATTCATAAGTGCCGATTGTGGCAGATATGCCAGGGGCTATAACAGGCTCTGGATGTACAGCATGGACAGCAATAAACTTTCAGAGATACCTTTTTTTACCACGCACGACTGGGATAGCGGCGGCAATTTTAACTCGATTGGAAAAACAGAAATAGCATTTCGCGGAAAATATATTGTACGGAAATTCTTTACCGAATTCAGGAAGATGCAGTACGAGTTTATTGCTGCGGCTACTGGTTTGCTGGCGGGCAAAGGAACTATTGAAGGCCCCGCTTATGAGGGGCAGGATAACCGGGTACTGGCTTTTTTGCCTGGGAAAGACCAGGTGATCGTGTTTAATCATAACCAGGAAAACGATGCAGGAAAACGAAAATACAGGATCGACTATTATGATATCACACTTACCAGTCTCGTAAAATCGGTGGAGCTTGACCTGGGTAATATCGATCTTCCGGCCGGTGCCGACCGTTTCCCGATAGCCGTAAGTAATGACGGAAAGTTTGTTGCTTTCAGCGGAATCTTTAAACACCCGGAAGTTGGCTCCTACCTGTCTGTAAATTTTGACCTGCTGGAGGATGCATACCGGGGTTATTTACGCAGCATCAATGATAAAACCATTCATGCTCCGCTGATCACAGAAAGTTATGCCGCTGCTGATTTTAAAAGAGAACAGGAGAAACAAAAGCAAAGACTGGCAGCTATTGAGAAATTAAAGGCCAATATGGAGCAATCCCTTGCTTTTATAAAAAAGCACAATGATGAATTGCTGGGGCTGTATAACCAGAACCAGCTGGATGAACTGCTGGAAAGGGCTTATATCTGGACGATGGACCGTGCCAGTTTCCGGTGGACCTTACCTGCACCGGAGGGTGTGCTTAACGGCCCTACCCCGTACAGCTTTGGGGTGAATTATGAAGTAAAATTTACTAAAAGTGTGGTAAGCGTTAATTATGTAAATATGATGTGCAGGGAACTGGTGGAAGCACGCAAGGATTACCTGCTGGCAAATATGGAAGAGCATGTGTATGGAGAAAGTTATTTCAAACCATCAGCTGGCAGCCACACACTCATCCGCAATCCCAATTACCGGTGGGGACCCAGTTTTCTCACTTTCGACAAACCCCAGCTGGCAGTATTCTTAGGTTACCTGGAAAAATCAACCGAACTTTTCAACGGCAATTCATTTGAGGTTACCACCCAAAACCAGTTAGGCATTCCATTGGTTGTGCTTAAATTCTATTACCATAACGATCAGAAGGCCCCGCTTTACCTGTACCAGCATGAGATACTGCGCTGGCTGCAGGATTATAACAATGACCAGAAAGCTTTGAAGAAACTGGTTGCGGAAGCGAAATAAAATAGCAGCCATTGGTTTCCTGGTCACTCCCCCACTGTTTTACAGCAATTGATAAGCTGAATAATTCCGTGGCCCGGTTATGGTCTTGTATGAGCCAAAATTATTGCGCTGTTTGATTTGTAAGGCATAAAAAAATCTGTACATTTAATTAGTTATATCCAGCCTGTGCAGCTGCTGATCATTTATAAATCTGCCATTTTGCGCCGCATTCAATTTATTTTTCTGATCCCGTTACTGGCCAGCCTGTTTTGCAGTTGCAGCAAAGACAGCGGGGTACGCACCAGTAATTGCGAAAACCTGAAAAATGCGGTGATCAATGATTCGGAGGAAGAGATCAAAGTATTGGTAAATGATTACATTAAACAATTAAACTACCCGGACTATACCGAACAAAATGTAAATGCCCTGGCAGCCCCCCTGTCGCAGGGATGTGCTGTTAATACGCATATTTATTGTTACGACTGTATATCCACACTACCCAGCATGACCGAAATTGAAATTACCGTAACTGCTGTTCAGCCAAATATCAAAAAGGAGGCCGACATAACATATAATGGCACTGACCATAAAATGTATTGCATTAACGTGCATTAGAGCTTTGCCTGTATTGCACAAGCCTGCTGCGTCTTAATAAAACAAATGATCATGTTCAACGCAAAGTATTTTAGCCCGATGGTTCCCTCCTATGATATTCCCGAAACAGTTGCTTTTTTACGGGATGTGCTGGGCTTTCGGGTGTATGCAGATTTTACAGATTATGTTATCCTTGCCATGAATAACCTGACCATTCATATACTCCATGCAGGTAAGGATATCGGAGAAATGTCGTGCTACCTGGAAGTGGATGACCTGGAAGCGGTTTGGCATCAGATCAAAGACAACCTGGCGGGAATCAGCCACAAAGCCCCGTTTACCCGGGATTACGGGATGAAGGAAATACATGTTGTACTTCCGCAAACAAAGACACTGCTTTTTATCGGTCAGCTGATCAATACCTGATCACTAATAGAATTATTTGAAGATTTGGTGATTTGAAGATTTGAAGATTTGGTGATGGGATGAGCCGTCAGATTAGTGAACTGCCAAGGTCAACGATCAAAGGAAGAAAATCGTTATCAGACAGATGTCAGTTGATACATGACTGCCAATATCTATGTGCTGCCGTACGGATTAACCAATTAACGGATTAACGTTATACTCATTAATACCCTATTTTTATCCCTCACAAACAAACCTGCATTCATGAGAAAATTAGTTTTACTAACCGGGCTGCTCTTTGCCGGTAGCGCCCTGTATGCACAGGATACCACCGCCTTCCATTTCAGCATCAACCACCTGGCTTTATCCGTAAAAGATGTAAACCGCTCGGCTTCATTCTATTCCGGTGTGCTGCAATTGACAGAAATAACCAACCGCACTAAAATGGATGGCATCCGCTGGTTTAGTTTGAACGAAGGCAAAGAACTGCACCTGGTATCCACCATCAAAGAGCCGGTAACCATCAATAAGGCGGTGCACCTGGCATTGACCCTGCAAAATTTCGATGCATTTGTAAGCAGGCTCAGGCAATTAAAAATACCCTATTCCGACTGGCCGGGAACTCCCGGTAAAGTGAATGTGCGTGCAGATGGGATCAAGCAAATTTATTTCCAGGACCCGGACGGGTATTGGATAGAGATAAACAGTGTGGCACAACCGTAAACCAGCATAGAGCCCCGCTGTACAGAAAACTTTGTGATCACCAAAATCGCTAGGTAACTTCCTTTAACATATTTATCTATATACCCATCAGCGGGTATAGTTTTTTTGGCTGCAGCAATTAATTTTGATCAAAAGCTATTTGTATGCGGCAAATCATATCACTGCTGATTTTTCTTTCTGCAACCTGTTACGGGCAAGTAATGGCCCAGACATTCAAATACGACCGTGCAGGCAATTTCAAGGATGGAATGGCCCCCGTATATGCCAGTAACCTGCTCGGTTATATTGATAAAACGGGAAAAGAAATTGTACCACCCATGTATGAAGAAGATTATTTACCGGATGAGTTTACAGATGGTGTGGCCGTTTTGAGAAAAAATGGTTTATCGGGCGCTATCGATAAAACAGGCAAATGGGTGGTGCCCTGTGAATATAAGAGACTGAGTAATTTCAGCGAAGGTATTGCCGAAGCCGAAAAAGAAACCGGTAAAGTGGGCTTTATTGATATCCGTGGGAAAGCCATCACCCCCTTCCAGTACAGCATACTGTCCTTACTGGGTGGCGTAAAATGCGTTAATGGCATGATACCTGTAAGAAACCAGGCTGGCAAAAGCGGTTATATTGATAAGACCGGTAAACTGGTTGTACCTTTTAATTACGAAGAGATCAGCAATTTTTCAGATGGCATGGGTAAGGTAAAAACCAGGTATAATGGCAAAGTGAGTTATGTAAATACCAGGGGCGAAATTGTGATTCCGGAAAAATATGATGACGGAACGATATTTACAGACGGACTGGCTTTTGTGAACCTGGGTGCCAGGGCAAAATCTATTTACAGCGGACTGGAAGGCGGTAAATGGGGTGTGATTGATAAAACAGGCAAAGAGGTCATACCGGTTATATATGACCGTATTGAAGAAGCAAAAATGGGCCTGGTGGTTGTAACCAATGGAAAATATCCCAACGAAAAGAAAGGATTGGCAGGCAGGGATGGAAAAATGATATTGCCGGTTGAGTATTACGATATTAAAATATTAAAAGACAGGATCGTTGCCAATAAAGCTTTTGTGGGGCCTTATGCCCTGTTTGATCATACCGGAAAACAGATCGGCGACTACCGCTGGCAGCTTTTTGATATCTTTCCGGAATTTAATGACGGCTTGCTGCGGGTACAGGAAATTAATAATAACAGGCTGGGCAAAGTTGGGGCCATTGATGCTAACGCAGTTTTAAAGATACCCTTCCAGTATGACGTACTAAACCCCTTCCAGGACGGACTTGCATCTGCCTCGATCAATAAAAAATATGGTGCTGTTGACAAAAATGGTAAAACAGTAATCCCCTTCCAGTATGATGGTCTGGGTTCTTTTTCTGAAGGATGGGCCCCGGTTTTGCAAAATGGCAAATATGGTTTTATCAGCAAGGCAGGAAAACTGATGGAGTTTTCTAAAATTGCTGCTGAAACAAATAAAAAAACCGCCGAAGCAGGAAATTACCAGCTCAAAGAAAAGATGCTTGATTTTTTTGTAGTGGTAAACGGCAGCACACCAACCGGAAATGGCAGCGAAAATACAGGTGGTAAATTTGGCATTTTGTCAAAAGACGAGAAAGAGATCATTCCTCCAAAATACGACTGGATAAGTCTTGACACAGGCATGAAAGCATTTTTTGTACAAACCGGTGTTAAAGCATTCTATGGTGCAAACAGCAACACCAGGCTGGAACCCTCTGCCGGCACCCGGATCGGGATACTGGATTATAATGGCAAACAACTGTATCCTCCTTCCCTGCAAACATACCTGCTGATGCCGGGTAAACATGTACTGGTACAGGATGCTGTTTCCGGAAAATGGGGTGTGCTGAATGCTGCCTGTAAAACGATCATCCCCCTAAGTTACGACCAGTTGTACAAATTCTCCGACAGTGCTGTAGCAGCAAAGAAAAACGGCAGGATTGGAATCATAAACCTGAAGAACGAAATGCTGGTTCCGTTTGAGTATGATTCAGTATTTGTTGGCGGCAACAAAGCGCCAGGCGGCTACCAGTTAAGAAAAAGCGGTTCAGCCATTTGGGTAGACAGAAAAGGGAAAATAATGCAGGGCGGTCCGGAACCTTACGAAACAAATTTTCAGGCTGCACTGGCTAGTGCCCGTGATTCCAAAGAAAGGGCCAATGCGCTGATGAACTTTTTAAACCCGGTTTATACCGTTACCGATTCAGCGGGGTTTGTGAAATTGACAAAACAAAAGATTGACCAGGTTGCAGCCATAGATTTTTACGCGATACATGTTGTAGCTATGAAGAATAAGGATGTGAACTTCTTCAAAATAAACAAGTTTATCATGAATGCTTTTTCACCCGAACAGAAGGCCGTGTTCGGTAAATATTCACAGTGCATCATAGAAAATTTCAGCCGCACACAAAATAATCAACCCGAACTTCCTTGTCCACCCCCTGGTACACCGCAACCGGGCCAGCCATGGAAAAACTAAATGATGAAGGGCAATAAATTGAACGGCTTTATCTTATTATGCTGCGGTCTTATTATCACAGCGGCAGGATTATTTATTTATTTCGTTGCCCACTCGGTCTATCCCAATTCAGATTCGCCACGGGTGCAGGATCTGAACAAATTACTGAACCTGCTTGGTAAAACCGGAACGGCTGTACTGGTTTCAGTTACCGGTTTGCTGTTTACTATTTTGGGTTTCAAAAAACTAAAAAGTAAATAACATTTGCCGTTCAATATTCCCCATTCGGCATTATCCATTGTGCATATTAACTTTGCTGCTTCTCATGTACCTGGATATACATACACATAACAAGCCCCGGCCCGGGCAGCATGCAATCCTGAATGTGTTGAAGGATTTTGGTACCATACCGGAAAGCGGATGGTATTCAGCAGGTCTGCATCCCTGGTATCTTAACAGGCAAACTGCGGCAGAATCGTTACAGCAATTAGAAATTGCACTGCACAAAAGCAATGTGCTGGCAGTGGGCGAATGCGGTTTGGATAAAGTTTGCGACACGGATTACCAGTTACAGCAGCAATGCTTTCATCAGCAGGTATTATTTGCAAACACCAACAACAAACCACTGATATTGCATTGCGTTAAAGCATTTGAGGATGTGCTGCGTATCCTAAAGGAAGCAAAAGCAACGGTTCCGGTCATCTTCCATGGCTATCACAAAAGTGCGGAACTGGCTTTGCAGTTAACCAAAGCAGGCTATTATCTTTCTTTTGGTAAGCACCTGTTTCAACCGGCCACTGCAGCCGTTTTTGAAACAATTCCCATTAACCATGTATTTTTGGAAACTGATGCATCTTTACACAGTATTGAGCATATATACAAACTGGCGGCCGCTATCAGGCAAACAGCACCGGATGTACTGGAAGAACAAATAGCTGCCAATGCGGCAAAACTCTTTGGCAAAATACCGGCTGCATGAAAGCAGTGAGCAGATCATTAAAAAGATCATTATTTATGAAAGATATTTCCTGGTTATCACGTACCAGTTTACTCATTGGTGAAGAAGCGCTTAACAGGTTAACACAAAAACATGTGATGGTGGTGGGCATGGGTGGTGTGGGCTCGTTTGCAGCTGAGTTCATAGCCCGGGCCGGTGTTGGCCGCATGACGATCATTGATGGCGATGTGGTGGACCCCAGCAACCGCAACCGGCAATTACCGGCGCTTGCCACCACGCATGGCCAGCCAAAAGTTCAACTGATGGCAGAACGGCTCAAAGCCATTAACCCGGAACTGGAATTGAATGTGGTACAGGAATTTGTGAACCCCGAAATGGTGCAGCACATGCTGGCACTGAACCCCGATTTCATTGTGGAAGCAATTGACAGTGTTACGCCCAAACTTACATTCATGCGGCTGGCATACGAGGCCGGCATCCCTTCTGTAAGCAGCATGGGCGCCGGCGCCAAACTGGACCCTACCCAATTGCAGGTGGTGGACATTTCCAAAACATACAACTGCCCTTTTGCACAACAGATACGCAAAACCCTGCGCAGGCAGGGTATCCGAAAAGGAATTACCGTGGTGTTCAGTCCTGAACTGCCGCTAAAGGAAAGCCTGATGATGACGGATGGCAGCAATTACAAGAAATCGGCTTATGGCACCATTTCTTATATGCCTGCTACCTTTGGTTCAGTAACAGCATCGGTTGCAATCCGCAGGCTGATGCAACCGGAATAGATAAAAATTCAAAAACAATTTCCTTATAATATATTCCCGGTTTGTGGTATGTTTTTGGTGATCACCTGCTGCAATTAAGTATTTATACCTGTTCATTTTCCGTACTAATACCGTCATTCACCGCACAGGCTGCTGCTAGTTTTGTGAAAACAAAAAATTGAAAATCATGAAAAAATTATTTTTAGCAGCAATCACAATGATCGCATTATTCACCAGTTCCTGTAAAAAAAGTTGCCCGGATCCTGTTACACCACCAGACCTGAGCAACACCACCTGGAATGGTACTGCCAATGTACCGGGTTTATCCCTGGCCAATAAACCATGGGTGCTGATCTTTAATGCAGATGGTACACTGGGTGGTTCATTTACCAACGGAAGCTCTTTTGCCGTTAACGGTACCTGGAACCTGACACCTAATTCAAGTACTGTGAGATTGTTCTTTACACTTGCCAGTGTTTCGGGCAGTTATATTGGCCAGGCAACCTTAACAACCAATAATACCAAGATGGAAAGTGGTATTGCAACCAATGCCACCACCCCTTCGGCCAATCTGAATTTTACGGTTACAAAATCTTAGCTGAGAAAGATCGCTTATGGGTAAGGGGGCTGAAATTTTCAGTCCCCTTTTTTAGTAATATGCTTATCTTTTGATAAAATAAATTGAATATGAATAAAGAGGTACAAGCATATAATGATATGCAAACTGCAGCTGATAAAGACATCTGCGACCTGCTTGCTGAACAAATAAATGCCGCATTACCTGAAGCTGAAAACAAAATATGGCATGCACACCCGGTTTGGTTCTTAAATGGTAATCCCATTGTGGGATACAGTAAGCTGAAGGGTTCTGTAAGGTTATTATTCTGGAGCGGACAGTCATTTGATGAACCGCAGCTGCAGCATGAAGGCAAGTTCAAAGCCGCTGAAATGCGCTATACCGAAGCAGCGCAGGTGAATACAAAAGATATCAAACGCTGGCTTAAAAAGGCCAAAGCTATACAGTGGGATTATAAGCATATTGTGAAGCGAAAAGGTGTGCTTGAAAGACTGAAATAATGATGAAATTGAGGGTTGTAACAAATCTCATGTCCGTCAATGATACGCATCATTTTGAGACCTGTTTTTGATACCGATTTTTGGGGTACCAATACTAATCAAAATGAAAAAGATAATTGTTCCTGTAGATTTTTCTGCCACTGCAGAAAATGCTGCCCTGTATGCAGCCAATATTGCCAATTTTTATGGTGCTGAGATCTGGCTTTTTTACAACTATGGTTATAATGTAACCCTTGCCGAGTATGGTTATGCAGCTGTAACAGATGCCGAAATGGAATCTGCTGCCTGTTTTGAACTGGACGCATTCAGTAAAAAGGTACAGGCGCAACTTAAGTTGCCGGTTCGCATGCACATAAAAGCCACAGGCGGCGACCTGATGAAATCATTGAACGATTTTTGTTCCGAAACTGAAACCGACCTGGTAGTATTCGGTTTATCCGGGAAGAATGCCCTTACCCGCCTGGTGGTGGGCAGTAACACCATCAGGGCCATACAGCAGCTCAAGTACCCGGTACTGGTGGTGCCGCCCAAAGCCGAGTTTATGCCGGTAAGGAAGATAGGCTTTGCCTGCGATTACAATAAAGTGGTTCAGGCCACGCCGCTGGAATTCCTGAAAAAAACTGTAAAGGATTTTAATGCCGACCTCTATGTACTGAACGTGGAATATATAGAAGGACAGTCCGGCGAAGCTGCAGCCGAAAGCCTTGCTATCAGCGGCCTGTTGCAGGACTGCAAGCCTTACTACAGTGCCATCTATTCCCCGGATGTAACGATGGGTATCAACTGGTTTGCCGAAAAGGAAAAGATAGACTGGATGTATATGATCCCCCGGCAACATAATTTAATGGATAAGATCTTTGGCCGCAGCCAGACAAAAGAATTGCTCTATCATACCAAAGTACCGGTATTGTGCATGCATGAATAAGTATATGATCATTTCCTGAGTACTTGTAGGCCGGTGTTATGATTCAATGACAAAATATTGAAACAAAGGATAAGAGCCTTCACAAAATTGGGTGAAGCGGGCTATTGAACCCCCGTCTTTATTACTGGCCGCTTCTTTACCATGCTGGTTGGGTAATCAACCCGGCTTTTGCTTTGTGAGCGGTATTTTGACCGATAACGTAAAACCTTCACCCGGCTTGCTGTTGATATCCACCTTACCATTAATTACACTCATCCTTGCTGCAATGTTCCGTAAACCAATACCTGTTGGTTTTACACCCGGTTTCATATCCATGCCCACCCCATCATCCTTTATTTCCATGCAAAATGTATTGCGGTGAATAGACAGGATGAAAGAAACATGTTGAGCATTGGCATATTTAATGATGTTGGTGCATTGTTCCTGCGCCACCCGGTAAGCAGCCAGTTTAAGGTTGTTTGTAAGCATGCAGTCCTTGCATTGATGATGATCGATATGCACTTTCAAACCTGCATTCACCAGGGTTGAGCTGGTTAATGCTGTCAGCAGGGCAGGTAACCTTTCCACATCTATATTAGGCGTAACCAGTTCATGAGCCAGCTTCCTGTTTTCATCAATAGCCGATTTAATATGCGTGATACTGGTGTTCAGCAATTCATCGCTTTTTTCCGGACGGTTTGCAGCCAGGCGCAGCAACATATAGGCACCCACCAGTAACTGGTTCACATTATCATGCAGTTCCATACCGATCGCATTCCTTTCTTTTTCCTGTGCCTCCAGTGCGGTGGCGGTCACCATCATTTGTTCCCTGCGTTGTTGCTCCTGCAGCGCTGTTTCCAGCTTTCTTTGTTCAGTAACATCCTTCATGGCACCAATCACCCGGGTGACCTCACCCTTTTCATTTCGGATAAAAATGGCATGGTTCATTACTTTCAATTCTGATCCATCTGTGGCATATACCCCATATTCATCATTCCACAGCTGCTGGTTAATGTCATTTTTGGCTTTGGCAAAACTAGCACGTATACGGTTCCGGTCTTTTTCAACAATGTAATTACCATCCACACCTGTTTGCCAATTGATGACAGCCCCGGATCCAAATAATTTTTCCTTCCCTTCATATACCAGGTATTCATGTTCTTCAAAGTTCAGTTCCCAAACAATGTCGGAAGAGGCTTTGGTTGCATACTGAAAACGCTGGTTACTGGCTTTCAGTTCCTGTTCAGCTTTTTTAATACTGGTGATATCCGAGATAACCCCGTGCCAGGTAGTACTTCCGTCTGCATCCCTAACGGGCATTGAATTGCCATATAGCCAGATATATCCTTTAACCGGGTGCAAAGATTCATACTCATACATCCAGGGAGTTAATTGTTCACGTGATTGCTGTATCGATTGAATGAGTGCTCCCAACTGGTTTGGCCTAACTTTATTAAATATCCTATCCATGTCATTCTTCACTTCATCAAAGGGAATGCCTACAATATCTTCAAAAGCGCTGCTGGCATAGGTAAAACTATATTCTCCGTTATTGTCTGCTTTAAATGAATAAAGCAACCCTGGTGCAATAGCACTGATTGTATCAAGCTTTTGCTTCTCTGCTGCCAGTGCTGCTTCTGTCATTTTTCTTTCAGTAATATCCACTGAAAGGATGAACACGCCCTCCGGGACAGGTTGCAAACTCAGTTCGAACCAGCCTGTGGTTTTATCAGGAAAACTGAATTCATTTTCGAGCTGTAAAGGAATTCTTTCACGGAAACAACGCTGGCACACTTCATATATCTTATTAAATTCCAGGCAGGGGAACTTCTCTAATACCCCATAACCAGTAAGATCTTCCTTATTGCACCTTGCCTGCCTGGCAAATGCCTTGTTCACAAAAATATATTTCCAGTCGAACCCGATGATCTGTACCCCTTCGATCATATTATCCAGGGTGTTGCGGTATCTTTCTTCGCTGGCTGCTATCTTTTCGTCAGCTGTTATCCGTTCAGTTACATCTTTGTAATTGAATACAATAGCATTTACATTCTTGTCCCGGAGCCAGTTGGTCACGAATCCCTCCATCCAGATATAATGCCCTTTTTTATGCAGGTTTCGAAACATGGTTTTATAGGTCACCCCGGGATTGGCCATCACCTGCTGTACGATCGCCTGTGCTTCTGCCTGGTCATCGGGATGTATATTCCTGGTTGCATTCACGTGCAGCATGTCTTCATTGCTCCAGCCGGTAACACGCTCTGCTGCCGGGCTTCTGTATATCAGGTTGAATGATGAATCCATGAGGGTGATCACATCATCAGCTTTTTCCACCAGCGTGCGGAACCGCTTTTCACTGGCCTGCAATTTTTCTTCGGCATCAATGGTCTCCGTTACGTCATTGATGAGGACCAGGGATGCTGGTCTGCCCCCGAAATCCATATAATGCGCATGTATCCTTACTTTGATAAGCGTTCCATCCTTTTTGATATGGTTCCAGACGCCTGAGTTATGAATAGCGGAATTAGCATAGCTTGTGCGGTCAATTCTTAAGAATGCTTCTTTATCGGCTTCGGGCCTGATGTCGAAAGCTGTCATGGACAGGAATTCCTGCCGGCTGTAACCATAATGTGCAATAGCAGTTTCATTCACTGCCAGGAAACGGTAAGTTTCCCGGTCGATCACCCACATGGGCAGCGGGCTGTTCTCAAAAAGATAATGGTATTCTCTTTCGCTGGCTTCAATAGCAGCAGTTCTTTCTTTCACTTCCTGTTCAAGTTTTTCCTTAGACTTCTTCAGGTGATCTTCCAGCTTTTTGTGAGGGCTGATATCCTTTACAATAAAATAGAAGGAGGTTACATCCCCTTTTTCATTCGTTACCAGGTTGCCGGTGATGGAACCGAAAAACTCAGAGCCGGATCTGTGCCTGAAAGTCATTTCTGCTTTCCAGGTACCATTCCTGCGTATCTCTGCCTCCACACCGGCTATCTCATCAGAGCCCAGGTGAAAAAAACCGATCTCCCGGGCATTCTTTCCAAGCACTTCTTCCTTACGGAAGCCAAAAAGTTCTTCAGCCCCCCTGTTCCAGCTGATTAGCTTCAAATCAGTATCCCTGGAAAAGATCGCTTCCGAGGAGTTTTCCACGATGCGTGCCAGGTGGCCCACCCGGTCGCGTAATTGTTTTTCTTTTGTAATATCAAAGCTAACCATCACATAGCCGGTAAGCATATCGTTGTCACGAATGGTGGATGCCGAATATTGGACCCAAATGGCCTCACCAGACTTAGTCATTCTTTTAAGTTCTCCTGATTGATAATCTTCCCTGTCGATCTTGTTCTTTAACTGTTGAATTTCTCCTTCCGCAGCTTCTGTTTTTAATAAAACATTGGAGTATTTTCCAATGGCTTCTTGCTTAGTATAGCCATACAGCCGTTCTGCCCCGTAATTCCAGTTGGTGATCCTGAGGTCGTTGTCCAATGTATAAATGGCATCCTACGCCTTGTCGATCTGGAGCGACAAAAAGTCGATCTGTTTTTGTTTCTTTTGATCTTCAGTAACATCTTCCGCATAGTGCAGGATACAGCAAAGCTCGCCTGCTTCATTGAGAACCGGCGTATTCAGGGGCAACCAGAAGCGTTCTTCAAACACGCCATTCGGGCGGCGTACATCGTATCGCTGCAAAGCCATCCGGTGCGGTTTCAGGTGCTCTGTCACATAGTTAAGGGAAGCCCGCAAATTGACGGACCCATCGGCATGCTTATCAGCAGGATTATCGGGGAAAACATCAAACATGTTCTGCCCCATCACTTCCTCACGCCGTATCATGGTGGCCTGCAGGTAGCTTTCGCTTGCTGCAATGATGGAAAAATCGGGCTTTAGTACCAGGTGTAATCCCGGTAAGTTTTCAAATAAAAGTTTGAAGTCCGGTGAGGCTATGGCAGTCATATGGAAATTGTTGGATTAGGCTTCAAAATGGCACACAAGATATTTAAAGGGCAGGCTCTTTTGCATGACCGGGGTCATTTAAAATACTCATCCTTATCACTCTGTTCTATGTATATAATAAAAACACCAGATACTGTTAAACGCTTCGGGCATTAAAATTTTTAAAAAATAAAACCCACACCGGCTTCCTGCCAATGTGGGTGTGAAATCAGTCTCTGTTATAATTTATTTTATTACGGTAAATTCTTCTTCCGTATTGTTTTGACGCAGGTAAGCGGCAAGTTCCGTTTTTACCAGCAGCGGATTTACCTTCTTAATGCTCATTCTGCCGCTGAATGCCTGGTATTCTTTTGAGCGGTTGGTCACAAAAATGCCGTCAAGATAACTTTCTTCGCCACTATTGGCCAGGTCAAGCACATCCAGTTGAATGATGTTCCTTGGTTGTTTGTCATCGTAATTGTTCTCAAGCATCCTGGCATCCTGTAAAACGATCTTGCCATCACGTGCCACCCGGACACTTATTTTTTTCACCGCATAGTATTTTTTATCGTTTACAAGGTATGAGGTATGCGAAAGGCCGGTGAACTTCCCTTTTGTTTTACTGATAATGATCTCATAGTCAAGGGATTGCTTGGTGGAATCGTTGTACATGGTTCCTTTCCAGAGGCCGGTTATATCCTGGCAGAAGGATAACAAGGGGCAGCATAAAGCCAGCAGAACGGGTATTAAGATTTTCATAGGTTGGGGTTTAGAAGGTAATGATTACACGTATAACGTTATTTTGTGCTTTTTATTTGAGAGAAAACAATATTTTATAAAATGAAGCCCTGATAGCCGGTTAAATACTATGGCAACCCGGTATGGGGTAAGATTAGCCTATCAGCCCAACTAAGTGTATTTTTGCAGTTATGCGATCTATAAACCTGACCCCCATCCTGCAAAATCTCGGAATTGAGAACCTGAATGAAATGCAGCAGGCTTCCCTGGAAGCCAATACGAAGAGCAATGACGTTATCCTGCTATCGGCCACCGGTTCGGGTAAAACGCTGGCCTTCCTGCTGCCCCTGCTTGAAAGACTGGACCCCTCTAAAGCAGGTGTTCAGGCCCTGGTCATTGTACCCAGCCGTGAACTGGCCATGCAGATAGATGATGTGTTCCGTAAAATGCAGACAGGTTACAAAGTTACCCTATGCTATGGTGGTCATAAGCGGGAAACGGAAGAGAACAATTTAAAGCAGGCACCTGCCCTGATCATTGGCACCGCCGGCCGCCTGGCCGATCATATCCGGCGCAACAATTTTAACCCCGACAGCATTACCAGCCTGGTGCTGGATGAATTCGATAAATCGCTCGAACTGGGATTTACAGAGGAAATGTCATTCATCATTGGCTCGCTTAAGCATATTGAAAAACGGATACTCACATCGGCAACCTATGCTGTGCCCATACCTGCATTCATAAACTTACAGGGGGCGGTAACCCTCAACTTTTTGCCGGAGGGCGAACCCGAAGGAAAAATGCTTGAAATAAAAAAGATCATCAGCCCGGAGAAGGATAAGATAGACACGCTTTTTAAACTGGTTTGTTATCTTGGTAACCGGTCAACCGTTGTGTTCTGCAATCACCGGGTGGCTGTGGAAAGAACCAGTAACCTGCTTACTGAAAAGGGTGTTTTGAATGTTTTTTATCATGGCGGCATGGAGCAGCAGGAAAGGGATGCGGCGCTCTGTAAATTTCGCAATGGTACCAGTAATATACTGGTGACCACCGACCTGGCTTCCCGTGGCCTGGATATTCCCAATATCCGTTACATTATTCATTATCATTTACCCGACACGGAAGAGGTGTTTACGCACCGCAACGGGCGCACAGCCCGTATGGATGCAAGCGGAACTGCAATTTTGATCTTATCGCCCGAAGAAAAACTGCCTGACTATATCGGGGATATTCCGGCTATTGAAATAACGGGCGAACACCCCATTCCTGAAAAACCCAAATGGAGCACCCTGTTCATTGCCGCAGGTAAAAAGGATAAAGTGAACAAGATCGATATTGTCGGGTTTCTTTCAAAGAAGGGAGAATTGAAGAAGGAAGATATTGGTATCATTGAGGTAAAGGACTTCTTTAGCTTTGTGGCCGTACGTAAAGTAAAAGTGGGGCATGTTTTGAATTTGATCCGAAATGAGCGGATCAAGAATAAGAAAGTGAAAATTGAGATAGCACGCTAGCAACACAGACTGATGATCAGCATTTAAAAAATGAATGCCGGCGGGCAACTGCCCATAAAGTTAAATTGGTTACTCTTCCAGCTTCAGCGTTGCAATATCATCCATCAGCCTTTCCATTTCAAGCGCCAGTGTGCCGTTGTACACCCCCCGTATCCTGCGGTGTTTATCCACCAGTATAAAATTCTCAGTGTGTAAGAATTCGTTGCCTGTTTGATAGTACCCAATAGTATCCCCGGCATAATATTGCTTTTTGGCCAGTGTATATATCTCGTCTTCATTGCCGGTAAGTAAATGCCATTTGCTGCTGATGATTCCTTTGTTCTCTGCATATTTCTTCAGAACCGGCACGCTGTCCATCTTCGGCGTAACTGAGTGCGAAAGCAAAAGCACTTCATCATCATTTTTATATTTCGATTGCAGGATGCTCATGTTATTTGTCATAGACGGACAAATACTTCCGCAGCGGGTGAAGATAAAATCGGTAACATAGATCTTTCCTTCCACATCCTTCTCCGTAATGGTATTCCCATCCTGGTCGGTAAAAGAAAATGCCGGAATGGTATGAATGTTCTTATAAGCCGGGTCTTCTTTACTGATCCATTCCGGCGTAAAATCGGGTTTATTAATGAAGGGCAAACCGGGGCCTTTATCAGCCATTTTGTTTTTGCAGGCAGTAAGTGCCAGCAGCAGGAACAACAGGTTATTTCTTAACAATGGAGTCATAAGGATTGATGCATGTTTTTAAACCGATTAAACCATATTTTTTTCCATCTTTGATCACATAGTTGGCACGCACGCTGCCATTGTCCCACCAAAGCCGCTGGCTGCCCTCTTCCCGGCCATTCCTGTAATGAAAATATTTTTCCGGCAAACCGGATGCATACCATTCTTTGAATTCACCTTCATATTTATCACTGTATGCAGTAAACAGGAATTTTTGCTTCCCGTCGGGCCACCAGCCTTTATGTGTTCCTTCTTTTTTGCCGTTAATATAAAAGCGCTCTTCCTGCAACTGCCGGCCGGGATACCATTTTTTTTGGAAGCCTTCCTCCACCCCGTTAAAATATGACTGTACAGATGCTGTATCGCCATTGGGGTAAAGCGAAAAGCGGTAGCCGGTAAAAAAATGCCCCTGGTAATAAACGGTATCCTGGTGTTTGGCGAAGCCTTTATCTGTTTCATTCAGATAAACCGAAGGGACAGTTTTAGCAATTTTTATTTCAGGTGCAGGTTCACTGATCTGTTTTTTATGTTCCCTGCAGGAAAATAAAAAAGCCGGTAATATGCATATTAAGCCGGCTTTTTTTATTGTAGTAACCCCCATAAAAACTATTGTATCACGGTTCCGGCTGTTCCATAGAATCCGTTACCATTAAGATAAGGAGCAGCGGTTGTAAAATGATAATGATAAATACCTGCCGGATAATCAGCTGTTGCATGCGTATGCCCGTGGTAAACATCCAGCCCTGACGGATCGCTGCCATTGGTTTCCTTGGGCCCGTACACCGGGAACCCGTCAAGCAAAAAGCCCATTAAAGAAGAAGACGTTGCTTTAACGGTAGTTAAATACTTCGGCTCCACGTGATAGTGATACATGCCGGTCATTTGCGGGTGCCCCCACCACTGATCAAAGCTTGTGATCTCGTTGGTGAGCGGCGAACCGCCGGCTGCATACTGGTTAAATAAGGGTACGCCATTCAGTGCAACGCCTATGACGCCCATGGGTGTGGCTGCATGTGTGGCAGCTACCGTTGGGTTCACCGGTATGGTAAGTGTAATATTTTGAGTTGAGATCGTATTGGGATTTTTTACGAACGTGACACCACTAAAAGTTGTTCCGCTGAAATTCTCATACAGCGGATTGCTGGTTGGGTAGTAAATGGATTTATGATCAGGCAGTGCGTTGCATTTGATCGTTACCCAGGTGCCATCAAAAGTGATACTGGTGGCACCATAGATCTTATTATAAACGGCAGGTAAGGTGGGGCCGCCTCCGGTGCTGTTTACTGTAAGGTTGAGCGTGCAGCTTTGTCCGCCAAAGCTTACAGCAAAGCTGGCAGTGCCCGCTGCTGAAGGAGTACCACTTACACTGTATGAAAGATTACCTGTGCCATTTGCCAGTGTGCCGGGCATTAATGTGGCGGAAAGGCCCGTAACACCAGTGGAAGCGATGGCAGTACCGGCGCTGTATGCAATGCCGTTGCCGCCATTATATGGTATTGTTGCCGTTGCAGTATAAGCTGTTCCTGCTGTTGCCGTTGCTGAAAAAGAACCGCTGCCGCAGGCCAGTGCGGTAATAGTTGGAGATGTTGGTCCTGCCGCATTTACGGTTAGTGCAAAGCTGCAGGTTTGACCGCCAAAGGTTACCGGGAAACTGGCCGTGCCTGCTGCCGACGGGGTACCTGTAATGCTGTAAGATAAATTGCCTGTTCCGTTTGCCAGTGTTCCGGCCACCAGGGTGGCCGTTAAACCTGTTACCCCGGTTGAAACCACCGCAGACCCGGCTGTATAGTTCACTGCATTGCCACCGCTGTAAGGGACTGTGGCTGTTGCAGTATAGGCTGTGCCTGCAGTTGCTGCTGCAGTAAAGGAAACCGAAGAACAATTTAAAGCGGTTATACTGGCTGTGGCTGGTGTGCTGCTGCCCCCTCCTCCGCTGCTGCTTTTATTGCATGAGGCAAAAAAGGTCAGGGCAGTTACCAGTACTGCTAAGCGTTTTATTTGCATGATCGTATGTTTCTGTTTAATTAATTTATTTTGTACGTACTTACATCATTAATTGAATGGATTGCTCCACCTGGCATCCGTGTATACATTATTGCCCGACAGGGTTTTTATGAATGCGATCAGTGCATTCACTTCCGCGGCATTGAAGTTCAGTTTTTGTCCCTGGCCATTCGGGCGCAGGCGGGGATCAAGGTTGGTATTGCCTGCTGCAAGATTGATGGTGCCGTAATGACCGATCGCATTTTGCAGCGTGGGCAGGTTGCCGGTATGCATCAGCGGACCGTTTTCTATACCCAGCGGATTTACAACATCCCGCAGGCTGGGCGCCCTGGTTACTGTAATATCAATTCCACCACCCGGCACAATCCTGCCGATGATGCCATTGTTACCGGAATTTGGATCTATATCAAACTCAGGTGCATTGTGGCAGGCATTGCAACCAGCACCACCACTGGTCCTGGTACCGGTGGCATCAAATACCGGAGGTGTAATGAATAATTGTTTGCCCTGGTTTTCCTGTGCAGTAAAATTCGGGAAAGGTTGTCCGTCGTTTGCAACTAAAGCCCTGCCTGCATCGTATCTGGAATCGAAGGATTGTATGCTTCTTACGAATTGTGCCAGGCATTCCTGCATGCGGGCCTCTGTAACATTGATGTCGCCATATACAAATTTGAAAAGCTCGTTGTAGTAATTAATTCCCTGCAATTTGGTCAGCAGGTTTGCGATGCCCGGCCTGCCTCCGGTGCCGCTGAAACCCATTTCAGCATGATCTTGTATGGGCTTGGTGGTTTGAATTTCCAGGGTGGCGGCACGCTCATCCCAAAAGAATTTTGTTTCCACCGCAAAACGGCTGTTGATCAGCCGCATGGTATGGCGTGCGGTGGTGCCCCCGGCCACACCGGCACTGGCAATGGCAGTATCTCCAAAGGCAAACTTTTGCTTATGGCAGCTGCCGCATGATACTGTATTATCAAAGCTCAGGTTCTTGTCGTAGAACAATACCCTGCCCAAAGTGGCTTTGGCATTAGTGATCGTATTGCCGCCGGTATTGTCTTTAGCAGGAACCAGGTATGCAGGCTTAGCCTGGTTTGCGTAGTTAGCCAGGTTGGACGGATCTATCCTGGTACCAAATGTTGCTTTGATAGCTGCGTATGGATCAACAGCTGGTGGTGTTACTGTGGTGGAATCTGATTTTGAACAAAATTGAAATGCAAATACGGATAGCATCAATATGCCTATGATCATGAACTTTTTTGCTTGCATACATTGATTGGTTTAAGGTTTTATCAGGGTTGTTATTTTAAACTGTCTTTTCGTGGCGGCGGTGGCCCTCCTGGTCGCATGCCAGGTGGTGGCGGGCGCATACCCGGTGGTGGCGGGCCGTAACCGGGGCCCATGCCTGGCGGTGGCGGTCCTCCTTCAGGTCTTCTGCCCGGTGGCGGGGGCCTGTCTCCGGCTGGCATCATATCGCCGGGCGGAGGCAGTCTTTTTTCATCCGGCCGCATGTCATGCTTCGGCCCTGCTTTATCATTTCTTTGTCCGGCTCCGGGCCTGTTCTCATTTCCCATAGCAGGTCCCGGCCTTCTTGGCGGCGCCATTTGATGCAGGGCCTGCTGAATGATGCTGTCAAATTTTATCATCTGATCCTTATTGCAGATCGCCCTGAGTTTTTGAAAATGTCGGAATGTGAAGATATCACGCTGCTGTTCCATTGTGCCTATCTTATTACTGAATAGTTGTACCAGCGAGTCGCTCACATGTTCCTGCTTCAGCAGGTCAAAGAAGCTGTCTTTGGCACGGGCAATGCTGTCCTGCAATGGCCTTACCTGCGACTGGTGTTCGTCTCTTAATTCTTTATAGGCTCGTTGCTGCGCTGAATCCAATTGTAATTCATGTGTGATAAACTCAAAGACCTGCCCGCCCGGAGGAGGCGGTGGCGGAGGATTGAATTGTTCCGCATGAGGCTTTTTATGTGCCCACAGCAAAGCCAGCGTCACTATATTTGCTGTGAGCAGCAGCAAAGTGATGATGGTTAGCCAGCGGTTATTTGAAAGGTTGTTCATGCTGTGTTTTTATTCGTAAACAGATGCGTTATTCATATCGTATGCAGCAGCAAAGGATTCAATGCTGGCGGGTTTGCTGTGTGCAGCAGTGCCGGGCCCAGGCTTTGGCAGCTTATCTGTTTGTAAAAGTGAAACTATATTTACGATGAACAGGATGGCAAGCATAGCAGTAATGAATGCAGGCCTCAGTATAAAAACTGTTTTCTTCTCAACAGCCGGTTGCATCCTGCCTTTTAAGCGGGTGTAAAAAAAGTCGGGGGCCGCAGCAGGCTGTATGCCCCCCAAACTTTCCATTATACTTAGAACCTTCTCCTGTGAAAACTTATTTTGCATTAGTTTAATTTACCTGTTAATGATTTAGATGCCGTTATTTTAAAAAACCTTCGCTTAAGGCGGAATTTCATTTAATTTTTTTCGGAGATTCTGTTTTGCCCGCTGCAGCAGCGAGTCCACAGCCTGTTCGCTGGTATTTAATATGGCCGCAATTTCCCGGTAGCTCAGCCCTTCCACCTTGTTCAGTACAAAGGCTGTACGCTGGTTTTCCGGGAGCTGATCGATCACACTGAATAATATAGCGGCATCTTCTTTTTTCTCCTGGAGCACGCCGGGGTGGTTGAAGTCTTCCGGCTCGTACACCGGCAAATTATTGTCCCCAAACAGGGAGCTTAAGAACCCAAAACGTTTTTTTCTTTTTTTACTGCGCAGGTGGTCGAGTGATTTGGTCACGGTGATCCGGTAGATCCAGGTGGACAGCAGTGATTCTTCTTTAAAGCTTTGTATGGAACGGAATACCTGTATGAAAACTTCCTGGGCTGTATCTTCAGCCTCTGCATGGTGCTGCAGTAAACCAAGCGCTGTATTGAATACCTTATCCTGGAACCGGGTTACCAGTTCCTTAAATGCGGATTCCTCCCCCTGGCGGAGGCCAAAAATTAATTCCTGTTCTGTCAAAAGGTGGTGCGCTTTATGCTTAGACGTTGAAAAATAGGGATTCCTTCGGAGAGTTCTGTTATTTCCCGAAAGTTTTTACAAACCGGAAGATATAGTCATTGAAATGATCGGCTTCACCGAACAGGAACCTGTGTTCGATAGGTACCACATAAATGGGGAAATCCTTCAGTTCCTGCTCAAATTTCTCCAGCCGCACCGCATCTTTCTCGGTAGTCAGCACCAGCTTATTGTCCCCCTTCATTTTGTTATAATGCTGCCTGATATCCTGCAGGTCGTTGCTGTGAAAAATATGGTGATCAGCATAGCGGATCATGTCGTAGCTGTCGGCATGTTTGGTCAAATGTTCCTTAAGGGGCCTGGGGTTGGCAATACCGCATATCAGCAGTATATCATCATCGGGTCTTATATCGATGGGGGCCTTTGTAAAAAGATGGTATGGTTTGCCATATACAATAGTGGTAAAATATACAGCCTGCTCTTCCCGGGGGTTGATCTCTTTAATGAGCGATTTTTTTTCTGCTTCCGAAAGATCTGCCTTGCATTTGGTAACGATAATGATATCTGCACGCCTGCTGCTGCTCCTTACATCCCGCAGGTCGCCGGCCGGTAAAATAAAATCACGTGTGTACAGGTTTGAATAGTCGGTAAGCATGATATTCAAACCTGCTTTTACCTGCCTGTGCTGAAAAGCATCATCCAGTATGATCACCTGTGTAGCGGGCTTTTCATGAAGCAATTGCGGTATGGCCACGATCCTTTCTTCTCCCACCGCAACTGTAATGTCAGGGAATTTTTGATGGAATTGCATAGGCTCATCGCCAATCTCAAGGGCTGTTGTATTTTCATTGGCAATGGCAAAACCAACAGTTTTTCTTTTGTATCCCCTGCTCAGCGTGGCGGTATCAAAATCGTTTTTCAACAGCCTGATCAGGTATTCCGTCATGGGCGTTTTGCCTGTACCGCCTGTTGCCAGGTTGCCCACACAAATTATCGGAAAATTAAAAGAAACAGATTTCAGGATATCCCTGTCATATAATTTATTGCGCAGCCAGATAATGCCGCCATATAGCCAGGTGATTGGTAAGAGAAGGTATCTGAAGCTTTTGAGGATCAATGTTACATGTTGTTGGTTATCGTAATGGTTATTGGCAGCTCCCGATTATAGAAAAATCAATAACTTTTAACCATTCACGGTTGTATAAAGATAGAGAATATCGTTGTGCCGTAATTTCTCTCGGTTTTATAATGCTCAAACTTTTTATAATCATTCCTCGGGGTATGTTCAAGTACGAACCAGCCTTTGGGCTTCAACAGTTTTTTCTCAAATATTTTCAGTGGCAGCTCGTCGATGGCAGCCAGTGCATAAGGCGGGCCTGCAAAAATAAAATCATATTGCGTAGCGGCTTGTCCGGCGGTATCAATAAAACGAAACACATCACTTTTCACAACATTAAAATTTCCGAACTTTAATTCAGCTGCAGTCTTTTTGATAAAGTCATACATCCTGTCATCCTTTTCCACAATGGTGATATCAGGTGCTCCCCTGCTGGCCAGTTCGTAACTGATGCAACCCGTGCCGCCGAAAAGATCAAGTACTTTCAGCTCTTCAAAATCGAGGTTGTTTTGAAGGATATTAAAAAGCCCTTCCTTAGCAATATCTGTTGTAGGCCTGGTGTGGGGCATGTTTGCCGGCGGGTTTATCCTTCTTCCCCCGTGTATGCCACTGATTATACGCATGATGCCAATTCGAATAAATGACTGAAAAAATGGGGCGGATGATTCTTTATTTCATCTGTATAACCATAGCCCCGGGGCAACTCATCAAAAACAAGGTGCAGAAAATATTTGTAAATGGCAGCATAGAGTGCTGACCTTTCGTCAATCATACCATTAATGTGCAGCGTTACAGAATCAGGCAATACTTCAAAGCCCCGGCACACATTCAGTAAATGATAAACACAATCATCCGCATTGCTGTAATTGAATTGCTGCACCACCTGCAATTTACCTTCCCTGCTTAACAGCACCACCATACTGCTGCTGTAAAACACCGTAAACAAATGGTTGCCTTCGGGCATATCCCGGGTTACGAGTGCAGAATACAGGTGTGTTTGCGTGGCAACAGGCAGGTATACTGAAAATAAGCCGGCAGCTGAATCAGGCAAACGGTATACATTATGAAGGTTGTGCCTGTATAAGAAATCTGAGCGGATGATAGTTTGTGCTGCATCCCCGAAGACGAGGTTCAGCATATTCATATTCCGCTCTGCGTTCATCAGTTCGGCAGGAACCAAAATGCTTTCAGCAAAATTCCAGAAAAGATGTGTTCTGCGATAGGGATGCTGCAGCAGCGTTTCATTGCTGCAAACCCGTTGAAGATATTCTGCAAGCTCTTTGTCAGCCGTTCCTGCAGGGAAAGCATATTGCACCAGGGCAACAAAACAATTTTCCGCATCCAGCACGGCAAGCGAAATGCCCGACGGGCCTGCTTCTGCAAAAAGCTGTGCTGTGTTAAAATCAATTCCGCCCGGTTGTATATTAAAAGAAGGATTCACTTGTTGCATTTCGGTGGCAAAATAAGATAATTTTGCTGACTTTATGGACAGTACCACTATAACACCCGATTTAAAAGTAAAGGTTAGCAATAAACAAATATTGTCTATTGCCATGCCCATCACACTTGCCATACTGATACCCCAGATAAATATGCTTACCAACAGCATTTTTTTGGGCAACCTCAGTACCGAAGCATTAGGTAATGCCGGTATCACCGGAGTGTTCTATTTGATCTTTGCAGTTGCCGGCCATGGATTGAACAATGCATTGCAGTCAGTTTTTTCACGATATGCCGGTAGTGATAACTCCGGTCAATTCAAAACCATTCTGTCACAGGGCATACGTATTTGCCTGCAGTTTGCGGCAGCAGGTATTTTGATAACCTGGTTCCTGGCACCGCTTATTCTTCAGCAGGTGGCAGATCCTGCTGCTTATCCGCAGGAGATCGGGTTTTTAAAGATCCGTATCCTGGGGCTTCCCTTCCTGTACCTGTTCCAGATGGGCAATGCATTTTTGGTGGCCTCGCTGAACAGCCGGTACCTGATGACGGGTTTCATTTGCGAAGCAGGGGTGAATATTTTACTCGACTTCCTGCTCATTAAAGGCCGCTTTGGTTTTCCTGCAATGGGCTTTAATGGCGCTGCATTGGCATCAGTAATTGCGGAAATAGTGGGATTGCTGGTGGTGCTGGTCGTTCTGTATCGTACCGGAATAAAAAAGCAATACGGGCTGCTGAAGAATTTTGTGTACGACAAGGTTATCACTAAAGAGATACTGACCATTTCGGCTCCCCTGATGCTGCAATATGTTATTAGTGTAACCACCTGGCTGGTGTTCTTTATTTTGATAGAAGGACTGCATGATGAAACCGCCAAAGCGGTGAGCAATACCATGCGTAATGTATTCGGGCTAACGGGAGTTTTTGTTTGGGCATTTGCCAGCACCACCAACGTGATGGTGAGTAATTTAATGGGGCAAAAAAGAGAAGACAAAGTACTGGAAGCGATTACCCGCATCATGTTGCTGAGCATTGGATTTTGCCTGGTCATGTGCCTGCTGGTGAATATTTTTCCAGCAGGCTTCTTTGCCATGTTCGGCCAGGGTGACGAGTTTGTTCAGAGGGGCATTCCTGTATTGCGGGTGGTAAGTGCGGGGCTTATGTTTATGAGCATTGCCAATATCTGGCTCAACGGGGTAACAGGCACTGCCAAAACAAAAGTGAACCTGGCAATAGAGATCGTTGCCATTACTGTTTACCTGCTTTATACCTGGTACTTTGTGAAACTGCATTATATTTCTCTGGCCATGGCCTGGAGCAATGAACTGGTGTACTGGAGCAGTATCTTCCTGATGTCATTCATTTACCTGCGAAGCGGAAGGTGGAAAACAAAATGATCATTTTATATTAAGCAACCCGTTATAGTATCTTATCAGTTCTATGAATTCCGCATCAGTTTTACCCGTAAGCCCCTTGCTGTTTATAAACTCTGTCAATTCTGCCTTTTTATTCTGCAGCATATCAGGCAACTGCTTTATTTTTTTTACCTGGGTAAAAACTGCATTGATAAGTATGTAATAATTGCTGGCAGTGGATATGGTTTGCTCCACGGTGGCTATGCCATAGGGTTTATTTTCTTTAATGGTTTTAACATAGCGCCTGTATAAGGTTACCGTGCCTGTATCAAGCAACTGGTACCAGCCGGCAGCTGGTTTGGGGTTTGCAGCAATGAAATCCGCATTGTCGAACTTCGTTTCTGTTTTCTCTGCTAAGTTTTTGAACATTACTGAACGCAGCGGGGTTGTTGCGATCAGTTCTTCCCCCTCCGGGGTAAGATAATGAAGGGTATTATCTATCAGGTCCAGCTTTAACTTAAGACTGTCGTATATCCGTCCGCCGCTCAGCATTAATTTACCCGGAAGGAAGGCTTCATTGTAATAAGGGGTGCCTTCCACAATAGCCACATATTTGGCATTGTTCATAGGCTCGCCGCCTACGGCATAAAACAAACTTCCATTTGCTGCCGAGTTATTGCTGGTAACATCAACCACCCGCTGGGAAAATAAAGTGACAGAAATAAACAAGCTAAAGAGGGAAAGGACTGTACGCATGGCTCTATACTTTTATTAAGTTAAAAATGCTGCCTGTATAAAGGTACAGTTCCTTTCACATTATTTCTTCTTTTTGGCTTTCTCTCTTTCCTGGTTTTGCCTTACCCTGAATTTGACAATTTTGGTGATCAGGCTTACGGGCAATTGTTCCTCCAGCGGAAACTGAACCGAACCCTTTCCCTGTTTGTATTTCGACAGTTCTTTTTCAAAGGCGCTATGCCCCGTGGGTGTTGCATAAAACCCAATATGGTTCTTAAATGCTGCAAAATAAACCAGCGGGCCATTCAGTTTATAAGCAGGCATACCATAAGCGATCTCTTCGCTGGCCCCTGCAGCGGCTTTTTTAATGATATCCCTTATTTGAACAAGCCGCTGTTGTACCGGCGGTTCAAAGCGCTTAATATAATCATCCACATTTTTTATAACGGCTGATTTGGTCATGGCTGCCATGAGAAACTATTTTACTGATTTTGAGTTACCGGAATTTATTTTATGATAATATACATACGATACGATCAATACTGCAAAAACGACCAGCGGAAAAAATGTCTGTCCATTCAGGCCATCCACAACAGCATTGCTTACAAAGGCTGAAATAAAGTCTATTGCAAAACCGGCATAGGCCCATTCTTTAACCCGGGCAGGAACCTGCGGGATAATGAGAGCCAGCGCACCCAGCACTTTAAAAACGGTAAGCATCACACCAAAATATTCGGGATAACCCAGGTGGCGTATCCCCTCTTTGGCCATTTCCGTTTGCGAGGTGAATGCAGGCATCACCCCTTCAAATAAAAAAATAAGCGTAGTGGTTGCCCAGAAGATGATCTTGTTTGTTTTCATTGTTCAGCAGTTTTAAGTTTACAATAATAGTGTTATTTCTTTTCATAGTTCAGCAGCCAGTGGTTGCCATATTTGTCGGTAAGATCGCCAAAAGTGGCGCCCCAAAAACTCTGCTCCAGCTCGTGGTCCCTGCTGCCCCCTTCAGAAAGTTTTTCATAAAAACTTTGTATCTCTTCCTCGCTGCTGCAGTTAATGGCCATAGAAACTGCATTTCCCCTTATCAACCCGTTCTCTCCCACCATGTCCGATCCCATCAAAACCAGGCTGCCATTAATAAGTGTGCTGTGCAAAATGCAGTCCTTCATGGCGGCAGGCATTTTATCTGCCAGCGGCGATTCGCCGATCGTTTGTAAAGTAAGTTCACCTCCCAGGCAATCCTTATAAAAATTCATGGCTTCACGGCAATTGCCCCCAAAAGTTAAGTAGCTGTTTATTGCTGTCATGTTTCTATTTTTTAAATGATAATCCCGCTTTGTTAAGGGCGCTTTTAAGCTTTGGAACAGAAGCCGGGCCTATTCCATGCCAGCTAAGCATTTCCTGCTGGCTGATCTGTGCAAGTTGTTGCAGGCTCTGTATGCCGTGATTTTCCAGGGCACGCCTTGCAGGTGCAGACAGGTCTGCCAGGAAACCTGTAGCCGGTTTGCGTTCCTGCTCACAAACCGGGCAAACCGGGCAATCACTTGTTTTAACATAGGTATGCCCCCTGGCACAGGTGCGTTTGTTTTTCATGGCTGCTAATCAGGCTTGTTGCAGTTTTTCGATATCAAATTTTTTCATCTTCATGAAAGCCTGCATCACCCTGGGCGCCCTTTCCGGGTCTGTCATCAATTGCCCTAAAATGGCCGGTACGATCTGCCAGGAAATACCAAACTTGTCTTTTAACCAGCCACACTGACTTTCGGCGCCACCTTCGGTAAGTCTGGTCCAGTAATAATCAATTTCTTCCTGTGTATGGCAGGTAACAACAAATGAAAGGGCTTCATTAAATGCAAAAGCATGTTCGCCGGGACCATCCATGGCTATCAGGTTAAAGCTGTTCAGTGTAGATTCTGAAAAAAGTACCTTGCCTGCAAACGGGCTTCCTTCGGGATAATGTTGCAAATTGGTAATGGAAGAATGATCAAATACGGAGCTGTAAAATTTCATGGCTTCCTCTGCCCTGCCAAAATTATTGCCTGTAAATAATAAAGAAGGACATATCCTTTCTTCTGTGCCCGTCATTAGTTGCCAGGTTAATCCAAACTTATCCTTTATCCAGCCATAACATTCGCTCCAGTCGTACTTACCAATGGCCATCAGAGGCTGCCCGCCTTCAGCAAGTGCCTGGTATATCTTATTGGTTTGTTCGTTGCTTTTGCAATGAACAAACATTGATATGGAGGGATTGATACTGAACATGGGGCCACCGTTGAGGCCCATGAATTTGTTGCCCCAGATATCAAAGTTCACTACCAGGGCCGTGTCTGTGGTAATGGCTGCATTTCCAAATACTGCGCAGTAAAAGGCTGCCGCTTCTTTTGCATTTCCATCAAACCAAATGCAGGGATGAATTGTGTTGTTCATGATTATCCTTTTAACATGATGATTAATTTTTTTTCTCTTTCATATTCATGAGTATTCCTGGTCAGTTGCTTTCTGTGTACTGTTTGAAATTATCCAGTATGTTCTGCCAGCCGCCCCGCTGCATGGCCAGCGGGTTCATGTCTTCCGCTTCAAAAGTCTCTGTTACCGTTGTTGAATGGCCGTTGCTGCTGAAAACGATCAGTACTTTCCTGCCATCGCCCATGGTATAAGCTATCAGGCTGTTCGTTTTCACCTCATCATATACACCACCAAAATCAAAACCCATGCTGCCGTCTTTGGCTTCCATCCTGGAACTGAAACTTCCGCCGGTCCTCAGGTCATTGGTTGCTTGGGGCGTATGCCATTCCGGTGTGGCGCTGCACCATTGGGTGATATGCTCCGGCCCGTTCCAGTATTCCCATACTTTTTCCACCGGGGCATTCACGGTGGTCTCGATGGTTATCTGTATTTTGGATTCTGCCAGGCTCTTAACCTTTTCCAGTGCCAACGGGAATGTTTTATTGAAATAGTCAGCCATCTCCGGCACTATGTCCATTTCCACCAGCAGTTCTGTTTTTCCATCTGCTTCCCGCAGGGTATAATTCTCTGTACTGCCACTCCAGCCTTTGGTTTCATCAACCGGTTGTTCTTTTCCGTCCTTCAGTTCGCCGATATGCCTGAACGACATGAACTCGCCCGGCACCTTCTTATCTATTGTGCTGTACATGCCCCTGCCCTGCCCGTCGAGGAATAATATCTTACTTCCTTCATTCCAGTCAGACTCCGCATAGGAACCTTCCATAAAAACGCTTGTCCATTTGCGGTAGGTCTCATCATTCCATAAAATATCCCATACTTTATTACGGGGCGCACTGATGCTCGTTGAAAATTGCATCTTCTTCGATCCGGTGTTGTTTGCTGTTTCCATTGTTGATTATTTTTGGTTAAGTTATCAGATCAGTCGTACCATGCACTGCACATCAGCTTCGTTGATATACCATTCCACACAGGCGCCCCCGGGATCCAGCCTCGGATGTTTCAGCAATGTTTGAAAAGCTTCCCCGATTGCAGGAATATGGTTCATATAATCCTGCACCAGGATGCTGGCATACAAACCTTTCTTTAACAGGAAAATTTCCAGTCCGCTTTCCATTTCTTCACCCTCATGCATTTTTTCTGCTGCTGCTTTATAGATGATGTTACCATCGGCCCCGGGAAAAGATATGCCATAATATTTTCTTTCGGTTGTAAACTGGAGTACGGCCTGCAGCTGCTCATGTGCGGCCATTACCCCGTCGGGAAAGGAAGCTGCCGTGATATACAGCAATTCCATATCGTGCTTTAATGTGTATCCGGTCATGCAGCCCTGTTTAATTTCAATACAAACATACTACCCAATTCAGAAAATGACAGATGGTAAAAACGACATTCTGAAGGGTTGATTGCGACAAACCCTTTTTGTAAGTTTGTTGTATGAAAAATGTATCCATTTTAGTGCCGGAAACGGCCGTTATTGAAGCAGTGGCCGATCCGCATTATATGTGCAAGGCCGTAAACCAGTTCTTACTGGCATCCGGCAAAGAGCCATTATTCAATGTTGAGCTGGTGGCTGTTAATAAAGAAGTAAAGCTGGAGGGAAGCCTTTTTACCGTGCATATTGATAAACAACTGAAAGAGGTAAAGCAAACTGACCTGGTCTTTATCCCTGCACTTAGCGGGGATATGGAAAAAGCCCTCCAGTTAAATGAAGCCCTGGTACCCTGGATCGTGGAGCAATATCATAATGGAGCAGAACTGGCCTCACTTTGTATTGGCGCTTTCTTATTGGCAAAAACAGGCCTGCTGAACGGAAAGAAATGCTCCACCCACTGGAATTCCTACAATGAATTCAGGAATATGTTTCCGGAAGTGGAACTGGTCGACGGCAGCATCATTACAGAAGAAAATGGTATTTACAGCAGTGGCGGGGCAAACTCTTACTGGAACCTGCTTTTGTACCTGGTGGAAAAATATACCGACCGGGACACGGCCATACTGGCCTCCAAATATTTTGCCGTGGATATAGACCGGGAAAGCCAAAATGCTTTTATGCTTTTCCAGGGACAGAAGAACCATGATGATGCGGAGATACTGCTGGCACAGGCATTCATTGAAGCTAATTATATAGATAAGATAACCGTGGATGAACTGGCAGATAAATTCGCCATTGGAAGAAGAAGTTTTGAAAGGCGTTTTAAAAAAGCCACCAGCAATACCGTGGTGGAATATGTGCAGCGTGTTAAAATAGAAGCTGCCAAGCGGCATTTTGAAAGCAGCCGCAAAAATATCAACGAAGTGATGTTTGATGTGGGCTATACCGATACCAAGGCTTTCCGGACAGTTTTTAAAAAGATCACCGGCTTAACGCCCATTGAGTACAGGAATAAATATAATAAGCAGGTGGCTTAAAGCTTTGTACTGTTAAGCATTGGACATGAAATTTACCAGGCGCATTCCGAGCCTGTTTCCACGTTCCAGAAAATGCCATGCTTAAAATCGCTTACAACAAATTCAAAAATACCGGCTGCAGATTCCCCGGCTGTAAGCCTTCCATGCATACCCGGGCCTGCAATGGTGGTTTGTACCCAGCCCGGGTGCAGCGTTGCAACCCGGTACCTGCCCGCAAGCCTGTTTGTTAATATCTTGCTGTACATGTTCAGCGCAGCTTTGGAGGTACGGTAAGCAACCGAATCGCTTAATTCGCAGGTGCTTATAGAACCCATTTTGGAAGAGATTTGAATGATCTTCCCCCCGGGATTGATATGACTGATCATTTTTTCTGTAAGAAATACAGTTCCCTCCAGGTTCACGGCAAAGGTTTGGGCAAAGCTTGCTTCGTCCGGGAGATCGTGGTTCAGGTCGGGCCCCACAGCTGCATTATTGATCAGTATGTCGATAGTCATTTGCCTTGCTGTGAATTCCCGCTCAAACCTTTTGATATCTTCAGGTGTCGAAAGGTCGAGCTGCAAGGGAATAAAATCAGGGTCGCTGATCTTTTCAATGCGGCCCGTTCTGCTGGTTCCCATTACCCGGTAACCATTTTCAAGAAAGACATTTGCCAGGGCAAAACCAATGCCGCGGCTGGCACCCGTTATCAGTACTGTTTGGCGCTTCATTAGTTTTACTCTTTTATTACCGGCAGCTCAACATAAGTTGCATACCGGCTGTTACAGTATATCGTTTGCGTTGCTTTGATAAAATCACTTTCCTTAGCTTCAAAGATATTGGGCACATATTGCTGCGGATTGCGGTCTATTACCGGGAACCAGGTACTCTGCACCTGTACCATAATGCGGTGCCCTTTCTTAAATGTATGATTGATATTGTGCAGGTCTATCACAAACTCTTCCGGCTTGCCGGGCGTAAGCGGTGCCGGGTTTGAAAAACTGTTTCGGAACCTTCCCCGGAAAACTTCCATGGCCACCGGCAACTGGTAGCCGCTCGTGCTTACATTGCTGCTGTCCAAATCAGGATATACGTCGATAAGCTTTACGATCCAGTCGGCATCGCTGCCCGTAGTGCTTGCAAAAAGATGTGCTTTTATATTTCCGGTTACGGTAATGTTATCCGTTAATTTATCCATTGTAAAGCTGATCACATCCGGGCGGGAGTACACAAAGCGCTGGTCTTCCACCTGCCAGGGGCGCCACCTGCTGCCCGGGCCATAAGTGGCTTCAATGGGTTGTGTGCGGTAAGGCACCGGCTTAGCCGGGTCGCTTATATACGATACAGAACCTTTTGCAGCAGCAGGTTTGGTAAATGAAGCTTTGTTATCCGCAACAGTGTAAAGTCTTTGTATCACCGCTTGTTTGGGTGGCCAGCTGCTGTAGGTTTTCCATTGATTGCTGCCGGTTTGAAAACAATAGGCTTCCTCAAACCTGCCATCTCCGATGTCTTTCAGCCAGTAATCGAACCATTTTTTTTGCAGTGCCTGGAACCAGGCTGCTGTGTTACTGCCAAAACTTATCCTGCCCAGGCTGTCTGCCTTGCCCCTCGCCCATTGTCCATGGTTCCAGGGGCCAAGCACAATATGATTGTAACCGGACTTATCGTTCTTCTCCATATGACCATACATCAGTTGCGGGCCATTGATGTCTTCCTGGTCGTAATAACCACCCACATGCAGTTGTGGAATTTGTGCAGCTGTTATATAATTCAGGGGCGAATTCTTTTGCCAGAAATCATCATAGTTGGGGTGCTTCACAAAATTGTTCCAGGTAGGTATCCTGTTGTGAAAGTATTTTTCGTTCACATTTTTTAAACTCCCCAGGTTCAGGTACCAGTCGTACAGATCGTATTGCGGGAAGGGAAAATCGCTGTCGGTGGTTTTATCAAATTCCACTTCGTAGGTATATTCCATTCCATAGCTCAATCGGAAGGCACCATTGTGGTGAAAATCATCACCCAAAAAAAGATCGCCCATACAGGCCTGTTCGGATGATGCTTTTAATGCAGGATGCGGATCCACCGCACCCACCAATGCAAGCCAGCCGGGATATGAGATACCAAGAATACCTGCTCTTCCGTTATTGCCTTTCAGGTTCTTTACGAGCCAGTCCACGGTATCCCAGGTATCAGTGCTTTCATCCACTGCGCCTTTTTGAGTGGCATGTATAAGGGGCTGATGAATTTCCATTTTACCTTCACTTTTATATTTGCCCCTGATATCCTGGAACACCAGGAAGTAACCCTCTTTAAGCATAACTCCATAGTTAGTGCCCAGATCATTTACACTCACCTGGCTGTTATCAGGTTCATCGCTGCCGCTTGCTCCATATGGTGTGCGCTGCAGCAGTACCGGTACGGACCTGGTGGCGCCAACCGGGCTCAATATTACCGTATGCAGTTTGATGCCATCCCGCATGGGTATCATGGCTGATGTTTTTTTGTAGAATGCAATGCTGTCGGTTTGTGCAAAACATATTTGGGCTATAGCAATGCTAAAGCAGAGGAAGCTGATAAATCTTTTCATGCTGTGAATGTTATATCTTAAAGATAATAAAGAAAGACGGCAGGTGCCACTTAAGTTTGAAGACCGGTTATTTTAGTTAGCTGAAAAATAAGCAGGCTGTAATGACTCCCGGGGAATGATCTAAGAGAACGGCAGCAGGTCTGGTTCCACAAAATCCTGCCGGGCTTTTTCAGATTCAAAGATGAATGCCGAATAATGTACTGCCAGCAGTTGGCTGAAATTTGTATTAAGGCGGGGAAACTCCTGTATGAAAGCAGCAAAACTGTTGCTTTCCGACTTTCTCATAAAATGATCTACAGTTTTCACTGTAGCAATGGTAAGGGTGTGATTGTACTTGCCGACGGCGCCAACAGCTGCTGCATATGCCCTTATCTGCCGGGTAATATTTTCAATGGCCGCCGGGCAACCATATTTATGTATGTGTATCCAGGCCAGCCGCAGGTGGGCTTCGTGGTTGAACAAATCCCCGGGCAAGTCTGCAGACTGAAACTGTTTTTCAAACTGATCATCATCAAGATCGTAATGAGATTCCATGCTGTAAAATTAGGTTACAAATTATGGTCACCGAAAACTTTACAGGTTCACTTTGAATCCTGCCCGGATGCCTTCACTCCATTTACAATAGCCGATTCCAATACATCCGTGTTAATATCCTTCAGTGATTTGAAACGGATACAATAACCCGTCACTTTGGCCTTCCCTATTTTTTTATCGTAGTTTTTGGGCAGCCAGGTTTTGTCTTTGATGCCCAGTATATAAATGGATATGCCCGTGGCATTGGCACTGATACCCACCTGGAAGAATTCTTTCGTCTTTCCATCCGCATAGCGCAGGGTTTGTTTACCATAACCGATGGTGGGATTGGTCACGGTCTTATTGTCCGCATTCTTTCCGTCATCAAACCAAAGTTTGGCTTTGGGCATCAGCTTGCGGGTGAACTTGTGCAGCTCCTGCACATCACTGCGTTTGGGTTCAGGCAAGCCTGCAATATGTGTTTTGATCTGTTCCTGTACTGTCATAACGTTTGTTTTGATAAAATTAACCTGTCATTCATACATCCCGGCGGGGATTAGTTTCTGGAACCTGTTCCCCCTCAAATATAATGAAGTATGTGCATTAAGGGCCGGGCAGGCAGTGGCCATTTTTGATAACATTGAGCGTGAAAGCTTTTATGCCGAGTCGCCTTTGAGCTTTCTTCTCAATACAATGATCCTGAATTTTACATTATCATAAATGAGGCCCAGTACCAGGATGGCAGAAGCAAATATCAATGAATGCAGGCCGGTTTTTGAGTACAGTATGCCCCCAACGATGCCGCCGGTAAAAAAAAAGCTGATAATGGTAAGGCGCAGCTTAATAGACGAGATGAGCTTTCTTTTCTGTTCCTTGCCCGTATAAAAGAACAACTGGGATAGTTCGATCCCCAGGTCGGTGAAAAGGCCTGTCAGGTGCGTTGTTCTTACACTTGCATTGGAGATGGTGGTTACCAGGGAGTTTTGCAGGCCCATGGCAAAAAGCAGGCTGAAGGCAATTGCATCCGGTTGCCGGGCTATCAGTTCTGTACCTCCAAAGCCTGCAACCAATAAGATCAGGCATTCGATGGAAGCCGGCACCACATAGATATACCTGTCCCCTTTTTTTGAGATCAGTTCAATGAGCAGGTTTGAGACAAAGGAGCCAAGGAAAAAGAAAAATATGTAGAGAAAATAAATAAAGCCCTGCCAGAAATTGAGTTTAAATATCTCATCCACAAAAAAGGCAAAGTGGCCCGTTACATTTGTGGTAAGCCGCTGCACCGAAAAGAAGCCGGCCACGTTTACCATCCCTGCTATAAAAGATAAGAGGGAAGCGATCTTTAGGTTATGACTGAGTGTCCTTGTTTTGCCCTGGTGTCTGAACATTTGATCTGGTTGCTTTACTGCTGCTGACTGCTTCCGCCATTTGCAATTTTAATAATTTCCGGTTCTAATGAGTATCTAACCCATATTTTTCCCGGATTGATTTTAAAACAAAGCCTGGCGGCACCCTGAATTCTTTGGGCGCAATGGCCTTCCTGAAGTCAGCTTTTTTTACTTCGAGTTTTATTTTCATTTTGGGCGAATAATTAATTTCTGCTTCTATAGGCAGCCCATTGATCTTTTGTAAACACTTAAGCCTTTCCTTATGTTCCGGTTTATCAGTTGAGAATGAAAAATGACCGGGGAGTTTGTAATCGGGACAATACCAAATAATGGCTGTATCCTTTATGGCATTTTCATTTTCGGTTACCAGGAATGCTTTTTTGCAGTTAAATCCGTTTATCTGCCTGCTCTCATTTATGTATTCCACCCTGGTAAGCGGTTCTGTTGTTGGTTTCCTGTTCATCAAGGAATCCATATACTTATTTATGAACGCTTCGTCCTCCTTACTGGCGATATAACCTTCTTTTATACCGGAGGTTTCCTGCAATGTAATGGTGGTTTGGTTCACGGAGTTAAATAAAATAGTGCTTCTGCCATAAACATAGTTTTCAACCTTTTCATACACACTGTCAAACCAGATATTTATTTTGTTCCCTTCATAAGCTGTCGGGGAAATATAAACTTCTGCCTGCGGAGCTTCTCCCTGAAATGATGCTGAAGGTGGTGGCGGTGGCGGGGGTGGCGGAACATCCAGCTCGGATTTGCCGATATACTTAACATTTATCTCCAGGTAACCCTGTGAAGGGTTGCGTTGCTGTGCTTTTATTGTACAAGAGAGAAAGAATAAAGCAAATAATACTAATTGAGCTTTCATGAGTATCAAAGTTTATTTTCTGTGAATTTACTAAAACGGATACAGAGTTCAAAATGAATACCGGGGCTTATCTCTTTCCGGCGTAATGTATGTGTAATTGTTTTGGACAGCATTTGTTATTGCAGGCTCAACTTCGCCCCGGTTCGTGACACAGGATACGGAAAAGAAATGCTTCCTGAGAAACCTACCAGGGCGAGGAAAAAAACGATTTCACAGTATGCCCTTTATCACTACCCCAATTTGTTAACCTATTCTTCTGTACTTTGTACCGATGTAGTCAACAAATGCCGGTTCAATTCCCTGCTGCCTGATCATTGTTTGTATTTGTGCCCTGTGATGTATTGAATGATAATTTAATTGCAATGCAATGTCTTTGGGTGTAGCAGCCCAGGTAGCACCGTCAAAACCAATAAAGGTAGTCTCAGCCAATAATTCCTCTTCCGTTTTTGAATCAATATAGCTGATCCAAAGGTCTAAACTTTTACTCCATTCCTCATGAAGCCTTTCATAGTCGTAAACAGGGTCCCACCAACTCATTATATTAGCGTTCGGGTCTTTCATGATTCTCGCCATCCACTTATATTGACAATTGATCAAATGGCTAAACAATTTTACGCATTCCTTCTTGTCATTAAGCAGATTGATCTTGCTCAGCAGGTTCTTATTTGTAACGTCATTGTAATTAAAAGTTTCAATCAGATAATCTTTCATTTGTATAATTGTATAATCAATTTATGTATGAGATATTTCAATGGAGTTACGGGCAATGTTCGGGGCATGGCGATGTTGCAATATTTGAAGATCGTCAGCCGGTAACCGTATCAAAATGTATGATCAAAGTACATTGTTTATTCTATTGTTTGGCGTTATTCGTCGCCGGTCTTGTTAGCAGTAAAAACCTGATAGAAATAGTTTATGTTTTCTATGTCGCCGTAATGAAACCTTTTAAATGCTTTTGCTATGGGGTCAGCAATGTTGCCGTTTGGTAATTTTACAACAATTGGCATCATGTTTACTTTGTCAGGCAAGTTTACTTCTTCTTGTCCAATCCAAATGCCATTGTTGTTGTTAATCATTACCTGACCAACATAGCTACCTGCTACAAATATTGTTTCGGCAAAGTCATTTACGGTTAATCCTTCGTCCCTAAATCGTTGAAGAAATTTGTCGATATAGTTTAATGTGTCAACTGAATAGTCCAATACAATGTTGTCGTTATTTTTTACTGCGTCAACGAATTGTTGAGCAAATCTAAGTCCGTTGTCCGGCGTTGGCTTAAACTGAAGATTTAGTCCACGGGTCGGCATAGGACCATTGTCGGGATTTGGTTTTTTAACTTGTCCACCGAATAATTTTTTAAAGAAACTCATAAGTTTAAAATGACTGTCCTAATGGAACATAACGTTCGGGGCTTTGTACAGTTTGGGAATTACCCAACTGTCTGCCCGGAACCGAAGCTAAATTTATAGCTAAAAACCGAAATTGAGAACTACTGGCTGGCAGGATTACCTTCCCGAACATAAAACCTGGATATGTAATGCCGGTGATTGATCCAAGTTATGCCTCAATTGCACAAAACCGCATTTAAACTGCAGTTCCTGTTAGTTTTTATTTGCGGGCTTTAAGAATGTCCTTTCACCTTTGTAAATATAAGTTTGATCTCCTTCAATCTCCAACACTACTATATCAAGAGCTAAAACTATTGAATCACTTGACCAAGAAAGTAAATTAATATGTCCGGTTATTTTAGTTTTTTTATACTTTAGATTCCACATTGATTCTCTTTTGTACCTGCAATTAACCAGCAATTTATTTTTAATTAGATCAAATGATTTTAGTTTCCTGAATTTTGCCAAATCCTTAATTGTAATTGTTAAAACATTACAATGTTCTTCGTCATAGACATTTGGAGCGTCATAACAAACAGCTTGGACAAGTGTGCATGCATTGTCATTTAAAATTGTATTGTGCTCCGTATAATATAATTGTTTGTTAAGTTGTAAAACATCTGTTTTCTGCCCAAAACAAATGTTTACAAAAAAAACAAAGGATATACATATTTTTACCTTTAAAGACATAGAGTGCTCAAATAAAATTGCAGTTAAAGAACAGGGCATTATGCAGCTTCGAAAACAGCTTTCCGCCCGCACATACAACCCCTGCCGACCTGTCCCGATCTGCTAAGCATCATCGGGAATAAACCTGCCTACCGGCAGGCAGGAATATAAAGTTGAATTTAAGAACTAAAGTTGAAAGTTTTTTGTCCTGCCCCGAACCACCCGCAGGGCCCTGTGGGAAGCCTGGCTTTGTCCATAGACCTTGTAGGGACTGAAGTTTTCTGGTCATGCATAACTTGCATAAAACCCAATGTTTGCGGCAGTTAAAATTAATAGTAAAGACCAAAAAATCGAAACTTTCCGTTAAGTTTTGTAAAGCGATAATCTAGACTGTACTTATCGAATTCTTGAAATCGAATATTATAAAAAACAATACTATCTTCATGAATTTGGCTAAGCCCTCCTGGATTTTTCATTTTACCTATTGTGTGTTCAGTTTGCAGGTTGCCTTGAGTAATAAAATGTGGCACATTGGGAAACAAGAACGAATCCGTATAAAATGCTAAAAACTCGGATAAGTGTATTTGCTGAGTCGGTATATCATTAATATTAGTTCCTTTGGGATAAGCTTTGCATGCCTGGCACTGTATACTATCAAAGGAATATTTTTTAAGAAACTTTAGATCCCTTTTTTCGAGACCTCTCATAACATTTTGCCAAATTACAAATAGATCTGCAGCATCTTTACCAGGTAAAGTGTCTCTTTGTATTTCCGCAATTTTGGTTTCTTTTATTGTTTCAGGGCTTTTTGTTGAACGTTTTGTATCAGTAGAAGAATTGCAAGCAGCAAGCAATATTAAGATTGATAAAAGATAATGAAGTCTCATTATTTAGTTTTTTATTAATGCCGCTTACAAGCAGGGCTTTATGCTGTGCTGATATTCTGTGATTGTTCAGCCCGAACCGTTGCTGAGTAAAGTTAATACAGTTAAGGTTATATTCTATCACTTGGATTTATTCGTCCAGCCCGGACTGCAGCTGATAAGCGATATGTTGATGCGTATATATTATTCAGCCAGCATGGCAGAAAACAACTTGTTAGGCACAGTTATTATATTCTTCAACAAGTTTGTCAAAGTTTGTGTTGTCTATTTGCAAATGTCCGGGTGTGCCAACCTTGCTCATGTAGTTCCACTTGGCTTTTCTGTCGATTGTCAATGGCTTAATAGGGTCACTTAATGGATAAATTTGCCTTCCAAAAAGTTTAAAGAAATTGTCATCATAGATTTCAAAGTCAAGACAAGGGAATTTTTTTCGGAGGGTATAGTCATAATCCCACAGATAAAGAACTTTGTTGGTGTCGTAATCAATTAAGAACAAATCGCCTTCGTCTTCATACTCTTTGGCGACTGCAATTCTTTTGGCCTTAATGAGACAAGTGTCAACAGTGCCTTTGTCAATCGTAGTATTAAGACGTAGTAGAAAGTCCTTACTCTTTCTTCGTATTTTATAAATTTCGTAAGGGGTAAAAACAATAAAGGCAAACGCAAAAACAGCAAGTGTTCCGAAAAGAAAAGTCCAAAAACTGTTTGGCAATAATGCAGTTAAATAGGTGAACCCTGCTCCTAAAAGTCCTGCAATAACGAAGTGATAGGATTTTATTTTACCGCCGCCTTCCTTTTCTTTTTGAGTTTTCAAAGTCTTCAAAAGTCTCAGTTCATCGGGATAAAAAGGCCTTGTCTTAAAAAGGATGTCCATATTTGAAGGCTGTTGATATAATTGTGGCTAACGTTCGAGGCTTGCCGCAGGGCTGGAATTGTTGCTGTGTGCGCCCGGCAACTGTCCGCAGGACCCCGCAGGAAGCCGATTGAAAAACTGATGATGAAGTTAACAACTAAAAGCCAAACAGAATTCAGTCAAGCCCGATATTAGCTGAAAGTAGTAAAAGTGATGATTGTTATTCCGTCCGCCAGCCTTGCGGCAAACCTTTTATTGCCTGCTGTTTTACTTGGTGTCAATAAATTGCAAGGCATTTTGTAATGTGTCATAATTCTCAATTCTTTTTACCCCCAATTTTTTCTGAATGTAATATTTCAATTTTCGTCCAGTTGTTTCTACTACATTCCAATTCCATTTGTCAACTCTGCCTAAGTTTCGACTTGTGTCTTGCCATAAAGTGGCTCTTTTACTAGATTGGTGTCCTAAATGAGAAAAGTTTAGCTTATTCTCTCTCAAAGTCCCACAATAAAACTGGATTAAACCCCAACCTTCTGCTGTATAACGAAAAGTATGTCCTTTACATCGTTTTGGGTCAAGGTCAATTTTTCTAATTACTAAATCACCTTCGAATGTCGGTGTCCATAATTGAAAGTCAATAGACATGTCAGTTGTATCAGTAAACGTAAAGTCATTAAAAAGTTTTTCAGTCGAATTGTATGATTTGATTTGTTCCCCATAATCTGAATAGGATAAGTATGCTTCTAAATTCAACTCAGAAAATATGAACTCGAAAATACTTTTTATGTCTTCTGGTGCAGCGTAAAAATCGTAGTTCATTTTGAATTTTTAGGGTCTGTACAAATAACTGGCAACGTTCGAGGCTTGCCGCAGGGCTGGCATTGTTGCTGTGTCTGCCCGGCAACTGTCCGCAGGACCCCGCAGGAAGCCGATTGAAAAACTGAAGTTAACAACTAAAAGCCAAACCTGCCTGCCGGCAGGCAGGTAGAATTCGGTCAAGCCAAATATAAGCTGATAGTAGTACAACTGATGATTGTTATTCCGTCCGCTAGGCTTGCGGCAAACCTTTCGCCACGGCGCTAACGGGTTTGTGGGCTGGCTTGCGAATGAAAGGGGGAACACCGGCCATGGCGAAAAATAGTTATTATCTGTGCCATCAGCCCAAATGGAACTTTCAATTGGGGGAGGCAATCTTGTTTGTTTTAGTCTGAATTTAAGGGCATCAACCTCATTATCCGGAACATGAACAGATGTTGACTTAATAGAATTTATCTTAGCTATAAGTAATTTATTTCAGTTGAGATAATATTTTGTTGAGGTCAACATATCTTATTTTGAATTAATACAGTGAATGAGCTATTGATTCAACTTTACAAACCTTTCTACTGGTCTCCTTAATGAAACGGGGTTAGGATAATCTTTAATGTAGCCTGTTCGTAGAATAAATTGAACCGTACCAGAAATTCCAACTGATTTGTATAACTCGTTTCTGAACACAGCTTCTTCAAGTATTTGAGTCATGGGATGAATGGCTATGCCTTTCTCTCTTGTTTTTAAAAGCATCCGCTGCAACCGTTTACCGGTCTCAATCAATGTTTCTGTGGAATTATCTTTACTTGTAATAAGCAGCCAGCCTCCTGAACTGCCAACCTGTTCTTTTACTTTATCTAACCCCTGTTCCCTGAATTTCTTTACCATTACAGTTTTCTTTGAATAGAAATTGCGGACTACCCAGCCGGGCATTCCATTTATTTCCATGCTGGCAGTTGTCAATCCATCACAGTATTTTTTTGCTTCTTTGCTTGATAGTCTCATCCAGTCTGCCAGTTCAGATTGTGCGTCATCTCTGTATGTCTGCTGCCGGTTTGCTTCAATGGTTTGTTCATTAAGCCAGTTATATTCTTTTGAACTGTTTGAGATAAATTGAAAATAATCTTTGTCATTACCAGTAAGAAAGTCAACATGCTTTTTCGTTAAAGATTCTTTCAGATAACCTGACCTTACTGTTCTTCTTAGTTTTATCGTCTTTGTATCAAATGAACCCATGTTGCTTGCTTTGTTAAGCTTTACCTCCATTATATCCTCATCCTGGTTACTAAGTGCAATTAGGTTGAATACACAGTCATAACCAAGGTTGTTGGCAGCATATTCAAGATTTTGAATAAATGCACCAATGGACAAAATGGTTTCCCTTTGAGTGGGGTCAACAGCAGGAAGCCATTTTGTTTTATCGTTAGAAATTATCCAATGATATGGTTCTACATATTTTACAATCCAGGGTTGCGTATTGTGTCCGCTTGGCGCTAATGATGCCAGGTAAAGTATCTCTTTTTCGTCAGGTTTTAGAAGGAGTTTATTTTTGTTGTCATCTTTTATATCGGCTCTTACAAAATGTTGCTTATCGCTCAACAAGTAAGCAGTACCCGCCAGCATAATAACAGAAGTTCCGGCTAGTCCTAAAAATTTTCTTCTGTTCATGGTTTTATTTTTTTGTGTTAAAATACCATCCGATTTTTAAAGAAGCTTCAGGAATTAATAGCGAAGGTTCAAACTTTTTTCCATCCACCATTACACTTTTATCGCCGGCAATTCTTATATGTGCTGCCGCCCAGGGGTTCAGGTAGAAATTTCTATAAAATTTCCATACATATCCGCCGCCAATTGTGAACATGGTGTTGTTGTATTTTACCGTGGAAAGTTTTTGAGAAGTTTGTATTTCTGCATCCCAATATTCAAAGCCTGAACCAATCCACCATTTTTCAGGTGTGGGTTTAAAAAAATAGTCAACCAATGCGGCATACACCATCATTTTATTATTGATGAAACCATCTTTGAGCATAAACTCAGGTGTGGTTACATTTGTAATAACCGCCCTGTAGCGGAAATGGTTTTTAGATGCCCATACAGAAACATAGTAACCGCTGGTTATGTAGGGCAATACATCTGCTTCTGTGCCGATTGAAAATTTGGATTTGTTTTCTCTTGTTTGTGCATTGGCAAATACTGTAGCCAGCATTAATACAGATAGAAAATACTTTTTCATTTTTTGTGATTTTTTTGATTAATACTTTTTTGTAAATACAAAGCTGAATATTGAGCCGGATAATTTTTTTTTCAAATGATAAAAAACAATTTAGGTATTGTTCAAGGCCGCTTTGTCCAAATTGCCCTAAACTTTTTGTAAAAAAGGAGAACGATGTAAGGCAGAATCATACATGTAGATATCCATAACATAGAGAACTGCATGAAATGCTTTTCATCTGTTGTTACGACCAATCCGACAGTTCTTATTGCTGTATGCACAATAGCCGGGCTCCAGACTGTATTATTTCCTTTTTCAAAAAGAAATGCCAGCGGTATAGAAGTGGCAACAGCAAGTAGTGTTGAAAGCAATGCAACCGGGCAATCCATGTAGGTAAACATAACAATATGTGCAAGTGCAAAGCATATTGTGGATATAAAAGCGGCTTTACGGAAATTCATGTTTCTTCTTAAACCGCCGAACAAATAACCTCTGAATAAAATTTCTTCAGCCACGCCGGCCGTAAACATCAACCCAATAGTATTCCATTGCCAGCTATCAGCTAATGTTATACTTGCATTTAATAGGTAGCCAAGCAGAGGGTAACTACAAAGCAATGCTGCTGAAACAAAAATGCCAGGAGCAAGCCCTGACAAATTTGTTTTTCCAAAACCAATATCACTGATTGATGTATTTATACTTTTACTATGAACCAATTTGTTAAGTAAAAGGACTGTAACCAATACAGCAACAAACACAACTACTGCATTAAAAATATAAGGCAGATTCATTAGTGCTTTGCCTGTATAATGCATTACAAGAAATGCTGCGGCGAATGATAAATACAGTTTTGCGGTTTGCTTATTCATTGCCTGATAACATTAGTTTTCTTGACTTCCGGGCTTCTTTTGTAAGACGGTAAATCGCATAGATGCCGGGTATCATTGGTAATACTGCTGTCCACATGCCAGAGAAATAATAAGTGCCGGTAGTTTTGTGATAATAGTTGGGCATGTTTTCTACCAAAGCCCCATTGATGGTTTCTGATATACTGTTGATGTTGCCCGGCTCAAAATGCGGTTCAATTAGCGGGAAAATAAAATGGGTAAACTCTGCAACACCAGGCCCGATAAAAATAAACCAGGCAACAAAGCCTGCTAACGGAACACGGTAATAAAGACCCAACGTAGTAAGCGTATAAATAATTGGCAGAACCATCATGAATACCAGCAAAAATCTTTCTTCTGTCCACGGCACATTAAATATTCTTGAGATAGCCGGGCCAAAACTTGTAAAGTATTCTTCCACCATGTGAATCTGCAGGCCTGCGACAGCGAGAATGAAAATAGGCAGAATGATTTTCGGGTTAGTCGGTTTTTTCAAATAAGTGAAATACCAGAAGAAAAATCCAATGATGGCAGAACCGCCAACAATAATAACAGGCGCCAGTCCAATCTTGAGATAACCGAATGTTGGCGCAATGATGCAAATGGCAATAGCTATTACCAGGCTTGCTTTTTGAATGATTGTTAAACTTTTCATTTTAAAATTATTTTGTTTATGCAAAAATGTTTTAAGCTTATCATTTAGTTTTTTACAAATGATAAAAAGCAATGCCCGGGGAAACTTTGTTCATTAAAAAACAAAAACCACTTTCTTTTTTGAAAGTGGTTTAATATTTATAGCAACAGGAATTAGCGGTTACATTATCGCCTATCGCTTTTCAGGTAATATGTCCTTATACCTGGTTAATAGCGGCTCAAACTGTTCAGTTTTTACAGGATTGTGGATTTTTAACTTAACAGGCGGGTTTTTTAATAGCATCTCCTGTGGCCTCACAGGTCTTTGTTCAAGCCCGCCCCCGCAATTGGGACAAACATTATTTAATACGGTATTTACACAGTCTTTGCAAAATGTACATTCATACGAGCATATCAATGCTTCGGTGCTGTCAGCCGGGAGGTTCTTTCCGCAGTGTTCACACACAGGTCTTATTTCCAGCATAATTAAATTATTTTTAAAAGATAAATTATTTTACTGCAAACCTATTACGAAATGAAAGAACTATTTTTTACAAATGATAAAAACTCATTTGTTGGCCCTTATCCTGCTTAAAGAAACCTGTGTGATACCAAGATAATTTGCTAAATCGCCAAGACTGATGCGTTGCAGAAGATGGCCATTGTCTTTGAGGAAATGATTATACCGTTCAGTAGCATTTTCTTCCAACATCTCACTAATGCGTTTCATCATATTGATGGTAGCGATGGATAAAAGTTTTCTGTATGCAGTCTCAATGCTGTGGTGCTTTTTGCATAATGTTTCCAAATCAGTTTTAAACAGATAAGTTACTGTGGTGTTTTCAAGCGCCATTATTTCGTATTGAGAGGGAGTCTGTGTTTCAAAACTATTCAGCACTGAAAAAAGTGTATGTTCAGGGAAGAACCGCATAATGAATTCTTTGTCCTCTTTGGCAAAAAAAATCTTTGTGAGCCCCTCATCAATAAAGTACAGGTTTTTGCACACCTGTCCGTTCTTAAGCAGAAGCTCTCCTTTATTTAAAGATTTTTCTGACAAGCAGTCCTGTAAGTCCTCAGTAGCTTCCTGGTTAAGATTTGCAAGATGGTTGAATGCGGATACAAAGTCTTTCATCTGTCATGTTACTATGTCGTTAAATGGATGCTCCATAAAGTTGCAGGCAACACTTAAATATACGAACCTTTTCCCCCAACTTCAAAAATCAAAAGCCTGATTATCATCAATATAGTATTCGCATTTTTGTATTGCCGGATTCGTAAATGCACAAATTAAATTTCACTCTTTCTCTTTTACTGCAGATCATCAATGGATCTGGTAAAATCTGGCAACTGCTCTCCTGCTGTTGTTAACTTTTATGCAGTTGGACCTGTAGCCCGGCAATCAACAAAAACACGGCACACTATTAATGAAAGCAAACCAGCAGGCTACAAAACATTAATCCGCCAAATGAGTAAAAAACTTCCACTCCGTTTTATTCAATTCACAATTTGAATATTTATTGCTTACCTGGCCTGCCGGGCGGCTGTATGTCAAGAGATCCCCCATTTCTACCCCCCAATAGAAATATTTCATGCCTCGGTAGAACTTTGTTTATCCCCTCCCCCGGATCATATATCTATTTTTGACCCTGTAATCCGTCATTAATACCCTTTACATGAAAAGACTGCCCTGCCTGGCACGTTTGCCACCGTTGAAAAGGCCCGGTTTGTGTCAAAAAATGACCATTTCCCCCCTTTTTCCGCCGGAAAAGGGGCTAAAACCGGGTAAAAATGCCCTTGCAGACAGCAACAGCTTTCAAATCTTCCCGAAACCATGCCGCAGCCCTGCAACAGACTTTCCGGTGTTCCGGAAAGCTTGTCGCACCCCTGCAACGGCTTTTCCGGTGTTCCGGAAACCTTGCCGCACCCCTGCAGCAGACTTTCCGGTGCTCCCGAAAGCTTGCTGCAACCCTGC